>CBIHRJ010000024.1:0-68860 GCA_966212445.1 uncultured Noviherbaspirillum sp. | reverse complement strand
TTGATCTCGAACACCTTGGCCGGCGAGAACGAATACACATGATGACGCACCGTATCGTGATTCGGAAACGCGATCTCGGTGCCGACCTCGACCACCGTGACCAGCGGCAGGAACTTGCGCCCTTTTTGCTCGATTTCGACTGGCTTCAAGGATTTCGGCAGCACCTGGCCGGAGGCTGCTTCCGCGTACACCGCCGCATCGGTCACCGGATGCCCGGCGGCGTCCTGCACCGTGACGACAATCGAAGCCGCGCCTGCCATGCTCGCGGCGGTGCTCAGCATGAGGGCCAGCGTAAAACACGCAGTTTTGGTGAGTCGGTTCATTTCGTCACGATATCGGTTTTCATCGGCGCCAGGGTCTGTAGCAGGTCATGCTTCTCGCGTTCGCCGACCTTGAATTGATCGAGCGTCGCAATCAACTGCTGCACGAACGCATCGAATTCCGCGGAGGTGATGCCCAATCCCTGATGCACCTCGCGCATGCTGTCGCCCTTGTATTTGCAGGGACCGCCGGTTGCTTCGCAAATCTGCGCAACTACGCTCCGCTTCACCGCTTCCAACTTGACACCATCGAAACTGTGGCTGGTGCGTGGGTCGTGCGCCGCGCTGTCCAACGTCTTGTCAACAACGGCGGTGATCGCCGGCAAACCGCCGAGGCGATCGAACAGTTTCGGTTCAGGCTGCTGCGTTGCGCATCCGGTCAACGCGATGCAGACGACCAATGCCAGTTGTCCGCAGCGATGCCTGAGCTGGAGGGATGGGTTCATTTCTTGTTTTTCGGCTTTGGAAAGTGGATGCGAGGAAAGTTTCTCCGGCCGACTTTATCATAAGTTTTTTTCAAAGCAACCTTCATCCGGCGAAGGCCGGAAAAATCTGAAACTGCGCATGAAAGTGTTGGTTGCGTCCCACGCTGCGAATGCAAGACAGCAGGAGCGGGAAGCGAAAATGGACTATATGCAATATCGCGCGATGCGGGATGTGGTGCGGCAGCGTAAACGGAAAAGGGGTTGCAAGAATGAACTTGCAACCCCTCGTGCTACTGGTGCGGCTGGCAGGAATCGAACCCACGACCCCTTGGTTCGTAGCCAAGTACTCTATCCAGCTGAGCTACAGCCGCGTAAAACGAAAGTATAGCACCTATTCAACAAACAATGGAAGCCCCCGTGCCAACAGAAATTCATACCTCTCGGCAACAGGCGTTCCATGTCGGCTGCAACCAACAATATTTCCGGCTTTCCGGATTTTCCCCAAGCCTCGCCGGCCCCCGGTTGTAATCAAAATCCTTTGTGATAAAGTCGGCCAGGCAATTATTTCTGTCCTGCACGCCCGACTGCCCCCATTTCCAACCGCTACCCGAGACAACAAGAATGGAAGAACCACTGCAACTGCTCGGCCCCATGAAGAAAGGTGTGGTGACGAAATGAAGCAAGCCATCCTCCCCCATTCTCTCCGCACCGGTCGCCGGCTGCCGGCCGTCGCGCGTACCGCCCTCCTGAGCGCCCTTGCCGGAACCGCATGGTCCGTCTCGGCGGCGAGCCTGAACGTCCAGGTCAGCGACGCCGCCGGCCAGCCGCTCGCCGACGCCGCCGTCTATGCGGAACCGGCGTCCGGCCCGGTCAGCGCAAGGTCGGCCAAAACCGTGGAAATCGAACAGAAAGGCCGCAAGTTCCTGCCGCCGGTGACGGTCATCCAGTCCGGCACCAGCGTTTCCTTCCCCAACCACGACACGGTGCGCCACCATGTGTACTCGCTGTCGCCGGCCAAGATGTTCGACCTGAAGCTGTACGCCGGCGAATCGCCCAACCCGATCGGTTTCGACAAGCCGGGCATCGTTGTCATCGGCTGCAATATCCACGACAAGATGGTCGCCTACATCATCGTCGCGCCGACGCCCTACTTCGGCAAGACCGATGCCGCGGGCAAGATCCGGCTGGACGATCTGCCGCCCGGTAAATACAGCCTGAAAGCCTGGCACTACGACTTGCCGCCAGGCGCCGCGCCATCGGAGCAGCCGCTCGACCTCCACGGCGGCGGCACGGCCGACATCGCCGTCGCCATGACCCTGAACACGAAAGCACGTTAGGACAGTTACATGCGCTTGCGCAGCCTCGAAAGCCGTATCGTCATCCTGTTTCTGGTACTGATACTTGCAGTGCAAATGGCCGGATTTTTCTCGATCCAGACCGGCATCCATGAAAACGCGCGCGCGGCTATCCGCGAAGACCTGATTGTCGGCGAGCGGGTGTTCCTCAACCTGCTCGACCAGTACGAGCAGAAACTGGTCCAGGGAGCGATCCTGCTCGCCTCCAATTACGGCTTCAAGCAGGCCATCGCCACCGACGACCGCGAAACCATCGAATCGGCGCTGACCAACCATGGCGAACGCATCGAGGCGTCGCATGCGATGCTGATCGGGCTCGACCGCGCCGTCAAGACCTCGACCATCAGCGCCGTCAGCAGCAGCCTGGAAAAATCGGTCCTGCAACTGATCGACCGCGCCGAACAGAACGGCAGCGCAAGCGGCACCGCCATTGTCGACAATCATCCGTATGAAATCGTTGTCGTGCCGGTCAAGGCGCCGGTCACCATCGCCTGGGTAGCGATGGCGTTCGCGATCGAACAGCGCATTGCGGCCGACATGCGGGAACTATCGCTGTCGTCTCTGCAGGTGTCGATCCTCACCAGCAGCAAGGATGGACGCTGGATGACCGACGCGACCACCCTGCCGGAACAAAATGGCGCAACGCTGGCGAAGGCCCTGCAGTCGATCGCATCGGGCGCCACGTTCGTGCCGCAACTGCGAATCGGCGACAGCGACTACAGCGCGCGCGTGCTGCAACTCGCGCAAGACTCCGGGCAGAAAGTCGTCGTCGTCCTGCAACGCTCGATCAGCGAAGCGGTGGCGCCGTACCGGCAGCTCCAGTTCAACCTGCTGGTCCTGACCGCGATCGGCATCGTGGTCGCAGTGATCGGCAGCATCTTCATGGCCAAGCGCATTACCGGCCCGCTACGGCAGCTGGGCGAAACCGCCAAGCGGCTCGGCGCCGGCGACTATCACGGCCAGATCGAGATCCGCCGCGACGACGAGATCGGCGATCTGTCGAGGGCCTTTGCCGCCATGCGCGACGGCATCTCCAATCGTGAACTGGAGATCCGGCGGCTGGCGTACTGGGATACGCTCACCGACCTGCCCAACCGCGCCCAGTTCGTCAATCTGCTCAATGAAGCACTGAACGAAGCGCGCAAGAGCAACGGCGCCGGCCACGTGCTGATGATGGACCTCGACCGCTTCAAGCATGTCAATGATGTGATGGGGCACAGCTTCGGCGATGCCTTGCTGCGGCAGGTGGCGCAACGGCTGCAGACGCAAACCGGCTGCGAGTCCTACCGGATCGCGCGCCTCGGGGGCGACGAATTCGCGGTGCTGCTGCCGCATGCGGACGTCACCGAGGCGCGGACAGTCGCCGCGCGCATCCTCAAGTCGCTGGAAACCCCGATCTCGCTCGAAGAGCAGAACGTTGACCTCGGCGCCAGCATCGGCATCGCCGGTTTCCCGGAACATGGCGCCGATGCCGAATCGCTGCTGAGCCGCGTCGAAGTCGCCATGTATGCCGCCAAGACCGGCGGCAACGAAGCCGTGGTGTACGACCCAGCGATCGACAAGGGCAGCCAGCAAAGCCTGTCGCTGCTGAGCGAGCTGCGCCGCGCCGTCGAGGAAAACCAGTTCAGGCTGTACGTGCAGCCGAAGGTCGACCTCGTCAGCGGCAAGGTGGTCGGCCTGGAAGCGCTGGTGCGCTGGGTCCACCCGGAACGCGGCATGGTGTTCCCCGACCATTTCATTCCGTTTGCGGAACAGACCGGCTTCATCCGCATCCTGACGCGCTGGGTGCTGGAAGAAGCGGCGCGGGTGTGCGCCGAACTGGCGGCAGCCGGCACGCCACTGCGCATGTCGGCCAACCTGTCGACGCGCGACCTGCTCGACCCCGAGCTGCCGGCCAGGTTTGCCGCAGTGCTCGCGCGCCACCAACTCGTCCCCTCCTCCTTCTGCCTTGAAATCACCGAAAGCGCGATCATGGACGACCCGGTGCGCGCGCAGCAGACGCTGGAAGGGCTGGACGCGATGGGGGTCGATCTGTCGATCGACGACTTCGGCACCGGCTATTCATCGCTAGCCTACCTGAAGCGCCTGCCGGTGCACGAGCTGAAGATCGACAAGTCCTTCGTGCTGAAAATGGAAAGCGATGCCGACGATGCGAAAATCGTACGCTCGACCATCGACCTCGGCCACAACATGGGACTGAAGGTCGTTGCCGAAGGCATCGAAACCATCGCAGCCTGGGAATTGCTGGCCAGGATGGGCTGCGACCAGGGACAGGGCTATTTCATCAGCAAGCCGATGCCGGCCGACCAGCTGGCCGGCTGGCTGCGGCAATGGACGCCGCCGCAATCCGCTTTCGACATGCAGGCCGGCGCACGCGCCGCAGCCGGCTGAGACCGCCGCCGTTTTGAACACAAGGGAAGAACATCCGACATGATGCAGGCGCAGTGGCTGCCCATTGTGATGCAGGGCTCGTTCAGCGAAATCTACGTCGTGGATTGCGACAGCCTGCGCTTCGTGCAAACCAACCAGACGGCGCGCAAGAACCTGCACTATTCCGCCGCCGAACTGGCTGCCATGACGCCGCTCGACCTCGCCCGCAGCGTATCGCGCGAAGTCCTGGAAAACATCCTGCTGCCGCTGCGCTGCGGCCGCGCCAGCCGCGCATCGCTGGACACCATCCACACGCGCAAGGACGGCTCGACCTATCCGATCGAATTCCGCCTGTTCTACTGCGAGACCGGCGCCGCGCCGGTCTACATCGCCATCGGCAACGACATCAGCGCGCGCCACGCATCGGCCAAGGCGCTGCGCCTGAGCGAAGCGCGCTTCCGCGCGATCGTGTCGAACACGCCCGGCCTGGTCTACCAGTTTCTGCAAAGGCCCGACGGCAGCATCGCCTTTCCCTACCTGAGCGAAGGCTGTCACGCACTGCTCGGCATCACCGCCGAACGCCTGCGCAGCGATCCGGAGCTATTCCTCGGCCTGATCCTGCTGGACGACCGGCGATCCTATCTCGACTCGCTGGCCGCCTCCGCCGCCGACATGAAGGCCTGGAACTGGGAAGGCCGCATCTGGATCGAGAAGTGGAAAGACATCAAGTGGATCAACCTGCGCTCGACGCCGCGCGCGCTGCCCGGCGAAGGTCTGCAGTGGGAAGGCATCATGACCAACATCACGCAGAGCAAGCTGGAGCAGGGCGAAATCAAGCGTTCGCGCGCGCAACTGGCGGAACTGTCCGCGCACGTCGAAACGGTCAAGGAAAACGAACGCACCCGCATCGCGCGCGAAATCCATGACGACCTCGGGGGCAACCTGACCGCGATCAAGATGGCGCTGGCGCTGGTCAGGAAGCGCCTGCCCGCCGGCGACACGGCGCTGGCGGAAAAGACCGACTATGTCGATGCGCTGGTCGACCGCACCATCGAGGCGATCCACCGTATCTCGGTCGACCTGCGTCCGGGCATTCTCGATTTCGGCATCGTCGCCGCGATCAACTGGCAAGCCAGGGAATTCGAGAAGCAGTTCGGCATTCCCTGCCGTGTCAACACCAAGAAGGAAATCGAACTGCATCCGGATCAGGCCACGGCCCTGTTTCGCATTTTTCAGGAAGCGCTTACCAATATCGGGAAACATGCGCAGGCGACCCGGGTCGAGGTACACCTGGTGCGCAGCAACCGCAATGTGCGACTGGAAGTTATCGACAACGGCCGCGGTATTGCCGGCAACGACCGCCTCAAACCGAAATCCTTTGGCATCCGCGGCATGATCGAACGCGCCAGTGCGCTCGGCGGACAACTATCGGTATCTGCCGTTTCAGGCGGAGGCACAGAAGTTGCACTCAAGATTCCTCTCTCGGAAAACCCTGTGAGACCAGCATCATGACAGTTAAAGAAACAATAAGAATATTGATCGCCGACGACCATGCGATCGTACGCGAAGGCCTGAAACAGATCCTGGCCGATACCAAGGACATCGTCGTTGCCGGCCACGCCGAAAACGGCAACGATGCGGTAAAACTTGCGCGCAGGGGCGACTCGGATGTACTGCTGCTCGATATCTCCATGCCCGACCGCAGCGGCATCGAAGTGCTCAAGCAGGTCAAGAAGGAATGCCCCCGGCTCGCCGTGCTGATGCTGTCCATGCACCGCGAAGACCAGTACGCGATCCGCTCGCTCAAGGCCGGCGCCGCCGGCTACCTCAACAAGCAGAGCGCGCCGGCCGAACTGGTCGACGCCATCCGCCAAGTCGCCGCCGGCCGCAAGTACGTCAGCCCGGCGCTGGCGCAGGAACTGGCAAACCAGGTCAGCGACGAAAACCGCGAAGTGCCGCCGCACGAAACGCTGTCCGACCGCGAATACCAGACCCTGATCATGATCGCCTCGGGCAAGACCGTCAGCGACATCGCGGCCGAACTGACGCTGTCGGTCAAGACCATCAGCATGTACCGCTCGCGGCTATTGCAAAAAATGAAACTTCGTCACAACGCGGAACTCACGCACTACGCAATCAAGAACCATCTGGTGGAGTGAACGCGGCCCATTCGTAGTCAAATCGCCAACACCATCCGGAAAGATGAGGGCAATCCTGACAGCAAAAACCGGATTCCGTAAGACGCCGGAGCCTGCCTGTCTTTGCGGCATTTTTTCCGCTTCTCTTTTCCTGTCAGAAATCGTAAAGTGGCAACATTTTCAAGGGCAGATTCGGCCGTCGATGGCGACCCCGGCGCCTGCCTCTCACCTGCCGCTGAGCCATGCAAGACAAAGAAAAAAAGCCGGATGCACAAAGCCCCGCCGACATTGCCCGAGAGGCTTTCCGGCGGCTGGCGACGCGGCGCATCGCCCCTACACCCGACGCCTATCGCGAAATCTATGAAGAAATTGCCGGCATAAAGTCGCAACCCGGCGCGGAAAAAGTCCTCGCCGACCTGGCTGCGAATCTGGCAGGAGCACCGGACGACGTCGCGCATTTCGGTACCCGCTTCAGCCGCGCGGCGGAACGGCGCGACTGGGAGGAATACGGCAAAAGCCTGTCGCAACTGGTCGAACGGCATCTGAAACAGGCCCCCAGGCAAGACAAATCCGCCTCCCCGCCGCCCAGGAGCAGCACCATTCCCCTGGTGGATCCTCCCGCGCAAGAAGATGCCGCCGCGAGCAAGCGGCGCGCATTTCCCTTGGTCGACACACCGGAAGCCCCCAGCCAACGGCCCGACGCCATCGCACTGGTCGATACCAACGTCACGCTCGCCGCCAAGCCGCGCCAGGCGGCCGTCGCACTGGCCCCCGCCATGGAGTCACGGCAACTGCAGATGTGGCGCGAATTGCTGGTGCGGACCTTGACGCTGGCAGTCGGATCGCTGCTGCGCAACGCCCCCGCCCTGGCCCAGGAATCGGAAGCGCTGGCGGCGACCGTCAAGGAAACCGGCACCGAACCCGCCCTCAATGAGGTCAGCACGCGCCTGAAGCAGTTGTGCTTCAAGATCGAGATGAAGAGCGAAGACATGGCCGAGGAGCACGAACTGCTGCTGCGCCTGTTCCGGCTCCTGCTCGAGAACGTCGGTGAACTGCTCGATGACGACTCCTGGCTCAGCGGCCAGATCGCCAACGTGCAAGACCTGCTCAGCGGCCCGCTCAGCCACAGCGCGCTGGTCGACGCCACGCGCAGCCTGAAGGAAGTGATCTACAAGCAGGGCATGCTCAAGCACAGCCTCAAGGAAGCCAAGGTCACGGTCAAGAACATGATGATCACCTTCATCGACCGCCTCGGCGCGGTGGCCGTCAGCACCGGCGACTACCACGAGAAGATCGACCAGTACTCCCAGAAGATCAGCCAGGCCAAAGGCATCAACGAGCTGAACCGCATCCTCGAAGACGTGATGCGCGACACCAAGATCGCGCAGACCGAAGCGCTGCGCTCCCGCGACGAAATGGTCGTAGCGCGCCAGGAAGTGCAGGAAGCCGAAGCCCGCATCGTCGAACTCGAATCCAAGCTGGAACAGATGAGCGAACTGGTGCGCGAGGACCAGTTGACCGGCAGCCTCAACCGGCGCGGACTCGACGACGCCTTCGAACGCGAAGTCGCGCGCGCCGAGCGCCGCCAGGCGCCGCTCTGCATCGCCCTGCTCGACCTCGACGATTTCAAGCGCCTCAACGACACCTACGGCCACACCGCCGGCGACGAGGCGCTGATCCACCTGGTGCGCGTGGTCAAGGACACCCTGCGCACGATGGACATCATCGCCCGCTTCGGCGGCGAAGAATTCCTGATCGTGCTGCCCGACACCCCGCTCGACGAAGCCGTGCAAACCGTCACCCGCCTGCAACGCGAACTCACCAAGCGCATCTTCATGCACGACAACCAGCGCCTGCTCATCACCTTCAGCGCCGGCGTCGCGCTGCGCACGCCGAATGAAGACCAGCAGGCACTGATCAAGCGCGCCGACGACGCGCTGTACAAAGCCAAACGCGCCGGAAAAAACCGGGTGATCGCAGCCGACTGAGCGCTGCTTGTCAGATCGACATCAAAACTCCCGCTACTATTCAAGGAATGAAGAAAACCCGTATATTCCGGGTTTGGCTTCATTGATCGTTACAGGCCGCTGGTGGCCCTCCCAGCTGAATTGATGGCCCGTCACGCTTGAGTTTTCAGATTGCGTAAAGATGCGCTCCGTAAGGTTCCCTCCCCCTGCAAGGGGGAGGGTTAGGGAGGGGGTAGTGAGGTCGAATCAGCGCTTGCGTTCGCATAACCCCACACCACCTCGCCGGATACCTCCCGCACGTGGGGGCAAAGCCTTACAGAGCGCATCCACGCCCAGCCCGAAAAACCAAAGCATGCCAAACCACTAACTGAATATCGAAAAACAAAAGGAGCACCCTTCCCACACCCGGAAAGGACCATCCATGCTCCAGCACGGCGGCCGTTTCGCAGTAACTGCCCGGCCTCCTCCCCAGGAAACAACATGCAACCGACACCTCAACACACACTCGACCCATCCGATTGGCAGGAACTGCGCGACCAGGGCCATCGCATGCTCGACGACATCTTCGACTACATGCAGAACCTGCGCGACCGCCCGGTATGGCAGCCGGCTCCGCAACAGGTGCGCGAGTCCTTCCACTCCTCGCTTCCGCGCGACCCGTCCAGCCTGACGGAAATTCATCAAACCTTCATGCAAAACATCCTCCCCTATGCGATCGGCAACGCGCACCCGGGTTTCATGGGCTGGGTACAAGGCGGCGGCACACCGGTAGGCATGCTCGCCGAAATGCTGGCGGCCGGATTGAACGCCAACGTCGGCGGACGCGACCAGATCCCCGTGGAAGTGGAATGGCAAGTGCTGCGCTGGGTACGCGAGTTGTTCAACTTTCCCGAAACCGCCGGCGGCCTGTTCGTCACCGGAACCTCGATGGCCAACCTGATCGGCGTCTGGGTCGCCCGAACCGCCGCGCTCGGCGCCGGCGTGCGCATCAGCGGCGTTGCCGGCAACGACGTTCGCCTCGCCGCCTACACCTCGGCCGCCGCGCATGCCTGCGTGGCGCAGGCGTTCGACCTCTCCGGTCTGGGTACCGGCACCCTGCGCATCATCCCGACCGATGCGCGCGGCGAAATGGACCTGACAGCCCTGGAAAACGCAATCGCCTGCGACCGCAGCCATGGTTTCACGCCCTTCTTCATCGCCGGCACGGCCGGCACCGTCGACACCGGCGCGGTCGACAACCTGTCGACCATTGCGGACATCGCAGCCAGGCACGGCCTATGGTTCCACGTCGACGGCGCCTACGGTGCCCTAGCAATGATGGCGCCCGACATCGCCCCCCGTCTGGCCGGCATCGAACGCGCCGACTCGATCGCCTTCGATTTCCACAAATGGGCGCAAGTCCAGTACGACGCCGGATTTATCCTCGTGCGCGACGGCACGCTCCACCACGACACCTTTTCCGCTCCCGTCGCCTACTTGGCAAGGGAAAAGCGCGGCATGGCCGCCGCCGTGCCGCCCTGGCCCTGCGACTTCGGCCCCGACCTGTCGCGCGGATTCCGTGCGCTCAAGACCTGGTTCGCCATCAAGGCCTACGGAGCGGACAAGCTCGGAAAGGTGATTTCGGGCACCTGCGCGCTGGCCCGCTACCTGGAACGGCGGATCGCGGAAGAACCCGCACTGGAACTGCTGGCACCGGTATCGCTGAACATCGTGTGCTTCGGCTACCGCTGCAACGACCCCGACCGCGTCAACGGTGCCATCGTCATCGCACTGCAGGAATCCGGAATCGCCGCGCCATCCACCACCCTGGTCAACGGCCGGCTCGCGATTCGAGCGGCGCTCTTCAATCACCGCACCACCCAGGCCGACATCGATGCGCTGATCAAGGCAACGCTCGCGTTCGGTGCACAAGAACAGGCAACCGAATGAGTCAACTGCTCATGCCTGGCCGGGGCCACTTCCTGATCGGCATGACGTGGTTTGCGATTCAATCCTTGCCCGGTGCCATTGGAGCCGCCTGAACAATGGAGAAACACCGCTTCCTCCAGCCATAGCCCCACCTCGCTCCCCTCTCCCGCGGGCGGGGCGAGAGGTCGAGGGCATAGGTGCCAACTTAAGGATGCGCATGCCGAACAACGGTAAAAAATCCCCGTCTTTCCCGCGAAGGCGGGAATCCATGCGGCGCTTGTCCAATCACCTGCCTATGTCTCGCCGCCTGCACACACTGCTGTCCGGAATAATTTTGTCGACAAGGACGTTGTCGCGAAGCCGCGCTTTGCTCCCCTCTCCCGCAGGCGGGAGAGGGGCCGGGGGTGAGGGCGCCCGCAAGAGCGCTGACTCAACAAGTTCGCTCAACATTGCTCATTCCGATTGCTTGATGCGCCAGCTTCAGATGTCCGGCGCGTGTCTTGGCAGGCGCCCTCATCCCCCAGCTCTCGCTCCGCGCCCCACGGATTGGCTTGCAAGCCAATCCGGCTACAGCGGCGCAAAGCATGCTTTGCGAAACCCCGCTTTCGTCCCGCCTGCGGGAGAAGGGAGAAACCGCTACGCGGACTTGCGGGTAACCCTCCACCCTCGAACGAAGCGAGGGCCGGGGGTGAGAGCCGCAACCAGTACCCCGCCGTCACCCGCATACCCAACCTTCAATAGAACTCCGAGACTGAACCGGATACCTGATACTCCACGACCTAAACCGACACCGTGACCGCCGTACCGACCAGCAGAATCGCCGTTCCCTGCGTATAGGTATGAAATCCCCCTGCAATGCCCCCATCCGTCCATCCGGTGCCGTAATGCAGGGTATCGCCCGCGTTGCCGGTGACTTTCAGCGTATTGCTGGTATCGGAAAGATTGCGCACTTCCAGCGCGTTCAAGGTCAGGCTGTTGTTGCCGGTGCCGGTGAGATCGATGGCCTCAATGCCGGAAATCCTGTTATGGAAATTGGCGAGGTTGAAGTTCATGCCGGCACCGTCCAAGCGGAAGGTATCGCTGCCGTTGCCGCCGTCGACACGGCGGAATGCCAGATCGGAGATGGCGATGATGTCGTTGCCTGCGCCGCCGTAGAATACGTCGGCGCCGCCTCCGCCCTTCAGGGTATCGTTGCCGATTCCCCCCACAAAGTTCTCGGCATTCACAGTCCCTAGCAGCGTATCGGCGGCGGCGGTACCAAGGAAATTGACTGAATGAGTGAAATCGCCACCGAACATTACATAACCTGCTCCCGAATCGGTTCCGTTCGAATCCGCCCTCGGTGCGCCAATCATCAAATCATCAAAGCCATCGCCGTTGATATCTCCAGCAGAACTCACGCTAACACCGGATATATCGCTAGCAGCAACACCATCTACACGAAATCCGTTGCTACCATCCAAACTCGACAACTCCATCGTCGCGCTGAAATCGGATGCTTTGCCATAAACGATATAGCTAGACCCCGAAGTCGAACCGTTCGGATCTGCATTGGAAGCCCCAATAACTACGTCATCGTAGCCATCGGCATTAATATCACCTGCAGCACTCACCGACAATCCGGACCAATCGGCGATTGCCACACCATCCAGACGAAAACCATTACCACCATCCAAGGTGGATAAGTTAATGGTTGCGTCGAAACCATCGGCTTTACCAAGCACAACGTAACTTGACCCTGAGAATGTCCCATGCGGTTTGGCGCCAACAGCGCCAACAATTAAGTCTTTGAAGCCATCTCCGTTCACGTCACCAGCTGAACTCACCGTCCAACCTGAAACTTCACTAAGCGCGACGCCGTCCAAACGGAAGCCATTGCTACCGCTCAGACTCGACAGTGGCATGTTTGCACTGAAGCCGCTCGCTTTTCCAAATACTACATATGTCGACCCAGATGAATACACTCCATTCGGATCGGCATCCATCGCACCAATCACCAAATCATCATAGCCATCGCCATTTATATCACCTGCAGAACTCACGGCGAAACCAGTTTGATCCCCTGCCGTTACGCCATCGAGACGAAACCCGTTACTACCATCGACGCTCGACAAGTTCACACTCGCTTCAAATCCAGATCCCTTGCCAAACACGATATAGGCGGATCCAGAAAGATACCCCTGCCAACTGGCACCATGTGCGCCAACGATTAGGTCGTCAAAACCATCACCATTGACGTCTCCCGCTGATTCTCCTCTGAAACCTGCAGCCTCACGCATCACGTCGTTAAGATGATACCCGTTGCTGCCATCAAGACTTGAAAGCGACATTTTGTCGGAAAAATCAGATGCCTTTCCGAATACCACATACCTTGTAATCGAGTATATTCCTCTCGAATCATAACCATTAGCACTAATGAACATATCGGCGAATCCGTCGCCATTCACATCCCCTGCCGAACTTGCATTCACCTCTCTAGGATCCACAAGTACAGAATCAACCATGCGAAAACCATCGTTACCTTCAAGCGTCGACAGATCAATGTTCGGTGCAAAGCCAAAGGCCATCCCGAATACCAAATAACTTGTAGCTGGTCCAGTACTATCCCTAAGGCCGTTGCTCGCACCAATCATCACATCGTCATACCCATCACCGTTGACATCCCCTGCAGAACTGACCTTGGTGCCTGCATATTCGTATGCGCCTCCGTCCAGTCGAAAGCCATTGCTGCCATCCAGGTCCGCCAATGCGAGTTTGCTAAAACCCACCGCAAAGAAGTTCAATGTCCTTGCATTGCCAATCCCCCCAAAGGCATTCCCTGCCACATCCTTGACCACCCCGCCATCCAATTGCAAGGAATAGTTTGTGTCAGCCTTCAAATCCGACGTCGGACTGATCGTCAATATATTGCCGCTTACGGTCACCTGACCGGCATCGGTGATCGCAATCACGCGGGTGTCGCCAGCGCCATCACTGATGATGATATTGCCGCTTCCAGCGACCACCGCTTCGCTGAACGTCAACACGATATTGCCGCCCATCCCCACTGCCGTAGTATTGGAACCGGGCGTGCCGACTAATAGCGTCGGCGCCTGGGTATCCACGGTCGCCGTAACTGCAGAGGTGATGGCAATGTTCCCCGCTGCGTCCGTCACCTTTGCCGTAAAGCTGTGGGTCGCGTCGGCTAGCATCGGAGTCGTGAAAGTCCAGTTCGAACCGTCAACAGTCGCATAGCCCAGGCTACCCGCACCATCGAAAATCTCGACCGTACTGCCCTCTTCTGCCAATCCCGAAATCCCCAGCGTCGTATCCTTCGTGCTTCCGCCATTGCCGATCGTCGCTGTCGCGCCAGTATCCGTGCCGATCACGTCGCTGATGGTGGCCGGGCTGACTTCTGTATCCGGATTCTTGACACCGGCGATCGTCAAGGTGACGGTGGCATCCGAGCTTGCGCCGAATTCGTCCTGGACGGTGTAGCTAAGCGTTACCGACTCTTCCGTTCCCATCAGCAGGTCAGCAAAGTCGCTGCCGGGATCGAATATCAGTTGATTGTCAATCACGCTCACGCTGCCCTTGTCTGCCGGTGTCGTAGCGGAAACCAGCGTCAATACATACCCGTCGTCCGCATCCGTATCGTTGGCCAGCACATCGATCACGAGGGGCTGGTTCTCGCCAGTGGATGCGTTGTCGACCACTGCCACCGGAGCATCGTTCGTACCGGTGATCGTGATGTCGAGCAGCGACGTCGTTTCGGTCGTGCCGTCGCTTGCCGTGTAATTGAAGATGTCGTGCACGACCTGGCCTTGCGCCAGCGCCTGCACGTTGTTCAGCACGTAGCTGTAACTGCCGTTGGCATTCAGCGTCAGCATGCCGTAGACACCGGTATAGTTCCCCGGATTGCCGACCACCAGTACGGTTCCTGCATCGACGTCGCTGTCGTTGACCAGCACATTGCCGGTCATCATGTCGGGTTGCGCATCTTCGACTACCGCACCGGTATCGGCCGCCACAACCGGCACATCGTTGGTCCCCGTTACTGTCAGCGTGACCATGGCGCCCGACGTTGCGCCGAACTCGTCCTGCATCGTGTACGACAGCGCCACCTGCTCCGTCGCACCTTGCGCCAGATGGTCGAAGTCGCTGCCCGGATCGAACACCAACTGGTTGCCCGTCACACTCACCGTTCCCTTGCCAACCGGCCCTGCTGCCGCGATCAGAGTTAATACATGATCGTCATCCACATCCGTGTCGTTACCTAGCACGTCGATGACGATCGCCTGGTTCTCGTCGATGGCAGCACTATCGACCACCGCGATCGGCCCGTCGTTGGTGCCGGTCACCGTCAGCGTAACCGAGCCATCCGATGCGGCGCCGAACTCATCCTGGACCGTGTACGACAAGCTCACCTGTTCCGTCGCACCTTGCGCCAGATGATCAAAGTCACTGCCGGGATCGAATGCCAACTGGTTACCCACCACGCTGACCATGCCCTTGCCAGCCGGTGCTTGCGCTGCCGTCAGCGTCAACACATGGCCGTTGTCCACGTCCGTATCGTTCGCCAGCACGTCGATGACGACCGCCTGGTTCTCATCGACCGCCGCACTATCGGCGACCGCCACCGGGCCGTCGTTCGTGCCGGTAATCGTGATGTCGAGCAGCGACGCCGTGTCGGCGATGCCGTCGCTTGCCACATAATTGAAGACATCATGCACAACCTGCCCCTGCGCCAGCGCCTGCACATTGACCTGCGCATTGTTCAACACATAGCTGTAGCTGCCGTCGGCATTGAGAGTCAGCGTGCCGTAGGTGCCGGTGTAGCTGCCGGGATTGCCGACATGCAGCACCGTGCCTGCATCGACGTCGCTGTCGTTGGCCAGCACATTACCGGTCACCATGTCGGGTTGCGCATCTTCGGTCGCGGCATTGACGTCGGCCGTCGCCACCGGAGCGTTATTGAATACACCGAGGAAATCGGCGTTGCTCAAGTCGTGCAAACCGCTGAGCCTGACCGCCAGTTCCGCCTTGCCCGTGTTGCCGCCCACATCGACGTACACATAGGTATCGCCGCCCGATTGCGCATACCAGATGCCGTTGGCGGTCGGCGTCTGGTAACCCCAGACGAGCTCCGTTGCGCCTAGCAGTGACTGCAGATCGATCTTGTCCTCGCCGGAGGTGAAGTCGGTGATGACATCCATCGCCTGCGCATTCGAATCCGAGAAATTGTTGGCGGCATCAAACCTGAAGATGTCGGCGCCGCTGCCGCCGGTGAGCGTATCGGCGCCGTCGCCGCCGCTGAGCGTGTCGTCGCCGTCCCCGCCGTCGACGATGTCATCGCCATCGCCGCCGTCCAGCAGATCGTTGCCCAAGGCGCCGAGCAAGGTGTCCGCGCCTCTGCCGCCGAACAAGGTATCGTCGCCGTCGCCGCCATCGATCACATCGTCGCCCTTGTCGCCGTCGATGAAATCATCGCCGTCCAGGCCGTTGATGACATCGTCTTTTTTCGAGCCGGCGAGATTGTCGTTACCGTTGCTTCCAGTGATCGTGGCCATGCCTACCCTTCCTTGGACAAATCAGGTGTTACTGCGGACAGGCCGATAAAGCACCTGGTGGACGACGGCCGGATGCCGCGGCGGCGTGGCCGCGCGGCGAGGAAACGATCGGTTTCCGGCATGTCGGTAACCGATTGTAAATTACCTTGCGGAAATATTGTAGATTTGGAACGAACGTTCTTTTTGAGGCGGGGTGGGAGCAGGTTTCAAATGCCTTTTGAGATGTCCGGTAGCGCAGGCCTCCGTGCCTGCGCTGGATGCACAGGACGCGCTAAACGCAGCCACGGAGGCCTGCGCTACTTCAAGGTCCGTTTGGACTGCCGCAGCAGCCATGCGGGAAGATCTACTCTATCGGGCCGCCAGCACGGATCGGCCGGGACACGGCGGACAAGGCGTCGTGCCTGGCGCCCGGGGCAAAATACCCCGCCACCCTCTGCAGATCCTCCGCACCCAGCGTCCCAGCCGCATTGCGCAACCGCAGATAACTGAGCAGATACGCATACCTGGCCTGCGCCAGATCACGCCTCGCGGTGTACAACTGCTGCTGCGCGTTGAGCAGGTCCAGGTTGATGCGCACGCCGCCCTTGATGCTCTTTTCCGTTGCAATCACCAGCAAGGCCGCCGACCTGACCGAATGGACGAGCGCGTCCACCCGGGCGGCGCTGCTCGTTACCAGCCCGTACTGCTTGCGCAATTCGACGAGCACCTGTTTCGTCTTCGCTTCGAGATTCGATTTTTCCTTCTCGAGATTGAAGACGGCCTGACTGGTCGCGGCGCTCACATAGCCGCCGGCATACAAGGGAATGTTGACCTGCACGCCGACGCTGCGCACGGTAGCATCCTGGTTAAACGTATTGAGCGTTTCGCCCTTGCTCTTGCTCAGGCTCGCGACGAAATCCATTCTCGGCGCATGGCCGGCGCGGCTGCGGTTGACGTTCTGGTGCGCCACGTCCACGGAATAACGCTGCGCCGCGATGTCGACATTGTTCTCCAGCGCGATCGATTTCCATTCGTCGAAACTATCCGGCTGCATCGGCAGCACCCGGAGATTGTCCGACAACGGGTCCAGTTGCATCACCTCGCTGCCGACGATCGCCGCCAGCGTATTGCGCGCCGTCGTCAGATTGTCGCGCGCCTCGATCACCTGCGCTTCCGCCAGCTCGAACCTGGAACGCGTTTCCAGCATATCCGTCCTGGTGCCCTCGCCTTTCTCGAACATGCGTTCATTCATACGCATCTGCTCGGCCAACGCCTCGCGCTGGGCGAGCGCCAGCGCCAACTGGTCTTCTGCAAACTGCGCATCCGTATAAGCCGACGCCACGCGCAACACCAGGTCCGCGCGGCGCGCCGAAAACACCGCGTCGCTGTAATTCGACTGTGCGATCCCGAGCTGATAGCGCGCGATGCCGTCCAGGTCCAGCAAGGGTTGGCGCAACTGGATCGCCTTGACCTCACTGGTATATTGCGGATGCGACGTGCTCGGTTCCCCAAAGATATTGGGCGAGGTGATGTCGGCGCGATTTTTCGAGTGCGAATAACTCGCGGACAGGCTGGGCAGCAGGGCGGAACGGCCCATTGCCTTGTTCTGTTGTCCGGCTTCGTTTTCATGTACCGCTGCGCGGTAGGTCGGATCGTTTTGCAGCGCTGCATCGTATGCCTGCAGCAAGCCCATCGCCGACGCACATCCCGCCTGCAGCAGCAACACGCCTGAAACCGCACCGGCAAGGCGCCGCCATGTCGGAAGATGCGGCACCTTCACTCCTCCGTCAATGCCGTTGCGGCACGGTCAAACACCGGCTTGAACAGATAACTCATCATCGTCCGTTCGCCGGTCTTCACGAAGACCTCGACCGGCATGCCGGGGCGGATCTGCAGATCCTTGATGAGCTTCATTCCTTCAGGCGCGACCTTGGCGTACAGCTTGTAGTACGGATAACCGTTTTGTTCATCGATCAGGCGGTCGGCGGATACCTGGGTCACCAGTCCCGGAATGCGCGGCGTCTTGCTCTGGTTAAATGCCGAAAACATCAATTCGACCTTGAGATCCCGGCGCACCTTGTCGATCAGGTTAACCGGAACCTGTCCCTCGACAACCAGCGGGTCGTCGCTCGGCACGATGTCCATCATGCGAAAGCCCGGCCCGATCACCGCCCCCTTCGTAAATACATTCAACGCGACCACCGTGCCGTCGACCGGCGCCCTGACCACCACATTGGCCAGTTCGAAGTCCTGCGAGGTCAGCCGGCTGCCCAGCGCGTCCGCCTCCTTGCGCACGTCGGCCAGTTGCGTGCGCACCTCCTTCTGGTATTCCTGCCGGCGCTGGACGCGGCGCAGGCTCAGCTCGGCAATCTGCCGCTGCACCCGTCCGATACTGCCGATATCCTCCGACATCGCACCGCTGATCTGCGCGTACATGCGCTCCAGGTCGTACAGGCGGTTGCGCGCTACATAACCATCCGCGGCAAGATCGCGCATGCCTTCCAGTTGCTGCTTCAGGAATTGCAATTGCGTCTTCTTGCTGTCCCGCGACGCTTCCAGGCCGTGCGACTGGGAACGCAAGCCCGCGATGTTCTCTTCAATCGAAGCGAGTTCGCTTTGTATCGCGGACCGACGCGACACGAACAATTGAGTCTGCAAGGCGATGTTGTCCGCCACGCGCGGATCGTCCTTCGCCGCCACCAGGTCATCCGGGAACGCAATCGCCTTTCTGTCTTCCAGTTCGGCCGTCAGGCGCGCCTCGGTCGCACGCGCGGTGTAGTACTGGACCCACGTGATCTCGGCTGCCGCCCTGGCCTGGACATCGTTCATGCGGACCAGCGGCTGGCCCGCCTTCACGACATCGCCTTCCTTGACCAGGATATCGTCCACCGTACCGCCGCTCTGATGCTGGACTGCCTTTCGATTCGATGCCACGGTCACCGTGCCGGAAATCGGAACACCCTGGTCCAGCGGCGCAAACAAGGCCCACAGCATGAAACCGCCGACACCGAGCAGGACGATCAGCCAGCCCAGCCGGGCATGCCTCGTGTCATCGGTATTGACCACGATCGATTCCTTTCCCGGGGCCGCAATACTTGCCGCCCCGGCCTTTTCGCCAACGATAGTCCTCATGGTCATTCCTGTTCCGCCGCTGCCGTCGACGTATTCGCTGCAACCGTGTTTGCCTGCTGTTGCGCCAGCTTTGCCTGTTGCGCCTGCTGGTTCGCCTGCGAGATCGCGTTCAGCACCTGGTCCGTCGGGCCGAACAGCTGGATCACGCCGTCGCGCAGCAGGAGCAGTTTGTTGGTGACGCCGATGACGCTCATGCGATGGGTAATCAGCACGATCGTCTTGCCGCGCCGCCGCAGGTCGGCAATCGCGTTCACCAGCGCCAGCTCGCCGGCATCGTCGAGGTTGGAGTTCGGCTCATCCAGCACGATCAGCGACGGATCGCCGTACATCGCGCGCGCCAGTCCGATGCGCTGCTTCTGTCCGCCGGACAGGCCGGCGCCCGCTTCTCCCAGGCGCGTGTCGTAACCCTGCGGGAAATGCAGGATCATGTCGTGCACCCCGGCACGCTGGGCGGCAAGAACCACCTGTTCCGGATCGACGTCGCCGAAGCGTGCGATGTTGTCGCTGACCGTGCCGCCGAAGAGTTCGACATCTTGCGGCAGATAGCCGATGTTCGGCCCCAGTTGGTCCTTGTTCCACCGATAGACATCCGAGCCGTCGAGACGCACCTTGCCGCCGGCGGCCGGCCATACGCCGACCAGCAGTCGCGCCAGTGTCGACTTGCCTGATCCGCTCGGGCCGATCAGGCCGAGTGCGTCGCCCGGTTGAATCGCAAAACTCACACCTTTGATCACCGCAACCGGCGAACCCGGCGGCGCCGCGGTCACCGTCTCCACCGACAACACGCCTTTCGGCTTCGGCAGTTCCATGCCTGCTTCGCGCGGCGGATTGGCATCGAGAAGTTCCGACAGATGCCGGTAGGCGCTGCGCGTGCCGCTCCATTGCTTCCAGACGCCGATCAGCATTTCGAGCGGACTGAGCGTGCGTCCCATCAGGATCGATGCGGCGATCATCATCCCGGGCGTCATCTTGTTCTCCAGGACCAGCAAGGCGCCGAAGCCAAGTACCAGCGACTGGATCGAGATCCGGACGAACTTCGTCACCGCCTGCACGATCCCTGCCTTTTCGCTGGCTTCCGCCTGCAGGTTGAGGAACTTTGCCTGCAGCGAAAACCAGCGATGCATCAGGTTCGGCAGCATGCCCATCGCCTCGATCACCTCGGCATTGCGCAGATTGCTGGAAGCGAGGTTGGACGAAGCGATTGCCATGGTATTGGCCTCCGCCAGCGGTTTGCGCGACACCACCTCGTTGATATAGGCGAGCGCGAGCAGCAGCACCGAACCGACCAGCGCGAACACGCCCAGCGATGGTGAAAACAGGAAGATCACCACCAGGTACACCGGGAACCACGGCGCATCGAAGAACGCGAACAACGCATTCCCCGTCAGGAACTGGCGGATATTGGTCAGGTCCTGCAGCGCCTGGCCGGCATTGCCGCCTCCCTGTTTCAGGTTCTGTTCGAAAGCGGCGGTATAGACACGCTTGTTGAGCTGCATGTCGAGCCGCGCGCCGACGCGGATCAGCACGAAACTGCGCACGAATTCCAGCGCGCTCATCAGCAGGTAGGCGCCGAGCATGATGACCGTCAGCATCAGCAGCGTCATTTCATTGCGGCTCGGCAGTACCCGGTCGTAGACCTGGAGCATGTAGATCGACGGAACCAGCATCAGCAGGTTAATGATCGCGCTGAACACAGCGACAGTACGGAAGGCGCCCTTGAAGCCGGCCAGCACGAGCGCAATCTCGTTTTTCGGTAATTGGAATGTGGGTTTCATGCGCCTGACATGTTTCTTGTTGTTTCTTTTTCCAAAATACCGGCGATTCTACGTCTTCCGCATCGCAAGAATTCCTTTTTTTCAGGTAGTGCAGGCCTCCGTGCCTGCACAGGATGCTGGCGCAGCGGCCTGCACTACCATCAAAATACTTTCAGGTGCTTGCCCGAATGGCACTGCAGCCGCATTCCAACCAGAACGAGAAGAAAGCGCAAAGATTGCCAAACTGTCAAAACACCTTGCCGTTCGGGCAGCACAAACCCCGGGCCGCGACCTTAACGGCAAGGATCAAGCAAACTTGAGAGCCAAATTATTTTTTTCTTCCCGCGACGCAACGCGACCGCCCCACCGCCAGAGAGAAACCAGAGCATTCACGCATACGGCAGCCCCGCCGCCGGCACGCCGCCTCGCTCAAAACAAATTACACACCTAAAGATTTACGAAGAAGCTCCGAAGAAGCAGGTGCCAGGCTTGAGATTGGAAGCGGCTGAAAAAATATCGGGGGCAACACCCCTAAACTTTTTTCAGCCCCGTCCGATAAAGGAAACAACAGCGGTTCATCAGCCCGGCAATCCGGAACGGGAACCAGAGTTGAAAAGCTCAAACCGGCGTTAATCAGCCCTTCAGTCAAACAGGAGAACCAACATGGCTGCTTTTATTAATACCAACATCGCTTCGCTGAATGCGCAACGCAACCTGACCGCATCGCAAGGCGCGCTGCAGACCTCGTTGCAGCGTCTCTCTTCCGGCTTGCGCATCAACAGCGCCAAGGACGACGCTGCCGGTCTCGCAATTGCTTCGCGCTTCACCACTCAGATCAAGGGCCTCGACCAGGCCGCCCGCAATGCCAATGACGGTATCTCCCTGGCGCAGACCGGTGAAGGCGCACTCGGCGAAATCTCGAACAACCTGCAGCGTATCCGTGAACTCGCCGTGCAGGCATCCAACGCCACGAACTCCGCTTCCGACCGTGCCGCACTGAACGAAGAAGTGCAGCAGCGTCTGCAGGAAATCGACCGTATCTCCGCAACCACCTCATTCAACGGCCAGAAGCTGCTCGACGGCACCTTTGGCTCCGCCAACTTCCAGGTCGGCGCGTCGGCCGGCGAAACGATCTCCCTCAGCCTTGAGTCCAGCATGCGTGCAGACTCGGTCGGCAAGATCGCCAGCGTGACCTCGACCGCGATCAGCAGCGCGGGCTCGTTCGGTTCGGCCAGCGCCACCTTTGCGCTCGGCGACTACTCGACCGCCGCGGTGACGGCCCAGAAAGGCAGCAACGTCTTCACGGTGTCGAACAAGAACTTCTCGCAGGTTGCGGATGCGGGTTCGAAGGGCACCCTTGGCGTCGCCGGCGTGAACGGCACGACTGACTTCACGACGGCCGGCGCCGTCGAAGGCATGAACGTCCAAAGTATTACAACTGGACTAGATTTCAGCGGCGCAGGTAATCTCGTCCAATTCAATGTAACCGACGGTGCGACGACCGTAGGCATCACGTTGACGTCTAACTACACTGGCGATGACGGCACCAACTTGGCTTCCGACATTCAAACTCAGTTGCAAGCTGTTGTCGGCGGCACCGCAACTGCAGCAATGGTAAACGGCAAGCTGGAAATCAAGTTCGGCGATGGTTCGGGCACCGCGATTCAGGTCACCAACGCTGACACGAATGCGACCAACGCAGGCTTTGCAAACAGCGCCGGCTTGGCTGGCGGCGCAACCAATGCTGCAACCTTCGAGGTGGATGGCATTGCCGTGAACCTCAATGCCAACTACTTGACCAATGCCGGCGTCGCCTCAGAAATCCAGAATCAGCTGAATGCTTCGGCTGGTTCCGGTGCGTATTCAGTTGATTTCAGCGGCGGCTCCTATTCGATCATCAACAACACGGTCGGCTCTTCCGCACCGACGATCGAAGCAACAAATGCTGCTGCATTCAATGCAGGCTGGGACAAGACCACCAACCTGACCTCTACGGCAGGCACCCCGGCGGTGTCCTCGGGCACGGCAAAATTCCTGGCCGATGGTTTCAATGTCTCGCTGACTTCAAACTACGCCAGCTTCGATGCCATGGCTACCGACATTGCCGCTCAGCTCAACACGGCCTCCGGCACCACCGACTACACCGCCAGCTATGACAGCGATACCGGCCAGATGTCGATCTTCAACAGCGACGTCTCCGGCGGCGCGGGCACCGGTGTCGTGATTGCGCCCGATACGGCCGCAACCAGCGTCGAGCGGGACAACGCTACCAATGCAGGCATCGGCACTGGCTCCAGTAACGATAGCGTGGCCGCAGTCACGACCACCAACCAGACCCTGACGATCAATGGCACCAGCATCACGCTGTCGGGTGACTATTCAGCAGGTGATCAAACGGCGGCCGACGCGCTGGAAACCGAGATCCTCACCGCCCTCGGCAGCAATGCATCCGACTACAACGTCACCTACGACACCGGCGCCGGCTCGCTGACGATCGAATCGGCAAGCAGCCTGACTGCGCCGACCGTCTCTGGCTCGCTGGGCACGTTCACGCAGACCGCAGGTTCCGCGGCCGGCAGCATCACAGTCAATGCCGACCAGTTGAAGATCAACGGCGTGTCGATCGCAGCAGACACCTACACCGCGGACACTCTGGCTGCGCGCATCAACTCGCAAGTGAGCGGCGTCTATGCAACCTATGACTCGGCTACCGGCCAGATGAACCTGGGTTCCGCAGACGATATCACCCTGGCAGGCACCGACTTGGCGACCATCGGTCTGACCGCCGGTACGACGACGACGGAAACCAGCGACAATACCGGCCATCTCGAGGACGTCGACGTGACGACCGTGAGCAACGCCAACGTGACGCTGATGCGTATCGACTCGGCCCTGTCCTCGGTCAACTCGCTGCGCGGCACCTTCGGTGCAATCCAGAACCGCTTCGATTCGGTGATCGCCAACCTGTCTTCGTCCAGCGAGAACCTCTCCGCTGCACGCAGCCGGATTCAGGACGCCGACTTCGCAGCTGAAACCGCGACCCTGACCCGTGGCCAGATCCTGCAGCAAGCCGGTACCGCCATGCTGGCGCAAGCCAACTCGTTGCCGAACAACGTGCTGAGCCTGCTGCGCGGCTAAGCCTGGCTGAATCAGTTGTAAATGCAGCACCCGGCCAGGATTTCTTGGCCGGGTTTTTCTCCTTATAGGGAGCAACTATGGATATCCGTCCAACAGGCAACAATCCTTCGCAGTCGAGCCAGGTCACGAGCGGCGTCAACACACCGCAACTTCCTGCCAAGACTGCCGCCCCCGTCGAGTTGCCCGACGCCGTCCAGCAGTCCGCTGCCGTTCCCAACCTGGCTCAGCTTGACGATGCCATTAAAAGCATCAACAAGGCGATGCAGTCGATGTCCCGCGACGTAGAATTTTCCATCGATGACGAGAGCGAGCGTGTCGTCGTCAAGGTCATTGACCGGGAAACCAGTGAAGTGCTTCGCCAGATCCCGTCCGAGGAAGCATTGGCAATCTCAAAGGCATTGGACAAGCTGCAAGGCTTGCTAATCAAGCAACAAGCCTGAAGCTCCTATCCTGCGCTCGTTGCTGCTATCAGCATGGAATTGACAGGCAATTCCCCCCCTAAAGTCGGGTTCAATACTGCCGATAGTCAAGTATATTGATGTTTTCAATAGGAGGGTCAGGTGGCCACAATCAGTTCTCCTGGCATCGGTTCGGGCCTGGATGTCAAGACCATTGTCAGCCAGTTAATGGCGATCGAACAGCGCCCGCTCCAACTCCTTGCCCAGAAAGAAGCCAGTTACCAGGCAAAGCTTTCAGCGTACGGGACGCTGAAAAGCGCGCTCTCGTCGTTCCAGGAAGCGGCGCAAACCCTTAACCTGACTTCAACGTATAACAGCGTCAAGGCCAGTGTTGCCGATTCGTCCGTTCTGGCCGCCACCTCGACTGGCGGCGCAATTGCCGGAACGTACAATATCGAAGTCCAGAGCCTGGCTCAGTCGCAAAAGCTGATTTCTGAGGGCTTCGCGGCGTCGGACACCGTCGTCGGAAACGGCACGCTCACAATCGACCTCGGCACCTACAGCAGTGCGGCCACACCTCCGGTGACCTTTACCGCCAATCCGGACGCCACTTCGGTCTCCATCACCATCGATTCGACCAACAATACCCTGGAGGGTATTCGCGATGCCATCAACAACGCCAACGCCGGCCTGAGTGCCAGCATCATCAATGACGGCACAAGCTATCGCCTGTCCCTGAGCTCCAAGGAAACCGGACTGTCGAATGCGGCGCGTATCACGGTGACAGAAGACGGCACCGCTGGTCTGGCCGAACTCGCCTTCGATGCCAGCGACGGCGGCGTGTCCAACCTGACTCAGAACGTCGAGGCAAAAGATGCCGTCATCAAGGTCGACGGTGTGACCATTACCAAGGACAGCAACACGATCACCGATGCGATTCAGGGCGTAACGCTGAATCTGGCAAAGGAAACGGAAAGCGGCGTCACCACCAAGCTCACGCTGACACGGGACACATCGACGATCAAATCGGCGCTCGATAATTTCGTCAAGGGATACAACAGCGTCTACAAGCAGATCTCGGACTTGACCGCCTACAACGCCTCCACCGGTACGGGCAGCATGCTGACCGGCGATGCAACCGTCCGTTCCATCCAGGAACAGTTGCGCTCCGCCTTGTCGAACAGCGTGCCCGGCGGTGTTACGGGCATGTCAACCCTGTCCGATGTCGGTGTCAGCTTCCAGAAGGATGGCACGCTGTCGCTCGATTCCGACAAGCTAAATAAAGTGTTCGCGGACCCGCTGAAAGACATCAGCAAACTGTTTACCAAGACCGACGAGACAACCGGTATCGGCTCGCGCGTCAACTCCCTGATCAGCACCATGATCTTTGGAGACAACGCATTGCTGAACAGCCGGATGGACGGCATCAATTCCTCCATCAAGTCCATCGGCACCCAGCGCGAGTCGCAAAATGTTCGGCTGGAGGCAATTGAACGACGCTATAACGCACAATTCACGGCACTCGATAAGGCGATTGCCAGCATGACGAGCACAAGCACGTTCCTGACCCAGCAGCTAGAGGCGCTGAAAGCGCAGACCTCATAGGAGAATCACACATGTTCGGATCACCGATGAACGGAGCCGGCGCCTACAACAAAGTCGGACTGGAAACCGGCGTCGTCGCCGCCAGTCCGCACAAACTCATCATCATGCTGTTCGAAGGCGCGATGATCGCCATTTCGTCGGCCATTCAGCAGATGCAGGCCGGCGACATCGAGGGCAAGGGAAGATCCATTTCCAAGGCGGTCGCCATCATCAATGAGGGCTTGCGCACCAGCCTGGACAAGAAGGTCGGCGGTGAAGTGGCCCTCAATCTGGATGCGCTTTATGAGTATATGTCGACGCGCCTTATGGTCGCCCACTTGAAGAACCAGCCGAAAACCCTGGAAGAGGTACATCAGCTGCTGAAGGGCTTGAAAGAGTCGTGGGAAGCGATCGATCCCGCCAAGATGGCGCAGCAACAAGCCCAGACTCAAGCGCCGCCTCCGCCGAAGCCCTACGACCCCCTCGCCCCGACAACAACACGTCTCGTGAAAGCATAACAACATGGACACCCAGGAAATCCTCTCCATCTACGAAACCGTTGCCGACATCACCGACCAGATGCTCGCCGCGGCCCGTACCGGCGACTGGGAACAATTGGCGGCGCTGGAGTCGCGCTGTTCCAGCCAGGTCGAGATCCTCAAGCAGAACGACGGACCACGCCAGCCCCTGTCGCCGACCGCCCGCGAACAGAAAACCAGGATCATCAAAAAGATCCTTGAGGACGACCGCCAGATTCGCGACATCACCGAGCCATGGATGGCGCAACTGAGCGCGATGATGAATAGCGTAGGCACCGAGCGCAAGCTGTATAAGGCGTACGGCGCAGGCCAGACAGGATAACGGCCATGCTGCCGCGGGCCGACATCAACCTTAACCGGCCCCCGGCCTCGCTCGAGGCCTCTACGCGAACGGTCTCCGCCACCGATACACGGCAGGAGGTTTTCCGCAGGCTGACCCAGATTGCCATCGGCAAGGAAGTCAGCGCCACCGTCAACAAGCTGCTTGACGACGGAACATTCCTGGTCAAGGTCGCCGACACCGCCGCACGCATGGCCCTTCCTGTCGGCACCAAGGTCGGCGACAACCTGTCGATGGTTTTCATCGCGCGGGAACCGCGTCCCACCTTTCTTCTCACCCAACAGGGCGGCAGCGCAGTTACCTCCTTCAGCGATGCCGCCCGCCTGGTTGACCAGCTGCTGCATGCCGCGGCAAAGGACGGCATGGTGGCCACGCTGGTCGCCAGGTCGGCACTGCTCGGATCGCCCGCCGGCGGCGCACAGATCGCGACGGCCCTGCAAGATGCCCTGACCTCCAGCGGACTGTTCTACGAATCGCACCTGCAGGACTGGATCAGCGGCGGCCGCAGCACGGCAGATCTCCTGCGCGAGCCGCAAGCCCAGTTGAACCGCGCTGCGGGAGGCCCGGCCGAAGCGGCGCAGCAGGATGCCGGCAACCCCGATCTGGCACGGCTGGCCGCCAACATGCGCGAACTCGGGGACGGCGCGCAAAAGTTGATGCACCTGCTACGCGAAGCCCAACTGCAGGCCGGCAATCCGGCGACGACCGATGCCGACGTGATTGCCCGTTCGCAGTCCGCCCTGCCCGTTCTTGACCGGGAGTCGTCCCGCCTCATCAACCTGCAATTGCATACCCTCGAACACCAGCAGGTGCGCTGGAAAGGCGAGCTGTGGCCGGGCCAGCGTATGGAGTGGGAAATCAACGAAGACACACCCGACGGCAGTTCGCCCGAAGCACAGCAGTCGGTCTGGAGCAGCGCGGTACGCTTCGAACTGCCGCATCTGGGCGACATTTCCGCCACCATCCGTCTGATCGGCGACCGCGTGCATGTCCAGGTCAACACCGGGAGCGAAGACACGGCGGCAGCGCTGCGGACGTATGGCGGCATGCTGGCCGATGCACTGGAGGCAGCGGGGTCCCCTCTCGACCTGTTGCTGGTAAAACGCGATGAAGCAGCCTAATCCTGCCCAGAGTGCGGTGGCACTAGCCTACCAGACCGGAGATCTGGCTCCCCGGGTGGTGGCCAAGGGGCGCGGCCTGGTGGCCGAGGAAATCATCAAGCGTGCGCGCGAGCATGGGGTATTCGTGCATGAATCGAAGGAGCTGGTTGCGCTGCTGACGCAAGTGGATCTCGACCGGCATATCCCCCCTGCCCTGTACAGAGTGGTGGCGGAATTGCTCGCATGGCTTTACCATATCGACGCAATTCAACATACTGGAGACGACCGCCCCAGCCCGCCCCTGATCAACAGCAACCAGAAACATATATAAATGGCATTCAATACGAAGTTCGGAACGGAGGATGTAAGTCCTTATCAGGTGCATTCGCGCCGGGAAATCATCGGATTGCTGCGCGCCATGCAGGAACGCAACCAGCTTGTCAGCATGCAGGCTGACGGCGGCGCGGAAGCCGTGGTGACGTCCGTCCTCGAGGTCGACGAAGAAGCCGGCCTGGTAGTCGTCGATCGCGCCCCCAGCAACCTGGTCAACCAGCGCATCATCGACAGCGACAACGTGTCGTTCGAAACCGTGCTGGACAATATCCGCATCCTGTTTTTCGCAAGCAAGGTACGCGAGTGCCTGTACGAAAACCTGCCTGCGCTTTACATCCCCATCCCCGGCAGCATGGTCCGGCTGCAGCGACGCGAACACTATCGCGTGCCGACTCCGGTCGCCAATCCGCTGCGCTGCACCATCCACATCCCTCCGGACGACACGGGATTGGGAGGAACGACGGTGGTGGTCACATTGAAAGACATCAGCGGCGGCGGCATCGGCGTGGTAGACGAAAAGAAGCTCCTGGACAATACCATCGGACGTATCTACAAGGGCTGCCGCATCGATATTCCGGGCGGAACAGTCATTACCGTCGACCTGCAGATCCGCAATTCGCATGACCTTACCCTGTCCAGCGGCAAGTCGATCCGCAAACTCGGTTGCATGTTCGTCGATCTGCCCAAGCAGATGTTGACGGCTGTACAACGCTACATCACGAAACTCGAACGCGAACGGAATGCCAAGGCCACCGGCATGAATTAGAACGGTTTGATTGTTCGTGCGGGAGATAAGGCATCGACGACGATTGCCAAGGCCGGAACAATTCCCTCCCCGCCGGGGAGGGCCAGGGTGGGGCGGGGGTTGGGCTTTTCAAATCCCCTTGGGCGCTGCCGAAAAAATGCCCGGCAAAGCGGATAAAGAAGCGAAATCTGTCTGAGCACCGAGCGCAGCGAGGGCGAGTTATTTCGCTTCCCGCTTTGCCGGGCATTTTTTCGGGAACCCCGAAGGGGCAGCGTCTTGGGGTCGCACCTCGGCGGCCCCCTTTTTTGCCAACTTTTTTGGCGAAGCAAAAAAGTGAGCGGCCCGCCGGGGCCGGTCCCGGCTACTACCCACGGAGCGACTACAGAACCGCATCACCGAAGAGAAAATAATCAACAAACAACCAACGCAACCGCTCGACGGGAATCATCCTGCCCGCCGCAATCCCGGATCACACCTGCATGTTCATGATGTCGTGATAAGCCGACACCAGCTTGTTGCGCACCTGGACGGTGGCCTGGAAGGCAATATTGGCTTTTTGCGAATTGATCATCACATCGGAGAGATTGACACTGTCATCGCCCAATACGAAACGCTTGGCCATGTCTTCCGATTTTCGTTGCGCGCCGTTGACCTGATCCAGCGTTGCCTTGAGCGCGCTGGCAAAATCGACGCCGGGGGCGGACTGCGGTTCTCCCTGCACCGATTTGACGTTGCTGTCCGGACGAGTCGCCGCAGCCTTGAGCTGGGAAATCATCGCCTCGATTCTGCTCGTGTCGATCATTGCGGGTTTCATACGGGCCTCATACAGTCATTTGCATGCCGAGCGCAACAAGCACAGGCATGACTTCTATCACGACGCTACGGTAGCACGCGCAAACGGCCCGCCTGAACTGGATAAACGCTGAAATTATTGCTCTGTTCCAGCGATCGGTTTTCCTTAACGCGAAGAAAATCCTACACTAAGGCATAAACCTCGATCAGCTGGAAAAACACATGAAGAACAACATCCTTGAGATCCGCATGCCGGGAGGCGGATTATGGCGGTAGCAGGCGAAAACGCCGTCGTCCCGTCGGGCATTGTCGGTTTCGCACAGACGCCGGGTGGACGGAATTTTTTCCTGATGCTGGGTGTGGCGGCGGTACTCGCCGTCATGTCCGGGGTATGGATGTGGAGCCAGCAGCCTGATTACCGCGTGCTGTTCTCCAATTTCTCCGACCGCGACGGCGGCGCCATCGTCGCATCGCTGCAGCAGATGAACGTCCCGTACAAGTTCGCCGAGGGCGGCAATGCGATCCTGGTGCCGGCCGGCCAGGTGCATGACGCACGCCTGAAGCTGGCGTCGCAGGGCCTGCCCAAGGGCGGCAACGTCGGCTTCGAGCTGATGGAAAACCAGAAGCTCGGCATCTCCCAGTTCCTCGAACAGGTCAACTTCCAGCGCGCCCTCGAAGGAGAACTGGCGCGCTCGATCCAGTCGGTCGCAGCCGTGCAGGCCGCGCGCGTGCACCTGGCCCTGCCGAAAGCCTCGGTCTTTGTGCGCGACCAGCAAAAGCCGACGGCCTCCGTGCTGCTGAACCTGCATCCCGGGCGCACGCTGGACCAGCAACAGGTCAATGCCATCGTGCACCTGGTGGCCAGCAGCGTGCCCGACCTGCCGACCAAGAACGTCACCATTGTCGACCAGAACGGCAACCTGCTGTCGGACACCGCCAAGGCTGCCGGCAGCAACGTGCTCGATCCGACTCAGCTGAAATACGTGCAGGAGCTGCAGGACAGCATCGTCCACCGCATCGAATCGATCGTGTCGCCGATCGTCGGCCCCGACAACGTACGCGCCGAAGCAACCGCCGACGTGGATTTCTCGCACACCGAACAGGCGGCAGAGATCTATACGCCGAACCAGGCGCCGAATGCATCCGCCGTCCGCAGCCAGCAGACCAGCGAAACCCAGAGCGGCGCTCCGCTGACCGCATCCGGCGTTCCGGGCGCACTGTCCAACCAGCCGCCGGCGCCCGCAACCGCCCCGATCATCGCCCCTGCCGGCGCTACGGCGCCCGGCGCCGCCGGGGCGTCGGCATCGACGGCCACGCCGACCAATGCGCACCGCGACACGACCGTCAATTACGAAGTCGACAAGACGGTACGCTACGTGCAGCAGCCGATGGGCGGCGTCAAGCGCCTGTCGGTCGCCGTCGTCGTCAACTACAAGAAGGAAGTCGGCAAGGACGGCAAGATCACGATGAAGCCGCTGTCGGATGCCGAAAAAACCCAGATCACCGACCTCGTCAAGGAGGCAATGGGCTACAACAAGGAGCGCGGAGATTCTCTCAACGTCGTCAACAGCCCGTTCGCCCGCCCGGAAAAGGAAATCATTCCGGAAACGCCGATCTGGAAGCGCCCGGAAGTCCTGACGATGGCGCTCGCGGCCGGCAAGTATCTGCTTGGCGCCGCCATCCTGCTCTATCTGTTCTTCGGCGTGCTTCGTCCGCTGCTGCGCAGGATTGCGGCAATCTTCGCACCGCCGCCGCCTCCGCCCGAACCGGAGGAAGAGCTTGAGCAGATCCCGCATGAAGTGGTCCCAATGGGCAACAAGCCGCGCACCTATCAGGACAATCTGGAAGCGGCCAAAGAGCTGGCAAAGAACGACCCGAAGATGGTGGCAAACGTAGTGAAGGCATGGGTGGGAAATGAGTGAGGACGGCGTTTTAAAAGGTGCAATCCTGATGCTCGCCCTGGGCGAGGAAGAGGCTGCCGAGGTCATGAAGTATCTCGGCCCGCGCGAAGTACAGAAGCTGGGTGCGGCCATGTCAAGCATGAAGGCGGTCGCAAGCGAACAACTGGAATCGGTGCTCGACGACTTCCGCACCGAGACCGAGCAGAACACATCTTTCGGCCTGGATTCGGACGAGTACATCCGCACCGTGCTGACCAAGGCGCTGGGCGAAGACAAGGCATCGTCGCTCCTGAACCGCATCCTCGGCACGCGCGACGCGAGCGGCATCGAAAGCCTGAAGTGGATGGACTCGCAATCGGTTGCGGACCTGATCCGCAATGAACATCCGCAGATCATCGCCACCATCCTGGTGCATCTGGAGCGCTACCATGCGTGCGAAGTGCTGACGTATTTCTCAGAACGCCTGCGCAATGACGTCGTGCTGCGCATTGCGACCCTCGACGGCGTGCAGCCGACAGCGCTACGCGAACTGAACGAGGTGCTGACCAAGCTGTTGACGGGTAACGAAAACCTGAAAAAGAAGCCGATCGGCGGTGTGCGCGCGGCGGCGGAAATCCTCAACTTCCTGTCCGGCGAAGTCGAGAATTCAGTGATGGACAACCTGAAGAACTACGACAGCGACATGGCGCAAAAGATCATGGACGAGATGTTCGTGTTCGACAACATCATCGACATCGACGACCGCGGCATCCAGGTCCTGCTGCGCGAAGTTCAGTCGGAATCCCTGATCGTCGCGCTCAAGGGCGCCAACCAGGATTTGCGCGAGAAGATCTTCAAGAACATGTCGCAACGCGCCGCGGAAATGATGCGCGAAGACCTGGAGTCGAAAGGTCCGGTTCGCCTGTCCGAAGTGGAGGCGCAGCAAAAGGAAATCCTGCAGATCGTGCGGCGGCTCGCCGACGAAGGCCAGATCATCCTGGGCGCCAAGGGCGACGATGCTTTCGTTTAATACCAAGCGAAGCTCTGTCCCCCCCTTCCCCCTTTAAGGGGGAAGGGGGGGATGGGGGTAAATTGGTCGAGCCATAGTTTGGCCCGAAAAAGATAGCGAAGCCCCATCCACTCCTTCCACTTTTAAAGAAGGCCGGGATGGGGGTAAATTGGCCAAGCCATAGTCCGACCCGAAAAGACAGTAAAGCGCCGCACAGTCCCAAAGCCAACATATCGGAAACCCAAATGAGTTCCACCGTCATCCCGAAAGAACAACTGTCCGCCTACCAGCGCTGGGAGCTGGCATCCTTTGGGGACGAACGTCCGAGCAAGAAAGAGGACAGCGCAGCCGCGCTCGAACAGGCGGCCAGGGAAATCGCCCAGCAGAAAGAAGAAGCGCGCAAGCAGGGCCACGCCGAGGGGCATCAACAGGGCCATGCCGCCGGATTGGCTGCGGGCCGCGCCGAAGCCGCACGTGAAGTGGCACGGCTGCGCCAGATCGCGGACACCTTCGGCAACGCAGTTGCCCGAGCCGACGAAGCCGTTGCGCAGGACATGCTCGACCTTGCACTGGATCTTGCGAAAGCCATGCTGAAAACAGCGCTGAAAGTGCGTCCGGAACTGGTTCTGCCGATCGTCAGTGAAGCCATCCGCTATCTGCCCGCCGTGCAGCCTCCGGCGCTGCTGGTCCTGCATCCGCAGGATGCAGAGACTGTTCGAAGTCATATTGGAGACGAACTGAGCAAGTCCGGCTGGCGCCTGACGGAAGATCCGCAGATGGGACGCGGCGGCTGCCGCGTCGAAACGGCGAGCAACCAGATCGATGCATCGGCGGAAGTGCGCTGGCAGCGCATCGCGGATGCGTTCGGCAAGCAGATTGACTGGCTGGAATGAGCGCTGCGCATACCGACCGCTGGCGTGCCTACCTGCAGGATTGCAGGGCGCTGGCATCGATCCCGGAACCGATGCAGGTATCGGGCCGCGTTACGCGCGTGGCAGGCCTGGTCATGGAAGCCGTGGGGCTCAAGCTCGCCGTCGGCAGCGCATGCACCGTTCCCCTGCCCAGCGGCGCCAGGATCGAGGCGGAAGTCGTCGGCTTCGCAGACGACAAGCTGTTCCTGATGCCGCAAAGCGATGTGGAAGGCGTTGTGCCCGGCACCCGCGTATTTCCCGTCGAAGTAGTACAAAGCCTGCCCCGGCCCGGCACGGTCGATCATCCGCGGCGCCGTCCGAGCGACCGCGGCCGCCACCTCCCGGTCGGCAACGAGTTGCTCGGCCGCGTACTGGACGGCGCCGGCCGCCCGCTCGATTCGCTGGGCCCGCTCAACACCGTGCACGCCGCCCCGCTCACCGTGCGCGCAGCCAACCCCCTGAGCCGCGCACCGATCACGAATGTCCTCGATGTCGGCGTGCGCGCGATCAACAGCATGCTGACCGTCGGTCGCGGCCAGCGCATGGGACTGTTCGCCGGCTCAGGCGTCGGCAAGAGCGTCCTGCTGGGCATGATGGCACGCTATACCGGCGCGGACGTGATCGTGGTCGGCCTGATCGGCGAACGCGGCCGCGAAGTCAAGGAATTCATCGAGCAGATTCTCGGCACGGTCGGCCTGAAGCGCTCTGTCGTCGTCGCGGCTCCCGCGGACACGCCGCCGCTGATGCGCCTGCAAGGCGCAGCCTACACGCACACGATCGCCGAGTATTTTCGCGACCAGGGCAAGAGCGTGTTGCTGATCATGGACTCACTCACCCGCTACGCCATGGCGCAACGCGAAATTGCACTGGCCATCGGCGAACCGCCCGCGACCAAAGGCTACCCTCCTTCGGTTTTTGCGAAATTGCCGACGCTGGTGGAACGGGCGGGCAACGGCAAGGAGGGCGGCGGGTCGATCACTGCCTTCTACACTGTGCTGACCGAGGGCGACGACCAGCAGGACCCGATCGCCGACTCGGCACGCGCAATCCTGGACGGTCACATCGTACTCAACCGCAGCCTGGCGGAGGCCGGCCACTATCCGGCCATCGACATCGAGCAGTCGATCAGCCGGGCCATGCACAACATCACCGACGAAAAGCATCAGAAGCTGACGCGCCAGCTCAAGCAACTGTACTCGCGCTATCTGCGCAATCGCGACCTGATCAGTGTCGGCGCGTACAGCGCAGGTTCCGACCCGGTACTGGACCAGGCAATCGCCCTCAACCCGAAAATCGAGGCATTCCTGCAGCAGGACATTACCGAGCGGGCAGGCATAGCGGAGAGCTTGGGGCAACTTGCAGCCCTATTCCAAGGATAGCTGGCGCTGCTGCGGAACTATAATGAATCATGGCAACAAATTCCGCTCTTGATACCCTTATCGATCTGGCAACAAACCAGACAGACGAGGCCGCGAAGCGTCTTGGCAAGGCAATACGCGCGTGTGAGGACACGGAACAGAAGCTCGCCCTTCTGCTGCAATACCGTGACGATTATGAGGCTCGTTTCAAGGCGGGCCTTTCCGCCGGAATCAGTGCTGCGGGTTATCGCAACTTCCAGATGTTCCTGGACAAGCTCGATACCGCGATCGCCGGCCAGCAACAGATTGTAAAGGATGCGCAGCGCCGCATTTCGGAGGAACGTGGTGTGTGGCAGTCATGCGAGCGCAAGCGCATGTCCTACGACACGTTGGCCACGCGCGCACAGCAAGTGGAAGAGCGCAAGGCAAACAAGCGCGACCAGAAACTGATGGATGAATACGCAACCCGGCAGGCAAACTACAAACGGTAGCCATTGACATGCAAACTTCACAGGTTTCCAACACAGCCGGCATGCTGTCCGCGTCCACGCCGGCCAAGCCATCGGATGCGAACGGAGCATCGGAGTCGTTCGGCCAGGTCTTGTCGCGCGAAGTCGCGGAACACAACGACAAGACTGAAACACAAGGCCGCGACAATGCCGCCCCGGCAGCCAATGCTCCGGCAAAGGGACACGAAAAACCGCAGACGGCCAAATCCGCAAGTGAAAGCAAATCGACAAAAGAGGCTGCCGCATCGGGCGAAGCGACGGACGACCGTGCGCAGGTATCCGACGAAATGCTCGCACTTGTCGCCAGCCTTTCGCAGATAGCGGCACCCGCAGACACGAAAACCGCACCCCCCTCTCTGGAAGCGGGCGAGCGGTCGACGCTGCCGGATGCCGGTCGCGGCCGCGGTCGCGATATTGCTGCCTTGATGAATGCCGACCAGGCGAAAGACGCAAAAGACACGGCGCCACTGACCCGGGACGGCAAGACGGACGCCGGTGCCGATCCCGTCGCCACCCTGGGCAAAACGGAATCGGGCCTTGCTGCAAAGGACGGAGAACTCGCGGATACCGCGAAGTACGGCAAGTCGCCGGAATTCGCTACCAATCTGCAGGATTCCATTGCAAAGGTTCATGCGGCAACGATCCCGATGCAGCAGCACCTCGTCGCGCAAACCTCGCATGTCACGGAGAAGCTGGCTCCCGCAGTCGGCAGTCCGGCATGGGACAACGCGCTCGGACAGAAAATCACCTGGATGGTCGCGGGCGAACATCAAAGCGCCACGCTGACCCTGAATCCGCCGGATCTCGGACCGCTGCACGTCGTCCTCAGCGTTTCCAATTCCCACGCAAGCGCGACGTTCACCGCTGCACAGCCCGAGGTACGCGAGGCACTGGAATCCGCGATGCCGAGACTGCGCGAGATGCTGGGAGATTCCGGCATCCAGCTCGGCCAGGCCTCCGTCAATTCGGGATCACCCAACCAGCAAGGAACGCCGGATCAGCATGCGTCGTCCGTGCGGCACAGCCCGGAACAGGCTGACAGCGTCACGGAAGCGCCGGCACGCATCGTTCGCACGTCCTCCGTGACATCGGGCCTGGGCATGGTAGACACGTTTGTATAAGGTGCGACGGCCGCAGGAAAACGCAGTGCGACAGGATGCATTGATTTGCGTTGACTTCTTTCCTGTTTTTAACGCATTCTGACAACGGTATTCTTGAGGAACAAAACGAAATCAGTGCACCAGGAATCTGTTTGACACAGGACTGAGCGCCGGACAGAGGAAAGAACATGGCAACAGCCCCGAAAGCAAATCCGAAGGTCGTCCCGATCGATGAAGGAGCGGCGGCAGCGCCGCCGCCGCCGAAGAGATCGAAGAAAAAACTCGTCGTCATCGTCGGTGGCCTGCTGCTCGCTCTGGCAGGCGGCGGCGGATGGTATTTCATGGCCAAGCCAGCCGACCCCAATGCGCCGGCCAGGCATGAGCCCCCCAAGCCGCCGGTGTTCATTCCGATGGACCCGTTTACCGTCAATCTGAATCCGGAGGCCGGCGAGCAATACCTGCAGGTAGCATTCACCATCCAGGTCGCAGACCAGGAGGAAGTCGAGCAAATCAAGCTCTATATGCCGCTGGTGCGCAGCCGCATCCTGATGCTGCTCGCCAGCAAGAAGGCGTCGGAGATCGGGACCGCAGACGGAAAGGAACATCTGCAGCAGGAAATCCTGGCGCAGGTGAAGAAACCGTTTACACCGGAATCGCCGCCGCAAAAAATCACCGGCGTATTTTTTACCTCATTCGTCATCCAGTAACATCATGGCCGACAATTTCCTTTCCCAGGAAGAAGTTGATGCCCTTCTCAAGGGCGTCACCGGCGATCAGGACGAAAGCAACGCGCCTGAAGACGAATCCGGGATACGTCCGTACAACCTGGCCACGCAGGAGCGCATCGTCCGTGGCCGGATGCCGACGCTGGAAATCATCAACGAACGTTTTGCGCGTCTGTTGCGTATCGGCCTGTTCAACTTCCTGCATCGCAGCGCCGAAGTCTCGATCGGACCGGTGCGCGTGCACAAGTACAGCGAATTCATCCGCAACCTGGTGGTGCCGACCAACCTCAACCTGGTCCACATGAAACCGCTGCGCGGTACTGCGCTGATGGTGTTCGACCCGAACCTGGTGTTCCTGCTGGTGGACAACCTGTTCGGCGGCGACGGACGCTTCCATACGCGCGTCGAGGGTCGCGACTTCACGCAGACCGAACAGCGCATCATCCAGCGCATCCTCGGCATCGTGTTCGAGACCTACGCCAAATCCTGGGAGCCGGTATACCCGGTCGAGTTCGAATACGTCCGCTCCGAAATGAATACGCAGTTCGCCAACATCGCAACGCCGAACGAAGTGGTGGTCGCGACCACCTTCACCGTCGAACTCGGCCCGGTGAGCGGCGAAATGCACTTCTGCACGCCCTACTCGATGATCGAGCCGATCCGCGACATCCTCACCAGCAGCCTGCAGGGCGAAACGCTGGAAATGGACAAGCGCTGGGTGCGCCTGATGACGCAACAGATCCAGACGGCGGAAGTCAAGCTCGTCGCCGATCTCGGCACCGCCGACATGACGCTGGGCGACATCCTCAACATGAAGGCCGGCGACGTGATCCCGATCGCGATCCCGGAGACGGTGTCGGCCAAGGTCGACGGTGTGCCGGTGATGGAATGTACATATGGCAAATTCAACGGTCAGTACGCATTGCGCGTGGAAAAACTGCTGACACATAGTTCCAACGATTTCACGCAAGGAGATGAACATGGCTGACGAAAACGATAGCCAGTCGACGACCGACGACGATTGGGGCGCGGCGATTGCCGAGCAGGCCCAGGCAGAGCAGGCTGCTCTTGCAGCCAAGCAGGCGTCGGCACAGGTGTTCCAGGAATTTTCCGGCGCGAGCGTCAAGACCGGGATGCACAACGACATCGACTTCATCCTCGATATCCCGGTGCAGCTCACTGTCGAGCTCGGCCGCACCAAGATCGCGATCAAGAACCTGCTGCAGCTTGCCCAGGGTTCGGTGGTGGAACTCGATGGCCTGGCGGGTGAGCCGATGGACGTGCTGGTTAACGGCTGTCTGATCGCACAGGGCGAGGTGGTGGTGGTGAACGACAAGTTCGGCATCCGTCTCACCGACATCATCACTCCCTCCGAGCGTATCCGCAAACTCAACAAATGATCCGGTTGCCCGCATTTCTCGTCCTGCTGCTGAGCGGCGCATCCGCGGTTGCGGCCGAACAACCATTGGCCAACTCGCCCGGCAACCTGCTCCAGGTCTTGCTTGGACTGATTGTGGTTCTCGCCCTGATGGCTGGCGCCGCCTGGATGCTCAAGCGAATGGGCGTCGCCGGCGCCGGTGCAAGTAACGTCGCTCGCGTGGTCGGCGGTGTCAGCGTCGGCAACCGCGAACGCGTGCTGGTTGTTGAAATTGCGGACCAGTGGATCGTGGTCGGCGTGGCGCCGGGTCGGGTCAATGCCTTGTCCACCATGCCGCGCCAGGATCTGCCCACAGCAACGCAACATATGCCTGATGCGAAGAATTTTGCGGCCTGGCTCAAGCAAACCCTCGACAAGCGCAATGGCGCCTGATTTTCGTCCCTCCCCCGCCTCGCGCTTTCCGCAATGAAGATCCTGTCCCGAATTCTGCCGCTGGCCCTGCTAGGCATGCCGCTACTGGCATTTGCGCAAGCCGGCTTGCCGGCAGTGACCAGTTCACCGGCCCCGGGAGGCGGCCAGACCTACACCCTGAGCATTCAGACGCTGATCCTGCTGACCGCGCTGACGGTGCTGCCGGCCGCACTGCTGATGATGACCAGCTTCACACGCATCATCATCGTGCTGTCACTGCTGCGGCAAGCGCTCGGCACCCAGACGGCGCCTCCCAACCAGGTGCTGATCGGACTGGCGCTGTTCCTGACGCTGTTCGTGATGGGCCCGGTGCTCGACAAGATCTATACGGAGGCTTACCAGCCCCTGTCCGATAACAAGATCAGCATGACGCAAGCCCTGGAGCGCGGCGCGGCGCCCCTCAAGGGCTTCATGATGAAGCAGACGCGCCAGGCCGACCTGGCACTCTATGTAAAGCTGTCCAACACGCCGCAACTGAATGGGCCGGAAGACGTCCCCTTGCGCGTGCTGGTGCCGGCTTTCATCACCAGCGAGCTCAAAACCGCGTTCCAGATCAGCTTCGCGATCTTCATCCCCTTCCTCATCATCGACATGGTAGTCGCCAGTATTCTGATGTCGATGGGCATGATGATGATGTCTCCGGCGATCGTTTCGCTGCCCTTCAAGCTGATGCTGTTCGTACTCGTAGACGGTTGGCAGTTGCTGATCGGCTCGCTCGCCCAGAGTTTTTACTAAGGATCTCCCATGACCCCCGAAAGCGTTATGACAATCGGCCGCCAGGCGATAGAGGTTGCGCTGATGGTGGCCGCTCCCATGCTGCTGGTTGCGCTGGCGGTTGGCCTGCTCGTCAGCATCTTCCAGGCTGCGACGCAAATCAATGAAATGACGCTTTCCTTCATCCCCAAGCTCGTGGCCATCTTCGTTACCATGATCCTGGCCGGCCCATGGATGCTGTCGATCATGCTCGACTACATGCGCCAGATGTTTTCCAGTATTCCTAGCCTGGTCGGATAACGGCTCGTCCACCCTTTCCGCATGATCTCCATCAGCAGTGCAGAAATCAATGCGTGGATCGCTGCGTTTCTGTGGCCGTTGACCCGCATTCTCGGACTGATCGCAACCGCACCTTTGTTCGGCAACCTTGCCATCCCGGTGCGGGTCAAAGCCGGCCTCGGCGTCATGCTGGCGCTGGTGATCGCGCCTGCCGTTCCCACACTGCCGGCCACCGATCCGATGTCGTTCAGCGGTCTGCTGATCCTGATGCAGGAACTGGTCATCGGACTGGCGATGGGTTTTGCGATGCGCATCGTGTTTGCCGCAGTGGAAATGGCGGGCGAGATCACGGGGCTCACCATGGGTTTCGGCTTCGCCACCTTTTTCGATCCGCAAACCCGTGCACGTACTTCGGCGATCGCACAATTCCTCGCCTTGCTGACACTGATGATTTTCCTCGCGCTGAACATGCATCTGGCGATGCTGGCGACGCTTGCGGACAGTTTTGCGACGCTGCCGATTTCCGATGCCCCGGCCGGTGTTGAAGGCGCTCGGCAAATTGCAAATTGGGGCGGCGTGATTTTCGCGTCGGGAGTGCAGTTGGCGCTGCCGCTCATCGCTGCCCTGCTGTTGACCAACATCACGCTCGGCATACTCACGCGCGCAGCGCCGCAGCTGAACCTGTTCGGCATCGGCTTTCCGATCACGCTGGGCGTCGGGTTTATCGTGCTCATGCTGGTGTTGCCGTATCTGGCGACGCCGATAGAACGTCTGCTGGAAAGCGGAATCGAGACGATAAGGCAGATTGCTGTTCCGCGCGTTCCGTGACGCTTTGCGAAATGACTCCGGTTTGATTGACTTCAGGTCCGCTTACTCTCTGCGGACCACACTCATGAAATGAACTTGAACAATGTCAGTCCGGATGTCTGTACAAAAGCCTGCTGCATCGCTTCCAGCATGATCTTCTGCTGCGACAATTCGGTAATCGCCTTGGTATAGTCCAGGTCCTGCAAGTCTCTCAACGATTCCGAATAGTGCAGGTCGACATCATCGCCTTGGCTGTCGAGCGAATCGAGCTCCTTCAGGCGCGCTCCGACCGAAGCACGGACAGTAAGTACGTTGTCCAGGCTTCTGCCAAGCTGATTGTTGGCAGTATTGAGCGCATTCGCCAGTTGCGCCTTGCCGGCAGCCCCTGATACCGGCGTATCGAGTGCGGATATGAGATTCGTCAGCGTGGTGAAAACGCTCTGGCTTGTGCTCGGCGCCGCAGAAAACACATCTCCGGCAGCCGGGCTGCCTGTGACCTCAAGCTGCATGCCGTCGAAGGTGATCGCCTGGCCGCTTGTATACGTGCCGCTCGGCAGGATATTGGCAGCGTCGGTCAAGTCCACGATATCGTAGGTAGTCGCACTGGTGAACCTGACCTCATACTGATGATCCAGCACCGCGGAAACATCGACGACGGTTCCTATCGAGACGACGCCGGAACCGGTATTGGCTGCTGCGGCCGATGTGGTAAATCTGCCGTTGCCTGTCTTGATGCCGTCAAACAACGCCGCCCCCGTATCGCTCATCGCGATCTTGCGCTGCGGGCCGACTTGCAGCTCACGTTGCCCCTGGTCGCCGAAGTAGACTGCACCCGTCGCGTCTTTTGCATACGGCTGGGTCGACGTCCGATAGCCGGAGAAGATGTAATTGCCGACGCCGTCACGCGTATTCACGAGCCCGATCAACTCATCCAGGCGGCCGCGCAGCTCTGTCGCCTTGTAACCCCGCTGATCGTTGTCCAGCGTGCCATTGCCAGCGCTCACCGCCACCGCTTGCACATCCTGGATCAGGCTGGTAATGCTCTGCAATGCACTTTCTTCCAGACTGAGTGAACTGCGCACATTCTGCCGATTCACGGCGAACTGGCTGTTGATCGATTGCGCCTGCGTCAATTCGAGCGCTTGCGCCGCCGCCACCGGATCGTCGGAAGGCGTAAGAATGCGCCGGCCGGCCGCCAGTTGCTCCTGCGTCTTGGACAGGCTCGACTGAAGCTCACCGATGCGGTTCGCGCCGGTCTGGAATAGCATGTTTGTACTGATACGCATGATCGCCTGCCTTTAATTTCCGAGCGTTAACAGCAAATCGAACAACTGGTTCGCTGTCTGCATCACTTTGGCCGCTGCCTGGTAAGCCTGCTGATAACGCAGCAGATTGGTTGCTTCCTCATCGAGATTCACGCCGGACTCCGCCTGCTGCGCCGCCTCGGCGCCTTCGAGATAACGGTTTTCCGCCTTGCTGGTCACTTCCATTTCCCGCGCCTTGTTGCCGACCGAACTGACGAGTTGCGCGTATGCGCCTTGATAGCTGGTCGTTCCGTTGACAAGGGTATTTGCGGATTGCAGCTCCCCAAGCAAAACAGCATTACGGATGTCGCCGGTGCCGTTCAGGTTTTTGCCGACAGTAAACGTGTCGCCGTCGATCGGTGTGCCGCTGATCGTGAAGCTGGCGCCGCCAAAGCTGATTGTCGCGCCGTCGGTATAGGTCACCGGCGTGCCGGCCGGAAAGGAGGTGGTGGTCGAACCCGTCGACACGGTCACCGGCAATGTCGCGGGAAAACCGCTGAGTTCATTCGTCGCCGCGTCGTAACTCAAGGTCACGGCCGGCGTGACGTTCGCAGCGGCAAATGACGCGTCCACACTTCCCGCGCTGATCTTGCCCGATCCGCTATTGGCGGTCGAGGCGGCGGTGGTGATCGGCGCCGCAGCCGCAATCTTGTTGATGTCCTTGATCGCCACGCTGAAATTCGCCGCGCCATCCACAGTCGGGCGAATAACGAACTCGTCGCCCGCCGTGAAACTGCCGGAAGCCAGACTGAGGGTAACGCCTTCGATCACGTCCGCGCTGGACGGGAACGGTGCAGGGCTCGGCGTCGACGACGCCGGATAGACCTGCTGGTTGTCGGATAGCCGGGTAACGATGAAGTCGGTGCCGTCGTAACGCAAGCGATAGTCGCTTGTCGTCAGCTTGCCGGGATCGGTGATGACAGCGTCTACCTTGGCAGCGGAAGCCGTGTTGTTACGCGTGCTGGCATCAACCCGGGGCGCCGCCACATTGAAAAAGTCTCCGCCGGCATCGCCGTTCGCGTCCTGTCCCAACCGGTGTTGCTCGTTGAACGATGCCCCCAGGCCGATCGCTATGCGGCCCAATGCGTTCCTGGCGGAGTCGAGAGAATTGGCGCGGAATTCGAACAGGCCGCCAAGCCGCCCGCCAGGCAGGCTGCTTTCCGCCAGCGAAACGATACCGCCGTTGGAATAGATACCGACTGTCGTCCGGCTTGGGTCCGTCAACGAGGAGTTCGCCACCAGTTCCGTGGTCTTGGCTCCCACCACCAGCGGTTGTCCGTTGCCAATGAAGACGTTGTAGCTGTTGCCCTGCTTGACGACGGTCGTCTTGATTTCCTTGCTCAGTTCCGTAATCGCAAGATCGCGCTGGTCAAGCAAGTCGTTTGGAGCCTTGCCATCTCCGACGCCACGCGTTTTTTCGATGGCATCATTGAGTTTCGCGATTTCTGTCGCGTAGACGTTGATCGAGCTGACACTCGACTGGATCTGTGTATTGACGCTTTCCGCAGCTTCGCGCAACTGTCCATCCAGGCTCTGGAAACGCGCAGTGAGAGCTTCTGCCGATGAAAGCGTGGATTGCCTTGAAGCGGCCGAACCTGTGCCACCCGCAAGATCCTGCACGCCTTTGAAAAAATCCTGGAGCGCCGGCGACAGACCTGCCGTCGAATCACCCAGTTGATTGTTGATCCGGCTGATTTGCGTGTAATACGTCTGTACCTGATTGGCCGACGTTTGCGCACCGCGCAGTTGATTGCCCAGCAGGTCGCTATATATGCGGCGGACATCGGTCACCGTCGCACCCTTGCCGATGTAACCGACCCCGGTGTCCTGCGCACCCGCGGAACCCTGCACAACGATCTGGCGTGAATATCCAGGCGTAGAGGCGTTTGCGATATTGTGCCCGGTCGTGGACAAGCCAGCCTGAGCAGCGGCCAGCGCGCTTTGCCCGATGCCAAGAATATTTGAGGCCATATTGTCTTCTTCCAGATAGCGTTATCTTTGTGATCGGCAGCTCGCACCAAAACTTGAGGCCATAACTAACCTGTTTTTGTTACAGGATTATCAGGCAGACAATGACTGATTGATAATGCGAGTGAGTTTGGCGGCGTAATGCGGGTCGGTCGCGTAACCCGCCTTTTGCAATCCTTGCGCGAAGCCGTTGATGTCTTGCGCATTGGCCAGGACGCTCTCGTAGCGCGGATTGCTCCGCAACAGCCTGGCATAATCACGAAATGCATCCGCGTAGGAGTCGTACGCGCGGAATTTTTCCATCTTCGTCTGCGGCACGCCGTTCACATACTCGGTCGTGGCGGTTTCCACCACCTTGCCCTTCCAGCCGCCGGTCGCCTTGATACCGAACAGGTTGTGGCTCCTGGCGCCATCGGCGCCAACGATCTCGCGCTTTCCCCAGCCGCTTTCGAGTGCCGCCTGGCCGAGCATGAACTTGGCCGGAATCCCGGTAAGACGGCTTGCCTCCTCGGCATGCGGCGCGAGGCGCTTCTGGAATGCCCGCACATGTGCGGGCGCCGAAGGGTTCGGACGCAAGTTTTCGACGGCAGGTGCCGGATCGGCTTGAAATGCCGGCGCGGACTGCGTGCCCGGCGGCATGCCGTTCTGCGTATCAACCACGTTCGACAGTTGCCTTACCAACACTTCGGCGAGACCAACCCCGCGCGACGCCAGGGTCTGACTGAGTTGCTGATCCAGCATCGAGGTATACATGCGTGTCTGCTGGCTGTCGAATATGCCATCCTGCGGCGTTGCGTCGCGCATGCTCTTGAGCACCATGTTCATGAACAGTGACTCGAACTGTTTGGCGGTTGCTTTCAGCGCTTCCGGAGAATTCTGCCGCGCAGCCTGCCGCAATTCACTCACTTCCTTGAGATCGAGAGCGAAACTGCTGGATGGATTGATCGGGCTGACCATGGCGGTATCAAATGATTTCAAGTTCGGCGCGCAACGAGCCGGCTGCTTTCATTGCCTGCAAAATCGCAAGCAGATCCTGCGGGGTCGCGCCAATCGCATTCAGGGCCTTCACCACGTCGGCCAGCGAGGTGCCCCCTTTAAGCAGCAGAACCTGCCCCGGCTCCTTCTTGATATCGATCTGCGAAGTCGATGTCACCACAGTCTGGCCACCGGAGAACGGTGCCGGCTGGCTGATCACCGGATCCGTGTTGATCACCACGGACAGGTTGCCGTGCGAGACCGCGCAACTGTCCAGCGTCACCGCCTGATTCATCACGACCGATCCCGTGCGTGCATTCAAAATCACCTTCGCCCCGCCTTGGGCCGGTGTAATGCTGAGGCTCTCAAGAGCTCCGAGAAAACTCACCCGATCGTCGCTGTTCGCAGGTGCACGAACCCTGATCACGCGGCCGTCCTGGGCCGCCGCGGTCTCGGGACCGAAGTGTCGGTTTACCGCCTCGACCACCCGGCTGGCAGTCGAAAAATCCGTATCGTTCAGTTCGAGATATACCATCTCGCCCTGTCCGAGCGTGGTCGGCACCGCACGCTCGACAGTGGCGCCGGCCGAAATGCGGCCGACGCTCAGATGATTCACCTGCGCCTTGCTGCCACTGGCCGCGGCGCCCACGCCACCGACCAGCACATTGCCTTGCGCAATGCCGTAGATCTGGCCATCCACGCCTTTCAGGGGCGTCATCACCAGGGTGCCGCCGCGCAGACTCTTTGCGTTTCCCATGGACGATACGGTAACGTCCAGCGTTTGGCCTGGTCGCGCAAACGCCGGCAGCGACGCGGTGACCATCACGGCCGCTACGTTCTTCAGTTGCAGACTGGTGCCCGCCGGCAGATTCACGCCGAGATTTTGCAGCATGCTGACCACGCTCTGCACGGTAAACGGCGTCTGGGTAGTCTGGTCACCGCTGCCGTCCAGACCAACGACCAGGCCGTAACCGATCAACTGGTTCTGGCGCACTCCCTGAATGGTGGCGAGATCCTTGAGGCGCTCTGCATGGCTCACCCCTGCAAGCATAAGGCAGCAAGTGCCGGCCAAGGCTCCAAGCAGCTTCCTGGCGATCGGCAGAATCTCGTGGCGCATGATATCCATGTGGTCGTTACAACGGCAACAAGCTGAGGAAGAAACGCGCAAACTGGGACATCATTTCCGCCTTGTCGATACGGCTGTTGGTGCGGTATTCGACACGCGCATCCGCCACCTGCGTCGACGATACGACGTTGCCGCTGACAATATTGTCAGGATTGACGATGCCGGAGAAACGCACATACTCCACGCCCTTGTCGAAGGACACCTGCTTCTCGCCGCTCACCATCAGGTTTCCGTTGGGCAGAACCTCGGTCACCGTGACCGTGATCGTCCCGGCAAAGGTATTGCCGGTGCTGGTCGCGTCCTTTTCTTCATAGCTGTTGTCAGTGGTCGCCGACAGGCCGAGCTTCGCCGTGGTCGTGGCGGGGACCCCGAACAGGGTCGGCGCACCAAACGAAATACCGCCCTCCTTGCTGGCCGAATTGGCCTCCGACTTGGTGGCGCTGGTTTTTTCGACGATCGAAATGGTCAGCATGTCGCCGACCATGCGAGGACGCCGATCCTCGAACATCGGACGATATGCGGCACTTTGGAAAATCGCGCCATTCGCCGGTGCGACGGTCACCGGCATCGGCGGGCGAGCCGTGGCAGGTTGGTGTGTAATGGTTTCCGGTACCGTACCGCAGCCGGTCATGCCGGCCGCAAGCACCAGGAATATCGCGACTGCTGAAAAACGCTTCATATCGATCTCGCCCGCGCCTTCGATCAAAGCTGCGACAAGCGCTGCAGCATCTGGTCGGACGTGGTAATTGCCTTGCTGTTGATTTCGTAAGCGCGCTGTGTCTGGATCATGTTGACCAGTTCCTCGACCACGTTCACGTTCGACGTCTCGACGTAGCCCTGGGTCAACAGGCCTGCGCCATTGGTACCGGGCGTGTTGGTGCTCGGACTGCCGGATGAACTGGTCTCCACGTAGAGATTTTCGCCTTTGCCTTCGAGGCCTGCCGGGTTGACAAACGTCGAAAGCTGCAGCGAACCGACCTGGGTCGGCGCCGTCGTCCCCGGCGTTGTCACTGATACCGTACCGTCCCGTGCAATGATGATACTTTGCGCATTGGCCGGGATGGTGATGGTCGGCTGAATGGCGAAGCCGCTTGCGGTCACCATTTGCCCCTGGCTGTCGATCTGGAAGGAACCGTCCCGCGTGTAGGCCGTCGTTCCGTCCGGCATCAGTACCTGAAAGAAGCCCTGTCCCTGGATTGCAATATCCTTGTCGTTGCTGGTCTGCTGAAGATTGCCCTGCGTGAAAATACGTTCGGTCGCAACAGGACGCACGCCGGTGCCGATTTGCAGGCCGGAGGGCAGTTGCGTCTGCTGCGAAGACTGCGCCCCCGGCTGGCGCATGGTCTGGTACAACAGATCTTCGAATACTGCGCGCGAGCGCTTGAAACCGCTGGTACTCACGTTGGCCAGGTTATTGGAGATCACGTCCATTTGCGTTTGCTGCGCATCGAGACCGGTTTTGGAAATCCACAGCGATCGAATCATTTCATTCTCCAGGAGACCTGCTTGTTTGCCATTACGTATAGTGCTGCCGGCACGTTATTGTGCATCGGGTATCAGCCCGTCAAAGAGAGAAGCTGAGCCGCTTTCGTCTCATTGCTCTCCGCGTTCTTCAGTAAATTCATATGCATCTCGAACTGACGCGCAAGGCTGATCATTTCCACCATCGCGTCCACGACGTTGACATTGCTGCCTTCCAGCGCGCCGCCGATCAGCGAGACGCCGGCATCCGCCTCGGCCTCGCCTCCTCCGCTGAGGCGGAAAAGGCCGTCATCGCCTCGAACAAGGGTTTCCTGAGGCGGATTGACCAGCTTGATGCGCCCGAGCACGGTCGCCGCGCCCGGTTTGAAACCCGTTGCGATCGACGTCACCGTACCGTCTTTTCCTACCGATATCGAAACATCGGGAGGGATCGCAATGGGTCCGCCGTCGCCGAGCACCGAGGCACCGCCCTGTGTCTGCAACACGCCGTTTTCATTCACCTTGAGGCTGCCGTTGCGGGTATAGGCTTCCGTTCCGTCTTCCAGTTGAACGGCGATCCATCCCTCGCCCTGGACCGCGACATCGAGATCGCGGCCGGTCTGCTGGATGGCGCCAGGCGTGAAGTCCGTGCCGACAGTCGAATCGACGACGAAGGAACGCGTCGGCAATGGAGCGCCCAATACCGGGATTGCGCGGAAGGAATCGAGTTGCGCGCGGAAACCGGTGGTCGTGGCATTGGCCAGATTGTGCGAAGTGTTCGCCTGTTTTTCCAGGATGTGCTTCGCGCCCGTCATGGCGGTGTAAATCAGTCGGTCCATTTCTCGTTCCCTGTTCCTGCGTTTTTTCCTTCTTGCACCGATGCGAGCGCAAGAACGCCTCTCTCGGCGCCCTCGCTTCACTAACGCAGATTCACCAGGGTCTGCAGCACCTGGTCCTGCGTCTTGATGGTCTGCGCATTGGCCTGATAGACGCGCTGCGCGGTAATCATGTTGACCAGCTCGGCAGTGAGATCGACGTTGGAATCTTCCACAGCCGATGACTGCAGCACGCCGAGGCTGCCCGTATTGGGGGTACCGACCAGCGCGGATCCCGAAGTGGACGTTTCCGCCCAGAGGTTGTTGCCCAACGGTTGAAGTCCGTTCGGATTGGTAAAGCTGGCAAGCACAACTTGACCGAGGGTTGCCGACTCCCCGTTGGTATAGCGGCCGGTGATGATGCCGTCGGAACCGACATTGAACGCGGACAGACGGCCCGACGTGTAACCATCCTGGGTCAATTTATTGACCCCGAAAGGCGCACCGAACTGATTGGAGCCGGTGTAGTCGAGGTTGAACGCAAGGGGTGTCGTCGCACTGTTGACAACAGTGGTTCCGGTGAGGGTCGACAGCTCCGTTGCGACGGCGTCAAGATCAATCGAAATAGGCGATGCAGTCACTCCTTGCAGGGCAGCCGAAGTCGCTGTCGTATCTATTGCGCCATTCGAGTCGAATGCGAGCGTACCGAGCGCCGTAACAGCCCCGCCGGCCGGGAGCGTCACTCCATCTAGGGACGCAAAAACCGACCATTGTCCCGGGGTCGTGGTGTTGACGTAGTAGGTCTGAAAGACGTGAGAATTACCCAGGCTGTCGAAAATCGAGACCGAACTCGAACTGGTGTAAGTCGTCGGATCGTTCACGTCAAAGGCTGTCGGGTCCAACTGCGCGCTTCGCATATCCAGGGTAATCTGCGTATTCACGTCGGTAGTAGGCTGCGGCGCCAGGTCCGTCGTCCTGATGTTGATATCGGTCGGCGCACCGGTCGAAAGCACGCCGCGCAAATCAGCCGTGTAGCCGGTGAGCCGATTGCCGCTCGCGTTCACGATATAGCCCTGCTTGTCGAGCTGGAACTGGCCGTTGCGTCCGTATGTAATGGTTCCGTTGTTACTCATCCGGAAAAAACCGCCGCCGTTGATCGCGATATCGAGCGGATTGTTCGAGGCAGTAACATTACCTTGCGTGAATTGCTGCGAGACCTGGCCGACCTTGGTACCAATGCCGATCTGAGAGCTGCCGGCGCCGGTGAGCGAACTGGCGAACACGTCCGCGAACTGTGCCTGCGCCCCCTTGAACCCCACAGTATTCGCGTTGGCGACGTTATTGCCGATCGTCTCCAGGCTCTTGGATGCCGCGTTCAGGCCGCTCAACCCTTGTTGAAAACTCATTTTTTTCTCCTTGCTTTCGAGATGCCTGCACTATCAAAGAATCTGGCGGACGTCGGTCAGGCTCACTGCTCCAATGCCGGGGATATTCAACTTCGCCCCTTGACCGCTGGTGGTAACACTGGCGACCTCGCCGAACGACAACGTGTCAGCTGTAGTTTTGGCATCACCGCGTGTCGCCGTCACTTCAAATTTGTACGCTCCGTCAGCCGCTGTCGCGCCGTCGTCGGTCTTGCCATCCCATGCCAGCGGAACCGTGCCGGCTTCCTGGGCGCCGAGATTCATCTTGCGTATGGCCACGCCTGCCGAATTGAGAATGGTGACCTGGACGTTGTCGGCCGGCTCCCCGATCTCGACACCGAAGATCGCCTTGCTTTCAGCCAGGTTGATATCAGCCCCCGGCACCAGCACACCATGCCCGATCATATTGGCCGCCTGTAGAGACTGGCTCATCTGATAGCTGCCCTGCAACGCCTGCAACGTCGTATTGAGCTTATCGATTCCCGTTACGGTCGACAGTTGCGCGAGCTGACTCGTCACCTGCGCGTTATCCAGCGGGTTCAAGGGATCCTGGTTTTTCATCTGCGTCACCAGCAGCGTCATGAACCGGTTTTGCGCGTCTTCCGCCGTTGTTGCAGCCGACGCTTTCGAGCCGTTCATCGCCGCCAGCAAGTCGGACGACACGGTATTATTGGTTTGAACAGTCGTCATTCACATACTCCCGGTCACTGACCCAGCGTCAAGGTCTTGAGCAGCATGGTCTTGGCTGCATTCATCGTCTCGACGTTGGTTTGATAGGAACGCGATGCGGAAATCATGTTGACCATTTCCTCCACCACGTTAACGTTGGGCATGGTGACGTACCCCTGTTCGTCCGCCTGCGGATGCTTGGGGTCGTACACCGTCTTCAGCGGCGACTGGTCTTCGACCACCTGCTGCACCTTGACCCCGGCGGCCGCAGGGTCGGCAGTCGGGACGGCTTCGAAAACCACCTGTTTGGCGCGATACGTCTCCCCAGTGGAGCTGGTCGTGCTGTCGGCATTGGCGATATTGGAAGCGACGGTGTTCAGCCGTTGCCCCTGCGCGCTCATGGCAGAACCGGCAACATTGAAAATGTTGAATAGCGACATGATTATTGCCCCTGGATTGCCGTCAGCAGACTCTTCAACTGCCCGCTGACGAAAGTGATGCCTGCCTCATAGCGCAGCGCGTTGTCGGCAAACTGGTTGCGCTCCACATCCATGTCGACGGTATTGCCGTCAACGTTGCCCTGCTGGTTGATGCGATACTGCAGCAGCGCGCCGCTGGCAGTCGTGTTCGTGCTTCCCGGAACGGCGCCAAGATGCGCGGGCGATGTCTTGGCCAGCGCCCCCGGCACCGGTTCGCTGCGCGAGAGCGCATCCTTGAACGCGCTATTGAAATCGATGTCGCGCGCCTTGTAGTTCGGCGTATCGGCATTGGCGATGTTCGACGCCAGCACCTGCTGGCGCTCCGCGCGCAGACTGAGCGCCGTCTGGTGAAACCGCAATAACTCGTCAAGCTTTCCGATCATGTCGCTCTCCGTAATCCATCGGTTGAAAAAACAACAATTCAAGCCGATGATGGGATTGGTATAGGCTCGATCATACGGAGGGCAAAGTCACGCTGATCGACCGATAAGGCTTCAAAATCCGGGGCTATTCAGGCTTTTGATCATATGCCTGGCCGGTAAGATGGACACTGGATTCAAATAGCCGTCGCCCATGCGTACATCACTCCCTCTTCTGCTTGCCGCATTCAGCCTTTTCGCGCTCCCGGGGCTGGCGCAAACCGCACCGGCGCGTCAGGACACCGAGGTGTTGCGACGCAACGTCGGACAGTTCCTGCGGGTACAGACTGCCGGTTTGCCGGGCGAAGTCAAGATTGCTGTCGGCCGCATCGACGACCGTACCGCGCTGCCGGCCTGCGCCGCTCCTCAAGCCTTCCTGCCGAACGGCGCCAGGCTGTGGGGTAAGACCACAGTCGGCATACGCTGCCAGGAGCCCTCAACCTGGACCATCTATGTTTCAGCCACGGTCCAGGTCATTGCCGACTACATCGTTACCGCCGCGCCGCTGGCGCAAGGCCAGATGGTCGGCCCGAGCGACATCGCCACCATCAAGGGCGACCTGACCAGGTTGCCTAGCGGCATCATTACCGACGTCTCGCAAGCTGTCGGCAGGACGCTTTCCGCCTCCCTGCCCGTCGGCGCGCCATTGCGCAACGATCAATTGCGCAGCGTGCAGGCCGTACAGCAGGGACAGACCGTACGGCTGGTATCGGCGGGACCGGGCTTTCAGGTATCGGCGGAAGGCCGGGCACTGAACAACGCCGCCGAAGGCCAGATCGCCCAGGCGCGGACCGCCTCCGGACAGGTCGTCAGCGGCGTGGCGAAAGCCGGCGGTGTGGTAGAAGTGACATACTGATCAAAGGTATTTTCCCGATTCCGACATTCAGTGCTAAAGTTTTCGCCGATTGCGTCGATAAGACCTATGTGAAGTAATGAAATATCGCTAACCAGGCAAGGAAATTACCGTGAAAATCGATGACCCGCTAAAGAAAACCTCGGGCTTGGGCGTCGGAACGACGCAATCCCGCCCCGGCAAGGGTGCCGACAAATCGGCTGCTGTCGGCAACAGCAGTGCGCCCGCCGAAACCGACAGTGTGCACCTGTCGTCCAAACTGCAATCGCTGGCGCAGGTGGGCGGGAACGGCGTGTTCGATGTCAATAAAGTGGAAGAGATCAAGGCGGCGATCGCCAATGGTACGTTCAAGGTCGATCCCGAAAAAGTCGCCAACGGACTGCTCGATACCGTCAACGACCTGATCCACGCGCGCAAAGCCTGATACAGATGCAGACCTCGGGAAATACGCCGGCGGACAGCCTGGGCGAAGAAATCGCGGCAGGCAAGCTACTGCTGCAACTGCTCCGCCAGGAGCAGGAAAACCTGGTGCAGGCCGATATCGAGGCCATGTCCAGCCTGACCGAGGAAAAAATGCGCACTGTCGCACGCATGACGGAGCTTGCGCAACGCCGCTATCGCGCCTTGGCCGCAGCCGGCCATGAGGCAAACGAAGCAGGCATGCAGAACTGGATAAAGAACCCGGCCGCTGCCGCTGCCGGCAATGCATGGAATGAACTGCTGACGCTGGCGCAGCAGGCGAAGGAGCTCAACCGCACCAATGGCTTGCTGATCGGCCAGCATCTGACGCGCAACCAGATGGCGCTCAATGTTCTCCAAGGTAACCAGCAAGGCGGCGCCATGTATGGCCCGGATGGCCAGGCTGCCACGAAATCAGGCAGCCGCAAGCTCGTAGTCGGCTGAGTCGCCGATCGCATTTCCCGCGTCACGCGGCAGCACATCAACACAGACTCAGGCAGCGCCCCTCGCCACTCCCCACTTTTATCTGCGCACAGGCGCCGCCACCGGCACCTCGGTCGACACCTCCGGCAGGTTCGACAGGATCATCACCGATACCCTTCGATTGCGCGCACGTCCTTCGGCCGTGTCGTTAGGCGCTACCGGCTGCGTCGGACCGTGCCCGACCGCCGTCAGGCGTTTGTCGGCAATGCCGTTGTCCGCAAACAAGCGAACGACGCTGGAAGCGCGTACGGCGGACAGTTCCCAGTTTGATGGAAAGCTGGCGTTCCTGATGGGAACGCTGTCCGTATGCCCTTCCACCTGGATCGCGTGGTCGTCGTCCTTCAGCACGGCGGCGACTGCCTTCAGCGCTTCGCTGCTGTTCTCGGAAAGACTGGCATCGCCCTGTGCGAAAAGCACACTGGCATTGATCTCGACATTGACACCGCGGTTGGACTGGGTCACCCGCACCTTGCCACGCTCGACCAGAGGGGCCAGCACCTTCAGAATATCTCGGGCAACGCCCGTCAACTGTTCGCGCTCACGGCGCAATGCTTCGCTGGAGCGCGGCTTCAGTTGCGGCAATCCGCGCGGTAGCGCCGGTGCAGCCGGGGGGGACTCCCCCTTGAGCGGCGCCATCTGCACGCGGCCGAATGCATTCACGAGCGAGTTCGACAATATGCGGTACTTGCCCTCGTTGATCGACGACAGCGCATACATCACCACGAAAAAGGCGAACAACAAGGTAATGAAGTCGGCATAGGAAACCAGCCATCGATCATGGCTGTCGGTTTCGTCTTCATACTTTTTTCGTGCCATGGTTACCGATATGAGTGTGAAGAAAACGCCGATTCACGACACGGCGAAAGCCGGCCCCTTAACGGTACGCCTGGATACGCTCTTCAATCACGCGGGCATTGTCGCCGTTGGCCATGCTGCAAAAGACGTCGGCCAGCATTTCGCGCCGGAGTACTTCATCGCCGACGATCGTCTTGAGCTTGTTTGCAACGGGCAGGAACACCAGGTTCGCCAGCCCGACACCGTAGATGGTAGCGACGAAAGCCACCGCAATGCCGCCGCCAAGCTTGCTCGGCTCGGCCAGGTTTTCCATCACGTGGATCAGGCCGAGCACCGCGCCGAGGATGCCGATTGTCGGCGCATAACCGCCGGCGGCCTCCCAGATCTTCACTGCCTGACGTTCGCGTCGCTCGTGCGTCGACACGTCGACATCAAGGATGTCCCGGATCTTGTACGGGTCGATGCCATCAATGACGAGGCGCAAGCCCTTTGCGGTGAATGCATCCTGAACGCCGTCCAGGAAACGTTCCAGGCTCAACAGCCCTTCACGGCGCGCGGTCGTGCTCCAGAGCGTAATCTCGTGCGAAACCGACTGTCCCTTGTCCGCCGGCGGCACGAATATCCATCTCAACATCGCCATCCCGCGCAGGAAGGCTGTCATCCCACTCTGCAGCAGCACCGCTCCCATGGTGCCGACGACGACAATCAGGAAGGCGGCCGGCTGCGCCAGCGAATCGATATGACCGCCGTCAATGACCTGGCCGGCGAGGATGCCGGCCAGTGCGAGCAGGAGACCGGCTACGCTAGCCCAGTCCACGCCTGCTCCCGTAACCTGGCACGCATCCGCGCAATCGCCTGGCTATGCAACTGAGATACGCGCGATTCGGACACGCCCATTACCGCACCGATTTCCTTCAGGTTCATCTCCTGTTCATAGTAAAGACCCATCAGGATCTTCTCCCGTTCGGGCAATGCTTCGATGGCGCGGATGACAGCCTCGCGAAACCCGCCGTTCATCAAACTCTGCAAGGGATCGCTGGACTCATCCACGCAGTAGCGGTCGAGGAAATGCTCGTTTTCGTCCCGGTCGTGAAAGTCCTCGTAATACACCAACTGGTGGCCGCTGCCTTCATTGAGCATGTCCTGGTAAACCTCCAGGGCCACCTTCAACTCCTTCGCGATTTCCGCTTCCTTGGGCGCACGGCCGACACGTTGCTGCACCTTGTTCATCGCTTCTTCGATCTTGCGCATGTTCTGCCGGATGCTGCGCGGCAGCCAGTCGCTGTTGCGCAGTTCGTCGAGCATGGCGCCGCGGATACGTTGCACCGCATAGGTCTCGAATTGCGCGCCATGCGTTTCTTCGTAACGGTTCACCGCATCCAGCAAGCCGATCATGCCGGCCTGGATCAGGTCGTCGACTTCAACGCTGGGCGGCAATTTGGCCTTCATCTGGTGCGCAAGGCGCCTGACTAGCGGAGCGTGCTCTTCCAGAAGCTGATTCTTGTCCGATTTTCCGCTAACGGTGTACATAATTTGGAGCCGATTCGGATGCCACTGCCGGCATCATTCCAGGAAACGTCATGTTATCCCGCTGCGGCCACATCGGACAACACAAACCTCCCTGCGAGTCTGCGGAACGCGACCGACGCTCCCGCCAGCGGAAACGCGTCGACCACCGCCCGGCCCAGCTTCATGGCGCGCTTCAAATGCTCGTCCGCCGGCACCGACCCCATCGAGTTCAACTTGACAGCCAGATAACGATTGGCCGCTTTCGCCATGTTCTCGTACACCACCTGCGCCTCCCTGTCGGAGGCGCCGGTCACCAGTACGCTGAACGGACGGCGTCCGAACTGGCCATTGAGGCGCTTGATGATCGCATAGGCGGATTTGATCGATTCCGGCGTATTGGCGACCTGCACCACGATTTCGCTGTTGGCCAGGGCAGGGATCGCGAACATATCGTTCTTGTTGAGTTCCGCGTCCACCACCAGGATGTCTGCGCGTGTCGCCAGCACGTCGAACGCATCGTTCAAACACTGCGCCTGTTCGCTGTTCTGCGGCGGTTTCTGCGCTCCGCGTTTGAGCGCGGCGACACCGAATCCCTGCGGCATGGGCTGGATGACTTCGTCGAGCGTGCGTTCCTGCCGTGCTACCTGCATCAAGCTTGCGCCGCGTACCGCATCGAGGCGCGTGGCAATGCCTTCCGCCGCGATACAGGCATCGAGAAGCAGCACGTCCCTACCCGCCTGTGCAAGCGAAGCGCCGAGATTGACCAGCATTGCCCCCTTTTCCTCACTGGACGCTGCCGATACGAAGGTGAACACACGGGGCTTCGGTCCCGCCAGCATGCGGCGCAGGCCTTCAGCCTGGTCGAAATCAAAACTAGCCAAGGGTCACCTCGCGCAGGGCTTTGTCATTCATTGCATGAGCCGTATTGCCGATCACCAGTGGAAGTTCTTCATCCTGGTACTGGAAAGGCGCCGTCTCGCGCTTGAGCTTGAAGGCGCGGTCGACCAGATAGTGCTGGTTCGGCACATGCAAGTCTTCCGGCACGCGCTGGCCGTTGGCAATGTAATAGAGACTGAGCTTCTGACGGATCACCACGTCGAGCACATTGCCGACGGTGGCAGCCTCGTCCAGCTTGGTCATGATGCAACCGGCCAGCCCGTCGCCCTGGTAGGAGCGCACGACTTCATTGAGCGTTTCGCCGGTGGACGTGGCAGACAGGCACAACAGGCGCCTGACCTTGGCATCGGTGCCGGACAGCATCGCGATCTGGTCGGCCACCATCTTGTCGCGCTGGCCTACGCCAACGGTATCGATCAGCACCGTGTGCTTGTTCTTCAATTCGTCGAGCGCAATGCGCAGATCGGTCTCGTCCTTGACCGAATGCACCATCACGCCAAGGATCTTGCCGTAAATGCGCAGTTGCTCGTAGCCGCCGATACGATAACCATCGGTGGTGATCAGCGCCAGCTTGCCGGCGCCGTGGCGCATCACGCAGCGCGCCGCCAGCTTGGCCGTGGTGGTGGTCTTGCCGACCCCGGTCGGACCGACCAGCGCGTACACGCCGCCTTTTTCCAGGATTTCGTTTTCGTTGCCGACGATGTTGAGATTGCGCGCCAGGACCGATTTCACCCAGGCCATGCCCTTGTCCTTGACTTCGCCTTTCGGCATGTTTTGCGTCAGGTAACGCGCGAGGCTGGCGCTAAAACCGGCCGACAGCAATTCGCGCATCACTGCGGCCTTGATCGGTTCGCGCTTCTGCTGGCTGCTCCAGGCGATTTCTGCCAGCTGCGACTCCAGCATGCCGCGCATCGAACGCAGCTCGCTCATTACCTGGGTCAACTCAGCCGCGGCCTGCTCTTTCGGCTGCGCCGGATTGCGGCTGGCAGCCAGTGCTTCACTCAGGCTCGACGCCTGGTCGCCGTCCATGCCGCGGCGCGGCGCCGCGTTGCCGGCCTGTTCGCTGGCGCTCGGGCGTAATGCGCCGAAGGCTGCCCGCGTCGATTCCGACAGCGCTGGCTTTTCGATCACCGGTTCCGCCAGCGAAGACATGTCCTCCGGCGCCAGCGCCAGGATTTCAACCATGCCGCTAATGGTCCTGTTGGAGAGGATCACCGCGTCCGGTCCCAGGGCTTCGCGCACCTGGCGCCACGCTTCGCGCGACGTGTTTGCGGTAAATTTTCTTACATTCATGCTTGGCCTCCAACTAGGCTGGTAACTCTAATCGTTTTGGAATCGGGAAGTTCTGCGTGCGACAGCACCTTGAGCTGCGGCAGCGCACGGCGCAGGAAGCGCGCGAGCAAAGCGCGCAGCGGGCCGGGCACCAGCAGCACCGGGGGCAGCCCCATCTGCTCCTGCTGGCGCGCGGCCTGTTCCGCCTGGGCGGCAATGGTGTCGGCCAGTCCGGGCTCGATACCGGCCCCATCCGGACCGCTCGATTGCAGGGCCTGCATCAGCAGACGCTCGAGACGGCTGTCGAGCGTGATGACGGACAGCTCATTGGTCGACGGGAAAATCTGTTGCACGATCGCGCGGCCCAGCGCCACACGCACCATTGCGGTCAATTCGTTCGGGTCCTGTGATTGCGGCGCGTACTCGGCCAGCGTTTCGATGATGGTGCGCATGTCGCGAATATGCACGCCTTCGATCAACAGGTTCTGGAGCACTTTCTGCAGCGTCGACAGCGATATCAGTTTCGGCACCAGATCTTCGACCAGCTTCGGCGACTCCTTGCCGAGATGGTCGAGCAACGCCTGCACTTCCTGACGGCCGAGGAGCTCGGCGGCATGCGTGGTGATCAGATGATTCAAGTGGGTGGCAATCACGGTGCCCGCGTCGACCACCGTGTAGCCCATCGCCTGCGCCTGTTCGCGCATGCCGGCATCGATCCAGACCGCAGGCAATCCGAAGGCGGGGTCGGTCGTGGTCGAGCCCGGCAATGTACCGCTCACCATGCCCGGATTGATCGCGAGGAACTGGCCGACATAGGCTTCACCGCTGCCGACTTCGACGCCCTTGAGTGTGATACGGTAGGCGGCAGGCTTGAGTTCCAGGTTGTCGCGGATATGCACGGGCGGCGACAGGAAGCCGACCTCCTGCGCGAACTTCTTACGAATGCCCTTGATACGGCGCAGCAGCTCGCCGCTCTGCCCTTTGTCGACGAGGGGTATCAGGCGATAACCGACTTCCAGCCCGAGCGTATCGACCGGCATGATATCCTGCCAGGTTGCCTCTTCCATTTCCGGTGAGGGAACTGCAGCCTCCGGTTCCGGCTGCGGCACTTCCTGCACGTTCTTCGAACGTTGCGTCATGAGATAGGCGGCCCCGATCATCGCGCTGCCGAGCAGCAGGAAAGCCATGTGCGGCATGCCCGGAATAATGCCCATGCCGCCGATGATGCCGCCCGTGATGTACAGCACCTGCGGCTTCGCGAACAACTGATTAATCAGTTGGCCGCCGATGTCGTGCTCGCTCGCCACCCGCGACACCACTACACCTGCAGCAGTGGAAATGATCAGCGAGGGAATCTGTGCGACCAGTCCATCACCGATGGCCAGCAGGGTGTAGTTCTTGAGCGCCAGATCGAAGGCGAGATCGTGCTGCACCATGCCGACGATGAGACCGCCGAAAATATTGATGACCGTGACCAGGATGCCGGCGACCGCGTCGCCGCGCACGTATTTGCTGGCGCCGTCCATGGAACCGTAAAACTCGGCTTCCTGTCCGACCTCGGTACGGCGACGGCGCGCTTCCTGCTCGCCGATCAGGCCGGCGTTGAGGTCAGCGTCGATCGCCATCTGCTTGCCCGGCATTGCGTCCAGTGCAAAGCGCGCGCCGACTTCGGCAATACGGCCGGCGCCCTTGGTGACCACAACGAAGTTGATGATGGTGAGGATGATGAACACCACGATGCCGACGGTGTAATTGCCTCCGATCAGGAAGTGGCCGAACGCCTCGATCACTTTCCCCGCCGCGTCCGGTCCGGTATGGCCCTCCGTCAGCACCACACGGGTGGAAGCAACGTTGAGCGAGAGACGCAACATCGTGCTGACCAGCAGCACGGACGGAAACACCATGAAGTCGAGCGGCTTGACCGTGTACAGGCTGGTCAGCAACACGATGATAGAGAGCGCGATGTTGAAGCTGAAGAAAATGTCGAGCACGAACGCCGGCAATGGCAGCACCATCATCGCCAGCATCATGATGATCAGGATAGGCGCGGCCAACGCCTTGCTCGATTGTCCGGTCAGCCACGCAGGCAGGTTCAAGCTGTTCATTGCAACGGTCCGTTATGAGGCGGATGCGACGACTGTGCAGCCGGGTTGAGCGGGTCGAGTTCCGGCGGCACGTCCACGTTGCCCGGCGCTGCCGGCCGCATGCCGCCGTTCTTGCTGTAGGCGCGCAACTGAAACACGTAGGCCAGCACTTCGGCCACCGCCGTATACAGCGCCGCAGGAATTTCATCGCCGAGTTCGGCATGGCGATACAGGGCACGGGCAAGCGGCGGCGCTTCCAGCATCGCCACCTTGTTCTCGGCAGCGATCTCGCGAATCTTTGCGGCCACTTCGTCGGCGCCCTTGGCCACCACCTTCGGCGCGCGCATCTTGCCTTCGGTGTACTTCAGCGCGACTGCATAGTGAGTCGGGTTGGTCACCACCACGTCGGCCGTCGGCACTTCAGCCATCATGCGGCGCTTCGCCATTTCGCGCTGCAACTGGCGGATGCGCGCCTTGACCTGCGGGTCGCCGTCGGATTCCTTGGATTCCTGGCGCACTTCCTCGCGCGTCATCTTGAGTTTATTGGCATAGCTCCAGAGAACGTACGGCACGTCGATCATCGCGATCACGACCAGGCCGCAGACGATGGCGATGAAACCGGTCAGCAGCAGATGGGCGAGATGCGTCATGCCGTCGCTCAGTGATTCTGTGCTCAAAGCCAGCATCGGTTCGATCTCGCTGGACACCACGACCCAGGCAATCGAACCCACCAGCAGCGCCTTGCCGATCGCCTTGACCAGTTCGACCAGCGAACGCGTAGAAAACATGTTCCCCAGGCCGTTCATCGGATTCATGCGCGAGAAATTCGGCTGCAGCGATTTGGCGGAAAACAGCCAGCCGCCGATCAGCAGCGGCGACCCGAGCGCCACCAGGATCAGGATGCCGCCGAATGGCGCCAGCGCCAGCAACACGTCGCCGGCGCTCATGCCGAGACGGACCAGCAACAGATTGAAATCGAACGCATCTTCCCGCTGGAACGACAGGTTGGAAGCAAGCATGTGATTGATGCGATGCACCAGCGTGCCGCCCGAAAACCAGAGACCGAGTCCGGCGGCCAACAGAATCGTGCAGGTAGCCAGTTCCCGCGAACGCGGTACGTCGCCTTCCTCGCGCGCCTGCTCCAGTCTTCTGGGCGACGCTGGTTCTGTTTTTTCGAGATCGCTATCTTCGGCCATCGCCGACTCCTGTCTTGCCGCCGCAATGCACTCCGGATGACGCAGTGCGGGCCAATAGGGAGAATTATTCGCGAAATAGCAGAATGGCTATCCCGCGAACAGGTGCGAAAACCCCCCGTTATTCAGCAATGCCGTCGAGGGGTTCGATACAGGAGGGGGATGTTACAGCTTCAGCGTCTGCGCCCAGGTCAGCGCCGCCAACTGCGCCTCGTTGACTTGCCTGGCGCCGATACAGAGGGAGGTTGCCATTGACTCAAGATCAGCCCGATTCAGCTCGCATGCTTCGGCAAGCGCAAGGAAAGGACCGTAGATTCCTTCGCGCGAAAGCAGCGCCTGCGTGACGGATTCGGACAGCTGGATCTTTTCCAGCACGTCTTCCATCGGCACGCCGAGCAGCTTGTCGAGCAGCGAAAACATGCCGGCCACGAACAGGTTTTCCGCCTCGTTCCTTGGCAGGAAGGTGCTGCCGAGCAGTTCCGCAAAGCGTCCGCGGATCACCGCGGTCTGCATCAGCACCGGCGAATAGCCGCTGGTGGTCGCGGTCGCCAGCAGCAATGCCAGCCAGCGATACAGCGGCGAGTAGCCGAGCATGGTCACCGCATGTTTGAGGGACTGGATTTCACAGCCAAGACCGAAACCGGCGGAATTGATGTAGCGCAGCAGCTTGTACGACAAGGCAGCGTCGCGCTTCAGCACGCCCTCAAGCTGCTTGATATCGGCGTTTTTCCGGACCATGTCCATCAGTTGCAGGATCATCGCCTGCGCCGGGTTCAACTCCCGGGTGCATTGCCCGACGCGCGGCGTAAGATGCAAATCGCCGACGAAAGCGCACAAGCCGACTCGTGCGCACAAATCGAATGCCTGCCAATTGTTCACATTGCGGGCAACCATGCGCACGGAAAGCAGATTGAGCGCGCGAAACTGCTGGACCTGGTCGACAAAATCCTGCGCGCCGATGGACTCTTCGATATAGGTAATGTGGGGTGCCAGGCTCTTGTCGAGCGTCGCCAGTTTGGCGTCCCGAAGCGAAACGCCATAGCCCTTGGCCCGCACCGCCTGGATTGCCGCGACAGCATCCGCGCCGGACACATCCTCCGCACGCAACGCAAGCACCGTTGCCTTGGGCGGCAGTGCCAGCACAGCCTCGTGGGAAAGCAAAGCCGGCGTCGCTTCGATAAACAGGATCTGGTCGCCCATCAGCGATCCGGAATCGGCATCGCCCGCCTGGTCCGCGACAAAGCGGGCAAGCGCGATGATTTCCGCGTCATCCGGCTTGCGCCCAGCCTTTATCGTGTGTTGCCAGGATACCTCGTAGCCAAGGACCCGCTCTTGCGAGTTGACCAGAGGCTCACGAACGATGAAGTTCTCTTCTTCTAGCATGTACAGTACTGTCCGGAGGGAATGGTTGACGGCGAAACGCTCGCGACGTCAGAAGCCGAGGCTTTCGAGCAGATCATCCACCTGCCCCTGGTTCGAGACCACCTCGGCATTGCCGGTCGGATTGATTTGCGGACCATTGAGCAGACCCGAGCCGGCCTCGCGTCGAATCTCGGGAGGCGCGTAATCGATCAGCAGTTGAACCAGTTGCTGTTCGATGCCGTGAGCCAGCTCCGTTACTTTCTTGATCACCTGGCCGGTCAAGTCCTGGAAGTCCTGCGCCATCATGATGTCGAGCAGTTGCTGCTTGGTCGTCCCGGCACTCCCGCGTGTTTCATCCAGATAGGCAAGTGTGCGTTCCGCCATTGCACGGTACTGCTGCTCGGAGAATGGCGCGTCCAGCGCGGCCTTCCACTCTTGCACCAGACTGCCCGCCCCGGCCTCGATCTGTTCCTGCATCGGCATTGCGGATTCCGTCGCGGTCAGCACGCGCTGCGCGGCCTGTTCGGTCATCTTCGCAACATAGTCGAGACGGTCGCGGGCATCGGGAATGTCGTGCGCCGCCTTGGCGATCAGCTTGTCGAAACCGAGCCCGCGCAGATTGTCGTGCAACATGCGCGTCATGTGCCCCACTCGCACCAGCATTTCTTCCTGCGCCAGGTGTTCCGCACCTTCCGCAGTAGCGGACGCCGGTGGGTGCTGCAACGGCTTGTCCACGTCAGGCACCTACTTTTTCCAGTTTCTCGAAAATCTTCGACAGCTTTTCATCCAGTGTCGCTGCGGTGAAGGGCTTGACAACGTAGCCGTTCGCACCTGCCTGTGCCGCTGCGATGATGTTTTCCTTTTTCGCTTCCGCAGTCACCATGAGTACAGGCAGCTTCGACAAGGCGGCGTCCGCACGGATGTTCTGCAGCATCGTCAATCCATCCATCACCGGCATGTTCCAGTCGGAGATGACAAAGTCGAACTGCTCGCTCCTCAGCTTCGACAAGGCCATGGCGCCGTCTTCCGCTTCGTCGACGTTCGTGTAGCCCAATTCCTTCAGCAGGTTGCGAACGATACGGCGCATCGTCGAGAAATCGTCAACCACCAGGAATTTAGTGTTTGGACCAGCCATGAGTTACTCCATTGATTCTGCAAACCGTTATCGACCATCCGCCCGTCAGCAAGTCCGGACGGCGTTCCAAGTATAATCCCATCCCCGCTGATTATGCACGCAAAGCAACATATCTCTGCAGCGGCATATCAACAGGCGACAATTCCCAGCAAACATGCCGCAGCGCACAAACGGCGCGCAAACAGAATTCGCGCATCCGCGGGACTGCTGCCTCACACGCGCAGCGCGCGGCTGCTATGGGCAGCAAGATAGCCGAGCACCATCCCCGGAAGCGCAGTCAGCGGTCCGACCTCATGCGTCGCGCCGATCGCAATCGCCTCCCGCGGCATCCCGAACACGACACACGATGCTTCGTCCTGCGCAAAATTGTAGGCGCCCGCGTTCCTCATTGACAGCATGCCCGCTGCCCCATCCTTGCCCATGCCGGTCAGGATCACGCCCACCGCATTCTTGCCTGCGTAACGTGCGGCCGACTCGAACAGCACATCGACGGAAGGCCGATGGCGATTGACCGGCGGGCCTTGATCCAGTTGCGTCACATAGTTGGCGCCGCTGCGGCCCAGCAAGAGGTGCGAATGTCCCGGTGCGATGAAAGCGTGTCCCGGCAGGACACGTTCGCCTCCTTCGGCTTCCTTGACCGTGATCTTGCACAGACTGTCGAGACGCTTGGCAAACGAGCGCGTAAAACCCTCCGGCATATGCTGCGTGATCAGTATGCCGGGACAGTCGGACGGCATCTGGATGAGGAATTCCTTGATCGCTTCGGTGCCGCCGGTGGAAGCGCCGATAATGATCAGCTTTTCACTACTGGTGAGCGGATTGCGGATCAGCGGCAGGCTTTCCCCCGGAGCCCTGTTCGGGTCGGCATGCGGAATGGCGCGTGCCCGCACGCGCGCCTTCGCCGCCGCGCGGATCTTGTCCGTGATCAGCTCCGCGTACTCCAGCATCCCGTTCTGGATGGACAGCTTGGGCTTGGTGACGAAATCGACAGCCCCGAGTTCCAGGGCGCGCAAGGTAATTTCCGATCCGCGTTCCGTCAAGGACGACACCATCACCACCGGCATCGGACGCAAGCGCATCAGTTTTTCCAGAAAGTCCAACCCATCCATGCGCGGCATTTCGACATCGAGCGTGAGCACATCCGGATTGGTCTGCTTGATCAACTCGCGCGCAACGATAGGATCGGGTGCAACGCCGACTACTTCCATGTCCGGCTGACTGCGGATGATCTCGTTCATCACGCTGCGGATCAGGGCCGAATCATCGACAATCAATACTTTGGTTTTCATGACACATGCTTTCTGTTTCGGGTATTGCCCTTGGCAGTTCTATCCAAACAGCTCGATATCGCCCGCCACCGGCGTCGTCTGCAGCCGGCTCGCGTAATCCTGTTCGCGATTGACCAGCGTGTTGTTGTTGAGTTGCTTGAGCTTCTTGACCAGCACCTTCCCGCTGCGCGGAAAGTAGTACACCTTGCGCGGATGGATATCGTTCAGGTCTTCAGCCACCATGCGAATATTCTCGGCGCGAAGATAATCCCGCACGAACTGGGCATTGCGTTCGCCCACATTGATCGCGATGAAGCCTCGCAACACATTGCCGCCGCCAAATACCTTTGCTTCAAGGTTTTCCCTCCTGGCGCCGGCCTTCAGCAGGTCGTTGATCAGCACTTCCATTGCATAGGTACCGTAACGCATGGACGCCGATACCGGGCTGTCGATGTCGCTGCCCCCGTCCGGCAGCATGAAGTGATTCATGCCGCCGATGCCGGTCACACGATCGCGAATACAGGCGGACACGCATGAGCCCAGCACTGTGACGATGAGCATGTCCTTGCAGGTGTAGTAGTACTCTCCGGGCAGAATCTTGGCCGCGTCACAATCGAATGTACGATCGTAGTAGACGTTGGTCGCAAAGTGCTCTTCGATTCCATTGCTCATAAATTATTTCTCGATCCTGCCTGTATCGCCACGTGTGCTGCGGGATGACGCGGATTCAGCTCGTAAACCGTCTTTCCTCTCAGCTTGAATGCGTCGGACACATACAAAAAATTTTCCGAATGACCGGCAAACAGCAACGCGTCGGGTTTCATCATGGGCGCAAAGCGTGTCAGAATTTTACCCTGCGTCGGCTTATCAAAATAGATCATGACATTCCGACAAAAGACTGCATCGAACGGACCGGACACCGGCCAATCGTTCGCAAGCAGATTCAGTTGCTTGAATGTCACCATCTGCCGCAACTCGGGGCGCACGCGCACCAGGCCTTCCTGCTGCCCTTTCCCTCTCAGGAAAAAACGCTTCGCACGATCGGGCGACATCTTCTCCAGCCGATCGAGTGCGTAGACGCCGTTGGCCGCGGTGGCCAGCACATTGGTATCGATGTCCGTCGCGATGACATGCGCCTGCGGCGTCAAGCTGCCCAATGCCTCACACAAGGTCATCGCAATCGAATACGGTTCCTCGCCGGTCGAGCTTGCCGAGCACCAGACAACGATCGGACCCTTCGCATTGCGCACATGGTCCGCGAGAATCGGGAAGTGGTGCGCCTCACGAAAAAACGATGTCAGGTTGGTCGTCAACGCATTGGTGAAGGCTTCCCATTCGTCGTTGTCGACGTGCCCTTCAAGGCTGTCGAGGTATGCTTCGAAGGAGCGTATGCCAGTCGCACGCAAGCGCCTCGCCAGCCGACTGTACACCATTTCCTGTTTGCTTTCCGCAAGAGCAATGCCCGCGCGCCTGTGAATCAATGCCCGGACCCGCTCGAAGTCGCGAGCGGTAAACTCGAACTCCTTGGTCCCTTCCATCCTGCCTTGTCGTACCGATATCACCACACCCAAAGTCTTTCCAATTCGTTGTGCCAGTCAAACTGCAAGCCGGAATTCGGCACAAGCCAGCCTCATTTGCCACCGCCGGCCGGCCTGGCTACAGGTTCGCTGGAACGATAACCGATACGGAAACCGCCCCAGTGCCGGCCGTTCACGTAAATCGGCGCCGACAAGTCGTGCATCACTTCGCCGGTATCGCGCTTGTAGGTCTGCAGCAGGAACGGCTTGGTGTTCGAGCCGCAACGCGCGCCGGTACGGTCATTGAAAATCCGCTTGGTCCGATTGTTGACGAGGTCGGTGTCGTAGTTGCCGGTCAGCGGCTTGGAAAACTTCCGGTTGTGCGTGGGGAAGTAGCCGTTGTTGTCGACCGCGCCCGCATACGCGAGCTGCGGCATCTGTTCCAAGATCTGTTCCTGCAGCGCCGGCAGCACGCGGTCGGTGAAGGCGTCGAATGCGGTCGCATGCTTGGGCGGATTGGTGTTGGGGATCGGCTTGTAGCTGCGGTCGAACAGCGCCGCTTCGCTGATCTGGCCGCCGGCGATCGCCTGCTCGAACAATTTGCCGACTTCGCGCGCGGCGCGCTGCGCCACACCCCTTATTGCGTCATGGGATGTTTTTGCATTGGAGTGCGAAAGCGCATCGAAGAGCGTTTCGCCGCGTTCAGAAAGCACCATTGCCGACTTGGCCGCGCGCGGCAACTCTTCTTCGGTAGCCAGCATACCGTCGCGAATGCGTGAAATTGCTTCCGCGATCACATGCGTCGTTTCGACGTGCTCGCGTGATGCTCCCGCTATCTTCTGGATTTCGCTTTCCGATACGCCGGCCGAGCGCTCGATATTGCCCAGAAAGCTATGTACGCGCTCGACATTTTGCGCCGCTTCGCTGACCTTTCCCGTCAGCGCTGCCATTCCGGCAGCGGCACGCTCCGCTTCTTCGTTGATTTCGCGCACCATCACGCCGATGTCGTCAGTGGCGGACTTGGTTCGTTGGGCCAGTTGCCGCACTTCGCCCGCAACCACCGCGAACCCGCGTCCATGCTCGCCGGCACGCGCCGCTTCAATGGCAGCGTTGAGCGCAAGCAGATTGGTTCTGGCAGCGATTTCGTTGATGACTTCGGTGATCACGTGGATGCGGCGAGAACGTTCCTGCAACTGACTCATCATTTTCGACGCAGCCTGAGCGTCCACGCGCGCATTGCTGATCTGCTGCAAACCCTGATCGACTTCCGCGCGCCCGGCGACACTTTCGCTACGCACATCGGCCGCGACTTTGGACGCCCGTTCAGCGTTCACGGCAATTTGTTCGGTAGTCTGCGCAGTCTGTTCCGCCCGGCCGACGATATCCTCTGTCGTCTGCAGGTCAGCGTCGACTTTTTTCTTGATGGAGTCGACAAAATAGGAGGTCTCGGCCGCACCGATCATGATGTGGTCGACTTCGACGCCCATCTGTTCCAGCAGATCCGTCGCAGACCCGCCCTTCTTTCGATTCGCGAGGAAAGAGATCGCGACCGTCACCAGCGACGCGCCAAGGGCAGACAGCAGTGGCGCAGGACCGGCCGCCCACTCAAGCGCCGCAGCAGCCAGCACGCCCGCCCCGATTGCGGCAACGCCCACCGCCAGGTACCGAACCAATTGCCGTTCTGTGTTCATTCGGCGCCTCCAAATTTCAATACTGCGCATCCTTCGCGCCAGTTATCCGATCAAAATGCGCGTTGTCCACCAAGGTTATCGTCCCTTCCACCCGGGACTTGAACCATCGGAAACGCCCACTACGCATTATGCGCGCCCCACGCAATTTCGATCAGGCAAACAGGGCACCATAACCACACGTTCTCGATAAAAAAAGGCGCGCCTTGCGCGGCGCGCCTCTCGTTTCTTGCTTGCAGAATTGAACCGCATCGCTCTCTCCCGCTTACGCCATCCGCAAGATCAGAACTCCTCCCAGTCGTCGTCCGAACCTGCGGGAAGCGCTTGCTTCTGCTTGCCGGCCACCTGCAGCATCCCTCCACCCGACGCACCAGCCGTCTTCACAGCCGGTTTCCGGGCTGACAGCGGCGTCGCCTGTTTGACCACGCCCACCGGTTGCGGAACGACAGCCGCCTGCATCATGCTTTCTTGTGTTCCCTGTTGCAGCTTGAACACCGCGACAGCCTGCGCCAGCGTCGTGGACTGCATCTGCATGCTTTCCGCAGTCGCGGCGGCCTGTTCGACCAGTGCCGCATTCTGCTGCGTCATCTCGTCCATCTGCGTGATCGCCTGGCTGACTTCCTGAATCCCGGCGCTCTGTTCGTCGCTGGCGGCGGTGATCTCGTTCATGATATCGGCCACATGCTTGACCGAGGCCA
>CBIHRJ010000023.1:0-68996 GCA_966212445.1 uncultured Noviherbaspirillum sp. | reverse complement strand
CACACTCCTCTGTCGCAAATATCTTAAAAACCACCACCCCCCCCAACAACAAAAATTTTTTCGGCGGGGGGTGCGTGGTGTTCCGCCCCCGCTTCGTGGTTCAGTCTTTCATCTTCCTGCCGACCGGCCGCTCAGACCAGCCCCTCGAACAACACCACGTCGACCATGTCGCCTGCCGCCACCGATCCCTGCTCATGCCCGAGCACGACCATGCAGTTGGCTTCCGACATCGAACGCAGGATGCCCGAGCCCTGCGCGCCGGTGATCCGCACGCGGCGCACGCCGTCGTCATCCAGCGACAGCACGCCGCGCTGATACTCGGTGCGCCCCGGCTTCTTGCGGATGGCGGAGGCAGACGTCACGCGCATCAGCGGCAGCGGCGGCGCGTCCGCGCCCATCATGCGCAGCAAGGCGTCGCGCGCGAAGAAATAGAAGGTCACCATCACCGCCACCGGGTTGCCCGGCAGACCGAACAGGGTGGCGCTCCTGCCGCCGGAGGCAAGCTTGCCGAACGCCATCGGCCGGCCGGGACGCATGCCGATTTTCCAGAAGGTCACATCGCCGAGGCGCGCCATCATTTGCTTTGTGTAATCGGCTTCACCGACCGAGACACCACCGGACGTGATCACCGCATCGGCGCTTTCGCAGGCGATGCGGAATGCGGACTCTAGCGATGCCGGGTCATCCTTGATCACGCCCATGTCGACGATCTCGCAGCCGAGCCGGGTCAACATGCCGTACAGCGTGTAGCGGTTGCTGTCGTACACGCAACCGTGGTCGAGCGGTTCGCCGATCGAGCGCAGTTCGTCGCCGGTGGAGAAGAAGGCGACGCGCAGGCGGCGGCGCACCGGCACTTCGGCGATGCCGAGCGACGCCAACAAGCCGAGATCGGCCGGCCGCAGGATCTTGCCTTGCTTCAGCGCCGCCTTGCCTGCCTTCAAGTCTTCGCCTTGCAGCCGGCGGTTGTCGCCGGGCTTCACCATGCCGGGCGGAATGATGACCGTCGCATCGGTCGCGCCTTGCGTGAACTCCTGCGGCACCACGGTATCGCAGCCGTCCGGCATCGGCGCGCCCGTCATGATGCGCACGCATTCGCCCTTGTCCACCGTACCGTCATAGCCGCCGCCGGCCAGCACGGTGGCGACGACGCGCAGCGTCACCGCTTCTGCGCCAAGGTCGTCGCCGCGCACCGCATAGCCGTCCATCGCCGAGTTGTCGTGCTGCGGCACGTTGATCGGCGACACGATGTCGTGCGCCAGCACGCGGTCGAGCGCGCTACGCAGCGCCACCTTTTCGACCGCCTGCACCGGCGTTACGAATTCGCGGATGATCTGTTGCGCCTGTTCGACCGGCAATGCATCGGGATCGTAGCCGGACAGGCAACTGACAACTTCGGCAAGGCTGGGAGTGGACATGGATTCGGCGTGGTTCAATTGGATTCGTAGTAGCGCAGCTCTTCCAGCGTATTGATATTGCGGAAGGCCGACGCGTCGGGGAAATGCACTTCGGCAAAATGCAGCGAGCGATACCAGGTGTCGATCTTGCGGCCGCCCTCCTGCAGAAATGCAGTCAGGCCAGCCAACACGCTCGCCTTCATCAGGCAGAACACAGGATGCGGCTGGCGCTTGCCATCCTCCTCGGTGACCGCGACCGCGATTTCCACATCGTTCGCCGCCAGCACTTCCGCCAATCGCACGACCAGGTCTTCCGGCAGGAAAGGCGAATCGCAGGGAGCGGTCACCAGGTAATCGGTCTCGCAATGCGACAGGCCGGTTTGCAGGCCGGCCAACGGGCCTTCGAATCCGCCGAGCTGGTCCGGCCATACCGGCAGGCCGAAGCCTTGGTAGGGACCGAGGTTCTGGTTAGCGTTGATCATCAGCGTGCCGACCTGCGGCGTCAGGCGCATGATCGCGTGCAACACCATCGGCGCACCGAGAAACGACTGCAAGCCCTTGTCCACGTTGCCCATGCGGGAACCGCGTCCGCCGGCGAGGATCAGGCCGGTGATCTGTTCAGGATGGATTGTCATCGATGCCTTCTTCATGAGGTGAGTACTGTCCGGCGCATTGTAAGTCGTGCATCGTTTTTCTGTCGAATCTCCCTCGAATGCATGGATGTTTTTTTGGCAAGCACACGAGCTCTGAGCACTGCAAGCGATGGAATCGCAATCTGGTCGGCAAGGAACGCCTGATCATGGAGCCGCACCCGGCGGAAGTGTTGCGGGTAGCATAAGGGTTTTGCCGCAGTGTTGCGGCCCACGCTGCCCGACCATCGCCGATGCGCCCCAAGTTACAGCTCGACACTTTTCTCGCCTGGTACTTTGTCCTCGTCTGGGGTTCCGGCTACATCGCGACCAAGACTGGCCTGCAGTACGCGGCGCCGTTCACCTTCCTGTCCTTGCGCTATACCTTCGGCCTGCTGTGCCTGCTGCCGTGGCTGCTATGGGCGCGTCCGGCATGGCCGGCGAGCCGGCGCGAATTCCTGCACGTCTGCATCGCCGGCCTTTTAATGCACGCCATCAACCTGTCGGGCAGCCACTATGCACAATACCTCGGCATGTCGGCCGGCGTCACCGCGCTGATCCTGGCGACGCAGCCGCTGCTCACCGCGATCTTCGCGCATCGCGTATCGCGGGAAAAACTGAACCGCTTGCAATGGCTGGGCGTGCTGCTCGGGCTGACGGGCGTGGCGCTGGTGGTCTGGCACAAGGTCAACATCAATGCAGTCACCGCCGGCAGCCTGCTCGCGGTGGCGGTATCGCTGGCCGCAATCACCGTCGGCACGCTGTACCAGCGCAGCTTTTGCAAGACCGCCGACCTGCGTAGCGCGTCCTTCATCCAGTTCGGGATGTCGCTGCTGCTGGTGGCGCCGCTGGCATGGCAGGTCGAAGGTTTCGTGGTGCGCTGGAGCTGGCAACTGCTGGCCGCCATCCTGTTCCTGGTGATTCTGGCGTCGATCTTCGCGGTGAATGCCTTGCACACGCTGATGCGGCGCGGCCATGCGGCAAAGGTGACGAGCCTGCTGTTTCTCACGCCTATCGTTGCGGTGCTGCTGGAGTGGATGATGTTCGGTGTGGTGCCGACCTGGATGAGCGCGATCGGGATTGCGGTGACCTGTGCGGGGGTGGCGCTGGTGTCGGGGCGGCGTTGAGGTACGTTGTGGCAGATAAAGATGCCGAATCTCTGGCACACTACGATTACTCCTGACTGAACATGCTCTCATGCCTCTGATCGAAGCCATCCGCGACGCCTTTTCCCTGCTGGCATCGGGCAATGCCGATCTATGGCACATCATCTGGGTGTCGCTGAAGACGACGCTGCTGGCACTACTGGTCGCGACGCCGCTGGCGATCGTCGCCGGCTACGCGATTGCCGCGCATTCGTTCCGCGCACGGCGCACGCTGATCTGGCTGGTGCAGGCGTCGCTGTCGCTGCCGACGGTACTGATCGGCCTGCTGCTCTACCTGCTGTTGTCGCGCCAGGGCCCGTTGGGCGGCTTGCACTGGCTGTTCACGCAGTCGGGCATCGTCGCCGGCCAAGCTATCATCGTGCTGCCGGTGCTGGTGGCATTCTCGCTGGCGGCGGTGCAGGCGGCCGATCCGCGCCTGACCGAAACCGCAATCACGCTGGGCGCGTCGCGCTGGCGCGTGATCGGTACCGTGCTGTACGAAGTGCGGTTCGGCGTGATGGCGGCCGTCATCAACGGCTTCGGCCGCGTCATTTCCGAAGTCGGCTGCGCGCTCATGGTGGGCGGCAATATCGCCGGCGAAACCCGCACCATCACCACCGCCATTGCGCTGCAGACCAGCAAGGGCGAGTTCGCGGAAGGCATTGCGCTGGGCATCGTACTGGTGACGATCGCACTGCTGATCAATGCGCTGCTGGTGCTGCTGCAAGGCGACCCGCGCGCCGCGCGAGGCCTGTCATGACGCCGCTGCTGACCCTGCAGCACGTGAGAAAACAGTATGGCGAACGCCTGCTGTTCGACATCGAGCAACTGACGATCCTGCAGGCGAGCGCCTATGTATTGACCGGCTTGAACGGCACCGGCAAAAGCACGCTGCTGCGCATCCTCGCCGGGCTGGACACGGCGGAGGTCGAGCAGGCAAGCTACCTCGACCGGGCTGTGCAGATCGCCCCCTACCCGCAGGTATTGCGGGAAGCCATCGTGTACGTGCATCAGCACCCGGTCATGTTTTCCACCAGCGTCGCCGGCAACATCGGCTATGGCCTCGCCGCGCGTGGTTTACCGAAGGCGCAGATCGCCGAGCGGGTGGAAGACGCGATGCAATGGGCCGGCGTTGCCCACCTGCGCGACAACAAGCCGTTGACGCTGTCGGGCGGCGAAAAGCAGCGCATTGCGCTGGCGCGCGCCAAGGTGCTGGAACCGAAGCTGCTGCTGCTCGACGAGCCGACCGCCAATCTCGACGGCGCGGCACGCGAGCAGGTGATCGCGCTGATCCCGTCGCTGACCGCAGCGGGCAGCAGCGTGATCATGGCCTGCCATGATCGCGACCTGATCGCCTTGCCGGGCGTGCAGCGGCTGAAGCTGCGCGACGGCCGCGTGCAGGCGCGGCAAACCCGGGCGCGCATCGTCTGAAACAAAACGGGTAGTGCAGGCCTCCGGGCCTGCACAGATGCATCATAGGCAGGCACGGAGGCCTGCACTACTTTTTGGAGATGACTGACATGCGGTTGCCGCGTTTTTTCCTGCTTCCCCTTCTCTGCTTCCTGCTCGGCGCCGCGCCGTTCGCCGTCGCGCAGCAGGTGCTGAAACTGTCGACCACCACCAGCACCGAGAACTCCGGGCTGCTGAAGGTCTTGCTGCCTGCGTTCGAGAAGGCGTCGGGGCTGAAGGTGCAGGTGATCTCGGTCGGCACCGGCAAGGCGCTGGAACTGGCGAAGAACGGCGACGTCGATGCGACGCTGGTGCATGCGCGGCCTTCGGAAGACAAGTTCGTCGCGGCGGGCTACGGCGTGAACCGCCGCGACGTGATGTACAACGACTTCGTCATCGTCGGGCCGGCCTCCGACCCGGCCGGCGTCAAGGGCATGAAGGACGTAATGGCGGCGTTGAAGAAAATCGTCGACGCCAAGGCGAAGTTCATTTCGCGCGGCGACAATTCCGGGACCGATCAGATGGAACGCCGCTACTGGAAGGAACTGGGTGCGCAGCCGACGGGTGACGCCTACGTATCCGCCGGCCTAGGCATGGGCCAGGTGCTGACGATGGCGGGCGAGCTTGACGCGTACACGCTGACCGACCGCGCAACCTATGTCGCTTACCGTGCAAAGACCGGATTGATCGTCGCGGTCGAAGGCGACCGGAAAATGTTCAACCCCTACGGCATCATCGCGGTCAACCCTGCCCGGTACAAGGACATCAACACCAAGGGCGCGATGCAACTGATCGACTGGATCACGTCGAAGGAGGGGCAGGATCGCATCGCGGCGTTCAAGGTGGAGGGGCAGCAGCTGTTTTATCCGTCGGCGCACAATTAAGGCACCGCCCAGAAATAATTTGCCCATTTTTGCTGGCCGTAGCGAGCGCGCTGCTGCGTTGCCCGCTGTTTGCAGGGGCCCGCCGAGGGTGCTCGCACTGCGGCGCAACGGGCGCACCTCGGCGGCCCCCTTGCATCGCATCCCGCTACGACCGCCAAAATGCACAACTTATTCCTGCGCGGCGCCTAAGAGGGAGGCGACACGCTTTTGCGATAGAAGCTCCCGTCCACCAAAAGTTTGCATTGAATAAAAAGGCTCTTCGTGGTGAATGCGCTTTTGTCGCCTTGATTTCCGGCTTCTGTGCCAATGCCATCCGGAACGCTACGAAGGATCCCGAACCTCAATGACTGCGTGAACGGCTGAGTAGTTGTAGGGTGGGCACCCCGTGCCCACGCAGTTTCAGTATCCGCGTGGGGATGGGGTGCCCACCCTACGTTCTTCATGCCGACAACATTCAACAGATGATTGTGAGGCAAGTTCCGATTGCCCAAAGAGGCTGTGCCGTTGTTCTGCTGTGAGCAGCCGAAGAAGGGGGGAAGCAGATCAAGAAGCGAAATTACTTCCTCTCATCCAACGCCTTCGGCTCCGAATGATTGTTGGCCTGCCCGGTCAACGGCATTTCCGACTTCTCCTGCACGCCCTTGAGCGCCGCCGGATGGCGTCAGCGCAACAGGAACAGCGGTTTTCGGTTCCGGCGTCTTCTGGCAGGCGGCAAGCAACAACGTCAGGAAGGTGCCGGCAATCAAGACGATCTGTTTCCTTTTCATGGCGATCTCGCAAAGGAATGGTGTGGATGGCGATTTATCTTTTGACCAACGTCTTCCCAAGCGGTTCTGCGCATGAGGCAACGCGGCTGCAGCCAATGCTTTTTCTCCATCCGCCGAACTTCATGCAAAGGCGTCAAGTCGAACCAGACCCTACAACAAGGTCTTTGCAAAAGGAGCATCGCCATGGACCCCACACTTACCGGAATGAATGTCGCCATCCTGGTCACCAACGGCTTCGAGCAGGTCGAGATGACCGGACCGCGCCAGGCGCTGGAAGAACAGGGCGCGATCACGAAAATCATTTCCGACAAACACGGCAAGGTGCAAGGTTTCAATCATGACACCAAGGCCGACCAGTTCGACGTCGATCTCAGCTTCGACGAAGCCGACGCCGAGGATTTCGACGCGGTCGTGCTGCCCGGCGGCGTGATGAACGGCGACCGGATCCGCATGATCCCCGCCGCGCAGGAATTCGTGCGCAACATCGACGAGGCCGGCAAGCCGATCGCGGTGATCTGCCACGGCGGCTGGCTGCTGGTGTCGAGCGGGCTGGTGGACGGTCGTACCATGACCAGCTGGCCGACCTTGCGGGACGACATCCGCAACGCCGGCGGCACCTGGGTCGACGAGGAAGTGGTGGTCGACGGCAACCTGGTCAGCAGCCGCAAGCCGGATGACATTCCGGCATTCAACCGGAAAATGGTCGACAAGCTGTTCGAACGCAAAGCAGGCAGCGCGCGCGGCACGCGCGACGAACAGCAGGGCAATATCGGGATAGCGGGCTGATTCAACCCGGCCGGGGCTTACGCCCCGGCATCGTCGACGTCAATCGACCTCGAACGTCACCTTCGCATTGATGCGCCAGTTGACGACCTTGTCGTTGTCGACCTGCGCTTCGAATTCCTTGATGTACACGGAACGGATACCGTGCACCGATTCATTGGCTTTCGCCACCGCCATGTTGACGGCATCTTCCCAACTCTTCGGCGATTCGGCGAGCACTTCGATCACTTTCATGACATTCGGCATGTTGTCCTCCATCGGAAAAACACGCCGCCACCCGACGGGCGGCGTTCTTCATGAAGAATAGGAGGCGATGCGAATTACCGGCTGCGCGATATCAAGACCGCGGGATCAAATTAATTACGCGCATGCGAAAGATGGAAACCGTCCAGCCCTTCGACCCGGCTCATCTCTTGCGCCAGTTCGCTGATGGGCACGCCGCTGGATTTATCGAATGCAACGGCGACGAAATGCCATTCGGTCTTGCCGTCGCGCAGATCGATCGAAATCGATCCGGATGCGATTTCGTAGCCGCGCGCGGCCGCCGCCTCGCGCAGGCGCCGCTCGCTCGGCGACACGCCTTCGCGAAAGCGCATCATGATCGCGATCGCCTGGCGCGACGGCAGAAAGCCGGTGACCTTCGGTACCCAGATCATGCAGAACGCCGACATCAGCGCCAGCAGCATGGCTGACAGATAGAAACCGACACCGACCAGGATGCCGATCACCGAGGTGGCCCAGATCGATGCGGCGGTGGTCAGGCCGCTGATGTTGAAACCTTCTTTCATGATCACGCCGGCGCCGAGGAAACCGATGCCGGTGACGATGCCCTGGATGATGCGCGTCGGGTCGGCACCGCTGCCGATCATCACCTGCCCGCCGTACCAGTCGCCGGGAAAGCCCGTGATCACGGTAAGCGCGGCCGACGCCATGCAGACCAGGCCGTAGGTGCGCATGCCGGCAGCGCGGCCGCGGTAGGAGCGTTCGTAGCCGACCAGCAAGCCGAGCAGCAAGGCGCCGAACAGGCTGAACACCACGATGAGATTGCTGGCCACCACCGGGGCGGACCAGAAGGCGGCGAGCGCGTCGTGGGAAGGCAGGTCTGCGGAAAGTTTGTTGATCGATACCATGGCGATTTGATTGGGCATTGCTGTGAAGACAAGGTGCTGCAGGAATATGCCGAGATTCAGGCGCGAAATCGACGCAACCCGTCCAGGTCGAGAATCTGGATGCCGCCGTAATCAACCTTCAGCAGGCCGGCCTTCTCCAGCACCTGCAGCGCCTGGTTGGCGCGCTGGCGCGACGCGCCCGACAGGTAGCCGATCTCTTCCTGCGAGATCTGCAGCAGCGTGTCGGTGCCGGGGTAGAGATGCGAGTTGTACATCGCTGCCAGGCAGCGCGCGACGCGCGTATCGACATCGAGCAAACGATCGACTTCCACCATGCCGATGAACTGCCCGAGGCGTTCATTGAGCTGCATCAAGAGAAACCGGGTGAACGGCAGGCTATTATCGAGCAGCCACATGAAGGTCTTCGCCGGCATGCGGGCGATGCGGCTGTCGCGCAGCGCCGTGACGTCATACTTGCGCAGTTCCTGCTTGAGCAGCGTGCCCTCGCCGAACCAGCCGCCGGCGGACAGGCCGGTGAAGGTCACCGACTTCCCTTCCGGCGACAGATTGTTCATCTTGACCAGGCCATCGATCACGCCGATCCATGCATCAACCTTCTCGCCCTTGCGGCACACATAGCCGCCCTTCGGCACAAACTGTTCGACCGTGTCGGCCTCCACGCGCGCCATCTGCTCCGGCGTCAATTGCCTGGCCCAGATGCTCCCGCGCAGCACTTCTTGCAACGATGATTTCTGCGACGTCATTGTGCGATGCATCAACGATATTTTTTTAATTGCGGGGGATTGTCGGTCAAATGACAGCGCACGGAATTCGAACTGTCTAGTATCCTGACAACAAACAATAACGGAGACATTGTAAGCCTAGAACTGCGCTGCGGATACAGCCGAGAGCAGAGGCTTGCTTCGCCCTCCGACCCCTTCATCGCGGTAAGCACCTGATACAAGAGAGCGGGAAGATGGCAGAGACAAATCACGGCACGGGCGGACAGACTTTCCCCCGCATGCTGCTGCAACATGCGCAAGTGCGCGCACACCAGCCGGCCTTTCGCGAAAAGGATCTCGGCATCTGGCAAACATGGAACTGGGCGCAGGTCGCCGATGAAGTACGCGCACTGGCTTGCGGGCTGGCAGCGATGGGCTTCAAGCGCGGCATGAACCTGGCGATCATTGGCGACAACCGGCCGCGCCTGTACTGGTCGATGGCGGCCGCGCAATGTCTCGGCGGCGTCGCCGTGCCGCTGTACCAGGACGCGCCCGCCGCCGACATGGCCTACGTGCTGCAGGACGCCGGCATCGATTTCGCCATGGTCGAGGACCAGGAACAGGTCGACAAGCTGTTCGAAATCAAGCAAAGCCTCGACAGCCAGCTAATCCGGCACATCATCTATGACGACGAGCGCGGCATGCGCCACTACAAGCAGCCGGAACTCGCGTCCTTCGAAAAGGTGCAGCAGATCGGGCGCGAATTCGACCGGATGAACCCGAAGTACTTCATGCACGAAGTCGAGGAAGGCCGTGCCGACGACACCGCGGTGATGCTGTACACCTCCGGCACCACCGGCAAGCCGAAAGGCGTGTGCCAGACGCATGGTTCCTTCATGGCTGCGGCGGAAGGCGGGGTCGGCTTCGACAAGCTCTGCGCCAACGACGACGTCCTGTCCTATCTGCCGATGGCCTGGGTGGGCGACCACCTGTTCTCGTTTGCACAACAGATGGTGGCAGGCTTCACGGTCAACTGCCCGGAGTCCGGCGATACCGTGATGACCGACATGCGCGAGATCGGGCCGACCTATTACTTCGCGCCGCCGCGCGTGTTCGAAAACATGCTGACCACGGTGATGATCCGCATGGAAGACGCCGGCGCGATCAAGCGCAAGATGTTCCATCACTACATGGAGGTCGCGCGCCGCGTCGGTTCCGACATCCTCGACCGCAAACCGGTGAACCTGCCGGATCGCATCAGTTATGCGCTCGGCAACTTCTTCGTGTACGGCCCGCTGAAGAACGTGCTCGGCCTGTCGCGCGTGCGCGTGGCCTACACCGCCGGCGCCGCGATCGGCCCCGACCTGTTCCGCTTCTACCGTTCGATCGGCGTCAACCTCAAGCAGTTGTACGGATCGACCGAAACCTGTGCCTATGTGTGCCTGCAACCCGACGGCAACATCAAGTTCGATAGCGTCGGCCTGCCGGCGCCGGGTGTCGAAGTGAAGCTGGCGCCGAACGGCGAAGTGCTGGTGAAGTCGGCGGCGATGCTCAAGGAGTATTACAAGCGCCCCGATGCGACCGCCGAAGTGATCGACGACGAAGGCTACTTCCATACCGGCGACGCCGGCATCTTCGACGACGAAGGCCATCTGAAGATCATCGACCGCGCCGCCGATGTCGGCAAGATGAACACCGGCGACATGTTCGCGCCGAACTACATCGAGAACAAGCTGAAGTTCTTCCCCTTCATCAAGGAAGCGGTGGCCTTCGGCAACCAGCGCGACATGGTGTGTGCGTTCATCAACATCGATATGGAAGCGGTCGGCAACTGGGCCGAGCGGCGCGGCATCGCCTACTCGGGTTACACCGACCTGGCCGGCAAGCGCGAGACCTACGACCTGATCGCGGAGTGCGTGGAAAAGGTGAATGCCGACCTGGCAAACGAAGCGATGATGTCAGGCACGCAGATCCACCGCTTCCTGGTGCTGCACAAGGAACTTGATCCGGACGACGACGAGTTGACGCGTACCCGCAAGGTGCGGCGCCGCTTCGTCGGCGAAAAATACAAGGTATTGATCGATGCGCTGTACGCCGGCAAGACCTCGCAATACATCGAGACGCAGGTCAAGTTCGAGGACGGCCGCCAGGGTGTGGTGTCCGCCGACCTGCGCATCGTCGACGTGCAAACCTACGGCGGATTGAAGAAGGCGGCCTGACCCATGACTGATACCCGAAAAATCGGCGACGTGATCCTGGACCTGCGGAACATCTCGCTTTCCTTCGGCGGCGTGAAGGCGCTGACCGACATTTCCTTCGATGTGCGCGAACATGAGATCCGCGCCATCATCGGTCCCAACGGCGCCGGCAAGAGCTCGATGCTGAACGTGATCAATGGCGTCTACCGTCCGCAGCAGGGCGACATCATCTATCGCGGCGAGCACCGCAAGGACATGGACACCTATGCGGCAGCCAAGAGCGGCATCGCGCGCACCTTCCAGAACATCGCGTTGTTCAAAGGCATGACTGTGCTCGACAACATCATGACCGGCCGCAACCTGAAAATGCAGACCAACTTCCTGCTGCAGGCGCTGTACTGGGGGCCGGCGCAGAAGGAAGAGATCGCGCACCGCAGGAAGGTCGAAGCGGTCATCGACTTCCTCGAAATCCAGCACATCCGCAAGACCCCGGTCAGCCGCCTGCCCTACGGCTTGCAGAAGCGCGTCGAACTGGGACGCGCGCTGGCGGCGGAACCGGAGATCCTGCTGCTCGACGAACCGATGGCCGGCATGAACGTGGAAGAGAAGCAGGACATGTGCCGCTTCATCCTCGACGTCAACGACCAGTTCGGCACCACCATCGTGCTGATCGAGCATGACATGGGTGTGGTGATGGATATTTCCGATCGGGTGGTGGTGCTGGATTACGGCAAGAAGATCGGGGATGGGACGCCGGATGAGGTGCGGTCGAATCAAGACGTGATTAACGCATACCTTGGCGTAGCGCACTAGTCCGCATAACTAAAGGAAAGGCCCCTTCCCCCTTCCAGGGGGAAGGTTGGGATGGGGGTGGTGCGCTCGAGGTATCGATCCAATGTCTCGAGCGCACTACCCCCTCACTGGAAACGGAGTACAAGCTTGCAAGCTTGTACCGTTCGGCGGGCGGGCAACATGTTGCCCGAAATCCCCGCCTCCCCCCCTGCAAGGGGGAGGGAACCTGACAGAGGGTGAATCAAGCATGAACATCAGTTTCTTCTTCGAAGTATTAATCGGCGGCCTGCTCTCCGGTGTGATGTACGCGCTGGTGGCCCTGGGCTTCGTGCTCATCTACAAGGCGTCCGGCGTGTTCAACTTCGCGCAGGGCGCGATGGTGTTCTTCGCCGCGCTGACCTGCGTCGGTCTGATCGACAAGTTCGGCGTGCCGCTGTGGGTCGCGATTCCGCTGACGATGGGCGCGATGGTGCTGCTCGGTCTCGCCATAGAACGCATCGTGCTGCGGCCGCTGGTGAATCAGCATGAGATCACGCTGTTCATGGCAACCATCGGTCTTACCTTCTTCGTCGAAGGCCTGGCGCAACTGATGTGGGGTTCGCAGGTGCACCGCCTCGACCTCGGCATCGAAGACGTGCCGATCGAGTTCCTGATGGACAAGTACAACATCGTCATCTCGCAGTTCGACGTGATCGCGGCACTGATCTGCGCGGCGCTGGTGACGACGCTGGCGCTGTTCTTCTCGAAGACCAAGATCGGCCGCGCGCTGCGTGCTGTCGCCGACGACCACCAGGCGGCGCTCGCGGTCGGCATTCCGCTGCAACAGATCTGGGGCATCGTGTGGGCGGTTGCCGGTTTCGTCGCGCTGGTCGCCGGCCTGCTCTGGGGCGCGCGCAACGGCGTGCAGTTCGCGCTCACCTTCGTTGCGCTGAAGGCGCTGCCGGTGCTGATCCTCGGCGGTTTCACCTCGGTGCCCGGCGCCATCGTCGGCGGCCTGATCATCGGCGCGTCGGAAAAGCTGGCCGAGGTCTACATCGGGCCGATGGTCGGCGGCGGCATCGAAGGCTGGTTCCCTTACATCCTCGCGCTGCTGTTCCTGCTGGTGAGGCCGGAGGGATTGTTTGGAGAGAAGATCATTCGAAGGATTTAGCGGACAGGTTCCCTCCCCCTCCTAGGGGGAGGGTTAGGGTGGGGGTGTGAAGGTCGGACCAGCAACTACGATAGTTCGACCTCACTACCCCCTCCCTAGCCCTCCCCCTGAGAGGGGGAGGGAACCAGCCGGCGCACTTGGCACATAGCGTCTAACCGAATCAGGAATACAACCATGTTCTACCGCGAAGCAGGTCAGTTCAAACCCACCTACCAGGCCGACAGCCAGATCTTCCCGATCCGGCAGGATCGCATCGGCATCGGCATCCTTCTCTTCGTCGCCTTTGCGGTGGTGCCGATGGTGGCGTCGCCGTACATCTTTTCCGCAATCCTGATCCCGTTCCTGATCTTTTCGCTGGCGGCGCTCGGACTGAACATCCTGACCGGCTACGCGGGCCAGTTGTCGCTCGGCACGGCGGCGTTCATGGCGGTCGGCGCTTTCGCTTCCTACAACTTCATTCTGCGCATCCCCGGCATCCCGGTGCTGGTCGCGTTCGCGCTCGGCGGCGTGTGCGCGGCGCTGGTGGGGGTCGCGTTCGGCCTGCCGTCGCTGCGCATCCGCGGCTTCTACCTGGCGGCGGCGACGCTGGCGACGCAGTTCTTCGTGGTCTGGTGCCTGACCAAGATCGGCTGGTTCACCAACTACAGTTCTTCCGGCGTGATCACCGCGCAGCAGATCGTCATCCTCGGTTATGAATTCGAATCGCCGGCCAGCAAGTACCTGCTGACGCTGTCGATCGTGTGCGTGATGGCGCTGCTGCTGAAGAACATGGTGCGCACCAACGTCGGCCGCTCGTGGATGGCGGTGCGCGACATGGACATGGCGGCCGAAGTGATCGGCTTCCGCCTGATGCGCACCAAGCTGCTGGCATTCGCGGTCAGCTCGTTCTACTGCGGCATCGCCGGCGCGCTGTTCGCGTACGCCTACCTCGGCACCGTCGAACCGGAAGCGTACAGCCTCGACCTGTCGTTCCGCATCCTGTTCATGATCATCATCGGCGGCGTCGGTTCCATCATCGGCGCCTTCTTCGGCGCAGCCTTCATCATCCTGCTGCCGATCTTGCTCAATATCATCGCGCATGCGCTGCAGCTTCCCACGTCGGTCGCATCGAACCTGGAGCTGATGGTATTCGGCGCGCTCATCATTTTCTTCCTGATCGTCGAGCCGCACGGTCTTGCACGCCTGTGGCAGATTGCGAAGGAAAAACTGCGGTTGTGGCCGTTTCCGCACTAGTGAAGCGCAAGCTTCCATCGATTCAAGCGTTGTCTCTGCTGTCTAATAAAAGGAGGAGCACCATGAAGTTGATCAAATCCGTTCTGCTTGGCGCAGCACTGGCGGGCACCGTCAGCGTTGCGGCAGCACAGGAACAATTCGTCCCGATCCTGTCGTACCGCGTCGGTCCTTACGCTGCAGGTGGTTCCGGCTTCTTCGGCGGCGCCATAGACTACTTCAACCTGATCAACGCCAACGGCGGCATCAATGGCGTGAAGATGTCCTGGGAAGAGTGCGAAACCGAATACAACGCGTCGCGCGGCGTCGAGTGCTATGAGCGCCTGAAGTCGAAGAACGGCGGCGCCTCGCTAGTCGAACCGCTGTCGACCGGCATCGCCTACGGCATCCTGGACCGCGTCGCCACCGACAAGATCCCGATGACGACCCTCGGCTACGGCCGTTCGGACGCCGCCAACGGCCAGGTCTTCCCGTACGTGTTCCCGCTGATCACCAGCTACTGGAACCAGGCCGCCGCAATGACCGCTTACCTGGGCAGCAAGGTCGGCGGCGTCGACAAGCTCAAGGGCAAGAAGATCGTCCACCTGTACCACGATTCCGCGTTCGGCAAGGAGCCGATCCCGGTGCTGGAGGCGCAGGCAGAGAAGTACGGCTTCGAGCTGGTCAAGATCCCGGTTGCCCATCCGGGCAACGAGCAGCAGTCGCAATGGCTGCAGATCCGTCAGGCCAAGCCTGACTTCGTGATCCTGTGGGGCTGGGGCGTGATGAACGCGGTGGCGCTCAAGACCGCTCAGCGCAACGGCTTCCCGCGCGAGAAGATCCTCGGCGTCTGGTGGGCGGGTTCGGAAGAAGATGTGATCCCGGCCGGCGATGCTGCTAAGGGCTACACCACGATGACCTTCAACACCCCGGGCAACTATCCGGTGTTGGACCAGATCCGCAAGAAAGTCTACGAAGCCGGCAAGGGCAACCTGAACGACAAGGATCGCGTGGGTTCCGTATACCACATGCGCGGCGTGACCGCGGCGATCCTGTGGACCGAAGCGATCCGCAAGGCGCAGGAAAAGTTCGGCAAGGGCAAGGTCATGACCGGCGAACAAGTCCGCTGGGGCTTCGAGAACCTGGACGTGAATGAAGCCCGCCAGAAAGAGCTCGGCGTGCTCGGCATGTTCCCGCCGGTGAAGACTTCCTGCAACGACCACGAAGGTTCGGGCGCGGTGAAGGTGCAGCAGTGGAACGGCAGCAAGTGGATTCCGGTCACCCCGAACTGGGTGGTCGGCGACAAGGCGCTGACCCGCAAGCTGCTCGAAGAATCCTCCGCGAAGTATGCGGCGGAAAAGGGCATCAAGCCGGCTTGCCTGTGAGCTGAAGACGTTGTACTAACCCTGCTGCCGGTCCCCTCCCCCTGCAAGGGGGAGGGTTAGGGAGGGGGTAGTGCGCTCCAGGTATCGGAGCGATGTCTCGAGCGCACTACCCCCATCCCAACCTTCCCCCTACGCCGGGCGCCCCTGCAAGGGGGAAGGAGCCGCGCAGCCATACGTTCCGACTACTGACATGAGCCTATCTCCCGCAACACCCGACGCCGGCATTCCCTACCTGTCCGTCAACAACATCGAGGTCATCTACGACCATGTGATCCTGGTATTGAAAGGCGTGTCGCTGCAGGTCCCGCAAGGGAAGATCGTGGCGCTGCTGGGCGCCAACGGCGCCGGCAAGTCGACCACGATGAAATCGATCTCGACTCTGCTGCGCGGCGAGCGCGGCGATGTCACAAAGGGAAGCGTCGAATTCAAGGGCGAGCGCATCGACCACCTGACACCGAACGAACTGGTCAAGCGCGGCCTGTCGCAGGTGATGGAAGGCCGCCACTGTTTCGGCCACCTGACCATCGAGGAAAACCTGCTGACCGGCGCCTATACCCGCAAGATCTCTCGCGCCGAACTGAAGGATTCGCTGGAGATGGTCTACCACTACTTCCCGCGCCTGAGGCAGCGCCGCACGTCGCAAGCCGGCTACACCTCCGGCGGCGAGCAGCAGATGTGCGCGATCGGCCGCTCGCTGATGGCCAAGCCGTCGATGATCCTGCTGGACGAACCGTCGATGGGACTGGCGCCGCAGATCGTCGAGGAAATTTTCGAGATCGTGCGCGACCTCAACAGCAAGGAAGGCGTGTCCTTCCTGGTGGCTGAGCAGAACACCATGGTGGCGCTGCGCTATGCCGACTTCGGCTACATCCTGGAGAACGGCCGCGTGGTGATGGAAGGCGACGCGAAAGAGCTGTCGACCAATGAAGACGTGAAGGAGTTCTATCTCGGCGTCTCCGGTGCGGAACGCAAGAGTTTCCGCGACATGAAGTTTTACCGCCGCCGCAAGCGCTGGCTGGCATAGGCGCGGGCGCATCCCTTCCCCTGCATTGACGATGAATTACGCCAAGCTGGTCGCCTACTGCCAATCGCTTCCCAATGCGCATTGGGAACGCAAGTGGGGCAACGCGCTGACCTTCATGGTCGCGAAAAAGATGTTTGCGATCTTCCGTCTCGACGACAAGGACAGGCCGACGGAGCTGTGGTGCAAGGTGGATGACGATGTTTTCCTGTCGTACACCGGCCAGCCGGGGATACGGCCGGCGCCGTACCTTGCGCGTGCGAAGTGGATAGCAATGGAACCGCGTGCAATGACGGACGCGATGGCGAAGGACGTGTTACGCCGTGCGCGCGATCTGATTTACCTGAAATTACCGAAGCGCGTACAGCAGGAACTGCACGCCCAACATGAATAGGCTCGCCATGACCGACTTTCTGGATTCACTCGAAACCCGCGATCCGCAGGAACGCGAGCGCGACCTGATGACCCGCCTGCCGCAACTGGTGGCCCGCGCGCAGAAGGCGCCGGGCTGGGCACACATCCTGCACGGCGTGCACGCGTTCGACATCACGTCGCGCGCGGCACTCGCGCAGTTGCCGGTGACGCGCAAGTCAGACCTCAAGGACCTGCAGCAGGGCGATGCGCCGTTTGGCGGCCTGACCACGACCCCGATGCGCAAGCTGCGCCACCTGTTCATGTCGCCCGGCCCGATCTTCGACCCGGAAGGCGAGGGCCCGGACTGGTGGCGCTTCGCACGGCCGATGGCGGCGGTCGGCTTGCGCGCCGGTCACGTCGTGCAGAACTGCTTCTCCTACCACTTCACCCCGGCCGCTTTCATGGTTGAAGGCGGCGCCGCGAAGATCGGCTGCGCGGTGATCCCTGCCGGCATCGGCCAGACCGAGATGCAGGTGCAGGCAATGACGGCGCTGAAGCCGGACGCCTACATCGGCACGCCGTCCTTCCTCAAGATCATCATCGAGAAGGCGCAGGAAATGGGCGCCGACATCAGCAGCGTGCAGCGCGCCATCGTCGGCGCCGAAGCCTTGCCGCCGTCGCTGCGCAAATGGCTGCAGGACAACGGCGTGCCGCATGTGCTGCAGATGTACGGCTCGGCCGACATCGGCAACATCGCGTACGAGACGCAGACCAACGGCGAGATCAATCCCGGCATGGTGCTGGACGAAGACCTGATCCTTGAAATCGTGCGGCCCGGCACCGGCGATCCGGTGGCCGAAGGCGAAGTCGGAGAAGTCGTGATCACCTCCTTCAACCCCGACTATCCGCTGATCCGTTTCGGCACCGGCGACATGTCGGCGGTGCTGGCGGGCGGCTCGCCCTGCGGACGCACCAACGTGCGCATCAAGGGCTGGATGGGGCGCGCCGACCAGACCACCAAGGTGCGTGCGATGTTCGTACATCCTTCGCAGGTGGCGGAGGTGGTGAAGCGCCACCCGGAAATTGCGAAGGCGCGGCTGGTGGTCAGCGGCGAGATGGCGAACGACATCATGACCCTGCATTGCGAAGTCGACGATCCGGCGGCGGTCGCCATCGCGGCAATCATCGACACCATCCGCGATATCACCAAGCTGCGCGGCGAAGTGCAACTGGTCGCGCGCGGATCGCTGCCGAACGACGGCAAGGTGATCGAGGACGCGCGCAAGTACGAGTAATGCCGATTGTCATGCCGAGCGTAGCGGAGAATCTTCGTTGTTTGTCATTGTGCTGACACCGGAGTTTCCTCGCTCGCTCAAAACGATTTCTTCACCACCTTGTCCGGCGACTGGCCCGGACGATCGTTGACCACTTCATCGACCCCGCCGATATTGCGCAGATCGGTGTCGACCTGTCCCTCGTCAAGGTCTTTGTAGGCCTGCTTCATGTCGTCGCGCACCGTGCTTTCCTGGCTGTCCTCGGACTCGTCGCGTTCATGCGGCAAGCGCGGCGTCACACCGCCCTTGCGCACCGGCCGCTTGGTGCGCACCTGGTGTTGCTTCAATGCGGTTCTCATCGCTCTCTCTGGAATCGTGTCGGTCGATACACGTTCGAACAAGCTGCAACGCAAAAATTCCCCGATCGGGATTTTTCCTGCTGTTTTCATTTTTGCAAGCAGGCGTACACCGGTATGGCACCCCGTCCATATCCTGTGTAGCATCGACACTGCCGGGCGCTCGCCGCCGGCCAAGGTTCGTGGTATCGTCCCGCGCCGTTGCCGATTCATCCTTTCCGCTTTTGAGGTTGCACTCCATGTCGTATATCGATTCCGAATTCCATCGTGACAAAGCCCGCTCCCTGATGAAGGACGCCGAACTGGTGTTCGATGCCGATGCCGTGCAGCATGCAGTCGACAAAGTGGCGCAACAACTCAATGAACGTTTCGACAACGACGAAAGCTCGCCGTTTCCGCTGGTGCTCGGCGTGATGGGCGGCGCCGTGGTGTTCTGCGGACAATTGTTGACGCGCCTGAAGTTTCCGCTGGAATTCGATTACATGCACGTCACCCGCTACGGCAGCAAGGACCAGGGCGGGTCGATCGAATGGAAAGTGATTCCGCGCTCCAACGTGGAAGGACGTACGGTGATCGTGCTGGACGACATCCTGGATGAAGGCGAGACGCTGGCGCATGTGAAGCAGCGGTTGCTGGACATGGGCGCGGCGGAGGTGGTGCTGGCGGTGTTTGCCGACAAGGATATCGGCAAGGCCAAACCGGTGAAGGCGGACTATGTGGGGTTGACGTTGCCGAACAGGTTTGTGGTCGGGTATGGGATGGATGCTTATGGGTATTGGCGGAATTTGCCGGGGATTTGGGCGATCAAGACTGGGGAATGAGGGATTTCCATGTTGTGCCTTGCTGCCAAGGCTGATTCTTTTCAGTAATGCGGTTCTGTAGTCACTCCCTAGTGTTCAGTCAAGTTGATTTGTGTAGGTTGGGGTGAGCCCTGCGAACCCCAACATTGGCCGTATGACGAACGTCGATGTTGGGGTTCCTTCGTCACCCCAACCTACTGCTGCTTTTCTTGGCGAGACAAGAAAAGTGAGTGGCCCACCGGGGCCAGTCCCGGCAAGGTCGGCCGGAGAGCCTACAGAACCGCATTACCGAAGAAAAGAATCACAACACCAACCGCCCCCGCGCCGCCACATACTCCGCCTTCAACTTCTCCATCACCCCCGCCACAGACAACACTTCGTCCATCAACCCAACCCCCTGCCCCGCACCCCAGATATCACGCCAGGCCTTGGCCTTGCTGCCGCCACCGGAGCCGAAGTTCATCGCCGTCTTGTCCGCAGTCGGCAGGTTGTCCGGATCGAGACCGGCGGCGACGATCGACTTGCGCAGATAGTTGCCGTGCACGCCGGTAAACAGATTGGTGTAGATCACGTCGGCAGCAGTCGACTCGACGATCGCCTGGCGGTACCCGTCATCGACATTCGCTTCCTTCGTCGCCAACCAGCGCGACCCGATATACGCGAAGTCCGCCCCCATCGCCTGTGCCGCCAGCACCGCGTCGCCGGTGGCGATCGAGCCCGACAGCGCGATCGGTCCCTTGAAGAACTTGCGCACTTCGCCCACCAGCGCGAACGGCGACAGCGCGCCCGCATGGCCGCCCGCACCGGCCGCCACCAGGATCAGGCCGTCGACGCCGGCTTCCAGCGCCTTCTGCGCATGGCGAATCGAGATCACGTCGTGCAGCACAATGCCGCCATAGCTGTGAATCGCATCCAGCATTTCCTTCGGCGGCGCGCGCAGGCTGGAAATGATGATCGGGATCTGGTGCTTCACGCACACTTCGACATCATGCGCGAGGCGATCGTTGGACTGGTGCACGATCTGGTTGACCGCGATCGGGCCGACCTTCGCGCCCGGATTCGCTTCCTTGAACGCCGCCAGGTCCGCCTGGATCTCGGTCAGCCAGGTATCCAGCAATTCCGCCGGACGCGCATTGAGCGCCGGAAACGAACCGACGATGCCCTGCTTGCACTGCGCCTTGACCAGTTCCGGTCCGCTGGCGATGAACATCGGCGACGCGATCACCGGAAGGCTGAGGTTTTGCAGCACCGGCGGCAAATGGTTGTGACTCATGTGAACTCCTTTGGTGGGGCAGGAAACCGCCGCGACACGACGCTCCATGCAAACAAGACAATGCGCACTCCGGCAAGCCGATTGCGTTTTTTTATATTCGGTTTATGATGTTATCAGAAAAAACGTTGTTTTTCACAAGACCCGATTGAGCATGAAATCTAAAAAAACTCCCGTCGTCGACTTCCGCCAGGCGCAGGAAGACCTGCGCAGCACCTTGCGCCAAGGAATGCTCGACGCCGCCACCCGTCTGCTGACCGAAGAAGGCCCATCCGCTCTGACCGTGCGCCGTGTCGCGGAAGCCGTCAACTGCTCGACCACCTTGCTGTATTCCTTGTTCGGCGGCAAGGACGGCCTCGCCAACGAGTTGTACCTGGAAGGTTTCGCCCGGCTGAAAGCCGAATTCCTCGCCGCCTCCCAGGCATCGAAAAAAAAGAACGAAAAAGACGGCCTCGGCCCTTTGCTTTTGCACGCCCGCGTCTACCATCAATATGCGAAGCGCAACCCGAGCTACTACATGGTCATGTTCGGCGACGCCATCGCCGGCTTCGTCCCGCCGGTCGAATCGCGCAAGCAGGCCTGGGAGTCGCTGGCAGTGCTGATCGACACCTTCGACGAAGCGATGAAAAACGGCACCCTGCCCCCGTCGAACCCGACCGCCGCCGCACGCTTGTTGTGGGCCGCGATGCACGGCGCGGTGAGCCTGGAGTTGAAAGGGTATTACCTGAAGAGCGAGCGCGCGGATGAATTGTTCGATGCGGCGGTGAATGCGGTGTTGCGGTCGTTGCAGGTGGGGCCGCTGGAGACGGAAAAAGCAAAATAAACAGAATCTGGTCAAACCAAAGAGGCTGTGGCCGTTGAAGTTCCGCTGTGAGCTGCCGGAGAAGGGAGGGGGAAAGCGGATCAAGAAGCGAAACTTGTCTGAGCCGCAGGCGAGTTTATTTCGCTTCCCGCTTTGCCCCTCCCTTCTTCGGGTACCCCCGCAGGGGGCTGCGAGCCGCGGTCGCCTTTTTTGCTTACTTTTTTGGCGACGCAAAAAAGTAAGCGGCCCGCCGGGGCCGGTCCCGGCAAGCATCCACGAAGAACAACACGTATTGCATCACCGAAGAGAGAAAAGAGCAAAAAAACCACGCAGGCACGGAGGCCTGCACTACCGACAAACAAGACAGGAGACGCCCCGTGGACTACCAATGCCTGACCCTCACCATCACCAACAAAATCGCCCACCTCACCCTCAACCGCCCCGCCTCCCTCAACACCCTGCACCCCATCCTCTGGCGCGAACTCACGCACGCGCTGGAAACCCTGCAGCGCGACGCCCCTGCCCGCGCGCTGGTGATCTCCTCCACCGGCAGGCACTTCACCGCCGGCATGGCGCTCGACGTCTTCGGCAGCGACGACGGCATTGCGCTCAATGACGGCAACGCCGGCGGCCGCGCCAACATCGTCCCGCAACTGGCTGACATGCAACGCGTGTTCAACCTGATGGAGCAGTTGCGCATGCCCGTCATCGCCGCGATCCAGGGCGGCTGCATCGGCGGTGGCGTCGACATGATCTGCGCCTGCGACATCCGCCTCGCGACCGCTGACGCCTTCTTCTGCATCCAGGAAATCAACATCGGCATGACCGCCGACCTCGGCACCCTGCAGCGCCTGCCCAAACTGATCCCCGAAGGCATCGTGCACGAACTCGCCTACACCGGCCGCCGTCTGCCGGCGCAGCGCGCGCTCGCCGTCGGCCTGGTCAATGAAGTCTTCGACACGCAAGAACTGATGGTCGAAGCAGCGCTGCAGATGGCGCAGGAAATCGCCGAAAAGCCGCCGGTCGCGATCTGGGGCACCAAGCAAGCGATCCACTACGCGCGCGACCATTCGACGCAGGATGCGTTGCAGCAGATGGGCTGGCTGCAATCGGGCATCTGGCGCACCGGCAACCTGGTGGAAGCCTTCATGGCGAAGCAGCAGGGACGCACGCCGGAGTTCGACGATTTGCCGCCGTTGCATTCGTTTGAGGAAGGGAAGTACGAGTTGAAGTAAGGATGCAGCGAAAGAACGTAGATTGGGCACTGCGTGCCCGCCCTACAACTGTCAAAATTTTCTTAGACGTGGAAACAAAACACCGTTCAGGCACGAAGGCCTGCACTACCCCAAGACACAGGAGACCACCATGTTCCAACCCAAACTCATGCAAGGCAAGCGTATCCTCGTCACCGGCGGCGGCACCGGCCTCGGCCGTGCGATGGCCGAAAAATACCTGTCGCTCGGCGCCGACCTGTATATCTGCGGCCGCCGCAAGCAGGTCTGCGACGACACTGCCGCCGAACTGATGGCAGCGCACGGCGGCAGCGTCAAGACCTTCGGCCTCGACATCCGCGACGCCGCCGCGGTCGACGACATGGTGGAACAGATCTTCGCCGAAGGTCCGCTCACCGGTCTCGTCAACAACGCCGCCGGCAACTTCATCTCTCCCACCTCCGCCCTCTCGCCGCGCGGCTTCGACGCCGTCGCCAACATCGTCATGCACGGCACCTTCTACGTCACGCACGCGGTCGGACGCCGCTGGGTGGACATGGCAGCCAGAGGCCAATGGAAACCGGAAGACGGCTACCGCAGCGTGGTCTCGATCATCGTCACCTGGGTGCTGAACGGCGGCCCCTTCGTCGTGCCCTCCGCCATGAGCAAGGCCGCAATCCACGCGATGACGATGTCGCTCGCCACCGAATGGGCACAGTACGGCGTGCGCCTGAACGCAATCGGCCCTGGCGAGATTCCGACCGAAGGCATGAGCAAGCGCCTCAACCCAGGTGAAGAGCCAGGCGCAAGATCGGCAAAAACCAACCCCATGGGCCGCGCCGGCAAGATGGAAGAGCTGCAAAACCTCGCCACCTTCCTGATGAGCGACGGCTGCGACTGGCTCACCGGCCAGGCGATCATGATGGACGGCGGCAACCATCTCGCCACCGGCGGCAACTTCTACGAACTGCGTTCATGGTCGCAACAGCAGTGGCAGGAAGCGCGCGACCGCATCGAAGCGCAGAACCAAAAGGACCGTGCACAGCGCACTGCGTGAGCCAGTCCTGCCCAAACAACGGAGACACCCATGAACAACCCCAAAGTCATCGGCGCAGGCATGGTCCCCTTCGCCAAACCCGGCAAACATGAACCCTACGAAATCATGGCCGGCAAAGCCATCCGCGCAGGCTCAGGCGAGTAGTGCCGTAATCAAGTCCTTCGTTTCCTCAGCCCCTTCGACGCGGATCACTTCCTGCACATGGTCAAGATGCTGCAGCATCAGGTCGATCGCGCGGTCGGCATCGCCGGCACGCGCGGCCTCAATGAACAGCACATGTTCGTCCGATGAACAGGCTGCGTCGTGCCCGGACTGGTGATGCATCGCCACCAGCGCGGTGCGCGCAGTCAGTTTCTGGAGGATGTCCGCCAGCACGCGGTTGCCGACGATTTCGGCCAGCAATGTATGGAATTCGCCCAGCAGCCGTGAGCGCAGTTGCGTGTCGTTCGACGCCAGCGCACGGCGCTCCTGCTCCAGATGCAGGTCGATGCGGCGATAGTCTTCCGCACTCGCATTGGCGACGAACTCGCGCGCCAGCGCGGCTTCGAGGATGCGCCGGACCGCGAAGATTTCCTGCGCTTCCCGCGCACTCAGTTTGCTGACGCAAGCGCCCTTTTCCGGCACGATCTCGATCAATTCGTCCTTGGACAGCATCAACAGCGCGGCGCGGACCTTGGTGCGGCTGACGTCGTACAGGCGCGCCAGCGCCTCTTCCTTGAGTTTGGCGCCGGGAGGAAGGCGACGCTCGACGATCGCGGCGGCAATGTCGGCAGCGATTTCTTCGGAGGACCTGGGAACGCCGGGAACCGGGCGCTTGCCGAGCGTCTGCCTGGGCATCGTCTATGACACCGTGCTGATGAAATTGGCGAGCTCTGGCGTGGAGGGCGCGGCGAACACTGTTTTCGGATCGCCCTGCTCGTGGATTTTTCCTTGATGCATGAACACCAGTTGGTCGCCGACTTCGCGCGCGAAGCGCATCTCGTGCGTCACCATGATCAGTGTCATGCCGTCGTCGGCGAGCTTGCGCACCACCGTCAGCACTTCGTTGACCAGTTCCGGATCGAGCGCGGAGGTGATTTCGTCGCACAGCAGCACCTTGGGCGACATCGCCAGTGCGCGTGCGATCGCGACGCGCTGCTGCTGGCCGCCGGACAACTGGTCGGGATAGGAATTGAACTTGTCGACCAGACCGACCCGGGCAAGCATGTCGCGAGCGATCGCCTCAGCCTCCTTGCGGTCGATTTTCTTGACTACGGTTGGTGACAGCATCACGTTCTGACCGGCCGTCAGATGCGGGTACAGGTTGAACTGCTGGAACACCATACCGACTTTCAGGCGCAGGTTGCGCAAGTTGGTCTGACCGACCGTGATGCGTTCGCCGTCGACATCGAGCGTGCCTTCATCGAAGCTTTCCAGCCCGTTGATCGTGCGTAGCAAGGTGCTTTTTCCTGACCCGCTGCGGCCGATGATGGCGGTTACCTGTCCTTCATCGACGGCGAGGTCGATGCCTTTCAGAACGTGTACCGCGCCGAAGCGTTTTTGCAGACCTTCAGTGCGTACCAGAGACATGCATTTTCCTTTCCAGTTTACGTGCCATTACCGAGAGCGGAAAGCACAGGCAGAAGTACATCAGTGCGACCAGTCCATATACCGTGAAGGGAGCAAAGGTAGCGTTGGTGATCATGGAGCCGGCTTTGGTCAGCTCGACGAAACCGATGATCGAGGTGACGGCCGTGCCCTTGACGACCTGCACCGAAAAGCCGACGGTCGGCGGGATCGCGATGTGCAGCGCTTGCGGCAGGATCACGTAACGCATCTGCTCGAAATAACTCATTGCCAGGCTCGATGAGGCCTCCCACTGCCCGCGCGAAATCGCTTCGACGCAGCCGCGCCAGATTTCGGCGAGGTAGGCGCTGGTAAACAAGGTCAGCGCAAGACCGGCTGCCAGCCAGGGCGAGATTTCCAGGCCGAACAGGGAACCTCCGAAAAACAGCAGGAACAATTGCATCAGCAACGGCGTACCCTGGAAGACCTCGATATAGCCCTTGGTAAAGGCATGCAACAAAGGGTTGCCGGAGGTACGCATCAAGAGGATCGCCAGGCCAACGATGCCGCCGCAGACGAAGGCAACCAGCGACAGCAGCACAGTCCAGCGTGCAGCCAGCAACAGGTTGCGCACGATATCCCAAGTGGAAAAATCAGTCACGCAGCCCTCCTTGCCAATACGTAGCGGCCGAATAGCGCCAATGCCTGGCGCAGCAGCACCGCGAGCAGGAAGTACAGCACGGTGGCGACGAAGTAGGCTTCGAACGCGCGGAAATTGCGCGATTGGATGAAGTTGGCGCCGAAGGTCAGCTCTTCGGCGGAGATCTGCGAACAGACTGCGGAACCCAGCATCACGATCACGATCTGGCTGGAAAGCGCCGGCCAGATTTTGAGCAATGCCGGCCGCAATACGACGTGACGAAATATTTGGAAACGCGTCATTGCCAGCGCCAGCGCCGCTTCAATGTGGCCTTTCGGTACGGCTTCGATGCCGGCACGGATGATTTCGGTACTGTAGGCGCCGAGGTTGATCACCATCGCCAGTGTGGCCGCCTGCCATTCGGTCAGCTGGATGCCGAGCGAGGGCAAGCCAAAGAACACGAAAAACAACTGGACGATGAAGGGCGTGTTGCGGATCAGTTCCACGTACACCGCATACAGATGAAAAAGCACCGGGATTTTCCAGGCGCGGGCGACGGCGCCAAGAATGCCGACTGCGAGGCCGAGCACGGTGCCGACGGCAATCAGGCGCAGCGTGCCGAGCACACCGTTGACCAGGTACTCGCGGTATTCCCAAATACTGCTGAAGTCGAAGGTATAGGCCATGTGCGATCAGATAGGTTGGAACGACAGGCGGCGGCGTCCGCTATGCGTCGCAAGAGGACGCCGCACTGCACATTACAGGAAGCTTGTTACCGGCCGCTTCAGCTTCATCCACTTCTGGGCAATATTGTTCAGGCTGCCGTCCGCCTTTGCCTTTTCAATAATCGCGTTGACTTTTTCCTTCAGCTTGGCTTCATTCTTGTTGAGGCCCACGTAGCAAGGCGAGTTCTTGATCATGAACTTGTAATCCAGCTTTTTTGCCGATTGTTTCTCGGAGATGGAGCCCGCCACGACGTTGCCGGTCGCGATCAACCCGACCTGGCCCGACAGGAAGGCGGAAATCGTCGCATTGTTGTCTTCGAAGCGCTTGATCGTAGCGGTGGGGGGAGCCATCTTGGTCAGCTCCAGGTCTTCGATCGCCCCGCGGGTGACTCCGACGGTCTTTCCGGCCAGCGCTTGTGCGTCGCCGACATTCAGGTCGGCCAGTCCGAACACGGCACTGAAGAACGGAGCATAGGCTTCGCTGAAGTCGATCACCTTCTCGCGTTCCGCATTCTTGCCCATGCTGGAAATAACGAGGTCGACCTTTTTGGTGGTCAGATAGGGAATCCGGTTTGCGCTCGTTACCGGAACAAGCTCGACCTCGACACCCAGTTCCTTGGCAAGCAGGCGAGCCATGTCGATATCGTAGCCAACCGGCTTCAGGTCGGGACCGACCGAACCGAAAGGCGCAAAGTCCTGCGGTACGGCAACGCGAAGAACCTTGTTCTTCATAATGTCATCAAGCGCATCGGCTTTGCTCAACGGAGCAACCAATGCGGTGATGCTGAAAATCAGGGCAGTCAGAACGGAACGACGCTGCATGTTACCTCCTTGGGCGGGTAGAAATAAAAAGGAAATCAGAGTCTCGACACTTCAACACTCCGGTTACTGCCAAGCATGTTTCGTACCTGCATACAAAACATGTATACGACAAAAATCTCCATCCGTTCGCACTATTTCGGTGCATTATGTTGCCATAGCGCACTGAAATAAGGAGAATTTTATTTTGTATCCAAAAATTGCATCCTTATTTACCACTGTTAAACAGCATACTCGGAATCCGGATGGAAACAAGCTTGCACTGCAGCATTGACACATTGCGGCCGGCGCGCCCCTCAATGACAAGCTTGCAATGGTGCGTACACCTCCTAAACTTCATTGTCCGGATTGGCAGCGAGAAGGAGACGCACATGGACACCGATTTCAATGCGTATCATCGGGGCGAATTTCCGGTCGATCAGCCGATGGATGCGCTCAGGACCGATCATGATCTGGCGAGAGATTTGTTCGAACGCTACTTTCGCAGTCACGACGCTGAAGAAAAGAAGAGCATCGGACGGCATATCCTGTTACTGCTGGAAATGCACACTTCGCTGGAGGAGCTTGTTTTCTATCCGCGCGTGCGTGGCGTCGATTCCTTGCTGGTCGAACACTGCGAAAAGGAGCACGACGAAGCGACGCAGATGATCAAGCGGCTGCGCTTGATGAACGACGGTGATCCCCAGGCCGACCAGATGTTCGGACAGCTGGCCGACGCCGTTCTCAGGCACGTCGATACCGAAGAGCAGGAGCTGTTTCCGAAGGTCGAGCAGGCCAATCTGGACATGAGTGCGATCGGACACGAGATGCAGGCATGCGAGACGCGGATGATCGCCGCGCATACGCAGAAGCCGACGGCGCCGGGCGTGCGCATCTGACAATCCGCTTCGCCTTTATTCCTTGCAACGAAATGGAGAACAGCATGCAAATGATTTCCGATGTCATGACGCGCAATGTCAGGTTTGTATCGCCGCAAGAGAACCTGCAGCGCGCTGCGCAGATAATGGATGAACTGAACGTCGGCTCACTGCCGGTATGCGACGGCGATCGGCTGGTCGGCATGGTCACTGATCGCGATATCACCGTGCGCGGGACCGCCGCCGGAAAAGTGCCGCAGGACGCGCACGTCGATGAAGTGATGAGCGGCGATGTGCGCTGGTGTTTCGAAGACCAGCCGCTGGATGAAGTGATGCAACAGATGGCCGATACCCAGATCCGCCGCGTGCCGGTGGTGTCGCACGACGAGTCCCACAAGCTGGTCGGCATCGTTGCGCTCGGCGACCTTGCAACGAAGACCTCCGGCAGCAAGCAGAAACAGGAGATCGAAGAGATGGTGGAAAAGGTGTCGTCGCCGTCCGAACCCGACCGTTCCACGGGCAGCAGCGGCCAGACCGGATCGAATACCGGCACCGCGACCGGCATGGCCGGTTCCGATACGCTGGAGGCAGCCAGGGGCGTGTCGAGTGCGGCCGATACTGCGGGCAACACGGAAAACACGGGGAGCACCGGCGCGCCGGGCGGGACTGCGGGCACGAGCGCTTCGGCAGGAACCGGCGTGGGCAAAAAACCGTGACAGCGGCGCGGGAGCGATGGATTGGCCCGCGTAGGGGAAACTATCCTGGTTGTGGATGATCCAGATGAATTCGGAGAATGCGTAGGGCGGGTCCCACCCGCCATCACCAGCGGAAAGGCGGGTGGGACCCGCCCTACAAATTTACGTGGATGATCTACGGTAGTGACAAGGTGCCGCTCCACGCGCATTGCCGTTCGGACGAGACAACTTATTCAACCACGAGCTTTACTTCATGCAGCGTTTTCTTGTGATCAGCGGGCTTGTCCTGCTCGCCGCCGGTCTGGCGTGGCCGTGGCTTTCCAGGCTTCCGTTCGGGCGCTTGCCCGGCGACGTCCACATCGTGCGCGAAGGATTCAGTTTTCACTTTCCGATCGTCACCAGCATCGTCATTTCGGTGCTGCTGTCGATCATCTTCTGGATTTTCCGCCGCTGAGCGTTCTTTGCGTTTGAAGGCTCCCGGATTTCCGGCGGCGATCCCATACAATCACCCCATGTGCGCCAACTACATCCCCACAACCCGCGACCAGTTGCAGCAATACTTCGCCGTCGCGGCGCCCGACTCCGACTACAAGGCCGAATCCTTCCCCGGCTACATGGCGCCGATGATCCGGCTGCCGCGCGCGGATGCGGTGCATGGCGACCGCGCCTGCGCGCTGGCCATGTTCGGCATGGTGCCGCCGTGGGCCGACACCAAGCTTGCCCGCCAGACCTACAACGCGAGGACGGAAACCGTCGCCGACAAGCCGAGTTTTCGCAATGCCTGGAAACGCCGGCAGTTCTGCGTGGTCCCGCTCGCCTCCTTCTACGAACCTTCGTATGCATCGGGCAAGGCGGAACGCTACGAGATTGCCGACGCGGATGGCGCGCCGCTGGGCGTGGCCGGTATCTGGGAAGTCAAGAAGGATGGCGGCAACGGCTTGCCGCTGCTGTCGTTCTCGATGCTGACCATCAACGCCGACGACCATCCGCTGATGCAGCGCTTCCACAAGCCCGCCGATGAAAAGCGCATGCTGGTGATTCTCGAACCGGAGCGCTACGACGACTGGCTGCATGCGCCGCTGGAAGAGGCGCCGGATTTCTTTGTGCGCTATCCGGCCGAGCGCCTGGTGGCGAAAGCGGCACCGAAACCGTCAAGCAAGCTCGCGCAGCAATCGCTTCCCGATCTTTGACCGCAGCCGTCGTGACCGGCGCACCGCTACTGGTCGCTACTTGTCATCTTCCCGGCGACAGCGCTGCCGTCGCTCGACCAGGTTCCACCCGATTTCCTGCCGGATCTGTTCCGGTCCGTGCAGGGGTGCGCGCGCGTTCTGGCGGCGTTCGGTATGCCGCCGCTCCAGGTACTCCCTGACTTTTTCCTTGGCTTCCTTGGGCTGATTCATGAGCGGCATGTGGTTGGCCCTCGGCATTGCGCACGCTCCCAGCCTCGCGCTGCCGAGGGCCGCGCGGACGGAAACGAACGCTCCGGCGCAGGTTCAGTAACCCCAGTACGGGTTATACCAATACGGGCGGGCATAGTAATAACTGCTGCTGTAGCGCAGCGCGTCCTTCTGACTGAGGTTGATGATGCAGTTCCGCCAAGGATCGGTGTTGCGGTTGAAGCCGATCTTTTCGCAAGCCGGGCCGTAGATCTGCACCATCTCGTCGATCTCGCGTTCCATCTGGGCAGCCTGCTGGGCGGGTGTTGCGCATGCAGCGAGTACAGCCGCGATCGGGACGGCAAGGATTGAGGGACGCATCGCCATTCTTTCGGTTGAACTCTCTGGATACTTGTTTTAGCTTAGGCCGGGATCGCGAAAAGCGTTTGAGAGCGCGCAAGACGCGTGAATCGCATGCGTCATGACATCGTGCGGTCATGTCCGAATGACACAATTGCGCTTTCTTTTTCATACAACATCCCGACATGACCCACCGTTTCAAGACCTTCCTGCTATCGCTCTGCACCCTCCTGTCCGCCACGGCAACCGCCGTGGAAATTACCGGCGCCGGCTCGTCGGCGGCCGCCCCGCTCTATGTGAAATGGGCGGCAAGCTATCAGCAGCAAGGCGGCGCGACCCTCGCTTACCAGGCGGCCGGCTCATCGGCCGGCATCAAACAGATCAAGGCGAAGTCGGTCCACTTCGGTGCGACCGACGTGGCGATGCGGCGTGACGAGGCGCAAAAGGAAAAGCTGGTGTGCTTTCCGAGCGCGATTTCCGGGGTGGTCCCGGTCGTCAACATTCCGGGCGTGAAGAGCGGCGAGCTGCTGCTGAGCGGCGAAGTCCTTACCGCGATCTTCGCCGGCAAGATCGCCTACTGGAACGATTCCGCCATCGCCGCGCTGAATCCCGGCCGCAGGCTGCCGAAGCTGGCAATCGCCGTCATCGTGCGCCAGGACGGTTCCGGCACCACCTACAACTTCACCGACTACCTGAGCAAGGTCAGCGCGGAATGGAAGGCCGGCTTCGGCACCAACTTCAGGATCGCGTGGCCGGCAGGCGCAAGCCCGGCCAAGGGCAGTAGCGGCGTTTCCGCCGCGGTCAAACGCACCCCCGGCGCGATCGGCTACATCGACTACAACTATGTGCTGCAGGATCAGTTGACCTACGCAAAGCTCAGGAATCGCGACGGCCGCTTCGTCGCGCCGTCGGCATCCAGCTTCGCCGCCGCGCTCAGCAACAGCACATGGAAGACCAAGGCGAACTTCGAGGAAATGCTGACCGACAAGACAGGCAGCGACAGTTGGCCGATCACCATGGGAACCTTCGTGCTGGTGCCGCAGGCGGCCGATAATCCCAACGCCGCGATTGCAACCCTGAAGTTTTTCACCTGGGCCTTCCTGAAGGGAGACAGCATCGTCAGCGGCGTTGATTTCGTGCGCCTGCCGGACCAGGTGCAGGCAAGGATTTATCGCGAACTGACCACAATCACCGACCGTGACGGCAAGCCGCTGCAATGGAACCTGATGTAACACCAGGACTTGCCGCGGTTCACTCCCCGACGACAGTCACCACCACTCGCCGCAATTGCGCGCTGGTGCGGTGCTCCCACAGATAGATACCCTGCCAGATGCCGAGCAGCAGGCGGCCGGCGCCGACGGGCACGCTCAACCCGGAGCCGGTCAGCATGCTGCGCGCATGCGCGGCCATGTCGTCCGGCCCTTCGAGATCGTGGCGGTAGGCGGGGTCACCGTCGGGAGCAAGGCGGGCGAGGAGGGTGTCGAGGTCGCGCCGCACATCGGGATCGGCATTTTCGGTGATCGTCAGCGAACAGCTGGTGTGCTGCGCGAACACATGCGCGATGCCGGTGTGCACGCCGGACTCTGTGACGACTTGGGCAACCGCGTCGGTGATGTTGCGGGTTCCGCGGCCGGTGATGGAGAATTCGAGGATGTGCTGGTGGCTCATCATGTGGATACGTTGTGACAAGGGGCAGTATGCAAAGTCTTGCATACTGCCCCGAAGGAGTCGGCTGTCTTTCTCAACGTCGCATTGCGCGCCTCGCGCAGCGAATGCGCTTTAAAGCATGGTCACGTTCCACCCTCATTCACTTGACTGTTTTTTTCAACCAGGCAGAAATCTTGTTTCCTAGTTGCTTGGAACATCTCTCAAGACGGTCACAAGCCTTGAAATTAGCAAATGGATTGGCCCCCAAGCCAGCAGAACATCTCTCCGTCTTTGGATGACTACCTTCCCCATCATCAAGCGTTGACGTAACGGAGAGATCAGAAACAACCCAACGCCCTCCGACACCATTTCCGGGCCGGCCGTTCACCACCGAATCCACTGTAATGAACAGCTTCCTTTCGCCGGCAGGCACATCCTCCGCGGAAGCAACTTTCTTCAGGAGCAGGCCGCGCTTGCTTGAATAATTAATTGCAGCATTCTCAACATCTTCCGGGATTCGACATTCCGCACGGACCGCGTCAGGTGCGCTTCCCGCGTCACGATAGCTCGTTGGTCCAACCAGATACACTACCGGCACTACCGGGCCGGCAGACACAACTGGCCCGGTGGACGTTTGCGTATTCTTTGGCAATCCGCTACTGCAACCGGCCGTGACAAGAAGGCTGGCGAAGGCGATCGCAATTTTTGTGTTGGACACGACTGTTTATCCTCGAAAAGTTTGCTACACATGATGTTTCATTGCTGTCGGCTACGCCTGCGATGCGGCCGACGATGCAAGCGCATCAGGCAGCGGGCCGACGCCCCATTGCCTCGCCCATGCGCACCGCCCGCGTCGCCATCCACTCCGGATTGAATTCCATCACCCCGCGCGGGAACAGCATCACAACCGTGGAGCCGAGCAGGAAGCGGCCCATTTCCTCGCCCTTTTTCAACACGATCTGCCGGTCGTCGTAGCGCCACTCGCGAATCTTGCCCGGCCGCGGCGGATTCACCACGCCGTGCCACACGGTGGCCATGCTGCCGACGATGGTGGCGCCGACCAGCGTCAGCACGAACGGGCCATGCGCCGACTCGAACACGCACACCACGCGCTCGTTGCGCGCGAACAGGCCCGGCACGCCGCGCGCGGTGGTCGGGTTCACCGAGAACAGCGCGCCCGGAACGTAGATCATGCGTGTCAGCCGGCCGTCGCAGGGCATGTGGATGCGGTGGTAGTCGCGCGGGCTGAGGTAGAGCGTGGCGAAGCTGCCGTGGTCGAACTGCTCCGCCAGAGCGCGGTCGCCGCCGACCAGCGCGGTGGTCGTATAGCGATGTCCCTTGGCCTGGATGATCTGGTCGTGCTCGATGGTGCCGAACTGGCTGATCGCGCCGTCGACCGGGCAGACGAAGTCGCTGTCGGCCAGCGGACGCGCTCCTTCGCGCAGCGCACGCGTGAAGAATTCGTTGAAGCTGGGATAGCTGGCAATATCCGCATTCAGCGCTTCTTCCATGTTGACGCTGTAGCGCCGCACGAACCAGCTGATCAGGCCCGGCGTGAAACGGCCCTGCGCGCAGGCAATACGCCCGGCGAGCACGGTCAGCGCCTGCTTCGGCAAAAGATATTGAGGTAGTACGGCGAAACGGTCGGACACGGCCAATTCCATTGAAATGAGTCGGTAGCGATTATAGCCGCATGCGTTTGGAGGGGCGGCTCGAATCAAGGCAACGGAGCGGCAGCAAGGGAGAGCTGTTTGTCCAGGGTTTCCACTCCACGCAGATGCCGGACCAAAAGGCAGAACACCAGTAACGCGACGAGGAGATTGGCGAAACTGATCATCGGCAACGCCTTCGGCCCCCAGGTGCTGAAAGTCTGCCCCACGCACCACGGCAGCACCATTCCACCCAATCCGGCTGCCACCATGAAACGGCCAATCACTTTTCCCTGCATCGACATGTATTTCTCTGCTATGCCAAACGTGGCCGGCAACAGGATAGACAGCGACACCGCGAGAAGAATCACCATTGTCCATAAACGGAAAGGCGCCATGTGCAGCAACGGGAAAACCAGCGTGACGATCATCGCGCACAGCTGTGCAATCGACACCGCCTTGTTATGCCCGTATCGCCTGAGCAGGGGTATGACAGCAATCCTGCCGAGGACGAAGGCGCCCCAGAATGCGGAGGTGAGATAGGCTGCACCGCTTTCACTCGATAGCTGCAAGCTTGTCACATACAAGGAAAGCCAGCTTCCGAAGCTGACTTCCGCACCGACCTCCAGGAAGATGAAGAGCATCAGCGCCAGCGTAACGCTTGCATTCGCATTCTCCCGTCCCGGATGTCGTCCTGAATCCGCAGTCCTGGCCGGAACGGAATTTTTCGGGCTGTCGAGCAGGGCAAACAGCACAAGAAAAGGGGCAAGGAAGACACCTGCGAAGACATAGGCGGCCTGGACAGGGAGTTTGTTCGCAATGACGATTCCGAGCATCAGCGGGATGATGAACGTGCCCAGTCCATGGCATGAATGAAGGAAGTTGATCCGGAATCCGGTGCGATTGCCGTGATTCCAGATCAACAGCGTGTTGCCGCCGACATGACCGATGCCTTCCGCGACGCCAAGCAGGGAAAACATCACTATCACCACCGGATACGATGCACTGAACGCGATCGCAATCATGCTGACGATGCCGAGAACGGCGGCGACCCGAAGCAATACGTGGCCTGCGACCTTGTCGTAAAGCCTGCCGGCAAAGTACGAGGCGACGAGTGCGCCTGCCGGTCTGGCGACAAAAATGAAACTGAGCGCCTCAATCGAGGCGCCAAGCTTGCGCGACAAAAAAGGCAGGGTCGGGCCGATGACGCCGTTCATGAAGCCCAGGCCGATGAAGAATAAAAAGTAGGATGCGGTCCTGGCTCCGACGATGCTCATATGTCCTCGAATTTTTCTCTGCAATTTCAGTCCGTCGAACAGCACGGCCCACATGTCTCTCACATGTTTGTTTTCCGCGACGCTTGCGTGGCCAGGCACCGAAGAACACAACGGGATGCCGCTCGCACAGTTTTTGTTGCAATAAAAACAGCAAGGATGATTCTATGAGCAAGCTTGCTACATACAAAGAAGTAGTTCATGCAATTCGTTGACAAGAAATTCACCACGCATCCGTCGCACATGAAGCGGAGAAGTTCTGCGGTTGCTGATCGGGCGCTCCGCCCAATCCGAAAACAAGCCGGGATACACTCGAAACGGCTGCGCACCTCGCGGGAACGTGGCCGACTTTTGCTTCATCTAATGTCGTGAGATCAACGAACACACTGGAAGGACCCATGCCTGCCACAGTCACACAAGCCGACGGCGGCTGGAGCGACGCCGACGTCGTGCGCCGCATCATCGACGGAGACGAGAGCGCGTTCGAACTGCTGATGCGGCGTTATAACCGGCCGCTGTATCGCACCGCGCGCAGCATCCTGAGGGACGATGCCGAAGCGGAGGACGTGCTGCAGGATGCCTACCTGCTGGCGTTCCGCGGCATCGGCAAGTATCGCGGTGAGTCCTCGCTGGCGACCTGGCTGACGCGCATCGTCGTCAACGAAGCGATCGCCAAGTCGCGCAAGGCCAACCGCCGGGCTGAAGTGATTCAGCTGGACGGCGGCGCCAGCAACGCCGATGACACCGACAAACAAGCCGCAGGACCGGACATGAACGAAGCCACGCCCGAACAGCCGGAACAGGCGGCCATGCGCGCCGACGCACGCAGGCTGCTTGAGACCAAGATCGACGCCTTGCCCGAGGTATTTCGCACCGTGTTCGTGCTGCGCGCGCTGGAAGAGATGACGGTCGAAGAAACAGCCGCCTGCCTCGGCATACCGGAAGCCACGGTCCGCACACGCTTCTTCCGGGCCAGGAGCATGCTGCGCGAATCGCTGTCGCGCGAATTCGACTTTGTGCTCGGCGACGCATTCGGTTTCGACGGCGCGCGCTGCGACCGGATCGTCGCGGGCGTGCTGGCGCGCCTGAAGGCGTCCGCAGGCGAATAACTTTCGGCGGCCTGTCCCCAGCGCCGCTTATTTCAACCACTGATGGAGAACCGCCATGTCTTTTCTGATCCAGACCGACAACCACTTCGCGCCGGCGAACCGCCGTTCCTTCCTGAGCAAGTCCGGACTCCTGCTGTCGGGCGCCGCGGTCGCGCTGCTGGCCGGCCAGGATGCACTGGCCGCGAAGGGAGGCGCATCGACGGAAGGCGACGTACGGATACTGAACACCGCGCTCGGCGCCGAACTGGAAGCGATCGCTGCCTACCAGCTCGGCGCGGAGAGCGGACTGCTGCAAAAACCGGTGCTGGACCTGGCCGTGACTTTCCAGGGACATCACAAGGAACATGCCGATGTGCTCGCAAAAACCATCGCAAAGCTCGGCGGCAAACCGGTGTCGGCCAAGGACAAGTATGTCTTCCCGACCGACACCCTGAAGACCCAGGCTGACGTTCTGCGCTTTGCCGCGATGCTGGAAAAAGGGGCGGTGAGCGCCTACCTCGGCGCGGTGCCGCTGTTCGGCAACAGGGATCTGTCCAAGGCTGCCGCCAGCATTCTCGGCGACGAGGCAATGCACTGGGCAGTCCTGCGCAATGCGCTGGGCGAAGCGCCGGTGCCGTCGGCCTTCGTCGCTTGAGGGGAGACCGCCATGCGAATCCTGACCGGGCTGTTCGGTTTGGCGCTTGCCGTAGGCATGGTACAGGCGGCAGGCGTGGCGCAGGCGGCAGCGGCGGATGCTGCCTCGCCTGCCCGGATCAAGGCGGGCGAAGCAGTGTACGCGCGCTGCGCCGCCTGCCATTCGCTTTCCTACGATCGCACCGGACCGCATCACTGCGGCCTGTTCGGCCGGCACGCCGGTAGCGTCAAGGGCTTCGACTATTCGGCCGCGATGAAACGCTCGAACATCGTGTGGGACGAGAAGACGCTTGACCGCTTTCTCGCCAATCCGGCACAGGCCGTTCCCGGCACGAGCATGGGTTACGCGGGCATCGCGGACAAGAAAGAACGCGCGGATCTGATCGCGTACCTGAAGGCGGCGAACGGAACGCCGGAATGCAAAAAGATGGAACACGAGGGAAGCCGCTGACGATGATGACCGCAAAGATGCTGCCGATGCAGCCCCCGCTGGACGACACCTTTTCCGATGCCGACTGGCGCCGGCTGCTGAAACACCTCGGCGAGAATCCTGACCGGCAAGGCTTGCGCGACACGCCGCAGCGCGTCACGAAGGCATGGCGCCACTGGACCTCCGGTTACGACCAGGACCCGGCAGCGATCCTGAAAGTGTTCGAGGACGGCGCCGAACAGTACAACGAATTGATCGTGGTGCGCGGCATTCCCGTCTACAGCCATTGCGAGCACCACCTCGCACCGTTCTTCGGCAGCGCGACCATCGGATACACGCCGAACGGAAACATCGTCGGCCTCTCCAAACTGACGCGTCTCGTCGACTGCTTCGCCAGGCGCCTGCAGGTACAGGAGCGCCTGACGATCCAGATCGCCGAGTCGCTCATGAAACACGTCGCGCCCTTGTCGGTCGGCGTCGTCGTGCGCTGCCGGCACATGTGCATGGAAAGCCGCGGCATCCAGACGCCCGGCGAGGAGACAGTGACGTCGGCGCTGTTGGGCGAGATGCAAACCAATTTTGCACTCAGGAGCGAGTTTCTTGCGCTCGCCAGAGAGAAAGATTAAGTCGGCAAACCGACCGGGCGAATGGATCGCACGTGTTACGAAAAAACTTCGCGCCTCCCGATGCCTCCTTGCAAATGAACCGGTATCAACAACGACTTTGAGTAGGATCACTACGTCCCCTTTGCCTTTCGTCAGAAGATAACGGGTGCTGCCTGGCCGGCGTGTGCATTCCGTACCGTCTGCTTGCCTTCGCGCGTTGCTTTCACAGCGAGGGATTCACCAAAGCAAATCGGGGGCCGTTCATGGATGCCTTACTCCTCTCCAGGATTCAGTTCGCCTGGGTGGTCGCGTTTCACATCTTGCTGCCGGCCTTCACGGTCGGCCTGTCGTGTTACATCGCCACGCTTGAAGTCCGCTACTGGATCACCAAGGACGACATGATCCGGCGCCTGTCCGCATTCTGGATCAAGATCTTCGCAATCTCCTTCGGCATGGGGGTCGTGTCCGGCATCGTGATGCCGTTCCAGTTCGGCACCAACTGGAGCCGCTTTTCCGATGCCGCGACCAATGTGATCGGCTCCTTGCTCGCATACGAGGTGGTGACCGCGTTTTATCTGGAAGCCGCGTTTCTCGGCGTGCTCCTGTTCGGCAGGAAACTCGTGCCGCAGTGGGCGCATGCGCTGTCGGCGGTGCTGGTCGCATTGGGCACGCTGCTGTCGTCGTTCTGGATTCTGGCAGTCAACAGCTGGATGCAGACGCCGGCCGGCTATGAAATCATCGACGGCCGCTTCTTTCCGACCAGCATGTTCGCGGTGATCTTTACGCCGTCCTTCCCGTATCGCCTGCTGCACACCCTGTCGGCCTTCCTGGTCACCACGGCCTTCGTGATCCTGGCGGTCGGCGCCTACTATCTGCGGCAAGGCCGTTCGGTGCCGGAGAGCAGGATCATGGTGCGCATGTCGCTGCTGTTCCTCGCATTGATGGTGCCGCTGCAGATCGTCCTCGGCGACCTGCACGGACTGAATTCATTGAAACACCAGCCGACCAAGGTGGCGGCGATGGAAGGCCTGTGGGAAACCGGCCGGGGCGTGCCGGCGTCGCTGTTCGCGATTCCCGACCAGGAGGCTGAGACGAACCACTTCGAGATCGCGATCCCCAAGCTTGGCAGCCTGTACCTCACGCATGACCTCGACGGCGAAGTCAAGGGGCTGAAAGAATGGGCCAAGGAGGACCGGCCGCCGGTGGCGATCGTGTATTTCGCATTCCGCATCATGGTCGGGATCGGGTTCATCATGCTGTTCGTTGTGCTCACGGGCCTGGTGTTGTGGTGGCGCGGGCGCCTGTTCGAATCGCGCCGGTATCTGCGGTTGTGCACGGTGTGCGGCGCGGCCGGCTTCATTGCGGTGCTGGCGGGCTGGACCACCACCGAGGTCGGGCGCCAGCCGTGGGTCGTGTACGGATTGATGCGTACGCAGCATGCGGTGACGCCGTCGCTGACGACGTCCGATGTCGCCCTTTCCCTCGGCATGTACGTGCTGGCGTATCTGGCCATTTTCGGCGGCGGCGCCATCCTGCTGCGCCGGCTGATACGGATCGGACCATCCCCGGCCACCGAGACCGAAATCTTCGACGAAGCGACGCGGCCGATGCGGCCGCTCTCCGCGGCGACCGAGACCGCCAGACCGACTTCACGCGCAGGAGCCGCCGATGTCCCTTGACCTTGTCCCGCTATGGGCGGTGATCCTGTCCATCGCCGTCCTGATGTATGTGCTGCTCGATGGCTTCGACCTGGGTGTCGGCATCCTTTTCCTGTTCCGCAAGAACCCGGAAGACCGCGACCTGATGGTGGCATCGGTCGCGCCGATCTGGGACTTCAACGAAACCTGGCTGATACTCGGCAGCGGCGGCCTGTTGGCCGTGTTTCCGCTCGCGTTCGCGATCATCATGCCGGCGGTATATTTTCCGATTCTCGTGATGCTGCTGGGGCTGCTGTTTCGCGGTGTCGCGTTCGAGTTCCGCGATGCGCCCCGTGCCAGGAAAGCCCTCTGGGATGCCGGATTCACCTACGGCTCCGTGCTCGCCACCTTCGCGCAGGGCGTGGTGCTGGGCAATTTCATCGAGGGCTTCCCGGTCGAGGGCCGCGCCTTTTCCGGCAGCAGTTGGGACTGGATCGCGCCGTTTCCCTTGCTGACCGGACTCGGCCTGGTGGTCGGTTATGCGCTGCTCGGCGCGACCTGGCTATACATGAAGACCCAGGGCGAGTTACAGGAGTGGGCGCGCGACAAGGCACGCTGGGCCCTGCTCGGCATCCTCGCCTTCATCGTAATGGTGAGCGTGTGGACGCCGCTGTCGCAGGAGCGCATCGCCGAGCGCTGGTTCAGCCTGCCGAATCTGTTCTATTTTTCGCCGGTGCCGATCCTCACCGCCGTGCTTGCCTGGCTGCTGTGGGATTCCTTGCGCAAGGGACGGGAAGCGGTACCCTTCCTGAGTGCGATGGGCCTGTTTTTCCTCGCGTTCACCGGGCTGATCATTTCCTTGTGGCCGTATGTCGCGCCGCCGTCGATCACCCTGTGGGACGCAGCGACCGCGCCGATGTCTCAACAGTTCCTGATGGTGGGAACGATGTTCCTGCTGCCGGTGATCCTGATGTATGTGTTCTGGTCTTACTGGGTGTTCCGGGGCAAGGTGCGCGGCGATATCGGGTATCACCATCATTAGAGTGCGCAACAAAACACGCCGTCACCCCGAACAAGGCGTATCAGTTCAGCCGCCTTGTTCGGGATGAGGGCAATGCCTTACCGTCCTGAGGACTTGCCCGTCTCGTCGAGCAACTTGCGAATCGCGCTTTCCATTTCATCATAACGGCCTTCCCCGAAATGCTTGAGCACGATCCTGCCGCTGCGGTCGATCAGGTAGGACGCCGGCCAGTACCGGTTCTCATACGCATTCCACGTCGCGTATTCGTTGTCTTGCGCCACCGCATAGGCGATATCGAATCGCCGGATGGCGGTTTGGACATTACCGGTCTTGCGCTCGAACGCGAATTCCGGGGTGTGGACGCCGACGATCACCAGCCCCCGATCTTTGTACTTGTCGTGCCACTTCCTGATGTACGGAAGCGTGCGCAGACAGTTGATGCAGGAGTAGGTCCAGAAATCGACCAGCACGACCTTTCCCTTCAGGGCCTGCATGCTGAGCGGCGGAGAGTTCAGCCAGGCAGCGATGCCGGCGAAATCCGGCGCCGCTCCGTGATCGATCAGGACCGGTTCGGCTGCAGGGGCAGCGACAGGGACGCCCAACGCGGCGATCACGGCGCCTGCGGCAAGACATCGGGTAAGCAGGGCTTTCATGTTCACAGTCCTTCCTTGAAGTCGGGATAGAAACTCGACAGCCAGACCGTAATCAGGGTGTCGTACTGGTAATACATGGCGACAGCGGTCAGCACGATCAGCAGGCCGAAAGCCTGCTGAAGGCGATGCGAATAACGCGCGATCGTGCGCACGCGCGTCGTCACGTACTGCCCTCCATAGGCAATGGCGAGCATGGGCAGGCCGGCGCCGGCAGCATAGGCGAGCAGCAGCAATGCGGTGCGCCCCACGTCCCGGGAGGTGGCGACCAGGGTCAGGATTGAACCGAGCACCGGCCCGGCGCAGGGTGTCCATGCCGCGCCGAGCGTCATGCCGAGGACAAGGCCGCCAAGCTTGCCGCGGCCCGCGCCGTCGCCGATCGCGCTGACGCGGTTGAGCACGCCGCTCAAGCCCGTGGTCAGTCGCAGGAATGGCTGCGGCCAGATCATCAGCACGCCAAAGCCCATCAGCATCACGATGGCGGCATTGCGCAGCGTGTCCTGGTCCAGGTCAAAGGCGCTGGAAAAAAGCCCGAACACCAGTGCCAGCGCGGAGAAGGACAGCGTGAACCCAAGTGCAATGAATACCGGCCGCGCGCGGCTGGTCTGGCCTACGGAGGTGCCGAGCAGGATCGGCAGCATCGGCAGAATGCACGGCGCCGCCACGGTGACCATGCCGGCCAGCAAAGCCAGGACGATGTCGATCATTGCGGACTCCCGGTGGAAACGCGGCGCCACACCTGCGTCTTTCCGAACATGGGTATGCCTTTGTAGCCACGCACCTTGAGCTGGTCGGGCGCCGCCAGCGACATCAGACAGTCGTAGGTCTCGCCGTTCTCGCGGTTGTAGATGCGCCCCGTCCATTCGCCGTCACCCGACGGGACAAAACCGGTCAGGATCTTCATGTCGAGCGGTGAGCGTGTGTCGGCCGCAGCCATCGCAGCGTCAGGCTTGCTCATGGAACGGTTGGCAATCACTTTCACGACCGTGCCGCAAAGCGCCTGGCCGCAAGGCGCGATTTCCACTTCAAGATTGCCGCTCTCGGTCAGCCAGCGTCCGGCCTCAGGTGCGACTTCGGGCGCCGTGTCCGGTGCGGGTTGTGCGAACACGGATAAGGCCAGGGCAGACCCTGCCGCCAGCGATACGGATCGTGCGAGGATGTTCTTCATGCTGATTCTCCATAAGGGTTGAGGAAGGCTTGTCCGGCAGCGGTGCCGCCGCCCCATGGATTTCAACGCCGCAGCATGTCCGCGATGTGTCCGGATCTGCACGGCTTTGCAATTTTCTGTATCTCATCGCGGACTGGATACACTGCGATACAAAAGGCAGCGCTTTTCATCGGGAAATCGGATATAAAACCCGACATGGACTCTCTCGATCACATACTGGTCGTCGACGACGATCACGAAATTCGCGATCTGCTGGCGGCGTATCTGCAGAAAAACGGCTTCAAGGTGACGACCGCCGCCAACGGCCGCCAGATGCGCAATGCCCTCGACGGCGCGGCAATCGACCTTATCGTCCTCGATCTGATGCTGCCTGGCGAGGACGGCTTGAGCTTGTGCCGCGACCTGCGCGCCGGCAAATCGAAAGCGGTACCGATCCTGATGCTGACGGCGCGCGACGAAGAAACGGATCGCGTGGTCGGACTGGAAATGGGGGCCGACGATTACCTGACCAAGCCGTTTGCCTCCCGCGAACTGCTCGCGCGCATCCGCGCGGTGCTGCGCCGCACGCGCATGCTGCCGCCCAACCTGCGCGTGACGGAAGCCGCGCCCATGCTGGCATTCGGCGACTGGCGGCTCGATACGATCGCGCACCATCTGCTGGACCGGGATGGCACGATGGTGGCGCTCAGCGGCGCAGAATACCGCTTGCTGCATGTCTTTCTCGATCACGCGCACCGTGTGCTGAACCGTGACCAGCTGCTCAATCTGACGCAGGGCCGCGGCGCAGAATTGTTCGACCGCTCGATCGACCTGCTGGTGAGCCGCCTGCGGCAGCGGCTGCAGGACGATGCGCGCGAGCCGCGCTATATCAAGACGGTGCGCAGCGAAGGCTACATCTTCAGCACAGCGGTTGAAGTGCTGAAGGAGGCACCATGAGTCCCGCCTTCGCCCGCCTTCGCCTCTGGCCTCGCACGCTGTCCGGCCGGCTGACGCTGATTCTGTTTTCCGGCCTGATCGCAGCGCATGCCTTGTCCTTCGGCCTCACCGCGTACGAACGTTGGCAGGCGTCGCGGGACATGATGCTCGGCTATCTGGCGAAAGACATCGGCAGTTCGGTCGCCATCCTCAACCGCGTGCCGGCCGCCGAGCGGCCATCATGGCTGGAGCGGATCGACCGGAAGAACTACCGGTATGTGCTGGACGACATGCCGCGCGGCGAACCCGTTCCGTCATCGCTGGCGGAGCGGATTAGCATGTCGCTTGCCGCCGCGCTCGGCCCGGCATATCAAGGACAGATGAGCGCGGCTCCGGACGGTTCGGGACGCATCCGGGCGCATGCGCGCCTAGCCGACGGCAGCCCGCTCACCATCGAATTGGCCCCGGCCGCGATGCCGTTGTCTGGATGGCTGTCTGTGCTATTGCTGCTGCAATTCGCCCTGCTCGCCGGATGTACGTGGGTCGCGGTGAGGCTCGCAACGCGGCCGCTGGAGCGGCTTGCCCAGGCTGCGGATGCGCTTGGCCCTGATATGCAGGCAAACCGCCTTGCGGAAGATGGCCCGCTGGAGGTGTCGCGCGCGGCCGTTGCCTTTAACGCGATGCAAGGCCGCATTGCAGCGCATCTGGCTGAACGAGCGCAGATCCTCGCGGCGGTGTCGCACGACCTGCAAACGCCGATCACCCGCATGCGGCTGCGCGCCGATCTGGTGGATGACCAGATCCAGCGCGACAAGCTTCATCGCGACCTGGATGCGATGCAGGCGCTGGTTCAGGAAGGCATCGCGTATGCGCGAAGTGCGCACAGCGTTGCCGAGCCGGTCCGCGCCGTCGATGTGGATGCGCTGCTGGAAAGCGTCGTCTACGACTATCTCGATGCAGGCAAGACGGTCTGCCTGCGCGGCCGGGTCGACGAGCCGATGATGGTCCGGCCACATGCGCTGCGACGTATTGTCTGCAACCTTGTGGACAATGCGATGAAGTTCGCACATGACGCGGAGATTGCCGTCCGGCCGGAGGCCGCCGGTGGTGTATCCATCGCCGTGCTCGACCGTGGACAAGGAATGCCTGAGGAAGAACTGGAACGCGTGCTGGCACCCTTCTATCGGCTGGAAAACTCCCGCAGCCGCGACACTGGCGGCACGGGACTGGGTTTGGCCATTGTTCAGCAACTTGTTGCGGGAATGGGGGGAACGCTGGTTCTTGCCAACCGCGATGGCGGTGGACTGGAAGCGCGTGTATCGGTGCCGTTGCAATCCTGATGCGGCACGTCATTCGGCAAACGGCCCGCGTTGCGGAACGATATCGCAAACATCGCTTCCGTCCTGGCCGCAATTGATCCAGATCAAGTTGGAGCGTCTGATTACCAGGGTACGATCGACGACGCGGCCGCCGGCTTCGGCCCGGCGTTGCTGGCGCGTTTCCTGTAGCGGCGATCGGGGTTCAGGCACATCTCATTGCGACAGCACCCGATTGCGGCCGGTGTTCTTCGCCTCATACAGTTTTTTGTCGGCCCGCTCGAACAATTCCTCGGACGACTCCCCGATCGCATGAACAGCGATGCCGCCGCTCAGCGTCATCGCGACATGGCCGCGCGATGTCTGCACGCCCTGCTGCTCCACCTGGCGGCGAATGCGTTCGCCGAGCGGCCCCACTTCGGCGGGGTCGTCGGCGCGAGCAAACACTGCTATCTCCTCGCCGCCAAAACGCACGGCGATATCGTCGCCGCGAATGGCGCCGCCAATGATCTTTGCGATGCCTCTCAATACTTCGTCGCCCACCACATGACCGTAGGTGTCGTTGATGGACTTGAAATGATCGACATCGAACAGAAGTAACGCAAAACCTCTTTCGGGATAGCGCGCATGGGTATCGATGGCGTCCTGCAGCCACTCCTGCATGTACAGACGGGTAAACAAGCCGGTCAGCGAATCGCGAATGGCAGCCTGTACCAGCTGCGTCTGGTATTTCCATCGCTGGAGTATGACGAACACCATCAGAAAAACGACGATCGCACTCAGTAGCGCGGCGCCGGTATAGGCGATGACGGTGCTCCAGTATTCTTGCGCATCGACGTGCAGGTAGATGCGGTGTCCGGTTTCCAGCGTGTCGTACGATTTCTGAATGAACGTCCGCCCCGGCAGCTCCGCGAACCGGATGAGGCGCATGCCGTTGGGCAGAGTTTCCCGCGACGTCCAGGATATCGGTGCGAAATCCCGGTCGCCGTATTGCAGGCTCTTCCGGAGAGCGTCGCGAGCGGCGTCGCTCATCGGCAGGAGAGTCTTGAACGTCCATTCCGGAATGGCGCTCATGAAGAGAACGCCGTTTTCGTCCGTCACCAGAGTCAGTTCCCCATGTTCCTTCCAGTTCCTCCACAGCACCGACTCGAACTTCTTGAACGTCTGCGACAATCTGACGGCCACTGCGCCGCTGACCTTGCCGTCGACCACGACCGGGCGTGAGATGAAGTAACTGATGATCTGGCTGGTGTAACCGACGCCGATAAAGTGTCCGGTCCGGCCGGCCATGGCGTCCTTGAAATAGCCGCGATACGCGAAGTTGTGGCCAATGATGGATGACTCGTCGTTCCACATGCTGTCGGCCACGGTAGTGCCGGCCGCATTCAACACCCAGATCCGGTCGCTTTTCACATTGCCGGTGATTTCGGCAAGGGTGCGATTGGCGATGGCAGCATTGCGTGCATCCGGCTGTTTGAGCAACCGGCGTATGTACGGAGAACTGGCGATGGTTTCCGGCAGCAGCGAGTACTGGCCGAAGTTGTCGAGGAAGTAGAGCTCGTGCGCCTCGATCCGCTGGTCAAGCTTGCCCTCGATCTGCTGCAGGGCGAATGCCTTGCCTTGCTGATACGCAGCGAATACACAGACAGCCAGCAACGCAGCGAGCGTCCACAGAATGGCGGAGCGATGCTGCAGGACCGCAGATGTCCTTCGGATGCCACGATACCCCATGCCTTGTCTCTAGGAAGTAGAGGGTCTTTTTTTTGTGTCAGCCCTTGAAGAAGGTCATGAACCGATTTCGGCATCAACGATATTACCATCTGAAAACTGAAAAACAGAGTCGCAGGAGGCGCCTTGTGTGTCGATACCACACAGCAAGAACATCGGTGTGCGCGGCGCACCTTGCCTTATTCGATCCTGCCTTATTCGATATACCAGCCATTCCAAACGAAGCTCAGATAGATGTGCATGCTGGAGCCCGATTGCACCAGGTTCACAATGATGAGGCCGGCCGCCAGCACGATGGAAAATTGAAAAAGACGATCTTGCACATTGCTTTTTCCGCATGTGCAAATGGCATTGGTCCGCCCGGGAACACACCGTCGATAACGGTGTCGGATGAAGCGCGGGAGAGAACGAAACGGAGCGTTGCCGCTCGTCGCGACAGTCGAACTGCACAGACAGCGGCCATACGATGAACCGCCGCCAGCCGGCATGTGTTTTTTGATCGTGATCAAGTAACTTTCGCGCCGAGATGCGTACCCTGTCGCCACCGGTCTGATGACGAAAGGCAATCAACACCGCTTGCGGCGGCAGGCTATCTTTCGCCCCGGGCGAATCGTCTGAACATTGAAAAAATCGACTATGCCCATCCCTGTGCAAATCAAGTTTCTCAATATCCCCGCTTCCGATGCTGTCGAGGCGGAAATCCGCAAGCGCGCCGACAAGCTGCAGCAGTTCTCGGATCGCATCCAGCGTTGCGACGTGATCGTCGAAACCAGCGGCAAGCACAAGCAGCAAGGCCATCAGTACGAAGTGCGCATCGACCTGTCCGTGCCGGGCGCCGAGATCGTGCTGAACCGCACGCATCCGAATGAAAACATCTACGTCGCCGTGCGCGATGCCTTCGACGCCGCCACCCGCAAGGTGCAGGAGCATTTCCAGGTGCAGCGCGGTGATTGAAGATCCGACAGGGTCGGCCACGACGCCGATGAACTATGGCATTCAGCCCTCGCCCTTGTCCGTCTCAAGATAATTGTTCTTGACCCGAATGTAGTGCTCGGCAGAGTACCGGAGATGGGCCAGCTCCGCCTCCGTCAGCGGACGCACCTGCTTCACCGGTCGTCCAACGTACAGGTATCCACTTTCCAGCCGCTTCCCCGGCGGCACCAGGCTACCGGCGCCGACCATCACCCTGGGCTCGATCACCACGTCGTCCATCACGATCGCTCCCATGCCGATCAGGCACTCGTCGCCGATCTCGCAGCCGTGCAGCATCACCTGATGCGCGATCGTGACGTAGTCGCCGATGATCAGCGGAGAGCCGAGCGGCTTTGCCGCGGTTTTGTGGGACACATGGCACATCACGAAGTCCTGGATGTTGGTGCCGCGTCCGATCACGATGTGATTCACGTCGGCGCGCAGAACCGCGTTGCACCAGACGGACGCGTCCTCATCAAGACGGGCGTCGCCGATGATCTGGGCCGACGCGTGGACGTACACGTTGTCGGCCAGTTGCGGGAAGGTAGCCAGATAGCGGGATAGAGGCATGGGATGATACGGATTTGGGTTGATCGAATAGAGAACGGAGCGTCCGGAGACAATTCTTTCGTTTTTCAGGCTGCCGGCGACTCGTCCAACGGAGACGGGAGAGCCGGCTGCACTTGATCATACCTTGTCATCCCGAACGAAGCGAGGGATCCCAGCCGGTTGCGGCGTCAGGTCCGGCAACAGCGGCAAGGTCGCGATGCCGTCAAACTGCGTTAAAAAAACCCCGACACAAGGTCGGGGTTAACCCATGACAAACCATGGTTGGAGACAACTTGAAAAACCGCTGTTCTGTGTCGATCAGAACTTGTGACTCACGCCTACGTTGAACAGCTTGGAGGTCGCACCCGGCGCACCGGCTGCATACTTGACCAGGCTGTCGTTTGAAGTGCGTGCAAACGTCGAATAGAAACTGGTGCGCTTCGACAGTGCATACGTAGCGCCAACGCCGATTTGATCCGCATCCGAATTCGCCGCGGCTTTATCATCCTTCCTTATGTAGCTGGCAAGCAGAGTGACAGCGCCCATCGGGACGGTAACGCCGATCAGCGCGTCACGCGTATCCAATGCGCCGACGCCCTTGTTGATGGCATAGGCCACATGAATTTTTGCAACGGAAAAGCCGTACGTACCACCGATCACTGTCGTTTTGGCATTGTCGGTACCGGCCGCATTTTCAGCACGGTGGTGCGCCAAGGTCACCAGTACAGGCCCTCCGGTATAGGCTACCGAAGCACCGATCTGGCGATTCGCAGTGGTGTCATCGGCAACCTCGCCGAATCCGTACAGCAGCTCACCGGAAAAGCCGCCCATCTTGGGCGCCGTGTAGCCGATCGCATTGTCCGTTCGGAAGCCGTAGAGGCTGAAGAGTCGCGAAGAATCGCCGGCAAGGCCAAGACCAAACGGATCAAGCGGAATCATCGTATTGAAAATGACGTTGTTCTGCCGCCCGAGTTTCACGGATCCGAAGCCGCCATTCAGGCCGACCCAGGCCTGACGGCCGAAGAGGCGAGCGACGTTCTTGGTGGGATCCGTATTATTGACGGTCGACTGGCCGAGAGAGCCGTCATCAACATTGAAGCCATTCTCGAGCTTGAACGATGCGGAAAGTCCGCCGCCGAGATCTTCTGTCCCGGTAAATCCAACTCGGCTTCCGAACTGGCTACCACTACCGAGCTGCAATTTGGATCCCGCAGGACCACCGTCATTTACATGTGTAATATTGGCGTCGACAACGCCGTAGACCGTGACATTGGTTTGTGCATTAGCTGCAGCGGCAAACGCGGCAAGCATTGCAAACACAAGTGCGTTTTTTTTCATACCACCTCCCAAGAATTTAAAGAAAAATATCCCTCCGCCGCGCACCCACCAAGGTCAGGTGTGCGATCGAAAAAGCTTTATGAAATTCAATTCCCCAAATTAATCGCTATTCAGGCAGTTCTCCTCCAGGATTATTGTTTTGATGTTGGAGGCAAGGTTAGCGGTTGATGTCATTGACGACAAATGCCGATTTTTTATCTGAGCAATACCTATATTGAATAACTACAAGAAATGCCATCACCGGGAAATTCGGCAACGCTGTGGTGAGGTAGCCATGAGATAAGTGGACGATATCTATCGTCCAATGAATTGGACGCGCATATGAATCGCCTTTTTGAAGCTGCATGCGAACCTGCGCCGGAATTTCGATATCGTTACCACGCGCGCCTGATGCGCATCGATTTTCATTTGCTCATGCAACTTCCCATGTGCGCAGTACGCGCATCCGGCTGCGGCGAACCATCCATTCCGTACTTCGACACAAGTTCCCGGTACTGAGGCGAAATCAAAAACTGCGCAAGCGTCTGATCAAACTGTCGGCGCAGCGAAGCCAGGTTTTTTGATTTTGAAAATGCAATATAGGTTGGAAACGATTCGACCGGTATGGGTACTCTAATGATTTTCTTTGCGCTCTTGCACAGCGGCGCCGACGAAAGCGCCGACGAGGCTGTAAGCCAATTGCTCGGGACAAGATCGACTCGACCCGCGAGGAGTTTTTTGAAATTCGACTCAATAGTCGGCGCCTCATCCAGAATCAAATCAGAACGCACCTGTTCGAATCGCGGGCCGTAATGCAGCTTGCGTGCAACACCGATTCGGAATCGTTTTATCGAGGAGATGTCGCCGTTGAACGTTGCAACAGATCCTTTCCTCGCATAAAAATAGACAACCTGCGGAACAATCGATTGACTTGTGTATTCGAGGAACGGCGCATATTCGTCGGATCGGGAAACCGCAAAAATGCAATCGGCAAGCCCAGCCTTTGCCATCTCCAGCGATCGGGCGACCGGATACATCTTGATTGATAACGAATGCCCCATGTTCCGGAAGACGCTCTCGACTATCTCTACTGCCAATCCGGCGGGGCGTTCCGCCTCCTTTTGCACCAGGGGCGGATAGTCGAACGAAGCACAGGTATAGGAGGCGCCATAGACGTGCAAGGGAATGCCGAATGCGGCAATAGCTCCGATACGACGAAGAATGCTCATGCCCCCTCCTATCGCGGCCCGCTTCCAAGACCGGGGCGCCAACAGAAGATTGCGGCCGCCCCCACCTCGTCCTTGTAGCCGGACGGTGCTATTCCAACTTCGGTCTCCTGGATAACTTTCAATTCATCACAGTCCGAGGAGCCATTCCCGTCCACCTTCGCCCGGTCAATAAATCGACCATCCAGTCAATTCAGCAAGCCGTTCGAGTGCCACAGTGCCGGCGAGCGAATTTCCTGCTGCGTCGAGTCCTGGCGACCAGACACAAACCGTCGCACGGCCTGGCACGACCGCAAGAATTCCTCCCCCTACCCCACTCTTCGCCGGCAAGCCTACGCGATAGGCGAAGTCGCCGGCCGCGTCGTATGTCCCGCATGTGGTCATGAGTGCATTAATGCGTTTGGACTGGCTCGCACTAACAACCGGTGTCCCCGTGGAAATGCATTTGCCATGATTGGCAAGAAAGGCAGCAGCGCTGACCAACTCCGAACAGGACATGAGAATGGAGCACTGCCGGCAATAACTCCTGATGACGTCATCAACCGGATTATTTAGATTTCCAAAGCTTTTGATGAAGTGCGCTGTTGCCGTATTACGATGCGACACCTCCTGTTCCGCCTTGGCGAGCTTGAGGTCAACGTCGACATTTTCCTTGCCGGTAATACGGCCGATGAACTGCATGACTGCCATTTCCGGATGAGCGAAATGGCTCGCGAGCACGTCCACCACCACAAGGGCGCCCGAATTGATAAACGGATTTTTGGGTTTTCCCGCGTCGACTTCGAGCTGTATCAGTGAATTGAATGGCGTCCCGGACGGCTCCCGGCTCAGCCTCGACCAGATCTTTTCGCCAATCAGATTGAATGCAAGCGACAGCGAAAAAACCTTGGAGATGCTTTGGATCGAGAACTTTGTGCTTGCGTTGCCTGCGGTGTGAAGACGTCCATCGATGGTCAGGAGCGCAATACCGAACTGATTGGGATCAACGTTGGCCAACGGCGGAATGTAACGGGCAACTTCTCCGCTTCCGATGAGCGGGCTGATATCTTCAGTCACCTGCTTTAGTATTCGCTCGTAATTCACTTTGATTTTTTGAAGGAAACCGATTCTGGATAAGCATCACTACAGACTGACGGCAATAAAAGCAGTCTGAACGCTGTGCCGTCACTCCGTCACTCAGTCTCTGAAATAGTCGGAACGCTTGATGCCGATAAGCGCTTCGAGAAAAGACTCGCATTTGGCGAGTTGTCCCAAAGTGACGTATTCGTCCGGCCGGTGCGCCTGCTCGATATTGCCTGGACCGCAGATGATTGTCGGAATGCCTGCCTCATGGAACAGCCCGGCTTCGGTAGCATAAGAAGCCGCGCTGACGGTCTTTGCCCCGGTAAGATTCTTGACTAACCGTACGAGAGCCTGATCTTCGTCCGTCGACAATCCGGGGGTCGTGGCGAGACACTCGAATTCAATTGATGCATTGGGATCGACTTGCTTCATTTCCGGGACAAGCGTCTTTGCATAGTCCTGGATCTTTTCGTACAAAGGCTCATAAGGCGTCTTCGGCATGGTCCTCACATCAAATTCGAACTCGCAGCTTTTTGGAACGATATTTGCAGCCAGGCCGCCGCGAACCGTGCCGGTCTGAAGAGTCGAGTGCGGAACGATATACGCAGAATCTTTCGGCTCGTTTTGTTTCAACTCTTCCGCCAGTTCTCGTATGTAGATAATGACCCGTGCCGCATATTCGATGGCGTTGACGCCCATCGGGGTATAGCTGGAATGCGCCTCGCGCCCGTGCACGCTGCACCGGAATCGATACGCTCCCTTGTGTCCGACAAGCGGCTGCATCTCCGTCGGTTCTCCGACAATACAGCCTGCGGCACGCAAACCGATTTCCTGCAGGTCCTTGATCAATCCACGGACGCCAAGGCATCCTACTTCCTCGTCATAAGAGAAGGCAAAGTGAATCGGGAAACCATGCTTCCCTTCCAAAAACTTCGGCGCCAGCGCCAATGCAGTTGCAATGAATCCCTTCATGTCGGCACTGCCGCGCCCATAGATCGCGCCGTCTTTCACAATCCCCCGGAATGGGTCGGAGCTCCAGGCCTGTCCATCGACGGGTACGACATCCGTATGGCCGGAAAGAATAAGACCGGGAGCGCTTCCTTCGCCAAGGCTTGCGAACAGATTTGCCTTTTTTCCGCTCGCATCATAGGTCAACCTCGATTCGACACCTAGTGAAGCGAGATAATCTCGAATCCAGAAAATCAATTCGAGATTGCTGTCCCTTGAAACGGTTGGAAATGCGATCAACCGTTCAAGGATGTCGATGGTTTTTGGCGAAGGAATCCCCTCGCCCGTATAGGCGATTGTGCTCATGGCATTCTTTGGATATCGGTTTTTTTCTTAGTCGTTCAAATGGCAGGCGGAGAACTGCATCGGTGCGATTTCGCGCAATTCCGGCCGCTCGGACTTGCATCGTTCCGTGGCGTGGGGACATCGTGGGTGGAAATGGCAGCCGGAGGGAGGATTAAGCGGAGACGGTATCTCTCCCTTGATGGCAATGAAGTTCTTTTTCCCCACCTCGAGGGTCGTCGCCTCGGCTAACAAGCCCTGGGTATAGGGATGGTTAGGTCTCGCAAACAACTCCTCGGCCGGCCCTGATTCCACGACACGTCCGAGGTACATGATGACAACCCGGTCCGACAAATGCTTCACGACGCTCAAGTCATGGCTGATGAACAAATAAGTCAGTTCCATCTGCTCGCGCAAATCCATGAACAGATTCAGCACCTGCGCTTGCACCGATACGTCCAGGGCGGCGACGGCCTCGTCGCAGACGATCAGTTCGGGATTGACGGCCAGAGCCCTGGCGATTCCCACCCTGGCACGTTGCCCACCGGAGAACTGATGCGGGAATCTCCGGGACACAGCCGGATCGAGACCAACTTTTTTAAGCAGATCCGAGACGTAATCGTCTTGTGCCTTTTTATCGACGAAACCGTGCACAACGGGCGCCTCGCCGACAATGTCCGTCACGCGCATGCGCGGGTTCAGCGAGGCATAAGGATCCTGGAACACCATCTGGATGCCGAGCTGTTCGCGCCGCTTCGTTTCGCTATCCAGATCGTCGATTTGCTTGTTCTTCCACAGGCGCATCCCCGATGTCAGGGAATGCAATCCAACGGCCAGTCTGCCGACGGTCGACTTTCCGCACCCGGACTCACCGACCAGTCCGACCACCTCGCCGCGGGCAATGGAAAGGTCAACGCTATCGGCTGCATGCACCACCTCCTGCCGGACTCGCCCTCCAAGAAAACGTACAAGCTTCGCCGCGCTGTCGAGCGGCTTTTCAAATCGCTTGGTGGCTCCGCGGAGCTCCAATAAAGGAGTTCCATCGTCAAGTTTTTCTGCTGGAATCATTGGCTTACTCCGATCTCTTGAATGCTTGCTCCGGTCTCTTGAACAGGATGAAAGCACCGATATTGACGCCCGTTAATCACCTGAAGCAAGGGTTCGTGCACGCAGTAAGCGGTGGCACGCGAACAGCGCTCGCGAAAGGCGCAGCCCGAAGGCAAGTTCAGAAGCGACGGCGTCGCTCCCGGAATCTGCCGGAGCCTCGTTCCGCGCGCATTTCTTGACGGCGCCGATGCAATCAACCCGGAGGTGTACGGATGCATTGGATGATCAAGAACATCCTTGACGTTGCCGCTTTCGATAATGCGCCCTGCATACATGACGCATACCTTGTCCGCCAGTCCGGCAACCACCGACAGATCGTGGGTGATCCAGATAAGCGCCGTCCCGCATTCGCGGCAAAGCTTTTGCATTTCGTACAGAATCTGTGCCTGGATCGTCACGTCCAGTGCGGTTGTCGGTTCGTCGCAAATGATCAGATCCGGCTCGTTGAGCAATGCGATGGCAATCGCCACGCGTTGACGCATGCCGCCGGAGAACTGGTGCGGGTAGGACAAAAGACGCTCATCCGGAGAAGGAATGCCGACGCGCACCAATGCATCGCGCGCCATGCTCCGCGCTTTGTCCCGAGACACGTTACGATGGGCAAGGACTGCTTCAATCATTTGCGTGTCTATGCGCAAGACGGGATTGAGCGTCATCATCGGGTCCTGGAAAATCATCGCAATGCGGTCGCCGCGTATGGATCGCATCTCGCGTTCCGGCAGATTGCGAAGTTCTTTTCCCTTGAGCTTGATGCTGCCGTCGACAACGACGCCTGGCGGATCGATCAAGCCCATGATCGAGTACCCGGTCATGGATTTCCCGGAGCCCGATTCGCCGACGAGTCCGAGAATTTCGCCCGGCCCGATGGAGAAGGAAACACCATCAACGGCCTTTGCGACCCCGCCCTTCGTGAAGAAATGGGTTTTCAGGTTGTCGACGGTAAGTGTAGGTTGCGTCATATCTTTCATCATTGAACCTGTAAACGCGGATTGAGCACGTCACGCAAATGGTCGGCGGTCAAATTGATCACGATGATTGTGATGAGCAGCGCCAGGCCGGGAAAAAAGCTGATCCAGTAATCGCCGGACAGCAGGAACTGGAAGCCATTGGCAATAAGCAGCCCCAACGACGGTTCCGTCACCGGCAATCCGATTCCAAGAAATGACAGCGTCGCCTCCAATGCAATTGCAGATGCGACCTGCAATGCGGCGATGACGATCAGCGGAGGCAGGCAGTTTGGCAGCAGGTGCCGGAAAATGATGCGTGCCGGCTTCAATCCCAATGCCGTCGCTGCTTCGATGTACTCTCGCCGCCGCTCGACCATTGCTGCGCTGCGCGCCGTACGTGCGTAATAGGCCCACTGAACGGCGACCAGCGCAATGATGATCTTGCCGACCCCCTGGCCGGTGATGGCCAGCAGGATGAGCGCGATCAGAATGGGCGGGAACGACAACTGGATGTCGGCCACACGCATGATGAACGAGTCCATCCTCCCGCCGAAATAGCCGGCGAACAAACCAAGACAAAGCCCGATCGCGAGTGCAATGACGGTGCTGACGGCTCCGACGGCAACCGAGATGCGTATGCCGTAGAGGATGGCGGACAGCATGTCACGTCCCTGGGCGTCGGTGCCAAGCAGAAATGTCATGCTTCCGTCAATTGCCTGCTCGCCAGGCGGAAGACGCGAATTGAGCACATCCAGCGAAGCAAGGTCGAACGGATTTTGCGGCGCAATCCACGGCGCGATCAGCGCCACGACGCACAGCAAAACCAGTATCACGAAGCTCGCCGTGGCTATCTTGCTAGCAAAAAAATCGGAGATGAAGCGTTGCAGCGGCGATTCGACCGCGGGCGCATTGTTGAGAACAGCACTCATATTAGGCCTCTATATCGGAAAGCCGGACACGTGGATCGAGCAGCGAATAAATGATATCGACAGCAAGATTGATCAGGATGAAAAGGGTCACAATCAGCATCAGGTAAGCGACGATGACAGGACGATCCAGAACCTGAATGGAATCAATGATCAGCTTTCCCATTCCAGGCCATGCAAAAATCGACTCGGTAACGATGGCGAAGGCAATAATGGAACCGAACTGCAGAGCAACGACGGTAATGATCGGAATAAGGATGTTCTTCAGCACATGCACACCGATGATCCGCGGGCCGCTCAGGCCTTTGGCACGTGCAAACTTGACGTAGTCCTGCATCAACGCCTCTTGCGCACCTGCCCGCGTGAGCCGGATCACGAGTGCGATATTGAACAAGGCAAGGTTCACCGCAGGAAGCAGCAGATGCTTGATCCCCTCCCAGGACAGGAAACTCACCGGCATCCCCAACAGCATAGTGGTCGGGCCGCGGCCGCTCGTCGGCAGCCAGCCGAGCTTGACGCCGAAGAGCATGATCATCATGAGTCCAACCCAGAAGGTTGGCAGCGAAAACCCCAGGATGGAAATTCCCATGATCGTTTTGCCGGCTGCGCTCTTGGGTTTCATGCCGGCCCATAGTCCGAGGGGGATGCCCAGCAGTACGGCAATAATGATGGCGAACAATGCCAGCTCAAGCGTTGCGGGCATTCTCTCCAGAATCAGGCGGATCGCCGGAATCGAATAGGCGAAGGAAATCCCGAGATTGCCGTGGAGTGCGTTCTGCAGGAACACCAGGTATTGCATCCACAGGGGTTTGTCCAGGCCGAGGCTGACCACCAGCGCAGCGCGTTCCGCTTGCGTCGCCTCCGGGCTGATCAGCACTTCCACTGGATTGCCGATCGCATAGACGCCTGCGAATACAAGAAGCGACACGATGAGCAGCACCACCAGGCTTTGCAATACGCGTCTTACAATAAAAACAATCATGATGACACCTAGGAAATTCGCCCGTCCGCGAAGCCGGGGACGGGCGAAAAAACTGCATTAAGACAAGGTAGGATTACTGAGGCACGAAGTCGGCAGCGTGCGTCTTCTCGTCCGTACGCGGCGTGAATGCCATCCCTTTTTTCGCTGCCCAGGTAGTGACCTGATGATGAATCGGAATGATTCCGCCATCGTTCACAACCAAGGCAGCAGCCTCCTGCAGCAGCTTCAGGCGATCAGGATCGGAGACGTTGGTGAGCGCATCGGTCAGGACCTGGTCTGCCTTGGGGTTGCAGTATTTCAGCCAGTTCGCAGCACCAAAACCTTTGGCGGGATTCGGGCAGGCGGCGATGGATCTGAGCGGAGACGAGGCCTCGCCGGTTTGCGCGGCCCAGCCAAGCAGACCGAACGAATACTCGCCTTTCGAGCCACGCGATGCATAAACGGCCATCGGCGCTCCTTCGACCTTGGTATCGATGCCGATGCGGCTGAACATCTGCGCCACGGTCTGGGAGATGCGCTCGTCGTTGATGTAGCGGTTGTTCGGCGTGTGAATGGTGAGCCCGAAGCCATTCGGATATCCGGCTTCTGCCAGCAGTTTCTTGGCGCCTTCCGGATCATACTTTACCTCTTTCAACTGAGGGTTGTAGCCGAACAGGTTGATCGGGACGAGATTGTTGGTCGGCGCCGAGAGCCCTTCCATCACACGATCCTTGATGGCTCCGCGGTTGATCGCCATCGACATCGCCTTGCGCACCCTCGCATCCAGCATCGGATTCTTGTCGAGCGGCTTGCCGTCTTTCCCGGTCACAAACGGAGATTTTTCGCGCACCGCGTCCGGATACAGATAGATCAGACGATTCGACACTTTCGAGAACATCGTCAGTTTGCTTTCGTTTCGCACCCGCTTCAGGTCCGGTGTCGGCACATTTTCGATGGCCTGGACATCCCCTCCGAGGAGAGAGGCGATCCGGGTCGCACCGTTCGGAATAAAGCGCAGCGTCACCTTGCTCCACGCCGGCTTCTTGCCCCAGTAGTCGTCGTTGCGCACCAGCTCCACACGGTCGTCACGCTGGAACTTCGAGAACTTGAAAGGCCCGGTTCCAACCATGCCCTTGCCGGACGCGAATTCATCGCTGGTAACGCCCTGCGTTGCCTTCTTCGAAACGATGTACACCATCGCCAGGTCGGACAGCAGCAGCGGATACGGGTCGCGGGTGGTAAGGCGGATGGTATGCGGGTCGACGACTTTCTTGTCGGCGATCGCCTTTGTATAAATGCTGAAGCTTGCCGGGCTGCCGGTGATAGTGGCCGGCCTGTCGAGCGACCAGATCACGTCCTCTGCAGTTAGCTCGCTGCCGTCATGGAACTTCACGCCCTTGCGCAGCTTGAATTCCCAGGTGGTTTTGTCCACCATCTTCCAGGACTCGGCCAGGCCCGGCACCAGCTTCATGTCGGGATCCATCGCGACCAGCGTTTCAAACATATGGTCGGAAACGTTCAGATTTGGCGTGAGGTTATAAAAGTGCGGATCCATCGTCGTCGGCGGGGAACTTAGCGCAAGCGTAAATTCCTGGGCCATTGCTGGAGCGGCAAGCAGGCAGCTCAACAAACCGGCCAACAGTGGCTTCTTCAGTGACGGTGACAGTATGGTTTTTTTCATGACTCCTCCTGGTTCTATTTAAGAAAAAGTATTGCTTGCCTTACCGGAGCAATTTCCCCTGACTGGTAATCAAGGTAATGTCCGGCTTTCTGAATCCGTGTCGTTTTCCCTCCGTGTAGTCAATTTCAAATCCGCCAATTTCTTTTTTTCCCGTGCCGGCCAGTGCCGCCAACACATCCGCACGCGTAAAGTTCGGGGCGGCTCGCCGCAGCGCATCCACCGTCACTGCCGCCCCGAGGTATCCTTCAAGGCTGTAATAATTCACCGCCCTCCCGCTTCCACGCATTTGCTCGATATAGCGCTTTACGATCGGAAGCTTTGGCGAGTAGGGATACGGAACAGCCTGAGAAATCACGATGCCCTGGGACTTCTTTAATCCGAGGTTCGCAATCAGATCCTGCCAGTTGACGGAGCTGATGGTGTAGAGCGGCAAAGTGCTCGGCAAACGGGCACGAAGTTCGCGAAATGCATCGTAAAGCGCGGATCCGCCTGCTATGAGCAATACCGCATCAACCTTGGCAGGCTTCAATGGGTCAATTGCGGCAACAAGGGTTCGCGACATTTCGCCGGCATCTGCGGAGGGCTTGAACAAATTTTGATAGACCAGCTCCAACCCCGCGTTTTTCACTATTGGCGGAAATGCATCCGCCAGGAGCGGCCCCGCTCCTGCAGACCATACAAGGAGCGCGATGCGTTTGTGCTGCATTGCCTTTGCATGCGCGACGATCTCGGCCAACTCCGACTCATAGGTCGCGCGCACAGGGAAGATGTTCTTTTCCGCCAACAGGCTTGCCACGCCGCTCGACGGGCCGACCATCGCGATGTCATTGTCGACAAGAACGTTATTGCGGACGACAAGGCTCGGCCCCGGCGTTCCCAGATAACCAACCAAGGCGACCACCTTGTCTTTTTCGATCAATTCGCGCGTCAAGGCAAGTGTGTTGTCCGCTTTATAACCATCATCCTTTTGAACAAGGCGAACCTTGCGCCCATCAATGCCGCCATGCTGGTTGAGCTGCTCGAAGTACGCCTCGTATCCCGACTTGAGCTCGCGGCTGATTTCCCCCACCAGGGGGCTGCTCACCGAGACCACCTGACCAAGCAGGATATCGGGCTTTCCGGCGCCTTCGCAGAAAACCGGCAACACCAGAAGTATCAAGGTCAGAAGCTTTGCCATGGTCAGGAAGTTCATCCAAGTTAGACTTCAAATTACTTTGATGCAAGGTTAGAATTATTGAGCCATGATGACAAATAGCTTTTTCTCATGTCATCGATACCTTTTTGATATAGTTCGGGCCGCCATGAATTTTCGAAAGCTGCAGTACTTTTGCACCATAGCTGCCGAGGGAAGCTTCAGTAAAGCGGCAGAGAAGCTTTTTGTGGCGCAGCCAGCGTTATCGCGTCAGGTCAGCGAGCTGGAAGAAGAGGTAGGAACGCCGCTCTTTAACCGATTGGCACGGGGTGTGTCGCTCACTGCTGCCGGAAAGTGCTTTCTTGACGACGCTGTGAAAATGCTGAGCGATTTGGAGGATGCCAAGAATCGTGCGGTTCAAGCCGCCGAGGGAAAAATCGGCAACCTGAATATCGGCTTGATTGAATTTTTTTCCTGGCACAAGTCGGTTGTCCAGCCGATCCGATTGTTCAGGGAAGAAAATGAAAACGTCTCGCTCCGGCTGTCGACATGGGAAGCGTCGATCGATATACAGGAGCGGATCTTGACCGGAGAACTTGATTGCGGATTCAGCTTTAATCGTCCGCAGGAGGACAAGCACCTGAGCGGCGTTCCTGTCTTGTCAGTCAATTTTCTCATTGCCGTGCCCGCGAATTCACCCCTGGCAAAGCGCAGTGAAATCAATATGCATGAACTCGCGGAGGAACAGTTCGTCTGGATACCGCGCGAAATCGCGCCGAGGCACTATGACCGCTGCCTGATGGTGTGCAATCAAGCCGGCTTCTCTCCTCGCATCGCACAAACCGCTACGACCGAAAGCGGGCGCCTCAGCCTCGTTGCCGCTGGAGTGGGTTGTGCAATTGTGAGCTCCGCCAGCATATTATGGAAACCCGAACAGGTTTCGCTGCTCAGACTTTCAGATATCGATTTGCGGGCCGAGCTGGAACTGGTTTGGCATATCGAGAACAAATCACCGGCTCTTAGAAGTTTCATTTTGGCGGCAGAGCGCAGCGCCACGCTTTGCTGAAGCGAGCTGCGGCATCGAGGGGCGGCCAAACCTTACGTCTGCGGTTTCGATGAGCTGATCTCGCAGAGGGGATAGCCACACGGAAGTCTGCCGACACCGACTACAACGCACGCTGCGGGAATGCAAGCGTGTGCACGCCGGATTTTTGTTCGAGAGAAGAATGTCGGATCGTCGATCGGCTATGTGTCATTTTCCCCCGCCGCTCCTGCGCGCCTGCGCATACTTCGGATCGAAATTCATCAGGCAGCGTTCCTTGACCGTCCCGTAGAACGCGCCCTGCGCATGCGCGGCGATGTCGGTGCATGCCGCGAGGACGGACGGTTCCGCCTGCGCCTGCTGCTCCATCAAGGCCATGCGCCGGTCGTCCAGCATGAACAGGACCGGCCCGAGTATGCCGAGGACAACCGCTCCTATCGAAATATCAACGAACCACTTGCTCATTCCGCTTCCTGCGCTTTTCCTGTCAATCTTGCACTACTGCGTTTGCCGCGCCATGCGGACAGCATCGGCGGGCATCGGCATTTCGACTGGACATCCGCGCATTAGTTGCCGCAGAGCGACAAGAACTTGCCGGCGGCGCGCAATCGGCTCGCGCTATTTATCTTGATAGAACTGCCGTGTCTTTTCGTTCAGTTCGGCGCGTTCAAGCTGCCACAGCCCCAGCGGCCCGTGAATCAGCCGGAAACTGTGCGTCGAACCTTCCTCGAACTGCGCCCAGTACTCCCGTATCTCCCGGAAGTTGAGCGACGGCGGACCGGGGTCGACGGCTTCGAACCGCGCGTCGCCGGTCAACGTGTATTCGACGTTCGTCGCACCGTGCGCGAGAAGCTGGTCTGCCCGTTTCGCCAACGGAATGGCGGCGAGCACAATCGAAGTGACAAGAAGCATGGACAAGGCCAGCGACTCCCTCGACGGTACGCAGTTCCTCGTCATGAAAAGGTAAGCCGGCAGTGCAAACACGACCAGTACCGGCAAGGCCCAGCGCAGATTGCCGAACCTGATCAGTTCGTTCGTGTTCAGCATGACGCCGTCGACCAGCGCGAATGCCGACAGCACTGCGAACAAGCCCATGACGAGCAGCGAGGCCTTGTTCTTCTCCAGCGCGAAATCGGCGATCGCGCTGCCGGGAAGTTGAAATGCCGGATCGATCATGCGGCAGATATCGGCCGTCGCCTCGCGCGACTGCACGGCGTTGAAGCCGGTATCCGCGCTGATCATCATGCGGTCGTTGTCGCCGTTGCGGCCGATGGCGATCCAGTACATGTTTGCACTTCCCAACCCGGGATTGCCGATCCACTCCAGTTGCAAGTCATCTTTGGTGTAGACCTTTTCATATTTTTCGCCGCCGAATTCGGCAAGGATGCGTATGCTGTCCGGTGTATTGACGACAACGCCGCTGGTCTCGAACCCGACCAGTTTCAGGCGGCGGCGGAAGTACGCCGGACGGGAGATCCTTACTCGGAACCAGTTCGTGAAACTTCCGCGCTCCAGGGACTGAATCGCCTTGTCTTGAAATCCCTTGGTGCGTCTGGCCTTGACGATGGCGACCACCGACAGGATTGCGCTCAACGCGAAGAGCGCAAGACTGGTTATGTTGAGAATATTCGGTGTCATGCCTGTTCCCTGATTTCCCGTTATTGGCAAGATGACAAAAATGCAACGGGATTCTACGCCTGCGGTAGTCGCAGCCGCAACATGAATCGATGGTGCAAGGGGAACGCGCGGGAAGGATAGGGCGGAGCCGTAGGCGACGGGGCGGCGATGCATGGCGCCGCAATCGCTGCACGACGCGAAGAGTGCTGCTCGGGAGGCCGGAGTCCGTTGAAGCCTGCACAGGACGTCCGGTGCGCAGGCACCGGACGAGGACTACCATGCTTGACGATCAATGCGCTTCTTCCACCTCCATCCTCTCCGTACCGGAAGTGCATTTCCCCAGCCGCATCTGGAGACTGCCGGCCAGCCGATACAACACGCGCAGCCGTGAATGCGCGGTGTAGTCATCCTGCAGGCGCACGCGGGTTTGCTCTTCGAGCGACGCAATTTCTGCGCGCACCTTCCTCAGTTTCCATTCGTAGTACCACTTCATCGCGTCTGCTCCGCCGTATCCAAAAAGGTAATCAACACATGGCACCGGTAGACCTGCGCGGCCAATGTTTTGTTCCTTGCGGAAAGGCTTTTTCCAGCACTGCGATATCGCGCGGAATGCGAGCAATTCGCGAACGCCATCGCCTCCGTTGTTTTCGCGTTCTCTGAGCAGACCTTCAACAGTCAGGCGGCAATGAGCTTCTGCCCTACCGGATGGTTCGGGCGCCTGTTCATCAAGACCAACCTGATGCTCGAACCCTATGTCGGCTTCGTCCCCGACATCCTGGTCGACAGCGAACACGTTGTAGACCTCGCCCCTTTCGGCATCCCGGGCGTCGTCAGACATACGCCCGGCCATACCGCCGGCTCGATTTCCGTATTACTGGATTCAAAGGAAGCCCTGGTCGGCGACCTGATCGCTTCCGGCATCCTGTTGGGCGGAATTGTCAGGACCGACGTCGCAAAAAGCCCACCCTTCGAGGACGACCCAGCGGCCGTTTCCGTTGAACTGCAACGCATGGTGAACGAAGGCATGAAGGCTTTCTTCATGGGGCACGGCGGTCCTTTGTGCGCAAACGAAGTGCGTCGTCATGCGCAGCATCTCGCGCGGAAGGGCAATGTCGTCGGCGCTCACGCGCCGGCAGATTCGTGTTGCCGGTAAAGCGCGCAGTCGAACGCAAACCGCGCGCCGTCCACCTTTGTTGCGCCCATGTTCCCGATGAAGCGGCTCCTGCGCTGTGGCGCAAAGCACCGGTACCGGCGCTGAAAGCACGATGAACTGCTAAGCAGCATGAAATTTTTTTGATAGTAGTGCAGGCACAGAGGCCTGCACTACCTGTCATGTCAAAAGACTTTTGGGAATCCGCCTGGTGGATCGACCAGATGAAACTGATGGACAACAAAGTAGGGCCCATCGTGGTTGCGCGGCGCCTTAGCCCGTCCGATAAGCAAACGCCCTGCACGGGTTGCGTGATCGTAACCGGCCGGGCTACCATCATGCGCCCGGTCTTCCGCGCGGCCGGGTGCATGGCGGCCTTTACCGTGCAAATTCCCGACGTGCTGAATGCGGTCTTTATCATTTACCCTGGAAAAAAAACATGAAAACCACGATGAAAAGAATATTGACGTTGACGATTGTGCTGGGAACGCTGTTGCTGACGGGTTGCGCCAGCACCCTGATGCGTCCCGGCTCGCCCCAACAGGCAGCAGCGCCGGATGCCACCCGCGCAAAAATCGTCTTCATGCGGTCGTCGATCGTCGCCGCGGCTATCGGCGTCGACATGTTCGAGGTAATCGACGGCGAGTTGAAGTTTATCGGCCAGCTCCCCACCGGCAACAGGATCGTCTATGAGACGACACCCGGGAAGAAGGTGTTCATGGCCTATGGCGTTGCTGCCGATTTCATGACGGCCGATGTGGCGGGCGGTAAAACCTACTATTCGATAGTCCGGCCCAACTGGGGCACCGGCGGCTTCGCTCCCACGCCGATACGCACGGGCGGGGCATCGGAATACAACATGAAATCAAAGGAATTCCAGAGCTGGTTGTCCGATACCAAGACGATCGAACCCAACGAGGATGCCCAGCCATGGTTCACGGCCAACAAGGCACGTTATCAAGACGTGTACAAGACCTACTGGGCACGGTTCCAGGAAAAGACCGATATGGAAAAGGCGCAGAGAACGCTCAGGCCGGAAGATGGCGTGGTAAAGCCGTTCTGACACGGCGCCATCGAAAACGCATTGTTGGCGGATGACGGCAAAGGCCGCAAGAAGATCAACCGCCGACCCTGATCATCCGTCCGGATGCCGGCCACACGCCGCGCGACACTGCGCGGCTGCCGTCGAACACAATCCAGCTTTGCGCGCCGTAATGCGGCAATGGCCGCAGCAAGGCGCGCAAGGCTTCCGCGTCCTTCGCCGACACCACGGCAAGCGGAACACCGCCATCCCGCATCACCGTCCACACCTGCGCGCTGCCTTTGCCCGACAGACTCTCCGGACGCGGCGGCAGCCCGGCACGCGCGAGCGCCGCGTCGACGTCATCATGCAAGCCGATCAGCATCACAGGCGACGAGCCCGCATGCAGTGCATCGGATGACGCGCTTTCCGGTGCGCTTTCGAACAAGCGTTGCGCAAGCGAACCCGCCGCCGCGCGCACTTCTGCCGACGCGGACGCATGCACGAGGCGGGGCGATTGCGCAATGAACCATTGCCGCAGGATGGGCGGCAACCGGTCGCGCTCAAGCACGCGCCACAGCCGCAAATCCGGGTCGAGCCGCACGCCTTGCGGCATCGCGGACACCGCCAAGCTCACCTGTTCCCGCAGGCGGGAGACATCCACCCAGCGCGTCTCGGAGCGGTTGCCAAACACCAGTTCGATCGGCACCCGCAACCGGTATGCCGGCGCGGGCTGCGCGATCATCAGGCGCACCTGCGGCAGGTCGTAGCCGGATACCGCTTTCGCATCCGTGATCGACAACGCCGGACCGCCGGCGCGGTTCAGCCATTGATCGAAAAAATCCTGCAACGGCCTGCCGGACGCCTGCTCGAAGGCCGCGCGCAGGCCGTCCCAGCTCGCCTGCTTGAACCGATGCGTTTCCCAGAACCTGCGAATGCCCTTGCTGAAGGCCTCCTCGCCGATGGTGTCGCGCAACATCACGAACAGCATCGCCGACTTGCCGTAGCCGACCGCTGCGGCAGCGCCATGCGTGCGCGAGCGGAAGTCGCGCAGCGCGGACTGCGCGCCGGCAGGCACGGCCGCGAAGTCACGCAACCACGCCAGCCGCATCTCGCGCGCCGCCGCCGGCGATTCCTGTTCCTTGTACGCGTAATCGGCCATGAAGGTCGTCAGCCCCTCGCTCCAGTTGCCCTGCGCAGTATCGACGTACACGCCGTTACCCCACCAGTTGTGCAGCACTTCATGACCGAGCGAGGTGGCGCGGATGAACGGCAGCCTGATCACATCGTTGCCCAGATAAGTCAGGGTCGGCATGCCGAAGCCGGTCGGCAACGGACTAGCGACAACCGAGAAGCCAGCGAACGGATACGCGCCGATCTCCTCCGAGTAGCGTTCGATATAGCGGCTCGTGTCGTCGAGATAGCCGTCCGCCAGCCCCGTCATGGCATCCAATTCCGGCGGGAAGTAGGTGCGCAGGCGCAGTGCATCATCGCCCGCGCGCGGCATCATTTTTTCCCGCACTGTCCAGGGACCGGCCATCAGGTCGATGCCGTCCGCCGGATGCGCGAACTCGAAGCGCGCGCGATAGCGGCCGCCCTCTCCCGCCGGCACCTGCTCCGACACCAGGCGTCCGGGCACGGTCGCGCGCTGGTCCGCCGGCACCGACACATCGACGCGGTAGGTGAACAGCCCGTCCGGCTGCGGATACCAGGCGCCGCCCGCCGGCAGGAAACTGCCGGCGCTGGACGCCATCGGCGGCAGGCTGCGCAACACGCCGCGATGGTCCAGCGTCCGGTCCAGCAAAGGCAAGGTTCCCTTGTAGTCCAGCGTCAGTTTGTCCGCGCCCGCCGGCAGTTGCACACGCCAGCCGCGCACCGGACCATCGCGCCCGTTCGCGGCAACCTTCACAGCTTGTCCACCGGCCGTCGCCGCAGTCACGCGCAAGGACTCGTGCAGCGCAAAGCGGAAGTCGGACGGCGCCGGAACAATCTCGGCCCGCGCCTGGAAACGGCGCGACTGCGGATCGAGCTGCACATGCAGTTCCAGGTCGGGTGGCGCCGCAAAGCCCGGTGCGCTCACCACCGCCAGGAGCGTCGCGAAGAGTGCGGCAAGCGTGCGGTACACAAGCATGCGCATCATGGCGCCACCGGGAACTTGATGACCAGGTTCAGCGTTTCGCCGCCGCGCTGCACACGCACCGGCAGCCAGGTGCCGGGAGGCTGACGACGCACCATCGCCACCACCTGCGCATAGCCGACAACTTTCGTGCCGCCGATTTCCAGCACGCGATCGCCCGCCTTCAACCCGTTTTTTTTCGCCAAGCTCCCGCCGCCGACCTCGGCAATCCGAACGCTGCCCTCCTTCTCTTCCAGTTGCACGCCAAGACGAGGCGGCGGCGGTGCCGGCTGCTCATGCGCTTGCACGGGCAATGCGAACACCGCATCAGCCAGCCCGGCCGCGGCCATCTTGCAATCCGCACTCGCCGGCATCGCAAGCAGGGTGCCGACGTCCTCGACGCCGAGATCGCGCAACTGGTGCGGAACGCCGAAACCGTGCCGCACATGCCCGCTCCCCATGATGCCGACGACCAGCGGCGCGCCGGCAGTCCCGTCGGCACGCGCACCGCGCGTCATCGCGCCGGCCAGCGCCTCCGCCATCGCCCGGTCCCAGGTAGTCTGCGACTCGACGAAACGGAGAAAGTCGCCATCGGTTTTGCTCGGCGACCTGGCATCCTTCGCGCCCCGCCTGGGCGGATGCGCGCGATAGACCTCGAACAGGAAGTCGAGATAGTCCGCGGACGGCGCGGCAGCCCGCCCCACCCCTTCGCGCTGCACATCGGGAACCTTGTCCCAGCCGTTGGCGCGCACCGCCTTGTTCAGCGCGTTATCGACATTCAGCGCCACCATCGGAACGCGATTGATGCGCGCGAACTGGAACAGCGGCACATACAGTTCAGCCGGCACGTTCCACACCTTGTCCCACTCCGACCGCGCCAGAAACTGCTTCAGCGTCAGCTCGCCCGCGACCCACTTGTCCAGCACCGGCTGCACCCGGCGCGGAAACATCTCGAAACCGATCACCATGTCCGGGCGCAGCATGTGCAGCGCTGCAAGCGTGTGTACCTGCCAGCGGTGATGGTCGTCTTCGTCGTGGGATTCGCCGAGCAGCACGACCTCGCGGCGGGCCATGCCGGACAGGAGATCGGCGGCAGGGATGGGATGTGGCGGCTTCTGTTCCAGCGCGGTCCAGGTGGCCGGGCTGAGGCAGGCGTCCGTGGATGGCGCGGCCTGCGCGACGGGGTTGGCGAGCGCGCCGAGGAGGACTAGCGCGAGTGCGTGGGGAAGCGGGGAAATCTTTTGCATGGAAGTGCCATCTCGGGTGTCGAAAAAGTGTGGAATGCTGCGGCGCGTCCAGCCACTGATACCACGGCATACCACTGCATTCTTTAGCATTCCTGGGCGGGCGTGATCCTTGTTCTTGCGCAAGGAACAGGCAGCGGATAATCTTTGGGCGCCGCCGCCCCATCTTCATGACAAGTCGTAATGCAAGACAATAGCGCGCAATCCGGTATGGGGTGTGGGGGCTGCTTGCGGCGCAGTTCCGGAAGACAAAAGGCAAGGCTGGTCCCCTGGCTCCCGCCCCAGGGAACGCACACAGCGGAGAGGATTTTGCGACTGCGACGCCCATATTCACGGCATGTGTGATTGATGGCAAAACTGTCTTATGATTGGCGCTTCGCAGGTAAAAAGGCAAAAGGTAAGGTATGGCCTCGATCGAGGGCTTTGTTAAAAAGCAGAAAGCCGGCGCGCAATTCGTTATCACCGCGCAAATGCTGCACTTGAAACCGCAGGAATTCGATACGCTCGCAAAGGCTTGGCTCGATGACGGCGGGCCGGGGTTCAACGTGGTTGGCGTTCCGCATCGAACCGTCGTCGATGGCGAATTCCTGATCAGCCGGGTTACCGTCATCAGGACGACTGCGGCGGTGTAAGGCACCCGGCCCGCCGGCGGAATCCTGCAGCCCGCGCCAGGCGGGGCAGAAAATTCCCCATTTGCGCTGTTTTTGTAGCGCGTATCGCCTCATCGGCGGCTCCGCCGGGCGGCAACAGAGTAAACTCCGTTGCAAATCCGTTCGCACCCCGCGATCCGGCCAATTCTGCGAGCACGTCATGTCCGAAACCTCCTTTCCCCTGTTTGCCGATCTGAATCTGAGCGAGCCTTTGCTGCGCGTGTTGACGGAACTCGGCTACGAGTCGCCCTCGCCGATCCAGGCCGCAACCATTCCCATCCTGCTGGATAACCGCGACGTGCTCGGCCAGGCGCAGACCGGTACCGGAAAAACCGCCGCCTTCGCGCTGCCCGTGCTGGCCCGCATCGAACTCCGGCAGAGCGCGCCGCAGGCGCTGGTGCTGGCGCCGACGCGCGAACTGGCGAT
>CBIHRJ010000022.1:0-69859 GCA_966212445.1 uncultured Noviherbaspirillum sp. | reverse complement strand
TTTTACTGTTTGGCCCGGCCCCGGGGCCTGCACTGGGGTTCCTGCCACGGTGGCCTCCACTACTTTCTAGATCTTCGCCGCCGCCTTGTTGCGTCCGCGCAGCCACTCCAGCGCCAGCAGCAGGCAGGTGGAAAAAATGATCAGGATGGTCGCCAGCGCGGCAATCGTCGGGCTGATGTTTTCGCGGATGCCGGAAAACATCTGGCGCGGCAGGGTCGACTGACCCGGTCCGGCGACGAACAACGTGATCACCACTTCGTCGAACGAGGTAGCGAACGCAAACAGCGCGCCCGAGATCAGGCCCGGCGCGATCACCGGCAGCGTGATCCTGAAGAAGGTCAGCAGCGGGTTGGCGCCGAGGCTGAGGCTGGCGCGCACCAGGTTGTGGTTGAAACCCTGCAGCGTCGCCGACACGGTCGTCACCACGAAGGGTGCGCCAAGCGCCGCATGCGCGATGATCAGGCCGGTGTAGGACTCCGACAGGCCGATCTCGGCGAAGAAGATGTACATGCCGACGCCAACCACCACCACCGGCACCACCATTGGCGAGATCAGCACCGCCATGACCAGGCCCTTGCCGCGGAACTCCGCCTTGTTCAGGCCGACCGCGGCGAGCGTGCCGAGCACCGTCGCGAGCAGCGTCGCCATCGGTGCGACGATGAAGCTGTTTTTCGCCGCGCGCACCCATTCTTCCGATTCGAACAGGTTCTGGTACCAGCGCAGCGACACGCCGGGCAGCGGATAGGTCAGGAAGTGGCTGTCGGAAAACGACAGCGGCACGATCACCAGCACGGGCAGCACCAGGAACAGCAGGATCAGCGCATTCATGCCGCGCAGCAGGAAGAACCATGCGCGCTCGGCAAGCGATTGGTACGGCGCGAAAGTCGGCAAGCGTTTTTTCATCGTTTACCCCATGCTCACGTCGATCTTCGCAAAGCGCCGGTATACCGCATACAGCAGCAGCGTCGCCGCCAGCAGCAAGGCGCCCAGCGCGCAGGCCATGCCCCAGTTGATGGTCACGTTGATGAAATAGGTGACGTAGTAGCTCACCATCTGCTCGTTGGCGCCGCCCAGCAATGCCGGCGTGATGTAGTAGCCGAGCGCCAGGATGAACACCAGCAGCGCGCCGGCGCCGACGCCGGGGTAAGTCTGCGGCACGTACACGCGCCAGAACGCGGCGAACGGATGGCTGCCGAGCGAGACGGCGGCGCGCAGATAGGACGGCGGAATCGATTTCATCACACTATACAGCGGCAGGATCATGAACGGCAGCAGGATGTGCGTCATCGAAATGTAGGTGCCGGTGCGGTTGAACAGCAGCTCCAGCGGCGTGTCGATCAGGTGCAGGCCGATCAGCGCCTTGTTGACCAAGCCTTCCGACTGCAGCAGCACCATCCATGCGGCGATGCGCACCAGGATCGAGGTCCAGAACGGGATCAGCACGAGGATCATGAACAGGTTGGCGCGCCGCTCCGGCAGCGTCGACAGCCAGTAGGCAAGCGGATAGCCGAGCAGCAGCGTGAGCAGCGTGACCACCAGGCTGATCAGGAAGGTGCGGCTGAAGATGTGGCGATAGGCGGACTGGTTGGCATCGACCTGTTCGATATGGCCGAAGGCATCCTGCCGCAAGTCGAGCGCCGCCAGCAGGTAGTACGGCGAATACGGAGAGCCGTTCTTCGCGATCGCCTGCCAGAACGGCAATTGCCCCCAATGCGCATCGATGTCGAGCAATGCCTGCCGCGCTTCCGCCTCGGTCGGGCGCTTGCCGTCGACGCTTTGCAAGGGCATCGCACGCGCAGTCTTCATCACGATCGAACGGGAGCCGGGGATTTCGGTATTCAGCCGCCGCGCCAGCGCGCCGGCGGTGTTGTTCTCCCTGGCAACGGCCAAGTCATCGGCCAGCGCCGCATAGGCGGTGTCGGGCGGCGTGCTGCGACGGTCCCAGCTGGACAGCGCGGCGATGGTTTGCGGTAGCGCCTTCGCGACTTCCGGGTTTTCGACCGCGCGCTTGAGCAGGATCGCGATGGGCACGACGAAGGTCATCAGCAGGAACAACATCAGCGGCGCGATCAAGGCCATCGCGGTCACGCGCTTGCACAACTCCGCGCGCTGCAGTTCGCGCTTCAACTGCGCGACGGAAGGTTCGGCGCGCGGCATGCCGATGGCGGCGTCAATGGCGGAAGTATTCATGTCAGGCGGCACGATTCATGGTTCGAAAAACGGTGCCGTCGGCGGAGGCGGCACCAAACTCGCTGAAGTCACGGGAGACACGCATCGAGCGAGGAGAGAAGGATGAAAGTTTCGCAGACCGGTCAAGCAAGGAATTTCTTGCCGGCTCCACGACGACCTTATCAAAACCATCCGGACGTTCTGCTAGCGGACTGTCAGTTAACTATGGTAGGTTGGGGTGACGAAGGAACCCCAACATCGCCACTCGGCATCCGGCCAATGTTGGGGTTCGCAAAGCTCACCCCAACCTACGCAAACCAACTTGACTGACCGCTAGCGCGCTGCCCACGCAGTAAAACGCTGCTCCAGCTCTTCGCCGTGGTCGGTCCAGAACTTCAGATCCTGCTGCACCGAATCCTTCACGTTGTTGGCAGAAGTCGGCAGTTGCGACAGCATCTTGTAGTCCATGCGCTTGAACGCATTGTTGTTGACCGGGCCGTAGGCGATGTTTTTCGCGTAGTTGTGCTGCGCTTCGGCAGTGCTGGAGAAGGCGATGAACTGCTCGGCAACCGCCTTGTTCTTCGCGCCTTTCGGAATCACCCAGTAGTCGAGGTCGTAGATCGCGCCGGCCCAGCTGATCGCCAGGTTCTTGCCTTCGCGCTGCGCGGCGTCGATGCGGCCGTTATAGACGGTCGACATCACGACGTCGCCGGCGACCAGGAACTGCGGCGGCTGGGCGCCGGCTTCCCACCACTGGATATTGCCGCGCAGTTGGTCGAGCTTCTTGAATGCGCGGTCGACGCCTTCCTTGGTCGACAGCACCTTGTACACATCCTTGGTCGGCACGCCGTCGGCCATCAACGCGAATTCGAGGTTGTAGCGAGCGCCCTTGCGCAGGCCGCGCTTGCCCGGGAATTTCTTCACATCCCAGAAATCGGCCCAGCCCTTGGGCGCGGTCTTCAGCTTGTCGGCGTTGTAGCCGAGCACGGTCGACCAGACGAAGGCGCCGAATCCGCATTCATGGAAGGCGGCCGGGATGAACAGCTTTTTGTCGCCGAACTTGCTTGGGTCCAGCTTCTCCAGCAAGCCTTCTTCGCAGGCGCGGCCGACTTCGCCGGACTCCACCTCCACCAGGTCCCAGCTTACTTTTCCGGTTTCGACCATGGCCTTGAGCTTGGCCATTTCGCCGTTGTACTCGACGACAGTAACCTTGTTGCCGGTCGCTTTCTCGAACGGCTGCACGTAGGCGATTTTCTGCGCATTGCTGTTGGCGCCGCCGAAGTTGACGACGGTGAGTTCGCCTGCGTGCGCCAGTCCGGCGCTCAGTGCGGCGGCCAGCAGGATGGGTTTGAGAGACAGTTTCATGACGGCTCCTTCTGTTTTTCCGTTGGTGGAGGGGGATTCAGTTGAATACGCGCAGGCGTTCCGGTTCGATGCTCAGCGCAACCGGCGTTCCGGCGACCAGGTCCGGCAAGGCGCTGTCATTGAGCGCCAGCTTCACGAAGCAGTCGTCCTGCCGCGCAATCGCGCAGCGCACGCGCACGTGGTCGCCGAAATAGATCAGGTCGGACACCGCGCCACGGACTGCATTAGCCGCATTGGCCTCGCCGGCAAGCAGCCGGATGCGCTCCGGCCGCACGCAGGCGGTCACCGTCTCGCCGACCCGGGCGCCGTTGACGTTGATGCCCATGACCAGACTACCGTCCGGCAGGCGCACGCCACAGCGGTCGCCGTCGATGCTGCCGATGGTGCCGCCGAAGCGGTTGTTGTCGCCGATGAAGCCGGCGACGAACTGGTTCTGCGGGTATTCATACAATTGATCGACCACCGCCAGTTGCTGGATCACGCCCTGGTCAAACACCGCGACGCGGTCCGACATGGTGAGCGCCTCGCTCTGGTCGTGCGTGACGTAGACGAAGGTGATGCCGAGCCGCTGGTGCAGCGCTTTCAGCTCCAGCTGCATGTGCTCGCGCAACTGCTTGTCGAGCGCGCCGAGCGGTTCGTCCATCAGCACCAGCTTCGGCTCGAACACGAGCGCGCGCGCCAGGGCGATGCGCTGCTGCTGGCCGCCGGAGAGTTGCGCCGGATAGCGGTCGGCGAACTTCCCCATCTGCACCATGTCGAGCGCCTGCTTCACCCTGGCGGCGCGCGTGTTGCGGTCGACGCCGCGCACGCTGAGCGGATAGGCGACGTTCTGCGCCACCGTCATGTGCGGGAACAACGCATAGTTCTGGAACACCATGCCGATGTTGCGCTTGTGCGGCGGCACCTTGTTCAGCAACTGTCCGTCGAGGCGGATTTCGCCGCCGGTCGGAAATTCGAACCCTGCCAGCATCATCAGGCAGGTGGTCTTGCCGGACCCGGACGGGCCGAGCAGCGTCAGGAATTCGCCGCGCTCGATGTCGAGGTCCAGATGCTTGACGACCAGGTTCTCGCCGTCATAGGTTTTCTTCACGCCGCGAAACGCTACCAGCGTGTCGGACTTGCCGTCTTGCTTCTGTTTCATGCATGTCTCCTTGCTCTCCCGGCTGCGGTACGTTGCCGCAAGCTGAATCAGTGTCCGCGCAGCGCCGATTCGAGAATCGACAACGCTTCCTCCATCAATGCGTCCGTGATCGTCAGCGGAAACAGGAAGCGGATCACGTTGCCGTACATGCCGCAGCTCAGCAGCAGCAAGCCCTTTTCCAGCGCCCGCGCCTGCACCTGCTTCGTGAACTCGGTATCGGGTTCGCGCGTGCCGGGCTTCATGAATTCCACCGCGACCATCGCGCCCGGACCGCGCACCTCGGCGATCTGCGGTACCGCCGCCTCGCGCAGCGTGTTGAGCGTGTCCTTCAGCCGCCGGCCCAGCACGTTCGCGCGCTCCACCAGTTGTTCATCGCGGATTACATCGAGCACGGCGAGCGCCGAAGCGACCGCCATCGGATTGCCGGCATAGGTACCTCCCAGGCCACCGGGCGCCGGAGCGTCCATGATCTCGGCGCGGCCGCAGACGGCGGACAGCGGCATGCCGCCGGCCAGGCTCTTGGCCATCGTCATCAGGTCGGGAAGCACGTCGTAGTGCTCCATCGCGAACAGCTTACCGGTGCGCGCGAAACCGGTCTGGATCTCGTCGGCGATCAGCAGGATGCCGTGCTGGTCGCATAGCGCACGCAGGGCGCGCATGAAATCGGCCGGCGCTTGATAGAAGCCACCCTCGCCTTGCACCGGTTCGAGAATGATGGCCGCGACGCGCTTGGGATCGACGTCAGACTTGAACAGCGCCTGCACCGCGTCCATCGCGTCCTGCGTGCTGATGCCGTGCACCTCGATCGGGAACGGTGCGTGATACACCTCGCCCGGGAAGGGGCCGAAACCGAGCTTGTACGGCGCCACCTTGCCAGTCAGCGCCATGCCCATCATCGTGCGGCCGTGAAAGCCGCCGGTGAAGGCGATCACCGCCGGACGGCCGGTGGCGGCACGGGCGATCTTGATCGCGTTCTCGACGGCTTCGGCGCCGGTCGAGAAAAACGCGGTCTTCTTCGCATGCGTACCCGGCGTGACGGCGTTGATGCGCTCGGCCAGTTCCACGTAGCCGGCGTAGGGCACGATCTGGTAGGCGGTGTGGGTGAATTTGTCCAGTTGCTCCTGCATCGCAGCGATCAGCTTCGGATGGCGATGGCCGGTGTTGAGCACCGCGATGCCGCTGGCGAAGTCGATGAAGCGACGGTTTTCCACGTCCCAGATTTCGGAATTGGAGGCGCGCTCGGCGTAGAACTGGCACATCACGCCCACTCCGCGCGGCGTGGCTGCGTCTTTGCGGCGTTGCAAATCAGCGTTTTTCATCATGATCCCGTTTTGCTTCCTGTAAAGGTGATGTGGCATGGTACGTTCGCTTTGGCCCTATAAAATAGATCCACTTTCGGTTATTTGATGGAGCCACTTTTACGTTGCCGGTGGCGCGCCTTGCAGGCACTTCCTGCATCAGGGCAACGTCGATGAGGGATGCTAATCCCGTATTGGCCCTGTACCATATAGCCACTTTGGATTATTTGATGGTGCCAATATGCGTATTGCCACGCTGTCCGACTTCCTGCTGCAACGCATAGACCGCGCGTCCGGCAAGCCGGTCAACCGCCAGCTTTACCAGGTCATCCGGGAGGCGATCCTGGCACACGTGCTGCCGGTCGGCCTGCAGTTGCCGTCGTCGCGCGACCTGGCGCGCGAGCTGAAGATGTCCCGCAACACGGTGACCTATGCGTATGAACAACTGGTGGCCGAGGGCTATCTGGAGACGCGAACGGGCGCCGGCACCTTCGTTACCGATACGGTGCCGGACGCGGTGCCGGAACCGGCATCGCCGGACGCGGTGCGCGGCAACAGGACGGGGAATCTGGGATTGTCAGCGCGCGGCGCGCAACTGGTCGAGCATGCGGGCGCCTACCGTTTGCAGTGGGGCGCATTCATGCCCGGCGTGCCGGACATCACGCTGTTTCCGAACAAGATATGGAGCCGCCTGCAGAACAAGTACTGGCGCCGCGCGCGCCCGGACATGCTGAGCTACGGGCATGGCGGCGGCTACCTGCCGCTGCGCGAGGCGATCGCCGAATACCTGCGGGTGGCACGTTCAGTCAACTGCACCGCCGAACAGGTCGTTGTGACCACCGGCATCCACCAGTCGATCGATCTTGCGTCCAAGCTGTTGGCGGAAGCCGACGATCATGTGTGGGTCGAAGATCCATGCTACTGGGGCACACGCAGCGTTTTGCGCTCGCTCAACCTGCATCCGGTGCCGGTGACGGTCGACGGCGAGGGAATCGACTTGCGCAGCAGCGACTGGCGCAATCCGCCGCGCTTCATTTTCGTCACGCCGTCGCACCAGTATCCGCTGGGGCCGGTGATGAGCCTGTCGCGGCGGCGCATGCTGCTCGAATATGCGGCCGTCCATAACGCGTGGATCATGGAGGACGATTACGACAGCGAATTCCGCTACAACAGCCGGCCGCTGGCGTCGCTGCAGGGAATGGACACCTATGAGCGCGTGCTCTACCTCGGCTCGTTCAGCAAGACGCTGTTCCCGGGCTTGCGCATCGGCTTCCTGGTCGTGCCGAAATCGCTCGCCGCATCGTTCGCGACCGGGCTGTCGGAACTGTATCGCGGCGGGCAGGTATTTACGCAGGCGGTGCTGGCGGATTTCATGGCGGAGGGCCATTTCGCATCGCACATACGGCGCATGCGGGTGCTGTACGAAGAGCGCCTGCGCCTCTTGCAGCAGGCCATCGAACGCCATTTCGGCGATACGCTGCCGACCTCCGGCGGCGACGCCGGCCTGCACCTGACGCTGGGACTGCCTGACAATTGCGACGATGCCGCGATCAGCCGCCACGCGCAATCGCAGGACATCATCGCGCGCCCGCTGTCGCGCTACTACATGAACCCGTCAAGCAACCGGCGTGGGCTGATCCTCGGCTATGCCTGCGTGCCGAATGACGTGATCGGGCCGACCTTCGACAAGCTGGCGAACATCATCGTGCAGCATCTGCCGGCAGACGCGGCAGCGACACGCCGGCATTCACACTAGCAGCTTGTTGCCCTGCTCTTCATTTGCCACTCGCCGGATATAGGCCTGGAAATCCGGATCTTCGCCGCGCAGCAGTTGCGGCAGCAGGTAATAGAAATCCTCGCGCCGGCACCATTCGCGCATGTAGTCGTCCCACGAATTCCAGCGGCGCAGCGCAACGCCCTTCAGGTCTTCTTCATAGGACACGATGTAGGCGCGCTCGAACAATGCAATCAACATCTCGAAAATGATCAGCGTGCGCTCGCGCTGCTCGTCGGTCATGTCGTCGCGCGTGGTCGCGCTGCGCAACTGCAGGTCGGGATTGTCGAGCACGATTTTCAGGAAATCGTTGTATGCGTCCTGCAACAGTTGATACGCCTCCTCGTCTTCCGAGTCGCGCTCGCGGCGTTGCTCGTACAGGAACAGGAAGATCGCAAACGGCAAACCGAACACGGTGACAACGAAGCTGGCGGTCTCCCAGAAGTCGGGATTGAAAATGAAGTCCATGACATCCTCTGACGGTTTGCCTCTATCCTACCGTCATCCGTTGCCCTTGGACTACCCGATTTGTTCCTGACAGGCATTCGCCAGCAATTGCGCCCAGGCCATACAGCCGGCGGCGGAAGGATGATAGCCGTCGACTGCCATCATGCCGCGATTGTGCGGATCGAGCGCAAGCGGCACGTACAGCGTGCGCGGCCGTGTTGCCGCCAGTTCGCGTGCGGCGATATCGAGCGCCTGTGCCTTCAGGCCCATCACCCAGCGCAAGGGTTGCGGCAACGCCGGAAAATGCGCAACCGGCGGCACGCCGGAAACGATCACCAGGCGCGGCCGGCAACGTGCATCGAGGGCCTGCAGCACCGCGTTCAAATCGCGCCGCCATGCCGCCACCGAACGGAATGCCGTGGTGTCGTTGACGCCGAACGCCACCAGCGCCAGATCGACCGTCTCGGGCGGGACGTGGACAAGCACTTCCTGCAAGGCTTCGCGCGCCGTCACGCCATTCTTGCCGCATGCGCGCCAATGCACCGTCCGCTGCAGCCGTGCCGCCAGCGCCTGCGCAAGTTGGCCGGTGATCGCGAGTTCGTGGGTATCGACACCGACACCGGCAACCGGCGACTCGCCCAGCGTGAGCAGCGACAACGACGATGCACCCGCTTCACCTCCCGCAGTGCCGTACGTCGGCCCGGCCGCCTCAGGCAGGCGCGGTGTGACACGGCGCGTGCGCTTGCCCTGCGCGATGAGCAGCGGCAGCAACGGCAAGGCAATCAGTTCAGGCAGAAAGCGGCGCATAGGGACGATAGGCACTATTCGATCTTCAGTTCAACGCAGTTGCATGTGCTCGATCTCGATGCACTTGTCCATCACGACCGTCAGCCCGGCCTTTTTCGCCCTTTCGGCCGCCTGCTCGTCGACCACGCCCAACTGCATCCAGACGCAGCGTGTGCCGATTGCGATCGCGTCGTCAACCGCGGAGCCGACTTGCTCCGACTTGCGGAAGCAGTCGACGATATCAATCTTCCCGCCGCCCTTTTCCACCGCTGCCGCTGCTTCCTGCAGCGTGCCGTAGCAAAGCTCGCCAAGGATGTGCGTGCCCACATACGCCGGGTTCACCGGCACGATCCGGTAGCCGTGCTGCTGCATGTATCTGGCCACGCCGAAGCTGGGACGATCCGGTCGGGAAGACAGTCCGACAATGGCGATGGTGCGTGCGTCGGCGAGGATGCGTTCGATGGGTTCGGTTTCTTGATGCATGGAAATTCCGCCTCGAAAAGTAAAAAGGCAGCCGAAGCTGCCTTTTCATTCTACTTCCAACAAGCTGTCAGCGTTTTTGACGCAGCTTCTGGATGGCGGCCAACTGCGCGACGGCGGCGGCCAATTCCGCCTGCGCCTTCGCATAGTCGATCGCCGACTCCTTGTTCGACAGCGCTTCTTCCGCCAGCTTCTTCGCTTCGGATGCCTTCGCCTCGTCCAGGTCGTGACCGCGGATAGCGGTATCGGCCAGCACGGTGACGTTGTTCGGCTGCACTTCGAGGATACCGCCCGCGACGAAGACAAACTCGTCTTCCGCCTGGCCCGGCACCTTGATGCGCACCGCACCCGGCCGGATACGCGTGATCAGCGGCGTGTGCATCGGGTAGATGCCCAGCTCGCCGGCCTCGCCCGGCAACGCGACGAACTCGGCTTCGCCGGCGAAGATTTCTTCTTCGGCGGAGACGACGTCTACGTGAATAGTGTGTGCCATGTTAGAACCTTATATGTTCGTAAGGATTTACGCAGTATGGTTACAGCTCTTGCGGACTCCGGTGATTCCTCTCATCAAACAAGGAAGCCAAAAGCGTAAATCCTGAAAAGGAAAACAAAAATTTCTTATCAGGACTTACGCATCGCCAGCGGCTCAAGGAACCGCGGAATCGCCTTGTCTACTACGAAGACCCGACCGCGCCAGCGTAAGTCCTTACTGGATCTTCTTGGCTTTTTCGATTGCTTCCTCGATCGTGCCGACCATGTAGAACGCCTGTTCCGGCAGGTGGTCGAGTTCGCCGCTGGCGATCATCTTGAAGCCCTTGATCGTGTCCTTCAGCGAAACGTACTTGCCCGGGGAGCCGGTAAACACTTCAGCGACGTGGAACGGCTGCGACAGGAAACGCTGCATCTTGCGAGCGCGTGCCACGACCAGCTTGTCTTCCGGTGCCAGTTCGTCCATGCCCAGAATCGCGATGATGTCGCGCAGTTCCTTGTAGCGCTGCAGCGTGCCCTGAACGGCGCGTGCGGTCTCGTAGTGCTCGGCGCCAACGACGTTCGGGTCCAGCTGACGCGAGGTCGAATCCAGCGGGTCGACCGCGGGATAGATACCAAGCGAAGCGATGTCACGCGACAGCACGACGGTGGAGTCGAGGTGGGCAAACGTGGTTGCCGGCGACGGGTCGGTCAAGTCGTCCGCAGGGACGTACACGGCCTGGATCGAGGTGATCGAACCGGTCTTGGTCGACGTAATACGCTCTTGCAGGCGGCCCATTTCCTCGGCCAGCGTCGGCTGGTAACCCACGGCGGAAGGCATACGACCCAGCAGCGCGGACACTTCGGTACCGGCCAGCGTGTATCGGTAGATGTTGTCGACGAAGAACAGGACGTCCTTGCCTTCGTCACGGAAGGATTCCGCAATCGTCAGGCCGGTCAGCGCGACGCGCAGACGGTTGCCCGGCGGCTCGTTCATCTGGCCGTACACCATCGCCACTTTCGAGTTGGCCAGGTTGTCGAGGTCGACGACCTTCGAGTCCGCCATTTCGTGGTAGAAGTCGTTACCTTCACGGGTACGCTCACCCACGCCAGCGAACACGGACAGACCCGAGTGCGCCTTCGCGATGTTGTTGATCAGTTCCATCATGTTCACGGTCTTGCCCACACCTGCACCGCCGAACAGACCGACCTTACCGCCCTTTGCGAACGGGCAAACCAGGTCGATCACCTTGATGCCGGTTTCCAGCAGTTCCTGCGACGGCGACAGATCGTCGTATGCCGGCGCCTTGCGGTGGATCGATGCGGTCATGTCGGTTGCTACCGGACCGCGCTCGTCGATCGGGTTGCCCAGCACGTCCATGATGCGGCCCAGGGTTGCCGGACCGACCGGTACAGAGATCGGCGCGCCGGTGTTCTGGATCACCATGCCGCGACGCAGACCGTCGGAAGAACCCAGAGCAATGGTACGGACGATGCCGTCGCCGAGCTGCTGCTGCACTTCCAGGGTCAGCGCGGAGCCTTCCATTTTCAAGGCATCGTACACCTTGGGCATGGCACTACGCGGGAACTCCACGTCCACCACGGCGCCGATACACTGAACGATTTTGCCATCAGCCATTTTCGTTCCTTCAATATAAATAAATTCTTTTAATTAAACCGCAGCCGCACCGGCGACGATCTCGGACAGTTCCTTGGTAATCGCAGCCTGACGGGTCTTGTTGTAGACCAGCTTCAGCTCACCGATCACGTTGCCTGCGTTGTCGGACGCCGCCTTCATCGCCACCATGCGCGCCGATTGCTCGGACGCCATGTTTTCCGCGACAGCCTGGTAAATCAGCGCTTCGACGTAACGCACCAGCAGTTCGTCGATGACAGTCTGCGCGTCCGGCTCGTAGATGTAGTCCCAGGCATGGGACGACTTGTCCGCTTCCATCCGCTCGGCCGACAACGGCAGCAACTGGTCCATCATCGGTTCCTGGCGCATCGTGTTGATGAACTTGGTGTAGAACAGGTAGACCGCGTCGAGCCGGCCTTCCTGGTACGCGTCCAGCAACACCTTGACCGGGCCGATCAGCTTTTCCAGGTGCGGCGTGTCGCCGAGCTGGGTTGCCTGCGACACGACCTTGGCGCCGATACGGTTCAGGAAGCCGAGGCCCTTGTTGCCGATCGCCACTGCCTCAACCTTCGAGCCCTGGCCTTCGAGTTCGCGCACCTTGTTGGTCACCTGACGCAGCACGTTGGTGTTCATGCCGCCGCACAGACCCTTGTCGGTCGTGACGACGATGATGCCCACCTTCTTTGCCGCGTCCTGCTTGACCAGGAACGGATGCGTGTACTCCGGGTTGGCTTGCGACAAGTGAGCAGCGATATTACGAATCTTGTCACTGTAGGGACGTGCCGAACGCATCCGGTCCTGCGCCTTGCGCATTTTGGATGCGGCGACCATTTCCATCGCCTTGGTGATCTTCTTCGTATTCTCTACGCTCTTGATCTTGCCGCGTATCTCTTTACCTGCAGCCATGAGTAATACTCCTTAGCTGATCAGAATGTTTTCTTGAAGTCTGCAATCGCGGCGGCCAATGCTGCTTCACCGTCTTTGTCGAGTTGCTTGGTATCTTCAATCTTCTGCAGCAGGGCAGCGTGGCTGGTCTTCAGGAAGTTGTGCAGGCCGGCTTCGAATGCCAGCACTTGCTTGACTTCCAGGTCGTCGAAATAGCCCTTGTTCACGGCGAACAGCGACACGGCCATCAGCGAGATCGGCAGCGGCGAGTACTGCGGCTGCTTCAGCAGTTCGGTCACGCGCGCGCCGCGGTCGAGCTGCTTGCGGGTCGCTTCGTCGAGGTCGGAAGCGAACTGCGCGAACGCTGCGAGTTCACGGTACTGCGCGAGGTCGGTACGGATACCGCCGGACAAGCCCTTGATGACCTTGGTCTGGGCAGCGCCACCGACGCGGGACACCGAGATACCGGCGTTGATCGCGGGACGGATACCCGAATTGAACAACGAGGTTTCCAGGAAGATCTGGCCGTCGGTAATCGAAATCACGTTGGTCGGAACGAACGCGGAAACGTCGCCTGCCTGGGTTTCGATGATCGGCAGCGCGGTCAGCGAGCCGGTCTTGCCCTTGACTTCACCGTTGGTGAACGCTTCGACGTAGTCGGGGTTCACGCGAGCAGCGCGCTCGAGCAGACGGGAGTGCAGGTAGAACACGTCGCCCGGATAGGCTTCACGGCCCGGCGGACGGCGCAGCAGCAGCGACACCTGACGGTAGGCAACAGCCTGCTTGGACAGGTCGTCGTACACGATCAGCGCATCTTCGCCGCGGTCGCGGAAATACTCGCCCATTGCGCAGCCGGAGTAGGCCGACACGTATTGCATCGCGGCGGACTCGGAAGCGGTAGCGGCGACGACGATGGTGTATTCCATCGCGCCATGCTGTTCCAGCGCGCGCACGATGTTCTTGACCGTCGACGCCTTCTGGCCGATCGCGACGTAGATACACGTCATGTTCTGGCCCTTCTGGTTGATGATCGCATCAACCGCGACGGCCGACTTGCCGGTCTGGCGGTCGCCGATGATCAGCTCGCGCTGGCCACGGCCGATCGGCACCATGGAGTCGATTGCCTTCAGGCCGGTCTGCATCGGCTGCGACACGGACTGACGTGCGATAACGCCCGGAGCGATCTTTTCGATCGGGGCGGTCAGCTTGGCATTGATCGGGCCCTTGCCGTCGATCGGCTGACCCAGTGCGTTGACGACGCGGCCGCGCAGTTCCGGGCCGATCGGCACTTCCAGGATGCGGCCAGTGCACTTGACGGTGTCGCCTTCGGAAATGTGTTCGTACTCGCCCAGGATAACGGCGCCGACGGAGTCGCGCTCGAGGTTCAGCGCGAGGCCGAAGGTGTTGCCCGGGAATTCCAGCATCTCGCCTTGCATCGCGTCGGAAAGACCGTGGATGCGGCAGATACCGTCGGTCACGGAAATCACCGTGCCCTGATTGCGAATCTCAGCGGTGTCGCCAAGGCCTTGAATCCGGCTCTTGATCAGTTCGCTGATTTCAGACGGGTTGAGTTGCATGTTAACTCCTAAATTTTTTAATCTCTGCTTACGCTAGCGATGAGCCGCGCCGTCAATCACGACGCGAGGGCTACGTACATCTGCTGCAGCTTGGCGCGTACGGAAGTGTCGAGCACTTCGTCGCCTACTGCCACGCGTACGCCGCCGATCAGCGAGCTGTCCACTTTCACGGACGGATTGAGCTTGCGGCCGAATTTCTTTTCCAGCGTCGCCACCAGGTCTTTCACTTGTGCGCCGGTCAACTCGAACGCGCTCGTGATCTCCGCATCCGCTGCGCCTTCCGCCGCGTTTTTCAGCACGTGGAATTGCGTGCCGATTTCCGGCAACAGCGTCAGACGGCCGTTTTCAGCCAGCATCTGCACGAAGTTTTTCGCTTCGGGCGTGAGCTTGGACTTCAACAGCGACAGGAACGTTTCGGCAACCTGCTGATCCGACAGCTTCGGATTGCTGGCGAAAGACTTGACGTCGGGAAGGGCGGCAACCGCCGCCATTTCCGACACCAGGTCGGACCAGGCGGCGAGGTTGCCGGACTTGGCTACACGGAACAGTGCTTCTGCGTAAGGACGAGCAATCGTTGCGAGTTCGGCCATGATTACAGCTCGGTCTTGAGTTGGTTCAGCAGGTCGGCGTGGGCCGCTGCGTTCACCTCACGCTTGAGGATCTGCTCGGCGCCCTTGACCGCGAGACCCGCGACCTGGTCGCGCAGCTCTTCGCGTGCACGAGTGACTTGCTGTTCTGCGTCTGCCTTGGCGGCGGCGATGATGCGCGCAGCTTCGTCGGATGCAGTTTTCTTGGCTTCTTCGATGATTGCCTGGGCGCGCTTTTCGGCGTCGCCGATGCGCTTCAGACCTTCGTCTTTGGCGGCAGTCAGTTCAGCTTGTGCGCGCTTTTCTGCGGCAGCCATCTCTGCTTTGCCGCGGTCGGCGGCAGCCAGACCGTTCGCGATCTTCTCGGCGCGCTCGTCGAGCGCCTTCATCAGCGGCGGCCACACGAATTTCATCGTGAACCACGCGAGGATGAAGAAGACCACGAACTGCGCAAACAAGGTTGCATTTAAGTTCACGGTGTTTTCCTTCTCAGAATAACGAGAGCCGAACCTGATACCGGTTCGGCTGTTGGAAATCAGCTATAGCTAATTAGTGCGCGATGAACGGGTTCGCGAATGCAAACAGCATGGCGATACCGACACCGATCAGGAACGCTGCGTCGATCAGGCCGGCCAGCAGGAACATCTTGGTCTGCAGGGTGTTCATCAGTTCGGGCTGACGAGCCGATGCTTCGAGGTACTTACCGCCCATGATTGCGATACCGATACAAGCGCCGATAGCACCCAGGCCGATGATCAAACCGCAAGCCAAAGCAACAAAAGAGACGTCAGTCATGAGAATTCCTTTAAAGGTTAAGTTAAGTCAAAAATTGAAAAGCCAAAAAACAAACTTCTTTACTTGCTACTATCTTTCGATTCTTTACCGGTCTTAGAGCGGTTTGATTGTTCGTGCAAGGGAGGTCAGGCCGGCCCGAGAAGCGCAGCCGCGGGAGGCCCCTTGCACGGACAGGCAAATCGCTCTAGTGACCTTCGTGCGCCTGGCCGATGTACACCAGGGTCAGCATCATGAAAATGAACGCCTGCAGGAACACGATCAGGATGTGGAAGATGGCCCAGATGGTGCCGGCGACGACGTGCCCCACGAATCCGAAGGCGGTCGCCATGGAACCCAGCAGCGCGATCAGCAGGAACAGCAGTTCGCCGGCGTACATGTTGCCGAAAAGTCGCATGCCCAAGGATACGGTTTTCGCAGCGTATTCGATGATGTTCAGCAGCAGGTTGAACGGCGCCATCCACGGGCCGAACGGTGCGGCAAACAATTCATGGATCCAGCCGCCCACGCCCTTGATCTTCAGGTTGTAATAGATCATCAGCGCAAACACGCCGAGGGCGATGCCGAGCGTACCGTTGAGGTCGGCGGTCGGCACCACGCGGTGATGGATGTCGATGCCGAGCAGACGGAACAGGCCCGAGAACATGTCCACCGGCAGGAAGTCGAGCGAGTTCATCAACGCGACCCAGACGAACACGGTCAGCGCCAGCGGAGCGATGAAGCGGCGGTTGCCGTGGACGATCGCCTTGGACTGGTCCTCGACCATTTCGACGACCATTTCGACCGCGGCCTGGAAACGGCCCGGCACGCCGGAGGTCGCCTTGCGCGCGGCCAGCCACATGAAGAAGCAGCCGACCACGCCGGCGAACACGGACCAGAAAATGGTGTCCATGTTGATGATCGAGAAATCGACGATCTTTTCTTGATGGTGGGTGGCGAAATGTCCGAGGTGATGGACGATGTATTCGGACGCCGTAGGGGCGTGCGCTGCCGCTTCAGTGGTTGCAGATGACATGTCAGTGCCTAAATAATAAGATGATGTAACTTTTCAGCGCCACGATGAAGGCGGCGATCAACGCCAGCCAGTTCAAATCGCGATACAGCCAGACCACCGCGCCAAGTAGCGCGATCGTCAATGCAATCTTGATAAATTCGCCGATGAAAAACGTCATCGGATTGACAGCGCCGGGTTTGCGCGCGTTGACAAACAAACGCAAGGCAAACAAACCGTTGGGCACTACACAGCACAGTCCACCGAGAAGCGCAGACACCAGCGCATGCACACCGCCCAGCAGGCCGGCAATCAGGCCGGCGGCCACCGTGGTGGCAAATTGCAGAAGGACAACGCGAAGCATTCTGGTCCGGGTTCGTGCAATCCGGGGGGCTCGTCTTTTCAAGCTCCCGCTACGGGCCGCGGTGTTTCAAGGTGGTGCGTTTCGTGAAACCACGGGATTATAAGTGTTTTCCACAGTCACCGTCAAACGTTTGACAGGGCGAAAACCATGCCTCTGGATACCGTAAAACTACGGTATCCAGAGGCGCCTACGGATTGAGGTCCGTCTCATGGCTGGCCTGCTCCTGAGTATCGGCGTATTTGCCGCAGGAACAAACCTTCTCGCGGTTTCGCAACGTTTACGCGATTTTTGCTTGCTTCCGGCATCTCTCATATATGTATACGCGCTCCGGCCTTGACATTGCCCATCATCAGTAAAAAAAGTACATTGGCGCGATGAGTGATCCGGCCAACGACAGTTCCCGCACCTTTTCCGCAGCGCCCCGCTGCCTGTCGATCGATCTGGAAGTGGGCATACGCGACGGGCGCATCCATAGTTTCGCCGCAGTCAAGGGCGATACCGGCGAATCCCGGGTATTCCGCAAAGGGAAGCTGGCGGCGGCGCTGGCGGAGCTGGATGATTTCGCCGAGGGCGCTGCTTTCCTGCTCGGGCACAACCTGATCGCATTCGATTTGCCGCACCTTGCGGCGGCCAAGCCCGATATGCGTCTGCTCGCCTTGCCGGCGGTCGACACGCTACGCCTGAATCCGCTGGCGTTTCCGCGCAACCCATATCACCACCTGGTGAAGCACTATCAGGATGGGCAATTGCAGCGCGGACGCCTGAACGATCCGGAACTGGATGCGCGCTTGACGCTGGATCTGTTTCGCGATCAGTTGCAGGCGATGCGCGAGACGGTACCGGACTTGTTGCTGGCGTGGCACTGGCTGACCACGGCGGATGATGCCGCTTCCGGGTTCGACGCGTTCTTTGCTGCACTACGGGGCCAGCCGCGCCCGGCCAAGGCCGATGCACAAGCAGCGATCATGCGGCGACTGGCAGGGTGCGCCTGCCTGACGCAGGCCCGCGACATTGCGAGCGATGCGCTGCTGCATGAGCGCCATGGCTGGGCATTGGCGTACGGCTTGTCGTGGCTGGCGGTGGCCGGCGGCAACTCGGTGATGCCGCCCTGGGTACGCCATCAGTTTCCGGAAGCGGGCGATCTGGTGCGCCGGCTGCGCGATAGTCCTTGCGCCGATCCCGGCTGTGCCTGGTGCCGGGATCGGCACGATGCACGCAAGGAACTGGCGCGCTGGTTCGGCTTTGCCGATTTCCGGCCGGCTCCCGCGGATGCGGATGGCCGTCCATTGCAGCAGGTGATCGTCGAGGCGGCAATGCGGGGGGAACATGTGCTGGGAATCCTCCCTACCGGCACCGGAAAATCGCTGTGCTACCAGATCCCGGCGCTGTCTCGCTTTGACAAGACCGGCGCGCTGTCCGTCGTGATTTCGCCGCTGGTGGCGCTGATGGCGGACCAGGTGGCGGGACTGGAAGCGCGGGGTATCAGTTGCTGTACGGCCATCAACGGCCTGCTGTCGATGCCGGAACGTGCCGACGCGCTGGAACAGGTGCGGCTGGGCAACACCGGCATTCTGATCGTGTCGCCGGAACAGTTGCGCAATCGCGCGGTGCGCAAGGTTCTCGCACAACGCGAGATCGGCGCCTGGATACTGGACGAAGCGCATTGCCTGTCCAAATGGGGGCATGCGTTCCGTCCCGATTATCGTTACGTGGGGCGCTTCATCAGGGAACGGGCCGGCGACGGCCCGATACCGCCGGTCCTTTGCCTGACCGCCACGGCCAAGCCGGATGTGGTGGCGGACATCGTCGGCCACTTCCGCGACAAGCTTGGCATCGAACTCCAGACGCTGGACGGCGGCGCCAGCCGCGCCAACCTGGATTTCGTGGTGGCGCGCACCACGCCCGCCGAGAAGTTCGCGCACATTCATCAATTGCTGGCGGCCGACCTGCCGCCGGAGTCGCCCGGCGGTGCCATCGTCTATTGCGCGTCGCGCCGGCAGACCGAGGAGGTGGCGGAATTCCTGCGGGAGAAGGGGCTGGCCGCCGGTCACTTCCATGCGGGATTACCGCCGGAAACCAAGAAGAACGTACAGCAGCGCTTCATTCGCGGCGAGTTGCGCGTGATCGCGGCGACCAATGCGTTCGGCATGGGGATCGACAAACCGGACGTGCGGCTGGTGATCCATGCCGACATTCCCGGTTCGCTGGAAAACTATCTGCAGGAGGCGGGCCGGGCCGGACGCGACCGGGAAGCGGCGCGCTGCGTGCTGCTTTACACACCCGAGGATGTGGAGCGGCAGTTCAGCATGTCGGCGCGCTCGCGGCTGACGCAGCGGGAGATTCAATCGATCCTGAAATCGCTGAAACGCCTGGATCGCAGGAAGCGGCTGGGCGGCGAGGTGATCGCCACGCCCGGCGAGATCCTGGCCGAAGAAACCGACGGCGCGTTCGAACGCGATTCCGCGACAGACGATACGCGGGTGCGGACCGCGATCGCATGGCTGGAAGAAGCGACGCTGCTGACACGCGAGGAAAACCGGGTGCAGGTGTTTCCCTCCTCGTTGCGCGTCGGCTCGCTGGAAGAGGCGCAGCGCAAACTGGAACGCGCTTCCATGGTCCCGGAGTACCGACGGCAGTTGCTGGCGCTGGTGCAGGCATTGATTGCCGCAGATGCGGACGAAGGCATCTCGACCGACGAGCTGATGGGCATGGCGGGGTTGAACGCCGAAAAGGTCCGTGCCGCCTTGCACGACCTGGAACGGCTGGGCATCGCCAGCAACGACACCGCGCTGACCGCCTTCGTGCATGTCGGCGTGGAACGCGCATCGCCCAAACGATTCGAACAAGCCGCCGCGCTGGAAGCGGGGTTGATCGCCGCCCTGCGGCAAGACGCGCCAGATCTCGGCAAGGGAGAAAACTCGCTGCTGCATTTGCACCATGCGACGCAACGCCTGAAGGATGCGGGTCATGCGCAGGCGCTGCCGGAAACGCTGTGGCGCATCGTCGCCGGCCTGGCATCCGACGGCCGCGGCGATGAAGGCGGCACCGGCAGCCTGCATCTGCGCCGGCTGGACGCGGAAACAGTGCAGGTAACGCTGCAGCGCGAATGGCAGGCACTGACCAGGACCGCGGAACTGCGGCGCGCGGCGGCCGAACGTCTGCTGCAGCATCTGCTCGCCACCCTGCCGCCCGGCACGCGTGGCACCGACCTGCTGGCGCAAACCACGCTGGGCAAGTTGCGCGCGGCGATCGAGGACGACCTGGCGCTGAAGGCCGAGGCGAAAGATCCCGCCCGGCTGCTGGACCGCGCGCTGTTGTGGCTGCACGAGCAGGAAGTCATCCGTCTCAACAAGGGACTGGCGGTATTCCGGCCGGCGATGACGATCCGCCTCGGCACCGAGCGGCGCGGCTTTGCGAAGGCGGATTTCACGCCCCTGAAGCTGCATTACGATGAGCAGGTGATCCAGATCCATGTGATGGCGGAATACGTGCAACGCGGGCTGCAGGCGATGGCGGATGCGCTGGAACTGGCACTGGACTATTTCGGCATGGCGCGCGACGACTTCATGCAACGCTGGCTGCCCGGCCGGGAAAAGGAACTGGCACGCCAGACCACGCCGGCTTCGTGGCGGACCATCGTCGAGGGCCTGGGCAATCCGGTGCAGCAGAGAATCGTCGCCGACGACCGGGAAGAGACCAATGTGCTGGTGCTTGCCGGCCCCGGTTCCGGCAAGACGCGTGTGCTGGTGCTCCGGATCGCCTACCTGGTGCGTGTGCGGCGCGAGAATCCGCACGGCATTCTCGCGCTCGCGTACAACCGCCACGCGGCGGTCGAGATCCGGCGCCGCCTGGGCGCATTGATCGGTGACGATGCAAAGGGTGTGACCGTGCTTACCTGCCATGCATTGGCGATGCGGCTGGCCGGCGCCAGCTTCGCCGGACGCGCCGAAAAAATCGACGGCGATGCGTTCCGCGACGTGATGCGGCAGGCGCTGGCACTGCTCAAGGGAGAGGGCCTGGCGCCGGAAGAAGCGGACGAGCAGCGCGAGCGCCTGCTGGCCGGATTCCGCTGGATCCTGGTGGACGAATACCAGGACATCGGCCCGGAGCAGTACGAACTGATTTCCGCGCTGGCCGGCCGGGCCCGTACGGACGAGGACGGCAGGCTCAGCCTGTTCGCGGTCGGCGACGACGACCAGAATATCTATGCCTTCGACGGCGCCTCGGTCGAGTTCATCCGCCGCTTCGAGGCCGACTATGCCGCCAGGCCTGCTTACCTGGTGGAGAACTACCGCTCAAGCCATCACATCATCGACGCCGCCAACCGCGTGATTGCGCCGGCAAGAAACCGCATGAAGGCGGAGCATCCGGTCACCATTGACCGCGCACGGGCCAGGGCGGCGGCCGGCGGCGAGTGGGAGGCGCTTGATCCGGTCAGCAAAGGCCGGGGGCAGATTCTTGCCGCTGGGCATGATGCCATCAGCCAGGCGCAAGCCGTGATGGCGGAGCTGCAGCGCCTGTCTTCACTCGCGCCTGACTGGAACTGGGCACGCGCGGCGGTCATCGCGCGCGAATGGGACATGTTGGGGCCGGTACGTGCGTATTGCGAATTGCACTGCATTCCCGTGCAGATGGCGAACGAGGAAATGGCGCAGTTCTGGCGCCTGCGCGAAACACAGACGCTGATCGCATGGCTGCGCCTGCAAGAGCCGCGGCTGGTCGAGGCCGCGGCGATCGGGCTGTGGCTTGACGCACAGGCGCGCGGCCCGTGGTGGGCGCTGCTGCGCGAGGCCGTGGACGAGTACGCGCTGGAAACCGGCGGCGCCGAACTGCCGGTTGCCCACTTCACCGAGTGGCTGGCCGAATGGGGGCGAGAAGCGCGGCGGCGGCAGAGCGGCTTGCTGCTGCTCAGCGCGCATCGCGCCAAGGGCTTGGAGTTCGACCATGTTGCGGTGCTGGACGGCGGCTGGGAGCGCATCGGGCGCGAAGAAGACGCGGATGCGCCGCGCCGGCTTTTTTATGTCGCGATGACACGTGCGCGCAACACCTTGACGCTGGTGCGCATGGGGCGTGGACATGCGCTTCTGGCGTCGCTGGCCGAAGCGCCAAGCGTACTGCAACGCGCACCGGTTGCACTGCCCCCGCCGGCATCGGCACTGGCACGGCGTTACTGGCGGCTGACGCCAAAGGAAATCGATCTTGGCTTTGCCGGCCGCCATGCGCCGGCGCATCCCATTCATCGCGCCATCGCGGCCCTGTCTGCCGGCGCGCCGGTTTCTCTACGTCAACATGGGGATCATTGGGAGCTGACGGATAGTGCGGACAACATGATCGGCCGCCTGTCGCGTGCGTTCATGCCGCCGGATGGGATGAGGTGCGTATTCGGCCGGGTTGCGGCTGTCATGGTGCGGCGGCGCGAAGACAATGAGCCGGCGTATCGGGACGCCTGCCGTTGCGAGAGCTGGGAGGTGGTGCTGCCGGAACTGGTTTTCGAGGCAGGGAGCTGAACACAGACCCTGATGAATTCACATGCACCACACTTTGCCGTGAAGAAATATCCACATAATTACCACACATTAACAGTACCTCCCATATTTATGGCTTGCTCCGGATGCGGCAGTGCTGTAGGTCGCATTTCAGGTAGTCCTGACATGCTCAAAACCAACAAAAGGTACGGGCGTCTTAATTCGCTTTGCGATATATCAAGCCGCTATAATTCCGCCCATGATATCGGAAGCGAAATTTTCAAATACTGCGCCCTTCCCAGCCGTATCCTTTTCCATCGCCTGCGATGCCGCCTGGGCGCCTGGTGTGGATACGCGGCAAGCGTGGCAGGCATGGGCAGAAAAGCGCTTCCCCTTTGCCGAGGGCCTGGAGCCGGGCGTGCGGGCAATGCCGGCAATGTTGCGCCGTCGCGTCAGTTTTCTTGGAAAAATGGCGCTTGAAGTTGCATACGAATGCCTCGGTGACCGCGCGGATATCCCCACCATATTCTGCTCCGGACATGGCGAGGTTGCTCGCGCGGTCGATCTGTTGCGTGATCTGGCTTCCGGCGAACTGCTTTCTCCCGCTGCGTTTGGCTTGTCGGTCCATAACGCCGCCGGCGGCATGTTTTCCATCGCGCGCGGCGACAAGGCGAACAACATCGCACTCAGCGCCCGGCACAGCACCATCGAGCATGCGGTGATCGAGGCATGCGGACTGCTCGCCGACGGTGAAAAAGCGGTATTGCTGGTCGCTTACGATTGTCCGCCGCCCGCGATCTTCCAGGATTATCACGACAGCAACGAACAGCCGTTCGCATGGGCATGGCTGATCGAACCGCCGCGGCAGGACGTGATTTCGCTTGCATGGTCGACCGCGCCGGATACGGAAGCCGCGACAGCGGAAGACCTGCCGGCCGGCCTGCAGATTCTGCGTTTCCATTTGCGCAAGGACAGCAGCATGGAACGCGTGTGCGGCAGGCAGAAATGGCACTGGACGCGCAATGCTTGAGCGGGTCTGCCGTTGCTGGCGCGTCATCGGAACAGGCATCAGTTTTTTTTCGTTCGGGGCAGGCGGGCTGGTAATGCGGGTACTGGTGTTTCCTATAATCAATCTGTTGATTTGGGAACGGCAACTGAGGATTACGGTTGCGCGCAACCTTATTCGATATGCGTTCCGTGGGTTCATCGGATTGATGCGCGGATTGGGTGTGTTGCGGTATGAGGTGAAGGGGCTGGAGAGACTGGAGCGCAATGGCTTGCTGATCCTGGCCAACCACCCGACGCTGATCGATACGGTGTTCTTGATGGCTTTCGTCAAGCGCGCCGACTGTATCGTGAAAAGCGGGCTATGGAACAATCCATTCACGCATGGACCGGTGCGAGCCGCCGGCTACATCAAAAATGAAAACGGACCGGAACTGGTCGACCAGTGCATCGCGTCGCTGCATGCTGGCAACAACCTGATTGTTTTTCCGGAAGGCACGCGCACGCCGCCCGATGGCGCCATCCATTTCAAGCGCGGCGCAGCCAACATTGCGGTGCGCGGCATGTGCAAAGTGACACCGGTCGTGATTCACTGCACGCCGCCGACGCTGGGCAAGGGAGATAAATGGTGGAAAGTGCCTTCGCGCGGCGTGCGGTTCAGCATCGAGGTACAGGAAGACATCGACATTGAATCGTTCACTGCCGCAGCCGCCAGCGATGCGTTGGCCGCGCGCCGGCTGACCGATCATTTACAGGATTATTTTGCCGAGGGAAGCAAACGTCATGCAGCCGCTTGAAGAAGAAGTGAAACAACTCATCATCGATGTCCTGCAACTGGAAGACATCAAGCCGAAAGACATCGATGCCGAAGCGCCGCTGTTCGTCGAAGGGCTCGGGCTCGATTCGATCGATGCGCTGGAACTCGGCGTGGCATTGCAGAAGCGCTATGGCATTTCCTTGTCGGCCGATTCGGAGGAAACGCGCAGCCACTTCAGGTCGGTGCGTACGCTCGGTGCGATGATCGCCGGTTATAGAAGCAAGTAAGGGGGGATCGAAATGGCCGCAGTAAGCGCTATGAGCAGGACCGAGATTCACGACTGGATCGTGGATACGCTGCACGAGATGTTCGAAATCGACAAGTCCGCAGTCACCGCGCAATCCAATCTGTACACGGATCTCGACATCGACAGCATCGATGCCGTCGACCTGGCGGTGAAACTGAAGGAGCTGACCGGCAAGCGCTTGTCGCCGGAAGTCTTCAAGACGGTGCGCACGGTCGAAGACGTGGTCAATGCGGTGGCGGACCTGATCGCGGAGTAAGACATCAACCGCATCGTCCTTACCGCACTGCCGGTCCTGATCACACTGGTGTATCCGCTGGCTATCTGGCTCGGCTACGGCGAAGCAGACCCGCGCCTGTTCGCGTGTCTGCTGCCGCTGGCCGCACTGGCCCGCCTGCGGACCATGAAAGCCGGCAATGCAGGCCGCTGGTGGCTGGCCGGAGCGCTGCTGCTCGCAGCCGCGACGCTATGGGGCAACGCATGGATGCCGTTGAAACTCTATCCTGTGCTGGTCAGCGGCGTCATGCTCGGCATTTTCGGCTACAGCCTGGTTTCGCCGCCATCGTTGATCGAACGCATCGCACGCCTCACGGAACCGGACCTGCCTCCCGCCGGAGTGGAATATACGCGCCGGGTGACGCAGGTATGGTGCGTTTTCTTCGTGTTCAATGGCGCCATCGCGCTGGCAACAGCGTTGTGGGCGTCGCCCGCGATCTGGTCGCTGTACAACGGCGTGATCTCCTATCTGCTGATGGGCCTGCTGTTCGGCGGCGAGTATCTGGTGCGACTGCGTTTCAGACGGCGGCACCATGTCTGAACCGCTCGACATCCTGAATCTGTTGCGCGCACCGCGTCCGATGAATGAGATCGTCGGACAGCGCGATGGCCAGGCAATCACCCGCGCCGATTTCATCGCACGCGTATGCCTGTGGCAAGCCTTGTTGCTTGAGCGGCCGGAAATCCGCTGCGCGCTGTTTTTCAACGACAGCATCGAATTCGCAGCGGCGCTGTTCGGCGCATGGCACGCCGGCAAGACCATCTACCTCCCGTCCGACATCTTGCCGGCTACCTGCGCGGCCTTGCGCGCGGAAGTCGATGTTTATCTGGGAGAGTTTCCTGCGGACTGCGCACCGCTTGCAGTACATGCAGGCGGCCCCAGCAGTACGAATGCGTTCCTTCCCTTGCATTCCGACTTTGCCGGACTCGCCGTGTATACGTCGGGCAGTACCGGCACACCGCAGGCCATCCCGAAAAAGCTGTCGCAGCTTGCCAGCGAAGTCGCCACGCTCGAACAAGTGTTCGGCCAGGCTGCCGGCGATGCGGAGATCGTGGCAACGGTATCGCACCAGCATATTTACGGGTTGCTGTTCAAGGTGCTTTGGCCGCTGGCCGCGGCGCGCCCCATTCACGCGCGCAGCCTGGTTTATCCGGAGGAACTGGCACAGACGACCTCCGAGCGTGATTGCGTATTGATATCGAGCCCGGCGCACCTGAAACGCTTGCCGGACAGTCCGGTATGGAGCAGCGCAGCGCATCGAGTACGCGCCGTGTTTTCCTCCGGCGGGCCGTTGCCGCTTGAGGTCGCGCACGCTACGGCCAGGTTGTTGGGGCATGCGCCAGTGGAAGTGTACGGGAGTTCCGAGACGGGCGGCGTCGCCTGGCGCCAACGCCATGCCGATGCCGATGAAAACTGGTCGCTGATGCCCGGTGTCGAGGTGCGCATCGAAACAGACGACAGCGCGAACGACAGCGTGCTGGAATTACGCTCGCCGCACCTGCCCGATGCAAACTGGTTCCGCACGTCCGATCGCGCACGCGTAGTTGGCGGCAGCCGGCTGCAGATATTCGGCCGCGTCGACCGTATCGTGAAAATTGAGGAAAAGCGGATTTCGCTCGACCTGATGGAAGCACGTCTCGCGCAGTCCCCGCTGGTGCGCGAAGCGCGGGTGCTGGTAGTCGACGGACACCGCCAGCGCGTCGCCGCTTTCGTCGTGCTGTCCGATGCGGGCCGCGCCGCATTGAACGAATCGGGCAAGCATGCGCTGAACAGCCGCCTGCGCGGCCAACTTGCGGAAGCGGTCGAGCGGGTCGCCTTGCCGCGCAGCTGGCGCTATCTTGATGCGCTGCCGGTCAATGCCCAGGGCAAGACGACGCAGGCGGAACTGATGGCCTTGCTCGGCGATGAACAGGCGTCTCCGCGGCCATCGATGCCGCGCATGCAATTGATCGAGCAAGATCCGCAACGCATATTGTTCGAATTGGCGGCGCCGCGCGATCTGGTGTATTTCGACGGCCATTTCCCGCAAGCGCCGATCCTGCCCGGAGTGGCGCAACTTGAATGGGCATTGACGCTGGCGCGCGACTGCTTCGACCTGCCGCCGGTGTTCCGCGGTATCCATGCGCTCAAGTTCCAGCGCGTGATCCGGCCTGAAGCGGCGTTTTCGCTTGAGTTGCAGCATGATGCGCCGAAGGGATGCGTGACATTCAGGTATTTTTCGGAGGCCGGTGCGCATGCAAGCGGGCGGTTGATGTTTGGAGCCGCCGATGTTTAAGCCCTGCGTGTTGATTCCCGTGTACAACCACGAGCATGCGGTCGGCGCGGTGGTGGAAGCGGTTCTCGCCACAGGGCTGCCGTGCATTCTGGTCGACGACGGCAGTACGTCCGCATGCGCGCAGGTACTCGACCGGCTCGCTGCCGACACCGCGCAAGTTACCCTGGTGCGGCATGAAGTCAATCGCGGCAAGGGCGACGCGGTGATCACCGGAATCCGGCACGCCGCGCAGGCCGGATATTCCCATGTGCTGCAAATCGATGCCGACGGCCAGCACTGTACCGCCGATATTCCGCGCTTCATTGAGCAGGCGGCGGCAAGGCCGGATGCACTGATTGTCGGCTACCCGCAATACGATGAATCGGTGCCGGCAGTCCGTCTGTATGGTCGCTATCTGACGCATGTCTGGGTGTGGATCAATACGCTGTCGCTGCAGATCAAGGATTCGATGTGCGGCTTCCGCGTGTATCCGGTGGCGCCGGTGCTGTCGCTGACGCAACGGCACCGGCTCGGCGCGCGCATGGATTTCGATACCGAAGTGCTGGTGCGGCTGTTCTGGGACGGCGTCGGTGTCGTCAACGTCGGTACCCGGGTCGGTTATCCGACTGATGGCGTGTCGCATTTCCGGATGGGCCTCGACAACATCCTGATTTCCCGCATGCACGCGACGCTGTTCTTCGGCATGCTGATCCGCGCACCGAAACTGCTGGCGCGCAAATGGAGCAAGGCGTGACTGCGCAAGCGCGCACCGCCGAACGGCGCCACTGGGCGCAAATCAACGAAGCGAGCTTCGTTGCCGGCATGCGCATCCTGTTCTGGATCTGCCGCCTGTTCGGGCGCTGGCCGTTCCGGCTGGCGCTGTACCCGGTGCTTGCCTGGTATGTGCTGACCAGGCCGGCCGCGCGTGCCGCGTCCTCGGGCTATCTGCACCGGGTGCGCGGTTTCGGCGGATTGGCGCATGTCAATGACGGTCTGCCCGGCGTGATGCGCCACTTCGCCGCATTCGCCGAATGCATCCTCGACAAGATGCTGCTGTGGGGCGGCCTGATGAATTTGAACGACACCGTGTTTTTCGGTGACCGGCAGCTCGACGACGACATCGCGAACCGGCGCGGCGGCCTGATCATCTGTTCGCACTTCGGCAACCTTGAACTGTGCCGGGTGCTGGCGAAGCGACGCGCCGGAATGAAGCTGACGGTGCTGGTGCATACCAAGCATGCGCAGAAGTTCAACCGCATGCTGGCGCAACTCGATCCGGACAGCCAGCTGAACCTGTTCCAGGTGACCGAGATGTCGCCGGCCACCGCGATGCTGCTCAACGAACGGGTGTCGCGCGGCGAATTCGTCGTGATCGCCGGCGACCGGGTTCCGGTGACCTCGGGATCGCGCACCTGCCGCGCATCGTTCCTGGGCGAAGCGGCTGCATTTCCGGTCGGCCCGTATGTGCTCGCGAGCCTGCTGCAGTGCCCGGTCACCATGCTGTTTTCGATGCGCGCCGGGGGCCGCTCCGAGATTCATTTCGAACGCCTGCGCGATGTGGTCCGTCTGCCGCGCAAGGGACGCGACGAAGCGTTTTCGGCGCTGGCGCAGGACTATGCGGCACGGCTCGAACACTTCTGTTTGCGCGCCCCGTTTCAATGGTTCAATTTCTACGACTTCTGGCATTCACCCGACATGGACGTGACCGATGCATCCCGCTGATCTCAAAACAACATTGCGCGCCGTTCGTTTCGACCAGGGACGCCTGCGTATCGAAGACATCGTCGATATCGCCAACGGCTCGGCATGCGCGGTGTTGTCCGACGCGCCGGAATTCCGCGCAGCCATCGCGCGCGGCGCCGACTTCCTCGATCGCCTGCTGCGCGAAGACGGCACCATCTACGGCGTGACCACCGGCTACGGCGATTCATGCACGGTGACGGTACCGCCGGAACTGGTGGCCGAACTGCCGCACCATCTGTACACCTATCACGGTTGCGGCCTCGGCGAATACTTCACGCCGGCGCAGACGCGCGCGATCATGGCCGCGCGGCTGGCGTCCTTGAGCAAGGCCTACTCGGGCGTCAGCTTCGAGTTGCTGGAACAGCTTGTGCAGTTGCTCGACAAGGGGCTGTTGCCGCTGATTCCGTCCGAAGGCTCGGTGGGCGCCAGCGGCGATCTCACGCCCTTGTCCTATCTTGCCGCCGTGCTGTGCGGCGAGCGCGAAGTGTGGCGCGACGGCGTGCAGGTGCCGGCGCAACAGGCGCTGGCCGAAGCGGGCATGACGCCGCTGCGTCTGCGGCCGAAGGAAGGCCTGGCGATCATGAACGGCACCGCGGTGATGACCGCGCTGGCCTGCCTTGCCTATGCGCGCGCGGAATACCTGACACAGGTGTGCACACGCATCACCGCTATGGCGTCGTTCGCGCTCGATGGCAACGCACATCATTTCGATGCGACGCTGTTTTCGGTGAAACCGCATCCGGGGATGCAGCGCGTCGCCGGCTGGCTGCGCAGCGACCTTCCCTGCAACGAGCCGCCGCGCAACGGCAAGCGCCTGCAGGACCGCTATTCGATCCGCTGTGCGCCGCACGTGATCGGGGTGCTGGCCGATGCGCTGCCGTGGTTGCGGGATTCGATCGAGAACGAACTCAATAGCGCCAACGACAACCCGATCATCGATCCGGACGGCGAACACGTGCTGCATGGCGGCCACTTCTACGGCGGCCATATCGCGTTTGCGATGGACGGCATGAAGAATGCGGTCGCCAACCTGGCCGACCTGATGGATCGCCAGATGGCGCTGCTGGTGGACAGCCGCTACAACAACGGCCTGCCGTCCAACCTGTCCGGCATGCAGGGGCCGCGCGCGGCGATCAGCCATGGGCTGAAGGCGCTGCAAATCAGCGCATCCGCGTGGACTGCCGAAGCGCTCAAGCAGACCATGCCGGCGTCGGTATTCTCGCGTTCGACCGAATGCCATAACCAGGACAAGGTCAGCATGGGCACCATCGCCGCCCGCGACTGCCTGCGCGTGCTGGAGCTGACCGAGCAGGTTGCCGCCGCCTTGCTGATCACGGTGCAGCAAGGGACGTTGCTGCGCCGGCGCGTGAATCCGGACGTCGCACCGGAGGCGCCGCTGCAGGCGATGGCCGAGTCGCTTGCAGCCGATATCCGCACTATCGAGGAAGACCGCCGGCTGGAGTCGGATCTGCGCGTGATGCTGGAGCGTATCCGCGCGCGCGCCTGGAAGCTGTATGAGTAAGCCGCCGCGCGACTGGTCTGCCGAGGTCGAACTGCAAGTGCAGTTCTTCGACCTCGATCCGATGAACATCGTATGGCACGGCAACTACGTGAAGTACCTGGAGATTGCGCGTTGCGCGCTGCTCGACAGCATCGGCTACAACTACATGCAGATGAAGGAATCCGGTTATGCGTGGCCGATCATCGATCTTCATGTGCGCTATGTCGGCTCGGCGAAGTTCGGCCAGCGGATCAAGCTGCGCGCGACCATCGTCGAGTGGGAAAACCGGCTGAAAGTCGATTACCTGGTCACCGATGCCGAAAGCGGGAAGCGCCTGACGCGTGCAAGCACCACGCAGGTGGCCGTCGATCTGAAGAACGGCGAAATGTGTTTCGTGTCGCCGCCGGTGCTGTTGGAGAAATTGGGAGTGACACCATGATGAAACGCCGACTTGTCGCATTCTGCGCCGCGCTGGCCATGACACCTGCGTTCGCCGCGCTGCCTGTCGCAAAGATCCAGGCGATGCTGGCCAAGCCGCAGGTGCTGTGCGGCCGTTTCGACCAGGACAAACAACTGACCGGCATGAAAAAGCCGCTGCGCTCGAACGGCCGCTTCTGCGTCGTTGTCGGCCGTGGCGTGCTGTGGCGCACGCTGCAGCCGTTTCCAAACACCTTGCGCCTTGGCGACGATGCAATCGTCCAAATGCAAGGCGAACGTGTTGCCATGCGGCTCGATGCCCGGCAGGAACCGGTGGTACGCATGATCAACAAGATCCTGTTCTCGCTGCTGGCCGGCGACCTCGGCCAGCTCGATACGCTGTTCGACGGCGAGGGCCAGGCATCCGACAAGCAATGGAGCGCAGCATTGAAAACCCGCGATGCGGGACTGGCGAAGGTGATCGCCGGTGTATCGGTCGAGGGCGGCGCGTTCGTGAAGCACATCGTGATCCACGAGGCGAGAGGCGACCGCACCAGCATTTCCTTCTCCGCGATGCAGACCGGCGACACTGCGATGACACCTGAAGAGGCGGCACAATTTTGAAGCAGCGCAATGTGTTCGCACTCGCCTGGGCGCTGGTGGTCGCCCTGCTGCTCGCACTGGGTGTCGGCCAGTGGCTGGGTAAGCGCGTTGCGCTGGATACCGATATCCTCGCGCTGCTGCCGGCGCCCGAGCGCGACCCGGTGCTGCAGCAGGCGTTCACGCAGATGGTCGAATCAGCGCAGCAAAAAATGATCGTGCTGATCGGCGCCGGGGACTGGGAGCAGTCGCGGCGTGCAGCGGATGCATACCGGGCCGCACTGGCGCCGCACAGTGGTCTGCTGCAGGTGGCGGACGGCGCGAGCGAGCAGATACAACGGGATTGGCTGGCGCTGTTCCAGAAACACCGGATGAGCCTGATGACCGCCCAGGACGAGGCGGCGTTGCGCAGCCAGCCGGTGCGGCATTGGGTCGACATCGCGCTGACAAAGCTGTACAGCCCGTTCGCCGGTCCGCAGACCGGGGCTTGGCAGGACGATCCGTTCGGGCTGTTTAGCGGTTGGGTACAGGCGCGCGCGCAGGAAACACCGGTTCGTCCGCGCGACGGCCATCTGTTCGTCGCCGATGGCGAACGCACCTATGTAGTGATGCCGATCGCACTGCGCGTACCGGCGTTCTCGATGAGTGCACAGGAAAGCATCATGCCGCTGCTGGCGCAGGCGCGGCGGGCCGCACGTGATGCGGTACCTGATGCGGAAGTGCTGTCGGCCGGCGCCATTCTGCATGCTGCTGCCGCCGGCAAGCAGGCCGGCGCCGAAATGACGACGATCGGCATTGGTTCGCTCATCGGCATCATGCTGCTGGTCTGGTTTTCGTTCCGATCGTTCAAGCCGATTGCCTACATCCTGCTGTTGATCGGGGTCGGCTGCCTGGGCGCGTTATCGGTATGCCTGCTGCTGTTCGAGCACGTGCATTTGCTGACGCTGGTGTTCGGCGCAACGCTGATCGGCGTGGCGCAGGATTACGGCATCTACTTCCTGTGCAACCGGCTGGGCGCGGACGCCGCCATGGATTCCTCGCAATTGCTGCGCAAGTTGTTGCCCAGCCTGGTGCTGACCGTGGCGGCGGCGGCGATCGGCTATCTGGGCCTGGCATTGACGCCCTTCCCTGGCTTGCGCCAGATGGCGGTGTTTTCGGTGAGCGGCTTGTTGTTTGCGTGGTTGACGGTGGTGTTCTGGTTCCCAGTGCTGGTTGGACCGAATACCTTGAACAAGGCCAGGTTCACAACATCGTACGGCGCCGTCCTCGCGCGTTGGCCGGTGCTGCGTGCCGACTGGCGGTCGGCGCTCGCCGTGCTGGCGATAGTTGTCGTCGTACTGTTCGGCTGGTCGCGGCTGCGTACCAACGACGACATTCGCGCCCTGCAGAATCCGCCCCGGGAATTGCTGGATGAACAGGTCAAGGTTGGCAGACTGCTTGATGCGCCGACTCCGGTGCAGTTTTACCTGGTGCGGGGAAGCAGCGCCGACATGGTCCTGCAACGCGAAGAAGCGCTGAAGCAAAGACTCGATCCCCTCGTTGCAGATCACGCGATCTCCGGATATCAGGCAATTTCCAACTGGGTGCCGTCGATGCACGCGCAGGCGGAACGCCGCAAGCTGGCCCAGGAAAAGTTATTGGCCGACGATACGGCATTGACCGCACTGGCCGCGCGGGTCGGCGAGGATGCGGAATGGGTCCGGACCGTGCGCAGCCGTTCTGCGGCGACGCTCTTGCTGTCGCCCGCCGCATTCCTGGAAGCGCCGGCCGGCGAACCGTGGCGTCATCTATGGCTGGGAAAAATCGGCAACGAATATGCGAGCATCGTCGCGCTGCGCGGTTTGCGCATCGCCAGCCTGCCGGCCTTGCAGCAGGCAGCCGCCGGCATGGACGGCGTGCAATGGGTGGATAAGGTGGCGGAAATATCGTCGGTGCTCGGACGGTATCGACAGTACATGGGATGGATGCTGCTGTTTTCCTACGTCGCCGTGTTTTGCCTGCTGTTCGTGCGCTATCGCGCATCGGCGTGGCGCGCGTTGGCGCCGACCGCTGCGGCCAGCGCGATGACGATTGCGCTGCTCGCCATCGCCGGTCATTCGCTGCAACTGTTTCATGTGCTTGCGTTGATGCTGCTGCTCGGCATCGGCGTCGATTACGGAATCTTCTTCCAGGAGCGTTCCGACCGCCGCCCGGCAACCGCGTGGCTGGCGGTCAGCCTGTCGGCTGTCAGCACCCTATTGGGGTTCGGCCTGCTGGGATTGAGCAAGACGCCGGCGCTGCAAGCGTTCGGCCTGACGATGTTGCTCGGCACCACACTGGTGTGGCTGATCGTTCCCTGTTTCAGCCGGGAGCGGGCGCCGCAGCCGATGGTGCAGATGGAGGCGGCATGCGGGCAAGGATGAGCATGGCGTTTTGCGTGGCCGCGGCACTCGCGATCGGCGGCTGCGCTTCGATGCAGCCGCAACCGGCGCCGCCGGCACGACTAGGGCTGAAATTGGCACCGGCGGCGCTGGGCGCGTCGATCAGCCTGCAGCAGCATCTGAGCGTCGAGCGTGAAGGCCGCATCGACCAACTCGATGCCGCGTTGGAAGTCGACGCCGACCATGTCGACATGGTCGGCCTGGCCCTGGGACAGCGCGTGATGAGCCTGGAGTTCGACGGCACCACGCTGAAGTCCTGGCGCCATGCGCTACTGCCCGAACAGGTGCGCGGCGAAGATGTGTTGGAAGACATCCAGCTAACCTACTGGCCGGCCGAAGCCATCCGCGCGGCACTGCCTGCAGGATGGCGCATCGAGGAAAAAGGCAAGCGCCGTACGCTGTGGTCCGACGACGCGCTGGTCATGGTGATCGATTACAGCGCCGAGCCGCGTTGGGGCGGCAAGGTGACGCTGTCCAACCTGCGTTACCAGTACCGGCTCATTATTCAATCGGTTCCGACCGACCAGTGACATGATTTACTTGAACCAGCTCGGCATCATCTGCGCCGCCGGCGCCACACGCGACGAAGTCAGGCGCCGCGTGTTCGACGAGGCTGACAGCGGCCTCACGCTGACGGAACGCTATTCGCCGGGGCGTCTGTTGCCGCTGGGCTGCACCGATGCGCCATTGCCGGATGACGACTGCCTGCCGTCACAGGATCGCAGTCGCAACAACCGGCTCGCGCTGGCGGCGCTGGCGCAGATCCGCGCCGAGGTCGATGCCGCAATCGCCCGCTTCGGCGCCGACCGGATCGGCGTGGTGATCGGCACCAGCACCTCCGGCATCGCGGAAAGCGAAGCGGCGTTACGCCATCATGCGGCGACCGGCTCGCTGCCGCCGCAATTCCATTACGGGCAGCAGGAACTGGGGTCGCCGGCGTCGATGCTGGCAGCGGTGCTCGACATCGGCGGCCCGGCATATGTCCATTCGACCGCCTGCGCGTCGAGCAGCAAGGCGCTCGCCAGCGCCGCGCGGCTGATCAACATGGGCGTATGCGATGTGGTGATCACGGGAGGCGTCGATTCGCTATGCGCATTCACCGTCGCCGGATTCTCGGCACTGGAGTCGGTGAGCGCGGCGCGATGCAATCCCTTGAGCGCGAACCGCAACGGCATCAACATCGGCGAGGGCGCCGCCCTGTTCCTGATGAGCCGCGAACCGGCTGCGGTATCGCTGCGCGGCTGGGGCGAATCGTCCGACGCGCATCATATGTCGGCGCCCGATCCTTCCGGCAAAGGGGCATCGATGGCGATCGAACGCGCACTCATGCGCGCCGGCATCCGACCGGAACAGATCGACTACGTGAATCTGCACGGCACCGCGACCGTGCAGAACGACGCAATGGAATCGCGCGCAGTGCATGCGCTGTTCGGCGATGCGGTGGCGGTGAGTTCGACCAAGCCGTTCACCGGCCACACGCTGGGTGCCGCCGGCGCGATCGAAGCGGCATTGTGCTGGCTGTCGATGCAGGACGACAATCCGGAAGGCAGGCTGCCGCCGCACCTGTGGGACGGCGTCGCCGATCCTGCGCTGCCCACGCTGAAAATCGTTGGGGCCGGCGCATGCCTCGGCCGCCCGCTGCGCTGGAGCCTGAGCAACTCGTTTGCCTTCGGCGGCGCCAATGCGGCGCTCGTATTCGGGAGGGACTGAGATGGATATGCCCGATATCCGTTCGCTCGTCCCGCATGCCGGACCGATGGTGCTGCTCGACCGCGTGCTCTCGGCCGACGCCGACAGCCTGTGCGCCGAAGTCACGATCCGCCGCGACAGCCTGTTTTGCGACGCGGACGGTGTCGGTGCCTGGGTCGGCATCGAGTACATGGCGCAGGCGATCGCCGCGCATTCCGGCCATGCGGCGCGCCTGCGCGGGGAGCCCGTCAAGGTCGGCTTTCTGCTCGGATCGCGGCGCTACGAATGCGCACGACCGGCATTCCCGGTGGGCAGCGTGCTGCGAGTGGAAGTGCGCTGCCTGCTGCTCGCCGACAATGGCCTCGGTTCGTTCGAATGCCGTATCGACGACGAAGACGGCGTGGCGGCTACCGCTACCGTCTCGGTATTCTTGCCCGCGAACGTGAATGAATTCCTCAAGGGAGGTGTGGAGTGAACAAAAGCGTGTTGGTGACCGGTTCCAGCCGCGGAATCGGAAAGGCGATCGCGCTGCGCCTGGCGCGCGACGGTTACGACATCGTGCTGCATTGCCTGAGTCGGCGGCAGGAAGCCGATGCGGTGGCGCAATCGATTGTCGACATGGGGCGCGGCGCGCGCGTGCTGCAATTCGATATCGGCGACCGTGCGGCGGTCGAGGCTGCGCTTTGCGCGGACGTCGAGCAGCACGGTTGCTATTACGGCGTGGTCTGCAACGCTGGCGTGGCCCGCGACAATGCGTTTCCTGCAATGCCCGGCGAAGATTGGGACATCGTGCTCAAGACCAACCTGGATGGTTTCTACAATGTGCTGCAACCATTGATCATGCCGCTGGTCCGTCGCCGCAAGCCGGGCCGCATCGTGACGCTGGCATCGGTGTCGGGCCTGATCGGCAACCGTGGCCAGGTCAACTACAGTGCGGCCAAGGCCGGCATCATCGGCGCCACCAAGGCGCTGGCGCTGGAACTGGCGTCGCGCGGCATTACCGTCAACTGCGTCGCCCCCGGACTGATCGACACCGAGATGGTCGGCGAGGTGCCGATGGAAGAGGCATTGAAGCTGATTCCGGCACGCCGGATCGGCAAACCGGAAGAAGTCGCCGCCGCCGTCAGTTTCCTGATGGCCGAAGACGCCGCCTATATCACCCGCCAGGTGATTTCAGTCAATGGAGGCTTGGCATGAACCGTCGCGTCGCCGTCACCGGCATGGCCGGCATCAGCCCGCTCGGCAACGACTGGCCGAGCATACGCGCCGCGCTGGGGAGTTACCGCAATGCGGTCAAGCGCATTGCGCAATGGTCGGAGTATGAAGGACTGAACACGCAAATCGCGGCGCCGGCCGCTCCCTATGAACTGTCGGAGCGCTACAACCGCAAGACCACGCGCAGCATGGGCACGGTGGCGCTGATGGCGACGCGCGCCAGCGAACTGGCGCTGCTCGACGCCGGCCTGCTTGACGATCCCTTGCTGAAGAGCGGCTGGATGGGAATTTCCTACGGCTCGTCGGTCGGCACCACGCAGGCGATCTGCGGCTTCGGCAAGATGATCGAGGAGAAGACGACGCGCGGCATCAACGCCAACACGTACATCAAGATGATGGCGCATACCGCACCGGTCAATCTCGGCGTGTTCTTCGGCGTCACCGGGCGTGTGATCACCACGTCGAGCGCTTGCACTTCGGGCAGCCAGGGCATCGGCTATGCATACGAGGCGATCCGCAGCGGCCGCCAGCGGGCGATGATCGCAGGCGGCGCGGAAGAGCTGTGCCCGACCGAGGCGGCGGTGTTCGACACCTTGTTCGCGACCAGTGTGCGCAACGATACGCCGCATGCCACGCCCAGTCCATTCGACGTGGAGCGCGACGGCCTGGTGATCGGCGAAGGTGCGGGCACGCTGATTCTTGAAGACATGGAGCATGCGCGTGCGCGCGGCGCGAAAATCCATGCGGAGCTTGTCGGCTTCGGCACCAACAGCGACGGTTGCCATGTGACGCAGCCAAACCCGGACACAATGAAGATCGCGATGGAGATCGCATTGGCCGATGCCGGCCTGCCGCCGTCGGCGATCGGCTATGTCAATGCACACGGCACCGGCACGCAGCATGGCGACGTGGCCGAGTCGCAGGCGACCGCGCAGGTGTTCGGCAACCGCATGCCGATCAGCTCGCTCAAGAGCTACATGGGCCATACGCTGGGCGCCTGCGGCGCGCTGGAAGCGTGGGCCAGCATCGAAATGCTGCGGGAAGGATGGTTTGCACCGACCATCAATCTCAAGCGTGTCGATCCGCAGTGTGCGGATCTGGATTACATCGTGGACCAGGGAAGGCAGCTCCAATGTGAATTCGTGATGTCGAACAATTTTGCGTTCGGCGGCATCAATACCTCACTGATCTTTAAAAGGGTCGATTTTGAATAGGAAAAGAAGAATGAAAAAATGGATTGCAATGACAATTGCTGGTGTATCGATTGCGCTGACGCTCCCCGTGCATGCCCGCGACACAAAACATCTTCTGGCGATCTCGGATGGCATGGCAGCAGGCGATGCCCAAGAACATCTGAATGGAACGGTGAAATTCTATTTCGGCAATCAGAACCATCCGAAGGTTCTGGCGAAGCTTGGCACCAACTTTACCAATCGCAAAACGAACGCATTTGGCAAGTCGGATGAAACAGCATGTAACTGGGCGTTTTTGTCGGCGATGGTGCAACTGGAAAAGCATGCAACCGAGTTGGGTGCCAATGCCGTCATCAATATCGTCAGCTATTACAAGAAAGACGTGTTTTCGAGTCAGACCGAGTTTGAATGCCACGCCGGCGCGCTGATGGCAGGCGTTGCGCTCAAGGGTGATTTCGTCAAGATTGCAGACAAGTAGTTCCCGCCATCCGCCTCACTAGAGTGGTTTGCGGGTCTGTGAAAGGGGACCAAGGTCGGGTCGAGGAGCGCACGCGTACGTGAGTACGCCGAGCACCGCAAGCCCGAGATTGGCCCTTACACTGATCCGCAAGCCGCTCTAATTCCCTCTGTCTCTTCAAAGCAGAGGGCTGGCGCGGATCATGGCTGTGGCTGTAACTGCGCCTGGCGGAGCCAATACTTTCCGGTTTTTTTAAATGGAGGAAAACGAATGAAGAAGTGGATTGCAATGACGATTGTCGGCGTATCGATGCTGGCGATGTTGCCGGCGCAGGCGCGCAATGTGAAGTACATGCTGTCGATCCCGAATGCACTGGAATCCGACGCGGCAAAAACCAAACTCGACCCTTCCGTGAAGCTGTACTTCGGTCCCCAGGCTTATGGCAAGGCCACTCCTGTGGTCAGCGCATTGGATGCGCACGGCAGGATGCTGGTCGAGCAAAGAGCCGATCTCGCTTCATGCTTCGCTTCGTTCGCGGATGCATTGAAGACACTGCAAAAACATGCAAAGGATTCAGGCGCCGACGCGGTCGTGAACATCGTCAGCTACTTCAAGAGCGGTCCGGTGGTATCAAGCGCGACTGAATTCGAATGCCATGCGGGGACCGTCTATTCCCATGTCATGCTGAAGGGCGATCTCGTCAACATCGACAAGAAGTAGAAGGGTTTGCATGTATGTGCAGGGTGCGATGCGCATTGCGGACCTGAGGTAAAGCTCTTGCACCTACCGGCATCCCCCCCTCCTCCCGCGACATCGTCCATCCAGCTCTGGCTGATGGACGGTCGCGATGTGCGGGACGAGCAACTCATCCGCATGCAGGCGCAATTGAGTCCGGATGAGGTGCAACGCTTCTTTCGCTTCCAACGGCAGGAACGCCGACGACAATATTTGCTGGGACGCATGCTGTTGCGACAGGCGATCAGTTGTGCGACCGGTGTTCATTCTGCCGCCATCAGCACGATCGAACGACCCGGACTTGGACCGCTGTTGATCCTGCCTGAAGGTGTGCAACATCCTGGTTTCAGCCTGTCGCACAGCCGTCACTGGATTGCATGCGCGGTCGGTTTCGGCAGCGCGCTCGGACTGGATATCGAGGCAATCGATCAGGGTCGCGATGTCATTGCGCTTTCCGAAGCGGGGTTTCATCCGGACGAGCATGCATGGCTGCTCAGCCGATCCGACACCGAACGCGTGACGGCGTTCTACCGGCTTTGGACGCTGAAAGAGGCGCTATTCAAACTGATGTCGAATTCCGGAAGAGAAACAGGCATGCCCGCCCTCATCGATCCTGACGGTGAACGCTTGTCGTACGGCGGCGGATGGTTCTCTGCCAGCGTAGGACACCCAGATCTCTCCATCACTGTTTGCAGTACGCAGCCCCTGCCTGATATCAACCGGGCCGCGCCGTCAGACTTTGTTCTCTGACTCCACATTGCGGGCCGGCATCATGCCGACTCGATCATGCGGCTTCCGGCTTGGTCGCGATCAGGTTAAGCAGGGTCTCTTCCCGCTGGCCGACCGGTGGCGTTTTTTTTATGCCCAGCCTGTTCAGCAACCCGAGATCGCTGCGGCTCCACCATAGGTAAGGGTAGGAGACCTGGTCGGGATGCACCTTGAATCCGGTTTGCCGGATCAGCGCCAGATACTCCTCGGCCGTCTTTTGTACTTCCATCGGGTGGCGAAACAGCAGGCGAATGATCCAGGAATGGATATAGGCGCGTGTCGATTCGGCCATCAATAGCGCGCCGCCCGGTTTCAGCACGCGGTAGAACTCCGCGATCGCCTTTTCCTGTTCGACCAGATGATGGAAGGTTTGATGGCAAAACAGGATGTCGACGCTGTTGTCCGGCAGGCTGATCGCAGCACCATTGCCGAGCATCAGACTGACGTCGACGCCATCCAGTTGCGCCTGCGCGCGCGCCTTGTCGAGAATCTCAGGGTCGGCATCTATCCCCATCAGCGTGCGCGGGGAGAATTTCTGCTTCAGCAAGCGGAAGGATTTGCCTTGACCGCAACCGACGTCGAGCACGAGATCGTAATCCGATCGACGCTGGCGCCCTATCAGCCGCGCGAGGTCGTTGACCGCCACTTCGAGCACAAACTTGACCCAGGTTTCGCTCCCAAGAAACCAGATGCCGAATCGGGTTTCCGGTACAAACGCATGTTTATTCAAATTACCCTCTATTGTCGTGGGACGGTTATTGAACCGTGACGTTATCCGTGCGCAGCCTGGCGATCAGGCCGTCGAGCGCATCGAGGCCGGCGAATTCGATGATGAGCTGGCCCTTGTTTTTCGCGCCGAGCTTGATCGCGACTTGCGTTGCCAGCGCGTCGGACAGCTCTTCTTCGAGCCGGGCGATGTCGCGCGACTTTTCCTTGCCGGCGCGCGGCTTGTTGGCGGTGGCCTGGTCGGTGGTGGTCTTGACCACCAGTTTTTCGGCTTCGCGTACCGACATGCGCTTGGCGACGATCTGGTTGGCGAGCGTGATTTGCGTGGCGGAGTCGACCGCGAGCAGTGCGCGCGCGTGGCCCATGTCGATGTCGCCGGCCATCAGCATGGTCTGCACCGGCTTGGCGAGATTGAGCAGGCGCAACAGGTTGGACACTGCGCTGCGCGAGCGGCCGACCGCGCCGGCGGCCTGTTCATGAGTGAAGTCGAAGTCGCTGATCAGGCGGTGGATGCCTTGCGCTTCTTCCAGCGGGTTGAGGTCTTCGCGCTGAATGTTTTCGATCAGCGCCATGGCGGCGGCGGCCTGGTCGTCGACGTCCTTCACCAGCACCGGCACTTCGGTCAGGCCGGCGATCTGGGCGGCGCGGAAGCGACGTTCGCCGGCGATGATTTCATAGCGGTCGCTGCCATTGTGCGCGACCGGACGCACCAGGATCGGCTGCATCAGGCCCTGCGCCTTGATGGAGGCGGCGAGTTCGTTGAGCGCTCCTTCGTCCATACGGGTGCGCGGCTGGTACTTGCCGGCCTGCATCTGCGTGACGTTCAGCGCCGTCGGCGCGCCGGCCACGGTGGGCACCGCTTCGTTGATGTCGGAGGAGCCGCCGAGCAGCGCATCGAGTCCGCGTCCGAGTCCCTTGGATTTCTTGATAGCCATGATCGTCGTGCCTGTCTGGTTACATGGATTGGATGCGTTCGACCATTTCGGCGCCGAAGGCAATGTAGGCTTGCGCACCCTTGGCCGAAGGATCGAAAGAGACGCCGGGCATGCCGTAGGACGGCGCCTCGGCCAGGCGCACGTTGCGCGGGATGATGGTCTTGAACACCTTGTCGCCGAAATGCTGCTCGAGCTGCGCCGACACTTGCTGCGACAGCGTCATGCGCGGGTCGAACATCACGCGCAGCAGGCCGATGATCTTGAGGTCGGGGTTGAGCTTGGCATGCACCTTCTTGATGGTGTTGACCAGGTCGGACAGGCCTTCGAGCGCGTAGTACTCGCACTGCATCGGGATGATCACGCCGTGGGCGGCGCACAGGCCGTTGAGCGTAAGCATCGACAATGCTGGCGGGCAATCGATCAGCACGAAATCGTAGTCGGCGCCGACGGCGGCGATTGCGTCCTTCAGGCGCTTTTCGCGATTGTCGAGTTCGACCATTTCGACTTCGGCGCCGGCCAGTTCGCGGTTGGCCGGCAACACGTCGAATTTGCCGGACTCGGAATGCTTGCGCGCGGTCGCGATGTCGGCCATGCCGAGCAGCACCTGGTACACGGACGACTCAAGTTCGGATTTGTTGATGCCGGCGCCCATGGTGGCGTTGCCCTGCGGATCGAGGTCGACCAGCAGCACGCGCTGGTCGAGTTGCGCCAGACCGGCGGCAAGGTTGACGGCAGTGGTGGTTTTGCCGACGCCGCCTTTCTGGTTGGCGACGCAGAAGATTTTGGCCATGTGGTTTTAGTTGGTAGTGAGTTTGATGCCGAAGCCGATCAGGAACACACCCGCGGCCTTCGACGCGAAAGCCGCGATGCGGCGATTGCGTGCGAGCCGTTTGGCGGCGACATTGCCGACGATGACCAGCAGGCTGCCGTAGAACAGGGTGCAGCTTGAAATGACCGCGCCCATCGCGACGAAGGTGATGCTGCCCCGGTGCAATGCGGGATCGATGAACAGCGGGAAGAACGCCATGTAGAACACGATCGCCTTCGGGTTGATGATGGTGACGAGAAAGCCGCGGCGGAAATCGGCCGCATTCGAGAACGGCACGACAGTTGCGCCCTGCTCTTTCTTTGCGGTCAGCAACTTGATGCCGAGCCAGGCAAGATAGGCGGCGCCGAGATATTGCAGGCCCATGAACAGCAGCGGATTCGCCTGCAACAGTGCGGCGACACCGATCGCGGCAAGGAACATCAATGCGGCGTCGCCCAGCATCAATCCGGCGAGCGACGTGAAGCCGCCGCGCATGCCGCGCTGGCCGGTGCAGGTCAACACGCAGAACGTGCCGGGGCCCGGCAGCATCAGGAACACCATTGCGGCAGCGATCAGTTGCCAGACATCGGTAATGCCGAGTGCGTGAAACATGGCGGTCATTGCTGCTCTTCCCGTTCAATGAAAATCAGGTGACGCTCGGCGTCGAGGCCCGGCACTTTCAAGGGCTGCACGGTCGCGACTTTCCAGCCGGCCGGCAGGCGCGCTATCTCGTCCTGCGGCATCACGCCCTTCATGGCAATGAAACGTCCGCCCTGCTCCAGCAAATGACCGGACCAGTTGACGAAGTCGTTCAGCTCGGCGAAGGCGCGCGACGTAATCACGTCGAATTTCTGCGACACCTGCAACTGTTCCACGCGCGCCGTATGGACGGTGACGTTGGCGAGGCCGAGTTCAGCCTTGGCCTGGGTCAGGAAGGCGGTCTTCTTGTGCACGGTGTCGATCAGCGACACCCGCATGCCAGGCCGGGCGATTGCCAGCACCATGCCGGGCAGGCCGCCGCCGGCGCCGACATCGAGGATGTTGTGCGCGTTGGCAAAGGCCGGCACTGCCGCCAGCGAATCGAGCAGGTGCTGGGTCACCATCTGCGCCGGGTCGCGGACCGCCGTCAGGTTATAAACAGCATTCCATTTTGATAATAATGCGAGATAGTCCAGCAGTTGCGCCAGCTGTGCGTCGCTCAGGCCGAGTTGCAGCGTCTGGATGCCGTCGCCGAGCGTACGCGCCAAATCCTCGCGGTGAAGAGTAGCCATTCCGCTGCCGTCCTCAGGCCATCGCCTGAGCGGCGGCGAATTCCTTGAAGCCGCCCTTTTTCAGGTGCACCAGCAGCAGCGAGATCGCCGCCGGGGTGACGCCGGAAATGCGCGAGGCCTGGCCCAGGGTTTCCGGACGATGCTTGTTCAGCTTTTGCCGTACCTCGACCGACAAGCCGCGTACTTCCATGTAATCGAGTTCGGTCGGCAGCTTCAGGTTTTCATAATGGTCGTGGCGCTCGACCTCGCGCGCCTGGCGATCGATGTAGCCGGCATACTTCACCTGGATCTCGACCTGTTCTTTGACGGCGTCGTCGCTGACGCCGGGGCCGGCGACGTCCTGGCCGTCGGTCCCTTTCAGCGTCATCAGGGTTTCATAGCTCACATTGGGGCGGCGCAGCAGATCAGTAAGCGCATACTCCCTTTCCATGGCTTTACCCAGCACACGTTCTGCTTCGGCTCCCGGCACAAGGCGGGGGTTGACCCAGGTGGATTTCAGCCGCTCCAGTTCACGGGCAATGGCTTCGCGTTTGGTTTCGAACACGGCCCACTGCGCGTCGCCGACACAGCCGAGTTCGCGCCCGATTTCGGTCAGGCGCAAGTCCGCGTTGTCTTCGCGCAGACTGAGCCGATACTCGGCGCGACTGGTGAACATGCGGTACGGCTCCTGCACACCCTTGGTGATCAGGTCGTCGACCAGCACACCGAGGTAGGCTTCGTCACGGCGCGGCGTCCACGATTCCCGGCCCTGGGTTTGCAGTGCGGCATTGATGCCTGCAAGCATGCCTTGTGCAGCCGCTTCTTCATAGCCGGTGGTGCCGTTGATCTGGCCGGCGAAGAACAAGCCCCGGATCGCCTTGGTTTCCAGCGATGCCTTCAGGCCGCGCGGATCGAAATAGTCGTATTCGATGGCATAGCCAGGGCGCAAGATGTGCGCGTTTTCCAGGCCGCGCATCGAGTGCACCAGGTCGAGCTGGACATCGAACGGCAGGCTGGTGGAAATCCCGTTCGGGTAAAACTCGTTGGTCGTCAGTCCTTCCGGCTCCAGGAAAATCTGGTGCGAGGACTTGTCGGCGAAACGATGGATCTTATCTTCGATCGACGGGCAATAGCGCGGACCGACCCCTTCGATCACGCCGGTATACATCGGGCTGCGGTCGAGGCCGTTGCGGATGATGTCATGGGTGCGCTCGTTGGTGTGCGTGATCCAGCACGGCAACTGCTGCGGATGCAGGTCGACCGAGCCCATTACCGAAAATACCGGAGTCGGGTCGAGGTCGCCCGGCTGCTCTTCCATCACGGAAAAATCGATGCTGCGTCCGTCGATGCGTGGCGGCGTGCCGGTCTTCAGGCGGCCCTGCGGCAGCTTCAATTCCTTCAAACGCGCGGACAATGATATTGCGGGCGGATCTCCTGCGCGGCCCGCCGCATAATTGTTCAGGCCGACATGGATCTTTCCGTCGAGGAAGGTTCCCGCGGTCAGCACCACCGCTCGGCTACGGAAACGAATTCCCACCTGGGTCACGGCGCCGACCACGCGGTCGCCTTCCACCATCAGGTCATCGACTGCTTGCTGGAACAACCAAAGATTAGGCTGATTTTCGAGGCGGCTGCGAATCGCTTGCTTGTACAGGAGGCGATCGGCCTGGGCACGGGTGGCGCGCACGGCCGGCCCCTTGGAAGAATTGAGGATGCGGAACTGGATGCCGGCCTCGTCGGTGGCGATCGCCATCGCCCCGCCCATCGCGTCGACTTCCTTGACCAGATGTCCCTTGCCGATGCCGCCGATTGATGGATTGCAGGACATTTGCCCCAGCGTTTCGATATTGTGGGTAAGCAGCAGTGTCTTTTGTCCCATGCGGGCAGACGCGAGTGCGGCTTCGGTGCCGGCGTGGCCGCCGCCAACGACGATGACATCAAATTCGGTAGGAAAATGCATATTTCGCCTCGGGGAGACGGTGGGGTGAGGGGCCGGCGCGTACCGTGGCCGGAGGCGAGATTATAAGGCGTTTTTCGGTCGGATCGGCGTGCCAGGGCAAGATTCCCGGCATTTGTTCCACGTGAAACAATCAGACGGACAGCTTTGCCAGGAAAAAGCCGGCAATAAATGCGAACCCCAAAGCCATCAGCCAGTATCCCCAATGAATGTCGGAAACCTTGAATCGTGCATGTGCCGCTGCCGGCTTCTCGCTTGGCTCGGACTCGATGTCCATGCGGCGAATCGGTTCGACCCGTACCGGACGTGTCGCATTAAGCGCCCTCACCTCTTCCGCCAATGTATCGGCAATCCGGATATCTTCTTCGTTCATTGCCCCCTGCGGATCGGGCGCTGTGATCACTGCCTGTACCGGTGCGAAGTCCGCTGGATTTGAATATGCCGGCGCTACCGGCTTGGTTGGCGCACTCTCCGCAATCATGTCGCCAAACTGTTCATCCGGGTCAATAAAAAGGATCGTCAACGGGTCCATTGGATCCTGCTGTAGAAACCGGTCAATTACAGACCGCTCTATTTCCTCAGGGCCGATGCCTTCCACCGGGAGAAAGACCTCGCATACCAACTCTTTTTGCAGCAGTTTCGTCAATGCACGATCGAAGCGGGCATCGGTGAGCACCGGGAGCTTGTTGCGTATACCTTGATAGGCAGTCGCACCGTCGATCATGATCAGCACCAGGCGTTCGCTTTGCGTTAGTCCGTGACTCTTTTGCTGGATCTCGTCCTTGCCAGCTTGTGTGCGCTGAAAGATGATGGCCGGATCGAACATATTTACTTACCTCTTTTATTTGTTATGTTTCACGTGAAACATCGTTGCCGCTATCAGGATTCTGGAAGGCAATGCAGCCAGCAAGTGCTTCACTCATTTGCGTGTGAATCGGTATCGTAGCCTTGCCACCCGGCATCCGCTATACCAAAACCGCAACAAGCAGCCCCCTTCTCCGGCTTCAGCGAACAAAACACGAGACCGCACCAATGCTGCACAATACATCTTTAAACGCCTGAAAAATAAATCCCAAAAAAGCCCCCCAAAAGGAGACGCCATGACCACGACCACAGCTTTCGGTACATTCGCTTTCAGTACTGTCCCGCATATCGTTTCCGAAACGGGTGCGACCAAACGTATCGGCTCCCTCATTGCACAGCACTTCCCGGGAACCCGCCGTGCGCTGATTGTGACCGATGGCGGATTCCTGAAGACCGGCCTCGTCGATACCCCAATGGCAAGCCTGCATGAAGCCGGGTTAAACGTCAGCATCTTTTCCGACGTGGTCGCCGACCCGCCGGAAGCCGTTGTGCTGCAAGCGGTTGCCGATGCTCGCAAGAATGAAATCGATCTTGTGATCGGCCTGGGTGGCGGCAGCTCGATGGATGTGGCAAAGCTCATCGCCGTACTGGCCGGAAGCGAGCAGGACCTGAAATCCATGTACGGCATCGGCAATGTCAAAGGTGAGCGTCTGCCGCTGGTGCAGATCCCGACCACCGCCGGTACCGGCTCGGAAGTCACACCGATCTCGATCGTGACCACCGGCGCCACGACCAAGATGGGCGTCGTCTCGCCGCAGCTCTACGCCGATCTTGCTGTACTGGACGCCGAACTCACGGTCGGACTGCCACCCAAAGTGACCGCCGCCACCGGCATCGATGCGATGGTGCACGCGATCGAGGCCTACACCACCAAGCTGAAAAAAAACCCGCTGTCCGACATGCTGGCACGGCAAGCACTTATCTTACTTTCTAGCAACATTGTTGCTGCCTGCGAAGACGGCAAGAACCTTGCAGTACGGCAGGCCATGTTGCTGGGCGCGACGCTTGCCGGCCAATCCTTTGCCAATGCTCCCTGCGCCGCAGTGCACGCCCTCGCCTACCCGATCGGCGGCATCTTCCACGTACCGCACGGCTTGTCCAATTCGCTGGTGCTGCCGCACGTGCTGCGATTCAACGCGCCGTCGGTCGCCGGCCTGTACGCGGAACTCGCCGAGATCGTCGCCCCGGCCGCAACCGGCAGCGCCGAGGCGCGCACCCAGGCCTTGATCGACCGTATGGACGACATCGCACGCCGCACCGGCATTGAAACGCAACTGCGGCAGGTCGGCATACAGGAATCCGACCTCGATCGTCTTGCCGACGACGCGATGCTGCAAACCCGCTTGTTGACCAACAATCCGTGCGAAGTCACGCGTGCCGACGCCCGCGCGATCTATGCGGCGGCACTGTAAGGCCAAACGAATGAGGAGTTGAAATCCGGCAGCATGACACTGCCGGATCGCGTTCAATGTTCAATGCGAGGATGCGGCCGGACTGCGCTTGAACAGCGCAGAGATTTCGCCGACGATGCCGCGGCGGAAAGCGAGCACGCAGATGATGAAGATGAATCCGGTGACAATGGTGACCGACCCGCCCAGCGTATAGAACCAGTCGATCCCGGATGCCCTCGCCAGCAAGCGGCCGAATTCGCCCAGCTTGTTTTCCAGCGCGACGATGATGATCGCGCCGACGACCGGGCCGACCAGCGTACCGAGCCCGCCCACCAGTGTCATCAGCACCACCAGTCCCGACATCGTCCAGTGCACATCGGTCAGCGTCTCGAACCCAATCACTACGGTTTTAGTAGCGCCAGCAAGGCCGGAGAGGGCCGCCGACAGCACGAACGCCAGCAGCTTGTAACGATCGACGTCATAGCCGAGCGACACCGCGCGCGGTTCGTTTTCCTTGATCGCCTTCAACACCTGGCCGAACGGCGAATGCACGGTGCGCACGATCAATGCGAAACCGCCGATGCAGATCGCCAGCACCACGTAGTACAACGCAAGATCTTCCGACAGATCAAGCACGCCGAGCAGCGTGCCGCGCGGCACGCCCTGCAAGCCATCCTCACCGCCCGTGAACGGCGCCTGCAGGAACACGAAATACAGCATCTGCGCCAGCGCCAGCGTGATCATCGTGAAGTAGATACCCTGGCGGCGAATCGCGAGTCCGCCCATCACCAGGCCGATCGCCGCCGCCCCCGCCACGCCGGCCAGCACGCCCAGTTCGAACGGCCAGCCCATATCGTGCAACATGTAGCCGGCAACATAGCCGGCGCCACCGAAGAATGCCGCGTGTCCGAAGGACAGCAGGCCGGTGAAACCGATCAGCAGGTTGAATGCGCACGCAAACAGCGCGAAGCACAACACCTTCATCAGGAACACCGGGTAAAGAACGAATGGCGCCGCCAGCGCCGCGGCAAAAGCGATGGCATATCCTGTCTTGCTGTTCATCATGCGATCCCCCTCTCCTACTCTACTTCTCTCTGCCGAACAAGCCGGCGGGCCGGATCATCAGCACGATCGCCATGATGATGAACACCACGGTCGCCGACAGCTCCGGATAAAACACACGCGTCAATCCCTCGATGACGCCGAGACCGAGACCGGTGATGATCGACCCGAGGATCGATCCCATGCCGCCGATCACCACCACAGCGAACACGGTAATGATCAGGTGCGAACCCATCAGCGGCGACACCTGGATCACCGGCGCCGCCAGTACGCCGGCAAACGCCGCCAGCGCGACGCCAAAGCCGTAGGTCAGCGTCACCATCAGCGGCACGTTGATGCCGAAGGCTTCCACCAGTTTCGGGTTCTCGGTGCCGGCGCGCAGGTAAGCGCCGAGCTTGGTCTTTTCGATCACGAACCAGGTCGCAAGGCATACCGTGATCGATGCCAGCACCACCCACGCACGGTAGTTCGGCAGGAACATGAAGCCGAGGTTGGTGGCGCCGCCCAGTGCCTCGGGAACCGAGTACGGCTGGCCGGAGACGCCGTAGAACGAGCGGAACAGGCCTTCCAGCATCAGCGTGATGCCGAAGGTCAGCAACAGGCCATACAGGTGGTCGAGCTTGTACAGCCAGCGCAGCATGGTTTTCTCGATGACCATGCCGAAGATGCCGACCAGCACAGGCGCGAGTATCAGCATCACCCAGTAATTGAGGCCGAGATAGTTCAAGCCCATCCACGCGAGAAAGGCGCCCATCATGTACAGCGCGCCGTGCGCGAAATTGATCACGTTGAGCAAGCCGAAGATGACCGCGAGGCCGAGCGACAGCATTGCATAGAAGGAGCCGTTGACCAGGCCGAGCAGGAGCTGGCTGAGCAGCGCCGCCATGGGGATGCCGAATATGTCCATATCAACGGCTTACTTCCATAGCGCGCACTTGGATTCGGCCTTGGTGGTATAGGCCTGGTCACCTGGAATCGTCTGCGCCACCTTGTAGTAATCCCACGGGTACTTGGATTCCGACGGCTTCTTCACTTCCATCAGGTACATGTCATGCACCATGCGCCCGTCGGGACGGATCACGCCATTCTTGGTGAAGAAGTCGTTGATCTTGGTCTTCTTCAACTGCGCCATCACCTTGTCCGCATCGTCCGTACCCGTGGCCTTGACCGCGTTCAGGTATTGCGCCGCTGCGGAGTAATCGGCGGCCTGCAGCATCGACGGCTCACGCTTCACCTTGTCGAAAAAGCGCTTCGCCCACTTGCGGGTGTCGTCGTTCAAGTCCCAGTACCAGCCGGTGGTCAGGTACATGCCCTGGGTCACTGGCAAGCCGAGCGCGTGCACGTCGTTGATGAACATCAGCAGGCCGGCCAGCTTCATCGTCTTGTTGACGCCGAATTCATTGGCGGCCTTGATCGCGTTGATGGTGTCGCCGCCCGCATTCGCCAGGCCGAGAATCTGCGCCTTGGATGCCTGTGCCTGCAGCAGGAAGGACGAGAAATCGGATGCCGACAGCGGATGCTTGACCGAACCGAGCACCTTGCCACCGTTGGCCTTCACCACCGCGGCGGTATCGTTTTCCAGCGATGCACCGAACGCATAATCGGCGGTCAGGAAAAACCAGGTCTTGCCGCCCTGCTTCACGATCGCGGAGCCGGTGCCGCGCGCCAATGCCACCGTATCGTACGCATAGTGCACAGTGTAAGGCGTGCACTCCTCGTTGGTCAGCCGCGCGCTGGCGGCGCCGATCGAGATGAATGGTTTCTTCTTCTCCGCCGCGACTTTCGCCATCGCCAGGTTGGCGCCGGAATTGGTGCCGCCCAGCAGCATGTCCACACCTTGCTGGTCGAACCACTCGCGCGCCTTCGATGCGGCGATATCAGCCTTGTTCTGATGATCGGCGTAAATGAACTCGACCTTCTTCCCGTTCACCGCGCCGCCCATGTCGGCAATCGCCATCTTCACCGCCTCGACGCCACCCGGTCCATCGATATCCGCGTACAGACCGGACATATCGGTGATCAAACCGATCTTGACCACATCGCCCGAGATTTGTGCGGAGGCCGGCATGGCAACGCCCATTGCCAGCGTTGCCAGCGTTACCGATGCGGCGACTGCAAGTGCTTTCGATTTCATGAGGATCTCCTTGGTAGCTTGGTGGTAACAATGCCTGGTCGGCTTGTTTTTCATACTCCGAGCAGCGAATGCAGCACGGGCATCTTGTCGTTCAGTTCGGAGGAAGCGAAGCTCTCGACGATCTGGCCGTGCTCCATCACGTAAAAGCGGTCCGCCAACGGCGCGGCAAAGCGGAAATTCTGTTCCACCATCACGATGGTGTAGCCCTTGGCCTTGAGCGTGGTGATCATGCGCGCCAGCGCCTGCACGATCACCGGCGCCAAGCCTTCCGAAATCTCGTCGAGCAGCAACAGGCGCGCGCCGGTGCGCAGGATGCGCGCGACCGCCAGCATCTGCTGTTCGCCGCCCGACAGCCGCGTGCCCTGGCTGGACTTGCGCTCCTTCAGGTTGGGAAACATCTCGTAGATTTCATCGACCGACATGCCTTTGCCGTTCTTCGCGACCACGGGCGGCAGCAGCAGGTTTTCTTCCGCCGACAGCGACGAAAAGATGCCGCGCTCTTCCGGGCAGTAACCGACACCGAGATGCGCGATCTTGTAGGTCGGCAAATGGATGGTTTCGACACCATTGATCCTGATCGACCCCTTGCGGGTGCCGGTCAGTCCCATGATCGCGCGCAGCGTCGTGGTGCGGCCGGCACCGTTGCGCCCGAGCAGCGTCACCACCTCACCCTGGTTCACCGAGAGATTCACGTCATGCAGAATGTGCGACTCGCCGTACCAGGCATGCAGGTTGGAAATTTCCAATGCGGGCATCCCCATTCAATGCGCTCCTTCCAGTTGCCCGCCGGCGGTGCCCATGTAGGCTTCCATCACTTCCGGGTTGTTCGACACTTCGTCATAGCTGCCCTCGGCCAGCACCGCGCCGCGCTGCAATACCGAGATACGGTCGCTGATGCCGGCGATGACATTCATGTTGTGTTCCACCATCAGGATGGTGCGGCCCTGCGACACCTTCTTGATCAGCTCGGTCACGCGGTGCACGTCCTCATGTCCCATGCCCTGCGTCGGTTCGTCGAGCAACATCAGTTCCGGTTCCATCCCGAGCGTGGTGGCAATCTCCAGCGCGCGCTTGCGGCCGTACGGCAGGTCGACCGTCATGGTGTCGGCAAAATTGTCGAGGCCGACCTGTGCCAGCAAATCCATCGCGCGGCCGTTCAGGATGTCGAGCTTCTTTTCGCTCTGCCAGAACGAGAAGGAATTGCCCAGCGGCCGCTGCAGGCCGATGCGCACGTTCTCCAGCACCGTGAGGTGCGGGAACACCGCCGAAATCTGGAACGAACGGATGATGCCCTGGCGTGCGATCTGCGCCGGCCTCGCCATCGTGATGTCGCGGCCGTTGAAAAGGATCTGTCCCGACGTCGGCACCAGGAACTTCGTGAGCAGATTGAAACAGGTGGTCTTGCCGGCGCCGTTGGGGCCGATCAACGCGTGGATATGTCCGCGCTTCACCTGCAGGCTGACATCGCTAACCGCGGTAAATCCCTTGAATTCCTTGGTCAGGCGTCTCGTTTCCAAAACCACATCCGCCATGGTTTCCCTCTGTTGACTGTTATTCCGGCCGCGCCCTATTCAATCAAACTCAATCAAACTCAATCGAACGGCCGGGGAACTATGCGTAACGAAAATCACAGTACACAGTACGGTCAGGAGGGAGGCAATACGGCAGCGTCAGCATCTGCCGATTGTTTGGCCTGTATCAATTTCAGCCGGACAAGCGGCACAGGCAATGCGGAAAAAGACGCGATTTACTCCCGTCGATGATGCGTACGACGGAAGGCAGGAAACAGGAAGGGAAGTGCAAACCTCGCCGCCGGAGAGACGGCGAGGGAAATGAAATGCTTCAGGCTTGTTCGCCGTGCAGCGTCTCGTCGTAGGCTTCGTGAACATACGCCGGACGGCCGCGATGGCGCGCCTTCTCGCGCAGCGATGCAGTGAACATCATCGCCGATTCCGCCAGCTTCAGGCGGCCGAGATCGAACTGCTGGAGATGCTGCAGCACGATCTGGTTGATCGACATGGTTGCCTGCATCATCAGCAGATCGGAACTGGAACCCGCCGCATTGGCTTGAGGCGCGGCAACGAAAGGCGCCGCCGCTTCTTCCTTGTCCACAGCCAGGCATTGGTAGACATCGGCGAGTGAAATCGTATGCGGCGGCCGGGTGCATACCCAGGTGTCGTGTTTGGCTTCATGCTGCTTCAACAGGCCGCCGGCGCTCAGTGTGCGCAATAGCTTGCGCAGGTAGCGGAGCGACAGCTCCATCGACTCCGACAACTGTTGCGCGGTCGGCGGTTGCGAGGCATTGCAGATGAGTTGCGTCATCACCGCCAGTGCGGTGGACAGTTGCACGTGCAGCGATGCGTTACCAAGAAGATACTCGTCGTATTGGTTCATGATCTGTCGGAGGACGGAAAGGTAGTCCGGCAGCGTAAGGGAATGCAGCGCATCAAATCCAATGCTTTGTCGTCATAAGGTTATGCCGAACATGCATAACGTTGCTGCAGCAACGACCATGAACTTCTATCATTGCCTGCCGGTACGATCCGCCTTGATCCACTCCGCCGCCTTTTCCGCGATCATGATAGTCGGCGAATTGGTGTTGCCCGAGGTGATGGTCGGCATCACCGACGCATCGACCACGCGCAATCCCTTCACGCCGCGCACGCGCAAACGGCTGTCGACCACTGCCATCGGATCGTCGTCGCGCCCCATCTTGCAGGTGCCGACCGGATGGAAAATCGTGGTGCCGATATCGCCGGCCGCTTTCGCCAGTTCTTCCTCGGTGCGGTAATGCAGGCCCGGCTTGAATTCTTCGGGTGCATATTTTTGCAGCGCGGGCGCAGCGACGATCTTGCGCGTCAACGTCAATGCTGCGGCAGCGACCTTGCGATCATCCGACGTGCTCAGGTAATTCGGCGTGATCTTCGGCGCAACGAAAGGATCGGCGGAACCAATGCGGACATGGCCGCGCGCGGTCGGACGCAGATTGCAGACGCTGGCAGTAAATGCCGGGAAGGCATGCAAGGGTTCGCCGAATTTTTCCAGCGACAGCGGCTGCACGTGGTATTCCAGGTTCGGTGTCGGCTGTGTCGCGTCCGAACGGGCGAATGCACCAAGCTGCGACGGCGCCATCGACATCGGACCGCTGCGGGAAATCGCGTATTGCATCCCGATCTGCATTTTTCCGAACCAGCTGTTGGCCATGGTGTTCAGGGTCTTCGCCCCCTTCACGCGGAACGCCATGCGCAGCTGTAAATGGTCTTGCAGGTTTTCGCCGACGCCCGGCAGTTCATGCATCAGCGGCACACCGTATTGTTGCAGCAGCGACGCCGGACCGATGCCGGACAGTTGCAGGATTTGCGGCGAGCCGACCGCGCCGGCGGTGCAGATCGTCTCCCGCGTCGATTCGGCAAACCATGCGGTGCCGCCGCCGGTGAATTCAACACCCGTGCACACCATGCCCTGCTCTGTGTTCCGCAGCCGCAAGCGCTTCACGTGACAGCCGGTCATGATATCGAGCTCGCCCTTGCGGCCGTCGGTCGACTTGAGGAAGGCGCGCGCAGTATTCCAGCGCAAGCCTTTCTTCTGGTTGACCTCGAAATAACCGCAACCCTCGTTGTCGCCGCGGTTGAAGTCGTCGGTTTTCGGAATGCCGACCTGTTCCGCCGCGTCGCGGAAGGCATCGAGGATTTCCCAGGACAGCCGTTGCCGTTCGACCCGCCATTCGCCGCCGGCGCCATGGAATTCATCGGCGCCCTTGTGATAGTCCTCGGTCTTCCTGAATACCGGCAATACCTTGTCCCAGCGCCAACTATCGTCGCCGGTCAGTTTCGCCCAGATGTCATAGTCGCGCGCCTGGCCGCGCATGTAGATCATGCCATTGATCGACGAGCAACCGCCCAACACCTTGCCGCGCGGGTAAACCAGCGTGCGGCCGTTCAATCCGGCGTCCGCTTCGGTGCGGAACAGCCAGTCGGTGCGCGGATTGCCGATGCAGTACAGGTAACCGACCGGGATATGGATCCAGACGTAGTCGTCCTTGCGGCCGGCTTCCAGCAGCAGTACGGACACGCCCGCGTCCTGCGCGAGGCGATTGGCCAGCACGCAGCCGGCAGAACCGGCGCCGATGATGATGTAGTCGTATTTGCCTGCGGATTCCACGCTATTGCTCCTGGTGTGTTCTGTGTTTGCCATCGTTTTTCCGGCTTTTGGGTTGCTCCGGTGCGCGGATGACATGGGGTGGTTTTTTATTTTGTAGTTGATGTATACAAATAGTAGTAATTGTTAACAACTCTGCTTTTCTGTGGATAAGTGGGTAAACCGGAATCGGATCAACTGTTTACACGCTGCATAAGCGGCTGGACAATCCCTGTATGGCAATGGGATGAATTCGGGATAAAAATGCGCTTGTGCATATTTCATCGGTTGTCCCGTTTACATCCAGCGGCTATCCAGAGACTTATCCACAGAGGGGACGGATGACAACGCTGTTTCCAATCACGAAAAAGCAATTGGACATCGTTGTCACTTCGCTACCGGCATCGTGAACTCCGCACCCTTCGCAATCGAATCCGGCCAGCGCTGCATCACCGACTTGTAGCGCGTATAGAAGCGGATCCCCTCTTCGCCGTATGCATGCATATCGCCGAACAGCGAGCGCTTCCAGCCGCCGAACGAATGCCAGGCCATCGGCACCGGGATCGGCACGTTGATGCCGACCATGCCGACTTCGATGCGGCGCGAGAATTCGCGCGCGGTATTGCCGTCAGAGGTGAACAGCGACACGCCGTTGCCGAATTCATGCGCATTGATCAACTCGACCGCCGCCGCGAAATCCGGCACCCGCACCACGCACAGCACCGGTCCGAAAATCTCTTCCTGGTAGATCTTCATCTCCGGCATCACATGGTCGAACAGCGAGCCACCGAGGAAAAAGCCGTTTTCATGGCCGGCCACCTTCAGGCCGCGGCCGTCGACCAGCAGCTTCGCGCCCGCTTGCACACCATCTTCGATATAGCCTTCGATCTTTACCTTGTGCTGCGCGGTAACCACCGGGCCCATTTCCGCATCGGCTTCCATGCCGTTCCTGACCTTCAGCGCTTTCACACGTGGGATCAATGCTTCGATCAGCTTGTCGGCGACGCTGCCGACCGCGACTGCCACCGAGATCGCCATGCAGCGCTCGCCGGCGGAACCATAGGCGGCGCCCATCAATGCATCGACCGCCTGGTCGAGATTCGCATCCGGCATCACCACCAGGTGATTTTTCGCGCCGCCCAGCGCCTGCACCCGCAACGGGTACACGCCCTTGCGCCGCGTGCCTTCGGTGTAGATGTATTCGGCAATTGGCGTCGAACCGACGAAGGACACGGCATTGACGTCCGGATGATGCAGCAGCGCATCGACCGCGACCTTGTCGCCCTGCACCACATTGAACACGCCATCCGGCAAACCGGCCTGCCTGAACAGGTCGGCCACCATCAGCGACGGCGACGGATCGCGCTCCGACGGTTTGAGGATGAAGCTGTTGCCGGTCGCGATCGCCATCGGCGCCATCCACATCGGCACCATGAACGGGAAATTGAACGGCGTGATGCCGGCAGTGACGCCCAGCGGCTGGCGCAACTGCCAGTTGTCGATGCCACCGCCGATGTTGTCGGTGAACTGCGTCTTCAACAATTGCGGGATACCGGTGGCGAATTCCACCACTTCCAGCCCGCGCGTAACTTCACCCTTGGCATCGGAAAACACCTTGCCATGCTCGCGTGTGATCGCGGCGGCCAGGTCGTCGTGATGCTTTTCGATCAATTCCTTGAACTTCGACAGGATGCGCGCACGCTTGAGCGGCGCGGTCTCGGCCCAGGCCGGCGCAACCGCGCGCGCATTGGCGACGGCGGTATTCACTTCCTCCACACTGGCCAGCGCGACTTGCGCACTGACCGTGCCGGTGGCCGGATTGAAGACGTCCTGCTTGCGTCCGCTGGTCGATTCGACCACACGGCCGCCGATAAAATGCTGAATAAGGGGCAGTGTCATAAGGATTCCTTTGGCAGATTGGCGATTTTTAACAGCATATCGCCGCAACGATGCAGAATCCAATGAGTTCTTATCAAGTAAGATATAAGACCTTCTTATGATGTTGCAAGGTGAGGTGCGAAGCCGCAACTTCTAACCTTCTCCTCTCTCCGAAGGAAAGGAGAAGGTGAGAAACGAGCACGATGCAATCTCCCTCATCATGCCGAATCAAATTGACGAGGCGAACATGGACCTGACCCAGTTACGCGCCTTCGTGACTGTTGCGCACGAAGGCAACCTGACCCGCGCCGCCGAGCGCCTGCATCTGACGCAACCGGCGGTCAGCCTGCAGATCAAGTCGCTGCAGGCCAGCCTGAAACTGCAATTGTTCAGCCGCACCTCCGCCGGCATGACGCTGACCGACGACGGCACGAAACTGCTGCCCTATGCGGAGCGGGTCATGGAAAGCGTCGCCGAGTTCCGCCAGGGCGCAGCGTCCCTGCACTCGACGCTGACCGGCACGCTGGCAATCGGCACCATTCTCGACCCGGAATTCATCCGCCTCGGCGCCTTCCTCAAGCGCCTGGTCGAAACCTATCCGCAGTTATCCACGCAATTGCAGCACGGCATGTCGGGCTGGGTGATGCAGCAAGTCAAGGCCGGTGCGCTGGACGTCGGTTTTCACATCGGCACGCCTGGCAAGGAATTCCACCACCTGACACTGACCTCTTTCACCTACAACGTCGTCGCGCCGCAAGGCTGGAAAAGCCGTGTCGCCGGCAAGGACTGGCCGGCGCTGGCAAAACTGCCGTGGATCTGGACCCCGCCGGAATCGGCGCATCACCGCCTGCTGACCCGCACCTTCGGGCATTACAAGCTCACGCCGAACAAGGTCGCGCTGGTCGACCAGGAGCCATCGATGCTGGACCTGGTGAAATCCGGCGTCGGCTTATCGCTGGTGCGCGAGTCGATCGCGCTGCGCGAAGCGCATGCACACGGCCTGGTGATCGCGGACGCGGTCAGCCTGTCGACCGAACTGTCCTTCATTGCCTTGGCAAAAAGAAAAACCGAACCGACGATCGCCGCAGTCTTTGCCCTGTTGCAGTCTTTGTGGCGCCATTGACACATTTTCCTGTGGATAAGTCTTTGGATAGCCGTTGGGCGTAAACGGGACAAGTGCTTAAAACTGTTCACACGTTTTTTTATCCCGAAACTGTCCTTTTGTCATACACGCTTTATTCAGGGCTTTGTTCCTTGCATAAACTTTTGATTGCATGCCGGTTTACCGACTTATCCACAAGTGAGCACCACCGTTAACCATTACTACTATTCGTATACTTCAACTTCTAAATAAAAAACCGCAAACCCGTCATCGGCTGCCGGATGCGGCAAGTTGTACAAATCGTGCAAGAAGCAATACGCTAGGGTTTTTCGCCTCGGAAACCATCAATGAGCACTTCAATCCCCCGGCTCGGTCTGATCAGCGCGCTGCACCAGGAGCAGGCCGGACTGATAGAAACCATGCAAGGCGCCGAAACCGTCAGCCGCGGCATGCGCGACTACGTGGCCGGCAACTTGTGGGGACTGGATTGCGTCTGCGTTCTGTCGCGGCTCGGCAAGGTGGCCGCCGCCGCTACCGCAGCAACGTTGATCGAGCGCTTTGGCGTTACCCACATCGTGTTCACCGGCGTTGCCGGCGCGGCGGACAGCGATGTTCAGGTGGGCGACATCGTGGTCGCCGATACGCTTGCCCAACATGACATGGATGCATCGCCGCTGTTTCCGCGTTTCGAAGTTCCCTTGCTCGGACAATCGCTGTTCGCATCCGACATCCATCTGACCGACAGGCTGGTCGGCGCCGCCGGCGATTTCGTCGCGCACGATCTGGCATCGATGATCGCGGCGCACGACCGCGACACCTTCCGGATCGCCTCGCCGCGCGTGTTCCGCGGCCTGATTGCCAGTGGAGATGAATTCATCGACAGCAATGCGCGTCGGGAGCAGTTGAAACAGGCGTTTCCCGCGTTGCTGGCGGTCGAGATGGAAGGCGCCGCGGTCGCGCAGGTGTGTTTCGAGTTCGGCGTGCCGTTCGCGGTAGTGCGCACGATTTCCGATGGCGCCAATGAAGACGCGCCGCTCGATTTCATGCAATTCATCGACCGCGTTGCCGCGCGTTATGCGTTTGGCATCGTCAAGCGGCTGTGCGAAACGCAGCCGCAGGTGTGACAGGCGCTATCCGGCCGATTGCGGCCGCTACCCGCCGCTATCGGCCGCTGGTCGCCGTCGCACCCTTGCCGCCGGACGCCGTCACCGGTTTCTCCTTCGCCCTGGCCAGCAGGCTGCCGCATTCGCTGTCTTCGCCCGGTCCAACGTTGACGAGCGGGATCAGCGCCGCCACCGCCGGTGCCAGTACGCCCAGGGCCAATGCGCTGCCTGCCTTCACCGCAAGCGATCCCTTGTCGACGCTGACATCCGGTTTCTTGAACGTGCCCTTCACATGCAGCGGCGAGCGCAGCGAAATCAGGCGCACACCCTCGCTATTCGGATAAATGGTCAGCCCCAGGTGTTCGCTCGCGAGGTTGATGTCGCCCTTGACGTAGATTTGCGCATCCTCGGTATCGACGACAAAGGTGTTCGCATGCATCACGCCGTCATCGACCATGAAGTCGGTGACCGCGCAATTGATCTGCACCTGCCTGTCGCCGAACATTTCGGTGACGATGACGCTGCCCAGGTTCAGGCCCATCTGTTCCAGCAGAAGCTTGCTGATGCTGCCCTGGTTGATCACCGCCTTCACTTCGCCGTTCGATGAACCGAGCAGCGAGGCGATCGAATTGCCGCGCGCGGTCAGCGCCGCATCGCCGTTGATTTCGCCGAGGCTGGCCTGCATCAGGTCCAGGTGCGGGAACAGCTCGCGCAATTTCAGGTGGCGCGCGGACAGGCGCAATTCCGCCTTGATCGGCTTGTCCTTGCCGTCGAGACGGATGTTCGACACCAGGTTGCCGCCGGCGATGCCGAACTTCAGCGGCGCCAGCAACAGCACGCCGTCCTGCAGGCGTATACGCGTGACGACATTGTCGATCGGCAGTTCTTCCTTGCGGATCAGCTTGCGGCCGGTGAACTGTACGTCGGCATCGATGCTGTTCCAGCGGTCACTCTTGAAGGGTTCCACCGGCAACACCTTGTTCGGCGGCTGCGCGATCTTGACGCCACGCTCGGTGCGGCTCTCGTCGGAATCGGCGCCGACCAGCGGCGACAGGTCGTTGAAGTTCAGCAGGTCGGAGACGACAGTCCCTTCCAGCAGTGCGCGCGGTTCCCGCGACCGGTAGCGCAGCGTGCCGGCGACATCGCTCCTGCCCATCTTGCCGGTGAAGTTTTCATAGGTCCAGTTGCCGCCCCGCGCATTGAGCGTGCCGGTCAGGCGCCCCGCGGTTTCGAATGGTCGCGTTTCCGGCAAGACGATGCCGGTCAGCGGATACAGTTGCGCCATGCTGACGCCGGAAATCTTGAGTTGCAAGTCGATGGCACTCGGCTTGCCCGGATCGGTGACCACGCCTTGCGCTTCGACCCGGTTCTTGCCCATGCGCAGCGTCGCTTCCAGCGGAAACGCAATGCCCTTCGTTTGCAGCGACAGGACGCCGCCCGCGCGGCCGTTCCCGCTCAGGTTTTCGCCATTCAAGCGGCCGTGCAGACGCCAGCCGGTCTGATATGACTGCGACTCATCGGCGTCGAGAGTGGCGATGTTTGCCCTCAGGTCGGTGCGGCTGCCGGGATCGAGATAGCGGACTTCGCCCTTGCTCAGCAGCAGCCTTTGCAACTCGAACTTCCATCTGGATTGTCCGCCGTTGCCAAAAACCCAGTTTCCGTGCCCGTCCTCGTCGCGTTCCAGGTCGAGTCGCGGCGCGTCGAGCGCCAGTGTCGGAATGACGATGCGATGCCGCAGCAGCGGCAAGGGATTGAGCGAAAACGTGAGCTGCTCCGCACGCGCCATCAGCGGCTGTTGCGCCCAATCGGGATTGGCGAAACGGACATCGCGCGCATTCAGCCGCGGCCACGGAATCCACGCGCGCCAGCCGGATTCTCCCTGCGGCGCCTGCCAGGCCAGCGAAAGATCGCCGTTGATCGCAAACTCGCGTCCGGTCGCTTCCGTGACACGCGCATTGATCCACGGCTTGGCGCGGTTCCAGTCGAAATTGAGCAGCAGAACGACGGCAATGGCGAGCAAGCCTATCGTACTTCCTATCGCTATTTTCGACGCACGGGACATGCGGATAAGACTTGTCTTTCCTGCATGAGTTCATGCTGCCTGCGAACCTGAAGACAACAAGCACAAAGGGCACGAAGAAAACATTTCTTCGTGCCCTTCGCGGCGAACAGCAACGTTAAAGAATGCGGCGTCGCAGGATTAGCCGCCCAGCGTCATCAGGCTCGCATTGCCGCCCGCCGCCGTGGTGTTCACGCACACGGCGCGCTCCGCGACCAGGCGCCACAGCGGCACCGGTTCGACGTCGCCGGTTTCGATCACCGGCACCAGCGCCCCGTCGCGCGCGGCCAGCTCCTCCAGCAATGCAGGCAGCTTGTCCGCATCAGCCATGGCCATCTGCAGAGGCAAGGCTTGCAGCGCCGCGCCATCGACACGCGAAATCGCATTGCTTGCCGCTTGCGGAAGTCCCGATGGCAACAAGCGTGCGGTGGCGGTATCGACCACCGCATGATTTCCTGTCGCAAATGCGGCGGCCAGCTGGTTGAGCAGCACGCTGGTCTTGCTTGCCGCACACAGTACCGCGCCGCGCGGCGCGAAGCGCAGGGTATTGCGCTCGCCGGTTGGTCCGGGCAGTACCTGCGCGGTATTCAACAGGCTTTCGAGACGATAGCTTTCGCCGAGCGCGGCAATGCGCTCGTGGCCGTGCGTGTTGGCCCAGGCCAGCAGGCTGTCGAATGCCGGCGCGGTCCGCGTCTCACGCTGCTGATGGATGGTGTGCGCAGCGCGCACGGCCTGCGCATTGTGCTGCAGGCGTTTCAGGTACAGCGGGCCGCCGGCTTTCGGGCCGGTGCCGGACTTGCCTTCGCCGCCGAAGGGTTGCACGCCGACCACCGCGCCGACAATGTTGCGGTTGACGTAGATATTGCCGACATGCGCGCGCGACGCGATGAAATCGATGGTTTCGTCGATGCGCGAGTGCACGCCCAGCGTGAGGCCGTAACCGGTGGCATTGATCGCATCGATCAAGTGCGGCAATTCCTCGCGGCGGTAGCGCAGCACATGCAGCACCGGACCGAACACTTCCCGCTGCAACTCGGCAAGCGAACCGATTTCAATCACGGTCGGCGCCACGAAGGTGCCCTGTTGGCATGCGGCCGGCAGCGGCAACTGGTACAAGCCGGAACCGTTCGCCTTCATGCGCTCGATGTGGCGCAGCAGGCCTTGCTGCGCTTCGGCGTCGATCACCGGACCGATATCGGTGGCGAGGCGGTCCGGATTGCCGATGCGCAGTTCGCGCATCGCGCCCTTGAGCATTGCCAGCGTCTTGTCCGCGATGTCCGCCTGCAGGCATAGCACCCGCAGCGCGGAGCAGCGCTGGCCGGCGCTGTCGAATGCCGAACTGAGCACATCCTGCACCACCTGCTCCGGCAGGGCGCTGGAGTCGACGATCATCGCATTCTGGCCGCCGGTTTCGGCGATCAGCGGAATCTCCCGGCACTCCTGCGCCGCGCGCTGCGCCAGCGTGCGGTTGATCAGTTGCGCGACTTCGGTGGAGCCGGTGAAGATCACGCCGCGCACGCGCGCGTCGGCGGTCAGCCGTGCACCGACCACTTCGCCGCGTCCCGGCAGGAACTGCAATGCACCGCGCGGAATGCCGGCTTCGTGCAGCAACTGCACCGCGCGGCAAGCGATCAGAGGCGTCTGTTCGGCCGGTTTCGCCAGCACCACGTTGCCGGCCGCCAGCGATGCGCTCACCTCGCCGGTGAAAATCGCCAGTGGAAAATTCCACGGGCTGATGCAGACCACCGGACCGAGCGCCCGTGCATTCGGCGCCTGCTCGACCTGCGCTGCGTAATAGCGCAGGAAGTCGACTGCTTCGCGCACTTCGGCGATCGCATTCGGCAGCGACTTGCCCGCTTCGCGGATCGCCAGTGCCATCAACTCCGGCATGTGCCGTTCGAACAGATCGGCCGCGCGCACCAGTGCCTGCGCCCGCACTGCCGGCGGCGTGGCCTGCCAGTCGGCCGCGTACTCCTGCGCTGCGCGCAACGCGTTGTCCACATCGCCTTCATCGGCCTCGACAACGTTCCCGACCACGTCGCGCCGGTCGGCCGGATTGCATACCACCAGCTCCTGCTTGCCGGCTGCGACTGCACCGGCAAGCAATGGCGATGCATGCCACTGCGCCTTTGCCAGCGTTTCGAACGCACGATCGAGTTCGCGCAGCACATCTTCATTGCTCAAGTCGATGCCTGCCGAGTTGCGGCGCTCCGCGCCGAACATGTCGCACGGCAGCGGGATGTTCGGGTGCGGCTCGCCGCCGAGTTTCGCGGCGACGTCCAGCGGATCGGCGATCAGCGTATCGATCGCGACGTTCTCATCGACGATCTGGTTGACGAACGAGGAATTGGCGCCGTTCTCCAGCAGACGGCGCACCAGGTACGCGAGCAGGGTTTCATGCGAGCCGACCGGTGCATAGATGCGGCACGGCTTGCCCAGCTTGTCGGCGCCGACCACCTGGTCGTACAGGGTTTCGCCCATGCCGTGCAGGCACTGGAATTCGTAGTCGGTGATGCCGCGTTCCTGTGCCCAGGTGTAGATCGCCGACAAGGTATGCGCATTGTGCGTCGCGAATTGCGGATAGATCACGTCGGTCGCCGCCAGCAGCTTCTGCGCGCACAGCAGGTAGGACACGTCGGTGTACACCTTGCGCGTATAGACCGGATAACCAGGCATGCCGTCGACCTGCGCGCGCTTGACTTCCGCATCCCAGTACGCGCCCTTGACCAGGCGCACCATGAACTTGCGCCCGCTGCGGCGCGCCAGGTCCGCCAGGTAATCGATCACGAAGGGGCAGCGCTTCTGGTAAGCCTGCACCACGAAGCCGATGCCGTCGAAGCCGGCCAGGTCCCTATCCTGCGCCAGCGCTTCCATCAGGTCCAGCGACAACTCCAGGCGGTCGGCTTCTTCCGCATCGATGTTGAGGCCGATGTTGTATTGTTTCGCGAGCAGGATCAGCCGCTTCAGGCGCGGCAGCAATTCCGTCGTCGAGCGCTCGCGCTGCGCGCGCGAGTAACGCGGATGCAGCGCCGACAACTTCACCGAAATGCCAGGGCCGTCCTTGATGCCGCGCTTGTTCGACGCGCGGCCGATCGCATGGATCGCGTCTTCATACGCGGTGTAATACTTCGCTGCGTCTTCCTCGGTCAGCGCCGCTTCGCCCAGCATGTCATAGGAATAACGATAGCCGCGCGCCTCGTTGTCGCGGCTGTTCGCCAGCGCCTCGGCAATCGTCTGTCCGGTCACGAACTGGTTGCCCAGCATGCGCATCGCCAGGTCCACGCCCTTGCGGATCAAGGGCTCGCCGCCTTTCGCGATCAGTTTGGTCAGCGCCGAGCCCAGGCCTTGCTCGCTGTTGGTCGACACCAGCTTGCCGGTGATCAGCAAACCCCAGGTCGCGGCATTGACGAACAGCGAAGACGACTCGCCGAGATGCTTGCGCCAGTCGCCTTTGCTGATTTTGTCGGCGATCAGGCGGTCGGCTGTTTCGTGGTCGGGAATGCGCAGCAAGGCCTCGGCCAGACACATCAGCGCTACGCCCTCCTCCGACGACAATGAAAACTCGTGCATCAGCGCATCCACGCCCGACGCGCGCGTGCGCTTTTCGCGCACCGCCTGCACCAGGCGGCGCGCCAGCGCCTGGGTGCCGGCCCGGGCGGCCGCGTTCGACGCGACCTGCGACAACAGCCACTGCACCGCCTCGCGTTCGTCGCGGCGATAAGCGGCGGTAATGGCCGCACGCAGCGGCGCGGGAGCGTGCATGATGTCCGCGTGAAACGCCGCGAACGGCGCGGGGACGGAAGAAGTCGGCTGCGTTGCGGTAAGCATGGTACAAATCCCTGAAAAAATAATGATTCGATTGTAGTCAGGGTCTGTAAGTATTAATTCTGGAAATAGGCTTCACTACCAGAATTTTCTATTTTGTGGGAGAATCTCGCCGAACAATATTTTTTCAGGAATGGCCTCCATGCTAGACAAGATCAGCAAGAAAATTCTCTCCGAACTCCAGAACGACGGCCGCATCAGCAATGTGGAACTGGCATCGCGCGTCAACCTGTCGCCGGCTGCCTGCCTGGAGCGCGTGCGCAAGCTGCAGGAAGCCGGTTATATCGTTAGCTACACCGCGCAACTCAATCCGCAACTGCTCGACGTCTCGCTGCTGGTGTTCATCGAAGTCGTGCTCGACCGCACCACCCCGGAAGTGTTCGACGCCTTCAAGCGCAGCGTGCAGGTGATTCCCGAAGTCCAGGAATGCCACATGGTCGCCGGCGGCTTCGACTACCTGGTGAAAGCGCGCGTGAAAGACATGAACGCCTACCGCGAATTTCTCGGCAAGTCACTGCTGCAATTGAAGGGTGTGCGCGAGACGCACACCTATGCGGTGATGGAAGAGGTGAAGAATACGACGAAGTTGCCGATACGGTGATGCTACTTTTTTGGTAGCATCGTGCGTTGACAATTTGTTGCTGCTGGTGAATCAGTTGCGGTTGATGGGGTTGCTGCCGGAGGCATTGCTGTGAATATTCAGAGATTCGGACCAAGCCCGGATTCGGACACACCGCATTGAATCTGTGTCTGTTTTACCAGAGCAATCTTGTGTGGAAATTCGTCCGTTGCGACGGCGAACACATTCGTTTGCGTAGCGTTTTCTTATGAGCCTCAACATACATAAACGGTAGCAATCAAAGACACATAACCAGTAGGGCCGGATATTCCACTGCTTTGATTGTCAGGTATTGTGGCAATTTCCCGTGATACCGACGAGTCGCTTCGGGAAGATCAATAAAATCTTGCAGAGCTTTGAGGTTGAGCTGGCTGGCGGCGCAGATCGAGGATCGAGGACAGGCGTTGTCGCAACTGGCCGGATGTAGATCGCGCTGTTGTTCCGAATCAGTTCTCGCCTACGTACTGCCAGACTGTGAAGCCATAAGCAGATCCCAGGTCGGCCATGATGTCTCCTTGCTTATAGGCGCGCTTTTCGTTCCGCGAGTCCAGCGAACGCCAAAGGCCAGCTTGCGGGCAGGGCTCACCTGCCTTGGCACGCATCATTCCATCACTCGTTTGTAAAAGCTGTGAAACGGGAATAACTGGATGCCAGATGGTGGCGACGGCTTTGGTTTCAGGAACAGGTAAAAGCACACCTTCTGCTTTCAGTTCCTTAGCGGTTTTTACGACGCGATAGGCCGGCTGCATACGCCATCCTTTTACTGCAAACGTAAGGCTGTGCTGGTCCAACCCTGTTTCTGGAAACCAAACGCCTGTCCAGGGCACTTCTTCCCCTGTCTTGCATGAGACTGCCGTATTGATGGCATAGTGAGGAAGAGGGTCGGGGAGCTTCCACGGCATGTTTTCAAACTCGGGCTTGGTGAGCGATTTGAACTCTTTGACGATGGAATCGTCGGGGAAACCTTCATCCCGGTCACGGATATCGAAATCTTCCGGATCTGAAATCAGGAATCTGCGCATCCCGCTCTCGGCGTTGCCGATACCGCAAATGATTTCTGCCTTGTACGCCAATATGTTGCTAATCCGTGTTGACTCGAACTCCTCGAATTCCGCATCGGTCATCCAGCTATGAAACGGCTGCTCCATCATGCCGCGAATGTCGCTAGCGATGCTCCAGGCCGCGTCATATGCCACCTTGTAATCGCCTAGACGGGCAAATTCCGCCCCTCTTCTGAAATTCCGTGCAGCCTTCTTGAAGGCGTCGTACACCTGATTGTTCCGTCCGTAATTGACGCCGCCGCGGGAGATCGCGAGATTGCCGAACCACTCCATCGTGCTTTCACACTCATTGGCCGCCATTTCAAAGAATTCCGGCGAGGTAAAGAAATACCAGATGGCCGCTTCCAGATGTAGATTGCGCATGATGTTCATTTTTCGGGCACGGTGAGCAGGATACGACGGGCTTCCTGTGGCGAGTAATCCGTCGCTCCCCAGCCTGTTTCGAACGGACCCTTGATTCTCGGATCAGTAATCTTGTCACGTAGCCTGAAGCCGAACAAGCCGCGCTTGCCTTTGACTTCTTCTGCTCCTGCATGTTGCTGAAGCGGCTTATCCCGAACTCAGGTTAGTTAGTCCTTGTCGTGAGTCTGTCAGATTTTTGGGAGCTCTTGGTTTGTATCCCATTGCCAGATGGTGGCTCCGTAATCTGATTTAATCTTGGGCATAATTTGTCCGACGGTGAAGTAACGCCGGCTGTTAGCCTGAGCAGGAGTGAACCAGAAGCCATTGCGTGTGCAAGGTTCGCCAGCCATCACTCTTTTGAGCGCAGTCTCTTCCGCTATTCTTACAGGTACCCATTCAATCAAATCCGTGCTTTCTGCGTGGCTCCCGGCTACCAGCTTCCGAGTCTCGGGCGTGTCGTCGAATCGGGTTGGTGTGACTTTATCACCTTGTTGAACTACGCCAAATTTACCGCCGCGTATCGTTGCGCCATCAAGGTGTGCACCTCTGAAATCGGTGCCGCGCATGTCGCAGGCTTCGAAGGTCGTGTTCGTCATTTTTGCATTTTGGAGTATGGCGCGGCTTAAATCGCAGGTTGAAAAATTGGCGCCACTCAGATCCGTTTCGCGCAATACAGAAGTGCTGAAGTCGGATGTGTTTAAGCGAGCCGCAGCAAAGGAAGTCGCGGTTAAGTCAGCGTGTGACAAGGTCACCTTGTTTAGCATTGTTGAAACAAAACTGGAGTAGGTCAGGCAAGAGTATTCCATAGAGGTTTGTTCGAAGACTGCTCCGTTGAAACGCACTCTCTTTCCATAAACGGGGATCATGTGGGCGCGCGTGAACTTCGCATTTGCAAACGAGGAATCTGACAACACGGCACCTTGCAGGCTGCATTCGTTCAGTTCACTTCCTGAAAAGTCTGCATCGTCAAAACGAAGTGATGTGAGATCAATCTTGACAAGCTCCATGTGGTCGAAAAAGACTCCACGGAAGTCGCCTACTTCATCCTTTTCCCAAGGATGTTGAAGTTTGGGAAGGTTATGAAACCAATCTTCGGCAGGGCTGTTCAGGAGCACCGCCTGACGAAATTTCTGGAACAAGACATCACTTCGCCAGCGTTGGCGGAGCTCTTCTGCCGATAATTGATTAATTTTTGACATAATGATTTCTGAGTTTGACGATTGATCCTTATCGGGGAATGCTCTGATGTCGGAGTTTTCCATTGCGGACTTTAGCCACTTTATAGATCATTTCGACTTGTTCCGGTTTGATCTCACCAGGCACAGCGATTTCCTGTTCTCCGAGCACCTTGTTGCCACCGAAGGTCCCGTCCGGTTTCTTGACGCGGCCTTCCAGCAGTTCATTCACATCGTAACCTTTTACCTCTTTGAGCTTGACGACCAAGCCGCCTTCGTCTGCCCACAGCACCGCACCAGCCTGGTGGTCCGGCGACTGCAACATGGTGGTTGTGCCGCGAAATGCCCGGTCTTCCGCACCCGCAGCGTGTTCCGCCAGATCGATGTTTTTGCCTCTGGCTGGCAAACCCTTCTTGTAGATGTTGGTAGCAATTTCTTCCAGTGGAGTCGCTTCGGCATAGCCCAAGGTTGCCTTATTGGTTCCATGATAAAGCTCAGCATAAACCTTCGGTAGCACCTTCTTGCCATTAACCATCGCGAACTCTTCGCCTGCTGTGCTTGCGACGACGAGCTCGGGTTTCCATTTCGTTTCAATTACCCGCGCCGCGTTGGCCTCACGTTTGAATTCAACCGTCTTGCGCTTGCGCTGCTTGAGCGCCTTGGCCAACACTTCAAAGGCATCCTTGAGCGCGTCCAGCAACTTCCTGATGCGGGCGCCCAATCGCCCTCCTGCGGCAGCCCACCTGGCGCTGCCGTAGGCCGCGCCTCCTGCACCTGATGAGAAGGTGGCAAGCAGCACGCCGATCACGACATCGACGATGATTTGCATGCCGCCGTCCATCGCAAGTTCATCTTGTTCATGAGGCGGTATTGCCGCCCACCAGTCCCTGGCGAACGTTGCAATCAAGTCTCGTGTCTGCTGGTCATGAAAAATCAGATTGAGCAGCTCCTTCAGCTCGCTCGCGGCGTCGAGTACTTTGCGTCCTTTCTTTCTATAAGCGGCGATTTTCTGGTCCAGTGCGCCCCATTGGCCCGTCATGAACAAGTAGCGCAATTCAACTTGTTCCTTGTCCAGTTTGTAGCACAGCACAGCTAGTTGCCATACCGACTCCACGGTACCCGACAACCAGTGCCACGCTCCCATCGCGCCGCCCTGGACGGTCCTGAGCCGCTCCAGGTATTCGCGCTTGAGCCAACCGGCTTCGTTCCAGCGCTTCCATTCCTCGGCCATGTCCGCCCGTGTCTGGGCCACGAGGGCATCCAGTGCTTTTCGTACCTCTTCGCGTGCTGCAATGATGTGTTCATCGTCAACATCGGGGAGATCGTACTGGTACGAGACAGTTACCGGCCCTTTGGGCACGCTGCACAATTGTGCTCGGCCGGTGTCGTCAAGTATGCCAGTAAGCTGCTCGCCATTGACCATGGTGGCCAGATAGGTGACACCGCGCACGGGCGTCTTGTCCAGGTCGCCGTAATGGTAGAGCAGCGTGTAATTCGTGCGCGTCATCGGCACAAGGATTTCCTTGCGCCTGGTCATCTCGACCGGCGTCAGCGTTGACGTGCCCATGGTGGTCCAAATGGACATCTGCGATTATCCTTTTTTTGTCTGGAATTCAACCGGGCCGCTGCCGGTGCCCCTCACAGCATGCGTACGTCCCTGTTTATCGGTGATGCCTTCTTCAAAGGTGCCGTCGGGCAGTTTGATGCGATAGGCCACATCCGCGAGTGGCTTGCCGCTTTGTTGGTCTCTGAGCACAAACGCCTCATCGAACAATTTCACCCGGGTATCCGGCAGCTTTTGCAATTCCGCC
>CBIHRJ010000021.1:0-69986 GCA_966212445.1 uncultured Noviherbaspirillum sp. | reverse complement strand
ACATCATGAAAGGCCAGTTCGCCGCGGGCGTTTTCGCCGGGCTGTTCAAGTAAGCCGGCTCTCCAAGTCTCGTCATCGCAAAAGCCCCGCCCTGCCATTGCAGGGCGGGGCTTTTGCGTTGCTGCAGTACACCGTCTGCGGAGCCGAAGACCACCCGCAGTTGCAATTACGCGCGGTTACGTGTTGCCGCACTCAAAAAATGAGCATCATCAATACACGTCTTCACGCAAACGCCACACTAGGCGAATCCTGAACCGCCGCGCCGCCGGTTGGCTGCGCCCTCCTGTCCTGACCCAATGATCAAGTCGCTCGAAGGCCTTCGAGGCATAGCCGCATTGATTGTCGCGCTCTACCATCTCAAGATCGGAAATGAATACTTCCCGATTATCAGGAACGGCTATCTCTTCGTCGACCTGTTCTTCGTGCTGAGCGGCTTCGTCATCTGCGCCGCCTATTCCGGGCGGATGCAGACAGTCGACGATATCATTGCGTTTGTAGTTCGGCGCATAGGACGCCTTTTTCCGCTGCTGGTCTTTTCGACGATCGTCTTCATCCTGGCCTCCAACGTGATCGTGCTGGCAAAAAACGTCGCGCTCGCGCTGGGCTACAGCAGCGTGCTCAACAACCCCGGCACACTGGAGTATCTGGTCCCGAGCGTAGCCGAAATTGCCGCGACGTTCACGTTCACCCACTCCCTCGGTCTCTTCGACGACCTCATCCTCAATACGCCGACCTGGAGCATCAGCACCGAGTTCTACACCTACTTCCTGTTCGCCGGTGTCTGTCTGCTCGCACGCGGAAGGCTCCGCCTCGCCATTTTCATCGCACTGAGCATCGCCGGCCTGCTGATCAGTGCCTGGGCTTCGGTCAACATCCACAATTGCATTGAAGAGAAGGGCTGCCTTTCCCTGACCTACGACTTCGGATTTGTCCGCTGCATGCACGCCTTCTTTCTCGGAGCGCTCACCTATTACTCCAGTCGCTGGCAGCGTATCGGTCCGACTACGCTGCAGCTGACCGTCCTGTTTGCGCTGTTCCTGCTGCTCACGCTGGTCGACCATGTCCCGGTCGCCGCCTTCGCCTTTCCGGTTGCGTTCGCCGCACTCGTACTCTCCCTCTGCAACGACACCGGTCCATTGGCCGATGCACTCAAGTTGCACGTCTTCCAGGTGCTCGGCACGCGCTCGTACTCCATTTATCTGATGCACATGCCCTTGCTCCTCATCTTCGAAAACCTGACCAAGCGCGCCAACGGCATACTGAGCAGCGCCACCATCCTGATCGGCTACGTCGTCACGCTGTTCGTCATCTCGGGATGGACATTCCGCTACATCGAGCAGCCGCTGCGCGAGCGTTTCAACCGGATGGCAAGCCGCTCCGGCGCCGCGACGCGCAGGACCTCCGTATAGACGATTCCGATTCGCACATCATGATCACGCCAAATCAACTGCTCCCGCTTGCCGCCGCCATACTGGCAACATGCCTGCTGCAGCCGGCATGCGCGGCTGCGCCGTCTTCCGCAGCAATGCGCATCATCGAGTACTACGGCGATTCGACCGTATGGGGTTACAGGTCAGGCACCGGCGGCCAGGTCGCCATATCTGCGCCCTCTGCATTTTCGGCAGCCCTGCCCTCCGCCTCCCGCTTTGCGGTTCGCAATGAAGGCGTCAACGGAACAACCGCCTGCCAACTGCTGGATGGCACCGATGGCCGACACCTGCCGTGGCAAAAACAGATGCAAGAATCGAAGGCCAGGTATGTCTTCATCAACTTCGCGATCAACGATCAATGGAAGCATGACGTCCCCACCTACCAGGCGTGTCTGGGCAAGCTCGCCAGAACGGCGAGGCGGTACGGAAAGCAAGTGATTTTCGAAACGCCCAACCCGACCAGGGACAGCGGCCCTGCCGGGCTCGACGTCTATGTCAATGCGATGAAGGAAGTCGCCACGCAGGAACAGATTCCCGTCATCGATCAGTATCAGTACCTGACCGATTTCCTGAATGGGAAAAGCGTCTACAGTATCTGCCCCGACGGTCTGCATCCATCCGAGGCAGTCTACGTCATGAAAGGCCGCTACGCCGCCAAGGCATTCCTTACGCTGTTCTCGCAAAAATGAGTGAGCGAAGCCGTTGCATCAATCGCCCATGCAGATCCCGAGATCGCGCGCTGTCTGCAAGGTATCGCCGTCCATCGGCACGCTCTTCATGCGCCCGGCCACCTCCTCCAGCGCCACGTAATCGACATTGGGAAACGCGAGCGAAACCATGACACCGGACAAGCCCCGCTCCAGCGCACGCACAGCCGCAGCGCCAAATCGCAATGCGGCCAACCGATCGAACGAAGTAGGACTGCCGCCCCGCAGCAAATGTCCGAGCACGACAACTCTTGCGTCCTTGCCGGTGCGTTCCTGCAGCGCTTTCGCGACGCGCTCCCCGATGCCGCCCAGGCGCTCGACATGGCCGCCTCCCGCCGCTTCCAGCACTTCCCGCCCGCCATCGATCGGCTCCGCACCCTCGGCAACCACGACAATCGAATACATCCGTCCGACCGCATCGCGCCGACTGATCTTCGTCACCACCTTGTCCAGATCAAACGGGATTTCCGGAATCAGGATGCTATGCGCGCCGCCTGAAATGCCGGCGTGCAGTGCGATCCATCCCGCATAACGTCCCATCACCTCCACCACCATCACACGCTGGTGGCTCTCGGCGGTACTGTGCAAGCGATCCAGGCATTCGGTCGCAAACGCCACCGCGGTATCGAAACCGAACGTCGTGAAAGTCTTGTCGAGATCGTTGTCGATCGTCTTCGGCACGCCGATCACGCGCAGCCCCTTCTTGTGCAAGGCATGCGCAATGGTCAGCGATCCGTCCCCGCCGACGGACACGAGCGCATCCAGCCCCTCTTTCGCAAAGAACGCCAGGATATCGTCCGACCGATCGACGTCCCTGATTGTTCCATCCGGCATGGAAGTCGGAAACTGCAACGGGTTGCCCTTGTTGGTCGTGCCGAGTATCGTGCCGCCCAGATGCGCGATACCGCGCACCCTGTCCGGCGTAAGGCGCGACACGCCTCCCTCCGGATAACGCTCGGGACACAGTATCCCGTTGAACCCGTCCCGGATCCCGAAGCATTCCCAGCCTCGTTTGGCGGAGGCAAGAACCACTGCGCGGATAACCGCATTGAGGCCGGGAGCATCACCGCCCCCGGTATTGATGGCAATACGTCGGATGTGATCGGACACGAGAATTCCTTTGCGATTGGAAACAGTGAAAGCAAGCCGGGAAACCGGACTTGTTGAATGAAAGTATCCGTTCCGGCAACAGGCAAGTCAACGTGCGCGACGTGTTCCGCTTTGAGGCGCTGTCAGATCCTCCCTTTAAGGCCACCCCTTTAAGGTCATCAGAAGTTCAATATGTCTCGAGCGCACTACCCCTCGCCGGGCGCCCCTGCAAGGGGGGAAGGAGCCGTCCGAAGTTGCTTGAGAGGCCGCCAGACATGCACCTGAATGGAAACTTTTTCCTCGACAGAACTTGCACTTTTAAAGGGGTGCCCTTTAAGGCTCAAATTTTGCCGAGGAAAAATCCAGTTGTTTCTGACGGATAAAGAAGGTGCCAATACCGCGACAAAGGCATCAGGCTGGTCAAGTGTTTTTCAACACAGGCGAGCCCGATAACTGCTTTTTCATCCAATTGATCAACCCACCATGCAGCATGAGCTGCACCTGCCGCGGCGACATGAAATGACGCACCTGCAACTTGCGCTGGCGCGTGCAGTTTTCGATCGTCAATTCATTTCCCTCCGAGAGCGTGCGCCGCATGCCGGTCAGGCGCAACACATCGTCGGCCTCGATGCCATCGTAATCGGCAGGATCGACGAAAGTCAGCGGCAGCACCCCGAAATTGATCAGGTTCTGCGCGTGGATGCGCGCAAAGCCCTTGGCCAGAACTGCGCGCAGTCCAAGATAGTGTGGCCCCAGTGCGGCGTGTTCCCGACTCGAACCTTGTCCATAGTTGCTGCCGCCCACCACGACATGGCCCTTCACATGCTTGACGGCTCGTGCGGCATAGGTGGGATCGATGATGTCGAAGGAAAAGTCGGCGATCCTGGGAATGTTGCTGCGGAACGGCAACACCCGCAAACCCGCCGGCATGATCTCGTCGGTGGAAATATCATCCCCCACCTTAAGCAGGACCGGCAGTTCAATCTCATCCGGCAGCGGCTCCAACATCGGCAGCGAAGCGATGTTCGGCCCTTTTTCGAGGACCACGTGCTGTGCCGCTTCATGCGGCAACGGCGGTACGAACAGCTCGCGGTTAATGATCGGGTCGTCGGGGTCGGCGACGTACGGATAGGGAATGCCGAGGGTGCGCGGGTCGGTGATGACGCCGGTGAGCGCCGATGCGGCAGCGGTCTCGGGACTGACCAGACATACCTTGTCTTCGCGCGTGCCGGAGCGTCCGGGGAAATTGCGCGGCACCGTGCGCAGGGACAACTCCTGCGTGGCCGGCGCCTGACCCATTCCGATGCAGCCGTTGCAACCGGCTTGATGCAGGCGCGCGCCGGCATGCAACAAGCTGGCGATATGGCCCTCGCGCATCAGCGTTTCGAGTTGCGCGCGGGACGTCGGATTGACGTCGAGCGACACGCGCTCATGCACGCGCCGTCCGCGCGCCATCATCGCCGGGACTGCAAAGTCGCGATAGCCGGAATTGGCCGACGAACCGATGTATGCCTGGTAGATACGCTGGCCCGCGACTTCGCGCACCGGGCGCACATTGTCCGGACTGGACGGCATCGCGATCAGCGGTTCGAGACTCGACAGATTGATTTCCTCGTGCACGTCATACGCCGCGCCGGGATCGGCAAGCAATTCGACCCAGTCCTGTTCGCGCCGCCATGCACGCAGGAAACGGCGCACCTCCTGGTCCGACGGAAACACGGTGGTGGTCGCACCCAGCTCGGCGCCCATGTTGGCGATGACATGCCGGTCCATCGCGGAAAGCGTATCGAGCCCCGGTCCATAGTATTCGATAATGCGCCCCAGACCGCCCTCCACGCCATGACGGCGCAGCATTTCGAGGATCACATCCTTGGCACTGACCCACTCCGGTAACCGGCCGGTGAGCTTGACGCCCCAGACCCGCGGCATGCGCATGAAGAACGGCTCGCCCGCCATCGCCAACGCGACTTCCAGTCCGCCGGCGCCGATCGCCAGCATGCCGATGGCGCCGCCGGCCGGCGTATGACTGTCGGAACCGAGCAGCGTCTTGCCCGGCTTGCCGAAATTCTCCTGATGGCATGGATGGCTCACCCCGTTTCCCGGGCGCGAGTACCACAGGCCGAAGCGCCGGCAGGCGCTGCCCAGAAACAAGTGGTCGTCGGCGTTCTTGTAGTCTTCCTGGATCAGGTTGTGATCGACATACTGGACGCTGACCTCGGTCCTCACCCGATCCAGGCCCATCGATTCCAGCTCCAGCATCACCAGCGTCCCGGTCGCATCCTGGGTCAGGGTCTGGTCAATGCGAAGCCCGATCTCCTCGCCGGGCCGCATCTCGCCCTGCACCAGATGCGACTGGATCAGCTTCTGTGCGACATTCAAGGACATCGCCTTTTTCTCCACAACATCGGCCTGCCTTTTTGATGCCGGAAAACACGATGCGGATAAGGACCTCGACTACTGCCCGGAAATACTACTGAATTGCAATCTGCTTGCGGCCGGTTCCTGCTTTCTTCGGCAGCGTCAGTTGCAGCACGCCGTTTTCGTATTTGGCCTGGGCATTCGTATCGTCAACTTCCTGGGGCAAGATAAAGCTTCGATACAGCTGGCCATATTGACGCTCCCGGCACAGCATGCCGGCGCCGCTCGCTTCTTTTTCCTCCTTCATCTCCGCACTGACAGACACTTGATTGCCGTCGATAGCGATCTTGATATCGTCCTTGTTTACGCCGGGTATGTCGGCCTTGACCAGGTAATTCTGGTCGTCTTCCGTTACATCCATCCGGATGCGCGGTGCCGCTCCCAAGGCACGCCTGCTGGTTGGCATCAGCGGGAAATCGCTGAAGAGTTCGTCAATATTGCGGAATGGATCCAAGCGCGCGATATCCGTGAACGGATCGAAGCGCGTCAAATTGTTAGCCATCATCGACCTCATCTCTATCTCTGGTTATAGAACACGATGGCGGGGCAATTTTCCTTGAGACATCGCCCTGACGCCATCGTCTTGCTTCTTCATATGACATATGAAGAATTCTTGCCATCTTTTCCCCATCATAGGTGTGAGCGGTTGCTCCGATATGAGCCATGTCAACTGCTCTGATTCGAGGACACATCGCCGCCAATGCCGGAGAAGACGGCTCCGTCATCCTCGGCAAAGTCCTGGAAGGCAAAGGCAATTTCGGCTGGAACGCCGCTACCGGCGAATATGGCGACCTGCTCGACATGGGCGTGGTCGATCCGACCCAAGTGGTCCGGACCGCGCTGCAAAATGCGGTATCGATCGCCGGATTGATCCTGACCACCGATGCGATGGTGGTGGAAATGCCGAAGGAAGAAAGGAAAGCGGCGTCGGCAATGCCCGAGATGGAATACCGTTTTCCCGACCGTCATTGCCCCGATCGTCGTTATTGAGAATACGTTCCATTGTCTGCTCTTCCGCAAAAGCGCATGTCGACATGCTCTTGTCATCGTGTGGTGAACGCCTTTAAATAGCATAAGGGCGACATGCACTTGATCATGAAGAGCCCGATGTTTGTTAATGAAAGGATGTCATCATGGACCTCATTAGACGCAGCAATTTACCTCCCTCAACATACCGTCCCGCATCGATCGAGGATCAATTCGGACGGCTGATTGAAAACGCGTTTGAAGATTTCTTTGCACCGTTCATCCCCTTTTCATCCCCGGCAAGAACGGGCTCGGAAGGCATAACCAGTCCGCGCCTGAATGTTGTAGAGACCGATAATTCATTTGAAGTCGAAGCAGAACTGCCCGGTGTCAAGAAAGAGGATGTCAAGGTCGGGATCGATAATCAACGGGTGTCGATTGAAGGCGAAGCCAAACGCGAGTCCGCGCAAAAAGAAGGCGAGCATGTCGTGTATGCAGAACGCACCGTAAGGCGATTCTCACGCAGCTTCACGTTACCTGCTGAAGTTGACGACGCCGGTGCTCAAGCCAAACTTGAGAACGGCATTCTGATGCTATCCCTGCCCAAGAAACAAGGAGCACAAGCCAAGCAGATCACGATTCAGTAATTCAACCGTTGCTACCCCACGCTCGGTATGTTTCGACAAGCCGTGCAATGCACGCATCATGCAAAGGCGGGATTTCATGCTCACGGCGGCTGCAGTCAGCGGATTGGCGATTGCCGGCTGCGCGGCCACTGGCCCCTCTCACAGAATCGGCCCGAAGAAACGTCGCAGCAACATCGACACCCAGTTTTACGCCCGCCTTTCAACGCCGCACAGTCGCAAGCATCCGTTTCAATTGATCGAGAGACCGGGTATTGAGCACATCATTCTTTTCCAGCCAGCCGCGTCTCGCCTGGCCGATACCGAAGCGTAAATTGTTGAAATCGAACAGGCTGTGCGCGTCCGAATTCACGCTGATCAACACACCCTCCTCTTTGGCCATTCGGCAGTAGACATCGGTTAAATCCAGGCGGCTGGGCTGCGCGTTGAGTTCCAGGAAGCAGCCGCGCTGCCTCGCATGCCGGATGATACGCGGCATATCGACGTCATAAGACTCGCGCTCGCCGATCAGGCGCCCCGTCGGATGGGCCAGCAAGGTAAAGCACGGATGATCCATTGCCCGCAAGATGCGTTCCGTTTGCCTGACTCTTCCCAACTCGAATTTGCTGTGCACCGCACCGATCACGAAATCGAGCCGCCGCAAGACCGCATCCGGCAAATCGAGATGGCCGTCCTCGTGGATATCGACTTCAATTCCCTTGAGGAGCGCAATGCCATCCAGTTCGGCATTCAATCGATCGATCTCCTCGATTTGCCTTGACAGCCTTGCCGCATTCAAACCGTGCGCGACGGTCAGGCGTTGCGAATGCTCGGTAATGCCCAGGTAACGCAGGCCTCGGCGCCTGGCTTCCAGCGCCATATCGTGCAAGCTGTTTTGACCATCGGTTGCCGCGGTATGCGCATGCAGGTCCCCCTGCAGGTCGGAGAACGTCACCAGCACCGGCAAGCGCCCCTGTTGCGCTGCTTCGATTTCTCCACGGTTTTCCCGCAACTCCGGTTCGATGTAAGCCAGGCCCACCGCGTCGAACACGGACTCTTCGGTGTCTCCGGCAATGCGCCTGTCGCCGGAAAAAACGCCGTACTCATTCATCTTCAAATCGTGTTCCTGCGCCAGTCTTCGCACTGCGACGTTGTGCGCCTTGGAACCGGTAAAGTAATACAGTGCGGAGCCAAAACTCTTCTGCGCCACGACGCGCAAATCGATTTGCAAACCCTGGCGCAACACCACGCTGGCGCGCGTATCGCCGTGCGCCAGCACCTGATCCGCACCGTCATAGTCCACGAATTGCTGCGTCACCCGCTCCGGACGTGAAGAACTCACCAGGATATCCAGATCGCCCACGGTTTTCTGCATGCGACGGAAACTGCCCGCCACTTCAAGCTTGTCCGCTTCCTTGACCGCTTTCAAATATCGGATCAGCGGCTCCAGCACTTGTGCAGCGATGGCAATATTGACACGCGCCGTTTTTGACAATCGGGACTGCACCGCTTCCAGAATGCGCTGTTCCACCCTTGCGCCGAATCCGGGGACGCTTCTGATCCGCCCGTCACGCGCAGCGGCATGAAGCTGTTCCAGCGTGGAAATGTCGAGTTGCTGGTGCAAGGTCCTGATGCGCTTGGGTCCCAGGCCGGGTACCTTGAACAGTTCGGTGATGGCGGGAGGCAGCGTCTGCCGCAATTGCTCTCGTACTGCGCAGGTGCCGGTGGTAACGATTTCGTTGATCCGCGCCGCCAGGTCGGGACCAATGCCAGGTATTTTTTTCAAATCCCTTTTCTCTTCGACCATGGTTTGTACACTGGTCGGCCATGCATTCAATGTTCTGGCGGCATTCCGGTAAGCGCGAATGCGAAACGGATTCTCATCGCCTTCGAGCTCCAGCAAGTCGGCGATTTCATTGAAAATGGCGGCAACGTCGACGTTATGGATAATCATTGAATCCTGCTCTGTTTGGGTTCGACACGATGAAGTCCCTACCTCATCGCGCCGCATCAATAACTAACGCTCTTCATCCCTGCAAGTCCAGATTAGGAAACCGAAGCGTATCGAAGATTGACGCATCACAAAGCGTGCATGGAACAGGGAATGGAAATGGGCTGCGGCCTGGGCGCACCTACTGTTTTTGTCTCCAGAATCAATGACTTTTCTGCCTGGTTTTGACCGGGCGCATAGCCCGTGTCTGATTGCCGAATACCCTGCAACACCGCCATTCTGTATGGATCAAACAATATGGTACTAACCAATCCCCCCATCGGATTGCAGCAGCGCCGTTTATCTATTGCACAAGAGAATCAGGGTTGTTTTGCGTGACATCCGGTGCACCGCAATTTATTTCCGGCATCTGCATGATGCGGATGACAGGCTGGTTTTGATATGGCTGATTTACACCGTTTCAAGAATCGGAAGCATGCGGGAGAACTATTGGCGCAACGGTTGAGTGCCTACGCCCGGCGCCCCGATGTCATCGTGCTGGCGCTGCCGCGCGGCGGCGTTCCTGTCGGCTTTGCCATCGCAAAAGCGCTTGATGTGCCGCTCGACATTCTGCTGGTCCGCAAACTCGGCGTGCCCGGCCACGAGGAATATGCAATGGGGGCAATTGCCAGCGGCGGTTCATACGTGCTGCAACCTGCCGTGCTGGAAGAACAGAACATCCCGCCGGCGGTGGTGCAAGCGACCGCAGAGCGCGAGTTGCGGGAAATCGAGCGCCGCGAAAAGCTGTACCGTGCCAATCGCCCCCCGCTCGACGTGCGCGACCGCGTCGTGACCCTGGTTGACGATGGTTTGGCGACCGGGTCCACCATGCTGGCGGCCGTACGTGTGCTGCGTGAAGCAAAGCCGGCGCGCGTGATCGCCGCCGTTCCCGCTGCGGCGCCTGATACCTGCCAAAACCTGCAATCCGAAGTGGATGAAATGATTTGTCTGTACACCCCGGATCCATTTTATGCAGTGGGATTATGGTACGAAGATTTCAGCCAGACCAGCGATGAAGAGGTACAAAAACTGCTTGAAGAAGCGAAGCGGGAACAATAATTTTCCGGATTTCGAAACATCATGCCGACTGTGACACATTCTCCATTAAGCATTGCCATTTCTTCCTCCGCGCACCAGCTCAACGGCACGCCTGACGATTACGATTCCCTGATGGACTTGATCGGCGACGCGCGTGCCACCGAAGACGAGACGCACGCGGTCGAGCCGCTGGAACCCACGAGCCGCTGGAAGACGGGAGAAGCGCCGGAGACATTCCCGGTTGGAGTTTGATCAGTGTGACGCAAGCCAATTTGGCGACGCGTCCGATCCCTTCTTTATGGAAAAGACAGGGCGGCTGCTTTTCCTTTCTCATCCGCATATCCATTAAAAACAAGAATCCCAATGGACATCGATGCCATCACCATTACTATCCATCTTTTAGGCGCGTTATTGGCAGGCGGCATCATCGGGCTGGAAAGAAGCTTTCACGGGCGGCCGGCCGGATTTCGAACGCATACGCTGGTATGCCTGGCGTCGAGCCTGCTGATGCTGATCACCATGTTTCAATGGACGTGGCTGCGCGACATCTCCAGCGATGTCATCAGGACAGATCCGACCCGCATGGCCCAAGGCATCATGACGGGCATTGGCTTTCTCGGTGCAGGCGTCATTTTCAAGGAAGGGCTCAGCGTGCGTGGATTGACGACTGCCGCATCGATATGGATTACTGCGGCAATAGGCGTATTGATTGGAATAGGTTTTTACTTTCCTGCGATTTTCGCGACCGCCTTGACGTTGGGCATTCTGTCCTTTTTCCGGAAAATCGAAACATGGATGCCTACCCTCTCTTATGCCCATCATTCGCTCCGCTTCGACAGGAATGAAGTGTTGCCGGAAGAGCATATCCGGAAAATCATGAAGGACCATGGCTTTAACATCGCCAACATGAGTTACCGCATTACCGAGGATGGGTTGTATTTCGAATATCGCATGATTTTACGATCCGGTAACGTGCGGAACATATCGGCCCTCGCGGCATTTCTACTCAACCTGGAAAAGGTGAAGAGCTTCCAGTTGTCACCCACCGGTGATTAGTTTTTTTCATGTATGGCCGCCCGGCGCCGTAACGACTTGCGAGTCTGTGCGACAGAGCCGAGACCGAGGCAAGGAGCACATGCGCACATAAGATACGCCAAACATGGAGGCCGTGCGGGCGGAACATGGATTCAACGATTTGCGGCACTTCCGCAGCCGTTAGCAGGCTGTTGAAAATCATAGCGACAGCGTCAAGGACAAGAATCCCAGGCCACGAAGCAAGGCATAAATTGACCAAAGAAATTTTCTGGAAGCGCCAGAAAAATTATCCTCGCAGCACAAGGCCTTTCAGAATAAGTCTTTGCTTACTTTTGAGACGAGCGGGGCTACCCGCATGGCTTCCGCTGCCTGATGCGCGATGACGTCCTGAACGCGCAACAACATGCTCCGTTCGGCGCCCTCGCTCTCAAGCTCCTGCACGAGCCCGGGGAGCACATCCAGACAGGCTTTTGCCATTCGACGCAATTCGCTGGCCACCAGCCGCGGTACCAGCTTGTTTTCGTACGCCATCTGAGCCCAGTCGTAGGCGCCGATCGTGAATGGATCAAAATTGTCGCCAACTGCCATGGCCAGCGTGTCCTGGACGTTATCGCCGGCATAGACTAACGCACAGACCAGATCGTAGGCCGGCGCGACCGTCAGCCCGCCGCCCTCACAAAAAAAGCTCATGTTCTTGGCGTGCGCATCGGTATTGCCGACCAGTACCTGGAAAATTACCCACCGCAGGAACTGCAGCTTCGAAACGCCGGGGGCCAGCGTTATCGTCTTGTCGTCAAGCAGGGTGAGGAATCGGTTGAGCGACGCTCCGTCGCGCACATTCTGCACATCTACGGCGTCACCATACGGACGCTCGTATTTAAAGTCGACTGGCAAGCCCAAGGCCTGGCAGCCATCGATGCAGTGGATCCGCTGGACGAACGTCGTGCCGTCCGCCGCAGGCGTAACCATGCGGTCGAACCGCTCGATGACCAACACCGGTTCGGGGACATGCTTGAGGTAGACATTCGCAACAGGCAGCTTGAGCGCTGCAGCCAGGCGCATGCACATGAACTCGTTCGTGGTCATACCGGCCATGAAGTTGGCAATGGGCTCGGGTTTGACGATCAGGGTGGACGCCAGGCGCGGGGCTTCGACCAGGAACCACTGGCCATCCTTCTCGTAGACCGCCAGTTTGTCCTGGTAACCGGCAATGGACAGGCGAACCTTGCCATCCCAGACAGAAAACGACATCTGCGGCCGCTCCCGGATCCGTTGGGAGAGCTCTCTATCAGGAAGTGGGCGTGACGGCTGTGCCATCTGGGCCGGGTCTTCGTCGGAAAGCGTGAACATCAACGCGCCGGCAGTCTCCCGACCCAGAACACGCAAAAGGCCCATCACGCTGGTCTTGGAAACGTTGTTGATCCCGGCGGCATCTTCAAGCGCCTTCCCCTCTGGCAGGAGGTTCTGGAAAAACTGACGCACTACCGCACTATGCTGGTCGGCGTTCTGTTCCGGGTCGGGTGTGAGTGGCAGTGTCGGTCCAAGCGCAAAGGCGCCGCGCCGGCCGATCCAGTCCGGTTCGTACTTGAACGCGAATCGACTCATGGCGCCATCGTACGACAGCAACCCTATACGCTGTTGTTGAGCCCACACGGCGAGATTCATTTCGCGCCCCCACAGGAGGCCGTGCTCCGGAATTGACTGCGCAGTACCTCACGCTGAGCGGCCGGGGCAACGAACAGGCTGACACCGAGCGCATCCGCAATTTGGAGAATCTTTCCGATACTGACTCCTGGACGGCCGGCTTCGACATCGACGAGCGTTTGTATCGACACGTTAGCCACCAGTGCCGCGTCCGACATGGTCAGCCCGGCTTGGGTACGTGCGGCCCGTACGGCCCTTGCAAGCACTTCAATCGAGCTGACAAATGGATCCGCAGGGAAGGCAGTAGGTTGTACCGTTTTCATGAAATCACCAATTATTCTGCTATGGCAGAATAATAGGCAAAAGAATCATTGAAAGCAATTAAAATTCTTCAATAGCAGAATTTTATACACTGAAAGCCGTGAATACCTCAAAACTTCTACATTAATAGAATATAACAATCTCTCCTGCCTATATCCGGTAATAATTCTAATTTTGTAGAAGAAATCCTCTCGAAATGGTAGTCGTACTGCCATTTCGAGAGTAAAAATTATGTGTTGCGCAACCGGAGGACCAGATTAATCTTGCACGATGGCGCACATAGATCTCAACGGAATTGCTTGAGCAACTCGGCTGGTCACCTGATGATGAGCTTCAAATCTCAACTGTCGGCGAAAGCGCTCTTCTGGTAGAACAAAACGACGTGGCCTACGGAATCGAGATAGTGGGTTTATTTGTGGATAGGACGCGGGGAAACGGCTGGAAGCCGCATAGATATTGACCGGGTGGCGGAGGCGGTGAGATTCGAACTCACGGAAGGCGCAAACCTTCGCTGGTTTTCAAGACCAGTGCCTTAAACCACTCGGCCACACCTCCGATCACGTGAAGACGGCCATTATACCTAAGTCATCGCCGCATACTGTACCGCGGCATCAATTAATCCAGGAATAGCTGCTGCAGGTCGTTCAGGAAACGCCGCCCGAGTTCGGTCGGCCTGATGACCTTGTGGTCGCGGTACAGCAAGCCTTTCGCTTCGGCAGCGTTCAGCGGCTTCTCGATCGCGTTCAGCGTCAGGCCGGTGCGCTCGGCGAACAGGTTCACTTCAAAGCCATTGTTCAGGCGCAATGCATTGAGCATGAATTCAAAGCCGAGATCGTCCCGGCCGAGCTCGAACTCTTCCTGGATCGGACCGCCCGCCTTCACGTTCTCCATATACGCTTTCGGCTGCTTGTAGCGCATCTGGCGCACGATCCGATGCGGAAAGGAAATCTTGGAATGCGCACCGGCACCGATGCCGAGATAGTCGCCGAACTGCCAATAGTTCAGGTTGTGCCGTGCCTGCCGTCCCGGCTGAGCATAGGCCGACACTTCGTAGTGCGTATAGCCGGCCGCGCCGGTCAACGCGCCGATCATGTCCTGCATCTCGGCGCTGCTATCCTCGTCCGGCACCACCGGCGGATGCTTGGCGAAATACGTATTCGGCTCCAGCGTCAGGTGGTACAGCGACAGATGCGGCGGCGCGAAAGCGATGGCCGCCGCCACGTCCTGCTCAGCCTCCTGCAAGGTCTGGGACGGCAACGCGTACATCAGGTCGAGATTGAAATTGTCGAAATTGGCATGTGCGATATCGACCGCCTTGCGCGCCTCGTTCTCGTCGTGGATGCGGCCTAGCGCCTGCAGATGCCGCGCATTGAAACTCTGGATGCCGATCGACAAGCGATTGATGCCGCTGGCACGATAAGCACGGAACTTGTCGGCTTCAAACGTACCGGGATTGGCTTCCATCGTGATTTCCGCGGCACCGTCGAGCGGCAACAGCGTGCGGATATCGGACAACAGACGGTCGAGACCGGCTGCCGACATCAAACTCGGCGTACCGCCGCCGATGAAGATCGTGTAAATCTTGCGTCCCCAGATCAGCGGCAGAGCACTTTCGAGATCGGCGCGCATCGCTGCGAGATATTCCTCCTCCGGAAACCCGCCCTTGACTTCATGCGAATTGAAATCGCAGTAAGGACACTTACGCACGCACCACGGGAAATGCACATACAGCGACAACGGCGGCAAGGCGCTCAATTGCAGCGCTCCCGGCTTGAGGAAGGCGGTTGCGGCTTCGGCCGGATTGTTGCCGGCCGGCGTGTTGTTGCCCGCAGAAACGGGCTTGATCGGAATCATCGTAATTTTTCAACCAGTACGCGCAACGCCTGTCCGCGATGCGACAGATTGTTCTTTTCCTCGGCCGGGAGCTGCGCAACGGTCCTCCTTTGCGCCGGCAGCCAGAAATGCGGATCGTAGCCGAATCCGCCCTCGCCCTGCGCCTCCGCCACGATCTCTCCATCCCAGCGGCCTTCCGCGATCACGGGTTGTGGATCGTCGGCATGCCGTACGAACACCAATGCACAGTAATAGTAGGCCGATTTGTCCGCATGCCCCGCCAGGTCGGCAATCAGTTTCTGGTTATTGCGCGCATCCGATTTCGGCTCGCCGGCATAACGCGCGGAATACACGCCCGGCGCGCCGCCCAATGCATTGACGCAGACGCCGGAATCATCCGCCAGCGCCGGCAGCCCCGTCAGCCGGGCGGCATGACGCGCCTTCGCAAGCGCATTCTCGACAAAGGTCGGATGCGGCTCTTCCGCTTCCGGCACATTGAATTCGCCCTGGGCATGCACCTCGAAACCGATGGGCGCAAGCATTTCGCCAAATTCCTTCAGCTTGCCGGCATTGTTGGAAGCAAGAACAAGTTTGCGTGTCATGGTATTCGTCAAAAAGAAAACACGCGGCAAACAGACAAGCCGCGCCACACGGAAAGTCCGAAGAACGCGTAGGGCGGGTCCCACCCGTCATTACGCCTGCAACAACGGCAAATTGGCAGGCGGACTCCGCCCGTCGCGCTACGCCCTCAAACCCAGCGCCTTCTTCTGCAAACCGATCAATTCGCCTATCCCCTGCTGCGCCAGATCCAGCAGACGGTTCATCGTCGCGCGGTCGAATGCCTCGCCTTCCGCCGTGCCCTGCACTTCGACAAAATTCCCGGCGTCCGTCATCACCACATTCATGTCGGTATCGCAGCCGGAATCTTCAAGGTAGTCGAGGTCGAGCACCGGCATCCCGCGAACCACGCCAACCGAGATCGCGGCGACGAAATGCTTCAACGGCATCTTGGCGATCATGCCCGCCTGCACCAGCTTGCTGAAGGCATCATGGGCAGCCACCATGGCGCCGGTGATGGCCGCCGTGCGTGTACCGCCGTCAGCCTGGATCACATCGCAGTCAAGGTGCAGCGTCCGTTCGCCGAAACCTTCCAGATCGAAGGCGGCGCGCAGCGAGCGGCCGATCAGGCGCTGGATTTCCTGCGTACGGCCGGATTGCTTCCCCTTGGCTGCTTCGCGGTCCATGCGCGTATGGGTCGAACGCGGCAGCATGCCGTATTCCGCAGTCAGCCAGCCCTGCCCCTTGCCTTTCAGGAAGCCGGGCACCTTCTCTTCAATGCTGGCGGTGCAGATGACGCGCGTATCGCCGAATTCGATCAGGACAGAGCCTTCCGCATGGCGCGTGTATTCACGAGTAATGCGAACGGGGCGCAACGCATCGGCGGCGCGTCCGCTGGGACGGTTTTCAAACTGCATGGGGATACCTTAGTTTTTGGAAGTGATACGGGAAGTCTTTTCGATGGCGCCGCGAATTTCCGCGATCGCCTTTTCGATTTCATCTTCGTTGAAGGCGTCGGCCTGCTCCAGGTCGGCGTGACGCGGCGCCTGGATCGTGGTGGTGACGCTGTCGATCGGCAGGGTGTGCGTGACGATGGTGCTGGGCGAATCCTGAAGCACGCTGGTGCCTTCCCACATCATCGCCAGCGCAGTGACATTGTCGCTGCTCTTGCCGGCAATGCCGGTCGCCGTCGTCAACAGTTCCGGCACCGCGCGCACCACCGTGTTCTGGTGCAGGCTCTGCGCAAGCACATGGTCCGGCAACACCGACCACAAGCCATCCGAACACAGCAGGATCACATCGCCAGCCTGCAGGCTGGCACGCCGCGACAGTTCGACGATCGGCATGTTGGGCGCGCCGAGGCAGTTGAACAGCTTGTTGCGCTCGGGGTGCGTATCGCGCTCGGAAGGATCCACCTTACCCTGCGCAATGAGCGTCTCGATACGCGAATGATCGCGCGTGCGCGCCAGGATCTGGCCGCGCCGCATCCAGTACAGGCGCGAATCGCCGCAATGCGCCCAGTACGCGTTGTTATGCTGGATCAGGCAGGCGACGATCGTGGTGCGCGGTGTTTCCGGCAGATTGTTGATTGCGCGATAACGATGAATCTCGCGGTGCGCGGCGAAGAAACTGTCTTCCAGAAACTTTTCCGGCTTTTTGACATAAGGCGTCGCATTCTGCTGGAACAGCGTGCCGATGGTCTGCAGTGAAATCGTCGCCGCCATCTCGCCCTGGATATGGCCGCCCATGCCATCGGCCAGCAACAGCAGCAGCGCATCGCGCGTGAAGCTGTAGCCCATGCGGTCCTGGTTGTTCCTGCGGCCGCCGATATGGCTTTCTTGATAGACAGAAAATCGCATGAACGCGCCGCTTAACGTGTGGTGTTATGGATGGTATGCGAGCCGCCATGCGAACTCTTGCCGGCGCCGCTGAACAGATTACGCAAACGGGTGGATACACGCTCGATGAAATGCGCTTCCTTCTTTTCTGCAACCGGTTCACGCAAGGCCTTCTGCAGCGCAAACACGCTTTGCGGCCGCTCCAGCGGATCGATGCGCAGACACCAGCGGATCACCTGGATCAATTCGCGCGAGTAAATGCTTTCCAGCTTGCGGAAATGGTCGTCCATCTTGTCGTGGGCCTTGCGCTGGTCGGCCGGCTGCGGCGGCGCACCGACCATGCAGGCGAACATCGACGCGCCGATACTGTAGATGTCGGTCCACGGCCCGAGGTTGCCGTTCTTCGCATACAGTTCCGGCGGCGCGAAGCCCGGCGTGTACATCGGATACAGCTTCGGCTGGTCGGTTCGCAACGTCTGTCGCGCCGCGCCGAAGTCGAGCAGGATGGGCGTGCCGTCCATGCGCAGGTAGATATTTGCGGGTTTCAGGTCGAGGTGCAGCAACTTGTTCGCATGCACCTCGCGCAGGCCGTTCATCACCTGATTGAACATTTTGCGAATGAATCGTTCCGACACCAAAGGCCGCTCGCCCTTGTCGCGCCGGCGCAGGATATGGTCCTGCAGCGAACGCCCCGATTCATAAGCCATCACCATGTAGACGGTGTCATGGGCGCGGAAGAAGTTGACCACGCTGACCACGTTCGGATGGGCGATGCGCGCCAGCGCACGCCCCTCCTCGAAAAAGCATTTGAGGCCGATACGAAAAACCGACAGGTTGTCGGCGGAAATCGTCGGAACCAGTTCGCCCGGCTGACGCAGCGCCAGCGAGCTCGGCAAGTATTCTTTTATCGCGACTGCATTGCCATCCTCGTCATAGGCGAGGTAGACGATACTGAACCCGCCGGACGCAATCTTCTTTACAATGCGGTATCCGGCAATTTCAAGTCCATCTGGCAACGGGGCGTTGTTCTGCGAGGCCATGTTGTCCTAACGAAGTGTTCCTTGGATTGTCTTGATAAATCACTCTTTTGTAAAGCCGAAGGACCGAATCTTGACTATTTGCAGCATGACCGGATACGCGGTCGCCACCCGCGAAACCAGCGCCGGGACCCTGACGGTCGAACTCAAGAGCGTCAATTCCCGCTTCCTCGATCTGCAATTCCGCATCAACGACGAATTGCGCGCGGTCGAACCGGCGCTGCGCGAAGCCATCATGGCGCGCGTCGCCCGCGGCAAGGTCGAATGCAGGCTCAGTTTCGGCCGCAAATCCGCAGCCGGCAACGAACAGCGCCTGAACGCCGCCCTGCTCGCTTCGTTGGCGGAACTGCAACAAGACCTGAAACAACGGTTCCCCGACGCCGCGCACATGTCGATCAATGAGCTGCTGCGCTGGCCGGGCGTGATCGAAGAAACCGACGTTGCCCAGGAAGCCTTGCACACCGATGTTCTGGCCGCCGCCAATGATGCGATTGCCGCCTTCATCGACACCCGCGCGCGCGAGGGTGCTGCACTGCAGACGATGCTGCTGTCGCGCATAGACGACATGGAAGCCATTGTGCAGCGCATCACCCCCCTGATTCCGCAGGCAATAGCACAATTTCAACAAAAGGCGACCGAGCGCATGAAAGAAGCGCTGGGTCTCGCCACACAAAGCGGAGGCGCCGCTTCCCCGAGCGTCTCGCGCGAGGAGGCGCTGGAACGCATTCGCCAGGAGGTCACGCTGTACGGCATCCGGATCGACGTCGCCGAAGAGCTGTCGCGCTTGGCTGCGCACCTGGCCGAGACACGCCAGATCCTCAAAAAAGGCGGCCAGGTCGGCAAGCGCCTCGATTTCATGATGCAGGAGCTCAATCGCGAGGCCAATACCGTCGGCTCCAAGGCCGCGCTCAAGGAACTGTCGGACGCTTCGATGTCGATGAAGCTGCTGATTGAGCAGATGCGGGAACAAGTCCAGAATCTCGAATAAGCCGCAGGTTTTTCGCTTTCGCACCCTGCACTACTATACACACGTCATGACTGAAGCCAACACCACTTCCGGCAGCCTGTTCATGGTGGTCGCTCCATCCGGAGCCGGCAAATCCACCCTGGTCAATGCACTGCTCGCGCAGGAACCTGCGATCAAACTGTCCATCTCCTTCACCACGCGTGCACCGCGTCCTGCGGAGCAGAACGGGCGCGAATACTATTTCACCTCGGTCGAGGATTTCCTCCAGCGCCGCGAAGCCGGGGAATTTCTGGAATCGGCCGAAGTCCATGGTAATTACTACGGAACATCGCGCCTGCTGATCGCGGAACAGATGAAAGCCGGCACCGACGTGCTGCTGGAAATCGACTGGCAAGGCGCGCAACAGGTGAAGAAGCAGTTTCCACATGCGATCGGCATTTTCATCCTGCCGCCGTCGATCGCTGCGCTGGAAGAACGCCTGACCAAGCGCGGCCAGGACGACCCGCATGTGATCACGCGCAGAATCCTGGCGGCCGGAGGCGAGATCGCGCACGCCCCGGAGTTCGAATATGTTATTATTAATCAAGAGTTTGCGACCGCTTTGTCCGAATTGACATCGATCATCAAAGCAAGCCGTTGCCGCTTCGCGCAACAGGCCGCACGCAACGCATCCCTGTTCGCCCAACTGGGCATTCACGCCAATTTAAGCTGACACCGCATTTTTAGGAGCAAGTATGGCCCGCATCACCATCGAAGATTGCCTCAAACAAATCCCGAACCGTTTCCAGCTCACGCTCGCCGCCACCTACCGCGCGCGCCAGCTGCTGCAAGGTCATACGCCGAAAGTCGACGCCAAGGACAAGCCGACCGTCGTCGCCCTGCGCGAGATCGCCACCGGCAAGGTCGGGATTGAGATGCTCAAAAAAGTCCCGAGTTAAGTAGCACCAACACGATGCGACTGATATTCTTTGCGTATGAACCTGACGCCTGCAGATTCAACCGTATCAGTCGCTCCCACTAGCCGGGCGGGTTCCGATCGCCCGGCATCCAGAAATACCGATCCCATCACGAAGTCCGATTCCAGCTCCGCGCAAGCCGCCGGCGTTGCCTCCGTCGCCACGCTCAACAGCAAGCTTGCCGAATACCTGACGCCTTCCGAACTGAAGAAGGTGAAGGAAGCCTATCGCTTTTCGGACGAGATGCACCTCGGCCAGATCCGCAAGTCCGGCGAACCGTACATTTCGCATCCGATCGCCGTCGCCGAAATCTGCGCCGACTGGAAGCTCGACGCGCAAGCCATCATGGCCGCGTTGCTGCACGACGTGATGGAAGACCAGGACGTCAAGAAGGAAGAATTGATCGAGCGCTTCGGCGCGCCGGTCGCAACCTTGGTCGACGGTCTCTCCAAACTGGACAAGATCGAATTCCAGAGCCAGATCGAAGCGCAGGCGGAAAACTTCCGCAAGATGCTGCTGGCGATGGCGCGCGACGTACGCGTCATCCTGGTCAAGCTGGCCGACCGCCTGCACAACATGCGTACGCTGGACTTCATGTCGCCCGAGAAGAAGCGCCGCATCGCGCGCGAGACGATGGAAGTGTACGTCCCGATCGCACACCGCCTCGGGCTCAACAACACCTACCGCGAGCTGCAGGACCTGGCGTTTGCCCACCTGTACCCGGTGCGCTACAAGACACTCTCCAAAGCAGTCAAGGCAGCCCGCGGCAACCGCCGCGAGGTAGTCAGCAAGATTCTCGACGCGGTCAACACCACGCTGGCGGCAACCGGCATTCCCGCCCAGGTCTACGGGCGCGAAAAGACGCTGTACGGCATCTACCGCAAGATGCGCAACAAGCATCTGTCGTTTTCACAAGTGCTCGACGTCTACGGCTTCCGCATCGTGGTCGACAGCTTCGCCAACTGTTACGTCGCGCTCGGCACGCTGCATGCGCTGTACAAGCCGATGCCGGGCAAGTTCAAGGACTACATCGCGATCCCGAAACTGAACGGCTACCAGTCGCTGCATACCACGCTGATCGGCCCCTACGGCACCCCGGTCGAATTCCAGATCCGCACCCAGGAAATGCATCGCGTTGCCGAAGCCGGCGTCGCCGCGCACTGGCTGTACAAGGACCAGGACGCCAGCCTGACCGACCTGCAGCAGCGCACCCATGCTTGGCTGCAGTCGCTGCTCGACATCCAGAAGCAGACCGGCGACTCAGCGGAATTCCTGGAACACGTGAAGGTCGACCTGTTCCCGGATTCGGTCTACGTTTTCACGCCGAAGTCGACCATCATTGCACTGCCGCGCGGTGCCACGGTGCTCGACTTCGCCTACACCATCCATACCGACATCGGCGACCAGGCCATCGCCGCGCGCGTCAATCACGAGCATGCGGCCTTGCGCACCGAATTGCGCAACGGCGATATCGTTGAAATCGTCACCGCTCCCTCCTCGCGGCCAAGTCCGAACTGGCTGACTTTCGTCCGTACCGGCAAGGCGCGTTCCGCGATCCGTCATCACCTGCGCACCATCAATCTCGCCGAGTCAACCGAGCTCGGCAGGCGCCTGCTGGCCCAGGCGCTGAGCGCGATCGACATCGACCCGCTGCTGCCGGATGCGCTGGTGGAAAAACTGCTGAACGAATCGAGCGCGAAATCGCTTGAAGAGCTGTACGCCGACCTCGGTGTCGGCAAGCGCATGGCAACTCTGGTCGCACGCCATATCCGTAATCTAATGGAAAGCGATACCGAGTCGCCGCTGCCGCCACTGGCTCCCGACGCGGCCAAGCTGGATCCGGTCAGGATCTACGGCAACGAAGGCGCGGCGGTGCAATTGGCGCAATGCTGCCTGCCGATTCCGGGCGACCGCATCATCGGCCAGTTGAAACGCGACCAGGGCATTACCGTCCACAGCAGCGACTGTGAACTGGCCAAGCGGCAGCATTCAAAGGAGCCGGAGCGCTGGATCGAACTGGTGTGGGGCGATGAGCTGACGCGACGTTTCGACTGCCGCGTCAAGGTGCTGGTAAGCAATGAAAAAGGCGTGCTGGCGCGCGTCGCCGCCGAGATCGGCGAGTCCGATGCCAACATCACCTATGTCGGCATGGACGACGACAGGGATCACCTGATGAAGCAGTTGCGTTTCACGATCCAGGTGGAAGATCGCATCCATCTAGCGCGGTTGATGCGGAATGTGCGGCGCATTCCGGGGGTTGCCCGAATTCTGCGCGAGCGCAATCAGTCCTGATCCCCTTGCTCCGGTAGTGCAGGCCTCCGGAGCGCCAGCCGCCGTCCCTGCACATTCACTGTGCCAGCTCCCACTCCGTAGGGCGGGTCCCACCCGCCACATCAACGGCTATGGCGGGTGGGACCCGCCCTACAAATTCATTGAACGATTGGCAACGCAACATTCAAACGGTATGAATGCTCTTGTGCATCCTGCGCAGCCCCAACCAGACACCCGCCGCCACTAACGGCACCAGAATACCGGTCGCCAGATCCGGATTGACGTGCAGCCCTGCTGCCTTCGCCGCCTTGCCCGCATAACCCAGCAAGCCGACAAGATAGTAAGAGATCGCGACCACCGACAAACCTTCCACCGCCTGCTGCAGCCGTAACTGCTGCGCGGCGCGCGTGTTCATCGACTGCAGGATCTGCCGGTTCTGGCGTTCCTGCACGATACCGACGCGGGTGCGCAGCAGGTCGTTGGTATGGGCGATGCGTTCCGCCAGTGCTTCCTGCCGGCGCGCGATCGCCTGGCAGGTGTTCATTGCCGGCATGAGGCGACGGTCCATGAATTCGCCGATGGTGGGGAAACCTTCGATACGAATTTCCCGCAATTCCTCGATGCGTGCATTGACCAGCCGGAAGTAGGCCTGCGATGCGGAGAACCGGTAGCTGTTATCGAGCGACAGTTTTTCGATGCGTGCCGCAAGCCCGGTGATCCGGCTCAGCAGCGCCTGCTCGCCATCGGTATCGGCCAGCGTGTAGCCGTTGGACGTGTCGGTATCGACCATCGCCGCCGTCAGCGTAGCCAGTTCCCCTTCGATCGTATTGAGCACCGGCGTCGCACGGTGCGCGTGCGGCAATCCGAGCAGCGCCATCATCCGGTAGGTTTCGATCTCCAGTAGGCGTTGCGCCAGGCGGCCGGCCTGCTGTTCGCGCAGGCCGACGTCGCGCACCACAAAGCGGCTGAAGCCGTCGGACTGGATCAGGAAGTCAGTCCAGATCTCGCCGCCCTGCAGAACGTCGCTGCCGACCAGCATGTTGCCTTCGAAAACTTCGCGCAGATTCACGGCGAATGCATTGGCCGGTCCCTGGGACTTGTCCAGCACCACATGCGCTGCGACCATAATCTTGCCCTGCAAGCCCACTAGCCACTCCTGCGGAATCTGGAACAAGGGAACGCGTTCAAAGGCTTCGGCCAACGGAATGTTTTTCTCGTGACGCTCGGCGAAGGTGTAGGTAGCGAATTCGGTGTGGCACTCCCATTTCAGGCGGAAACGCCCGAAATCATGGAAGAAGTACTTTGCCTCCGGACCGGGCGCGGTGACGCCGAAATGCGTGCACAGGGCACTCAGCGTCGCGTGCTGGACAAGCGCGTTCGAGACATTGGAATCGCCGTCGCCGGCATACACGGCCAAGTGGCTGAGGGTTTCCGGGGCGTCAAGACGCAGGAAGGGCCGCGAATGGACCTCGGCTGCCAGCGGCACACGCAACGCATGGTTCAGACTGGAGTAGATCATCGTGATGAATCTTTCAGGTTCTTGTCGGAATTATTCTGATGCAGCAAATTCCATACCGTCAACCTGACGGTACCTTGCCGCGTATTAGAACGAGGATCACGGCGCCGGGTATCGGACTTCCAGGATGGTGAGTTCATCCACTCCCGATGGGGTGCGCAGCGTCACTGCGTCGCCTTCGCGCGCCTTGGTCAATGCGCGCGCCACCGGCGAAATCCAGCTTATCTTGCCGTTTAGCGGATCGAGTTCATCGATGCCGACGATGGTGACCGTATGCTCCTCGCCTGCCTGGTTCTCGTAGGTAACGGTTGCACCGAAAAAGATCTGGTCACTTCCATGGTGCACGCTCGGATCGACCACTTCCGCAATATCCAGGCGCTTGGTCAGGAAGCGGATACGGCGGTCGATCTCGCGCAGCCTCCGCTTGCCGTAGATATAGTCGCCGTTCTCGGAGCGGTCACCATTGGACGCAGCCCACGATACGATGCGAACGACTTCCGGACGGTCGACGTCGATCAGGTGCAGCAGCTCTTCCTTCATGCGCCGGTGCCCGGCCGGCGTCATGTAGTTCTTGCTGCCCGCCGGTATGATGGACGGCACCGCGTCGTCCAGATCGTCATCGTCGTCACTTTCCTTGGTGAATGCCTTGCTCATGATCGTTCATTGTAACCAGTAGTCCGAAGAGATCAATGCTTACGCGTTGTCCGCTCGGACGCGGCGTGTCCCAGTATTGGCAGCGACGGTGGCGCCGCTCTCCAGCGTGAATCCGGCGCCGGCATCGCGTCCGAGCGCCTTGACCAGAAAAGGCATCAGCTCCCGCAGCATCGGTTCCAGCGTATAGGGCGGATTGACGACAAACATGCCGCTGCTATGCAAGCCCAGACCGTCCGGCAACGGCGCACTGATCGACAGCGTGACATTCAGCCAGCCATTGCCCGGCAGGCGCTTGAGCTTATCCGGCATTTGGCGCGATTCCATGCGCTGCAGCACCGGATACCAGACCGCATAGGTACCGGTCGCAAAACGCACCAGCGCGTCGTTCAGCGTATCCTTCACGCGCCGGTAGTCATCCTTGTTTTCATAGGGCGGGTCGATCAGCACCAGGCCGCGACGCGACGGCGGCGGCAGCAAGGCCTTGAGGCCGGCGAAACCGTCGCCCTTCTGGATCATCACCCGCTTGCCGCGCGCCGGACGCTGTCCCTGCGCGGCCGCGTGCGCCTCGCGCTTGTCGAAGTTCTGTTCGAGAATCTTGCTGTCGCTAGGGTGCAGTTCGAACAGCCGGATTCGATCCTGTTCGCGCGCGATGCGATCGGCGCAATAGGGCGAGCCGGGGTAATAGCGCATCTTCCCGCTCGGGTTCATGTCCTTTACCAGCTTCACGTAGTCGGCCAGGACCGGAGGCAGGTCGGTCCGGTCCCACAGCCTGCTGATGCCGGTTTCGTACTCGGTATTCTTTGCCGCATACCCGGTGTCGAGCGCATACACGCCGGCACCCGCGTGGGTGTCGATATACATGTACGGCGTGTCTTTCTGGCCGAGGTAGCGCAACAACTGGATGAGGACGACGTGTTTCAGCACGTCGGCATGGTTGCCAGCGTGAAAGGCGTGGCGATAGCTCAGCATGGGAATGGTTGCGGTGAGATGGAAAGGGTGCCCATTCTATCAACTCTGCCCGCTGGCAACCCGCGAATCTTTGCCATGACAGACGCAATCGCTGCTGCTGGCCGCGCTTTGCAGGTTTTGCAGGATACCGCATTGCCGAGCCGTCAACTGCGTACGGCAGGTGCTGCGCAGGCTTTGCAGTTGCTTTTGCAGACGCTCCAGCGCCAGTATCTGCGCCTGCGTCTGCTCCAGGTGGCGATCGAGCATGGCATTGATTTCGTCGCACGCCAGCTCCGGTCGCGCCTGGAAATGTTGCAGCGTGCGAATTTCGTCCAGCGACATGCCGAGCGAACGGCAATGCCGAATGAACAACAGCCGCTCCGCATCCTGTTCGCTGTACTGGCGGTAATTACCCTCGCTGCGCGGCGGCATCGGCAGTAGCCCCTCGCGCTCGTAATAGCGGATGGTTTCCACTTCGCAATCGGTGCGCCGCGCCAGTTCGCCGATTCTCATCCTCACCTCCTCGATCAGTGCTTGACTCTATAGTAGCTACAGGGTCTGTAATAGGCAAATCTCGTTGAAGGAAGATATGCATGTCAGACCATTGCTGCGCACATTCGTGCGCCCCGGGCGCACTGCACGATGCCCGCTACCGGCGCGCACTATGGATCGCGCTCGTGATCAACGCCGCGATGTTTGCCGTCGAACTTGCCGGTGCGGCACAGACTGCATCGACGTCGCTACTGGCGGATTCGGTGGATTTTTTCGGCGATGCCGCCAATTACGGGGTGTCGTTACTGGTGTTGTCGATGGGTGCGCTGTGGCGCACGCGAGCGGCCATCGTCAAGGCGGCCTGCATGGGCACCTTCGGTATTTTCGTCCTGGGCAAAACAGTGTGGAGCATCGCCGCCGGCATTCCACCCGAGCCGCTGACGATGGGCGTCATCGGCCTGATCGCATTGCTGGCCAATCTCGGTGTCGCCGCCCTGCTCTACGCCTTTCGCTCCGGCGATGCCAACATGCGTTCGGTCTGGCTGTGCACACGTAACGATGCGATCGGCAACATTGCGGTGATGCTCGCTGCTGCGGGCGTCTTCGGGACCGGCAGCGGTTGGCCGGACTGGCTGGTAGCAGCGCTGATGGGCACGCTTGCGCTAGGCGCTTCCGCAAGTGTCCTGAGACACGCACAAGCCGAACTGGTCGACCTCCGTTCGTCTGCAGAAACGCAAGGGCATGAAGGGCACTCTCATTGAGAGTACCAGCGTCGCCTGAACGAAAAAACCGCGCCATGTAGCGCGGTTTTTTTGAGCCAAAGAGGACGCGGACAAGTCCGCAGCCCTTAGTACAACAGATCAGTGGAACTGCTCTTCTTCGGTCGAACCGGTCAGCGCCTTCACGGAAGACGAACCGCCCTGGATCACGGTGGTGACGTCGTCGAAGTAACCGGCGCCCACTTCCTGCTGGTGCGACACGAAGGTGTAGCCCTTCTCGCGGGCTGCGAATTCCTGCTCCTGCACCATGTTGACGTAGTGCTTCATGCCTTCGCCGCGAGCATATGCGTGAGCGAACTGGAAGGTGTTGTACCAGTTGATGTGAATGCCTGCCAGCGTGATGAACTGATACTTGTAGCCCAGTTCGGACAGCTTCTGCTGGAACTCGGCGATCGACTTGTCGTCCAGGTTCTTCTTCCAGTTGAAGGACGGCGAGCAGTTGTACGACAACAGTTTGCCCGGGCACTTCGCATGCACAGCCTGCGCGAATTCACGCGCAAAGCCGAGGTCCGGCGTGCCGGTTTCGCACCAGACCAGGTCGGCGTACGGTGCGTAGGCCACGCCGCGGCTGATTGCCTGCTCCAGGCCGTTCTTGACGCGGTAGAAGCCTTCCTGGGTGCGCTCGCCGGTCAGGAACGGCTTGTCGTTGTCGTCGTAGTCGGACGTGATCAGATTGGCGGCTTCTGCATCGGTACGGGCCAGCACGATAGTCGGCACGCCCATAACGTCGGCAGCGAAGCGGGCTGCAACCAGCTTCTCGATCGCTTCTTGTGTGGGAACCAGCACCTTGCCGCCCATGTGGCCGCACTTCTTCACGGCGGCCAGTTGGTCTTCGAAGTGCACGCCGGCAGCGCCTGCGGCGATCATGTTCTTCATCAGCTCGAAAGCGTTCAGCACGCCGCCGAAACCGGCTTCGGCGTCAGCAACGATCGGCAGGAAGTAGTCGATGAAACCGTCGTCGCCCGGGTTGATGCCGCGCGACCACTGGATTTCGTCAGCACGCTTGAAGGTGTTGTTGATGCGGCGAACCATAGTCGGCACCGAGTCGTAGGCGTACAGCGATTGGTCGGGGTACATGGTTTCGGACGTGTTGCCGTCGGCGGCGACCTGCCAGCCCGACAGGTACACGGCTTCGAGGCCGGCCTTCGCCTGCTGCATGGCCTGGCCGGCGGTGATGGCGCCGAATGCGTTCACATAGCCTTTCTTCGCACCGCCGTTGATCTTTTCCCACAGCTTTTCAGCGCCGCGCTTGGCCAGGGTATGCTCGATCGGCATGGAACCGCGCAGACGGACAACGTCTTCAGCGGTGTAATTGCGCTTGATGCCGTTCCAGCGGGGGTTTTCCGCCCAGTCGTTTACGAGGGCCCGGATTTGCTGTTCGCGAGATGCCATGGTCATTCTCCTGTGGTAAAGCAAGTGAAAAGAAAAAAGAAGTTCGATGGATGAATAATAGGGTGTTTTTTGCGGGGCAACAAGGTCTTATATAAGACATATAATCAAAATTTATTCGTTACTATTCAAATACTTATTTATTTGATTTCGCGATGCGGAATATTTTTTCTCAAAATGAAAAACGAAAATGCTGCCGTGCGCATCGATTTTTCGCAATGCGGAATCAGATTTTCGAGTTATGAAATCCTGATGCCCGTCGGGCATTTTTGTCCCGATTCGTCCAATCGCTTGTGCCATATCTCCTTCATCCTCGATTTTCCAGGGTTCATCCTCGCTGCAGCCGCCTTCATTCCACCGGCAAACCGGCCTGCCTGTTGGTGCCATAAGCTGTGTTTCAACAACACGGTAGAGCCGTAACGAGGCTCCTGCCGCACATTGCAAATCCTTGAAGTTGAAATAGATAATCATGCTTGCTCGGGAATCGGTAGGTTTCATGATCGCAACTGCCGCAGTGGCGATCTTCCTGGAGGGCTGTAGCGCCGAAGCAAGCCAGTCCGAATCTGATCACCCCTTGCCGCCTCCCCCGTCATCCTACGAAGAAAGAATTCTCGGAATTCCGCAGTCTTCCGGAGATACCCATATCAAGAACCGCCTTCTGGAGTAGTGCTTCCCGGAAAAATTGAAGCGGTCAACACGACATACAATGCGGCCATGCCAACTTCCGATATCGTGAACATGCAAGACAGCGCCATGCCGGAAAACCGCCCCGCCGAACGCCATGTGATACTGCGCCTCGCTGCCCGAGCAGGCTTGGGAACCAGTATTGCAATGGCTGTCGCCGGTGTGCTCGTCATTCGCGCCAACTTGCCGCGCCTGCTGTTTGGCGACACCAGCAAATTCAACTGGATGTGGCCCGCCACAGTGTTTGTCGGCTACACCCTGCTCGGCATCATCGTTCTTGCATGCATCGCTTCACTCGAACTGTTGCTACGCAAGTACCCGGACTTGCCGATGCGCCGGCACATGGCCGCAGGCTCGGCCCTCATTCTTGCAGGCACGGCACTGATCACTTATGGGCTGATTCCTCCCGTATCCAGTGCAATGGTCGGCGGAAAACCTTACCTGCCTGCCATGTGGACCATCAGCAGCGCGCTCGGAATCGTTGGCTATGCCTGCTTTCTGATGCATCGGGCCGCCGCCACGCAAAGGCAGCGCGAACTCCAGCTGCAACTGGAAGCCGATGCGCTCGGGACGGCCGTCGCCGGTGCCGAACTGGCGATGCTAGAAGCGCAGATCGAACCGCATTTCCTGTTCAATACCCTGGCACACGTCAAACGGCAGTACCGCATTGATGCCGGCGCAGCCGACCAGATGCTTGCCGCATTGATCGAATATCTGGACCGCGCCCTGCCCGCGCTGAAACGCGCCGACTGGACGCTCGGCGACGAACTGGACCTGATCCAGGCGTATCTGTATATCCTGCAACGCCGCTTCGGCGAGCGCTTCAGATTCGTCATCATGGTGCCCGACATGTATCGATCGGTCAGACTTCCTGCGTTGACAGCGGCCACGCTGGCCGAAAATGCCATCCGGCACGGGCTAGCACCCAAATCGGACGGAGGCACGGTGTCTATCCGGGCCGAGGCCGACGATGCCTCCTTGCGAATCGAGGTATGCGACAACGGTGCGGGATTACGCAATGCCTCCGGCAATGGCCTCGGCATTGCGACGGTTCGCGCCCGCCTGCTCGCAGCCTTCGGCAACCAGGCCTCCCTCGTGATTGAACCAAACCGTGATGCCGGGGTGCGCGCCTCGATACGGATTCCCGCTTCGTCATAGCATGCGTTCCGCTACCGGCATTCAACCTCCGCTCCGTGCTTTCATGGCTGTCTTGAACGGCACCCTTGTCCGCAGGCTTCGCCGGCATGCGTTGCCGACGCTTCTCTGGGCAATGGCCGGCACCATCCCCGGAACGATCTGGACCTTGTTGCAATCCGTACCGCTCATGTCCCAGCTTGGAACGGTCACATGGGTATTTCGGGGCATGCTGATCACCTTTTCGAGCGCGTTCATCATGGGTTTGGTGTTCAGCATCAGTGCTGCCACCGGAACCGATCTTGCCCGTCGGCCAGCGCGCTTCATTGCTGCACTGACGCTGGGTGCGAGTTGCTCCCTCGTCATGCTTTGGCTATCCGACGCCTTGATTCCCATTACCGTGCAATGGCCATTGCCGCAGCGGATACTCGACTGGTGGCTAACCCTCATGCTGTTCGGCGCAGCCTTCGGCTGGGCGGGCGTGCTTTTCCTGCAGCGTCTCGAGGACAGGAACCGGCTGGCGTCGCTCCTGGTGCGGCATTCGCAACTCAGCCGTCAGATCGCCCAGTCCCGGTTGATTGCGGCGCGCGCCCGCATCGATCCGGAAATGCTTGCATGCATTCTCCGCGCCGTCAGCAACCGCTACCATATCGATCCCCCTGCGGCAGCCTTGCTCCTCGACCAGTTGATCGCATATCTGCGACTGGCAATGGGAAAGAGCGGTGGACAGCGTCCTTCCCTCGATACCGAACTGGCTCTCCTTCGCTCCTATCATTCGCTACGCTCAAGCGAATCGGTACGACGCCTTGCCCTGCACGTCATTCTTGACGAACAGGCGCCTCCGCAACCGGCCACCGCCCCCCTTCCATTGTTCCCCATCGGCAAACGATTGATCGACGAAACCCTGCGGCATCGTTCAAACCATGCTTCACTGACTGTCCGGATACACAAAAATCAAACAAGCCTGGTGCTGGAAACAGACGCCGCAGCGATTCCGGCGGACCGCCAGGCGACACTGCTTGCAGACCTGAAGGAACTGTCCGCCGATACGGCAGGCTTGGATATACTGCATTTCTTTTCGGAACCAGGAGTCGACCGCTATGTGGTCCAGGCAGCCTTCCGCTGATGCGCAGGCAACGGCATTGATCGTCGAGGACGAGCCGGCGTTGCGCGACGAGCTGCGCGAACTTCTTCACGCGCTCTGGCCTGAACTCCACATCGTCGCGGAAGCGCAGAACGGCCTCGATGCATTGCGCCTGATCGGCGAGCATCGCCCTGCGATCGTATTCCTCGACATCCAGATTCCCGAGCCCGGCGGCCTGGACGTAGCACGCTGCATCGGCGACCGCTGCCACGTGGTTTTCGTCACCGCCTACGATGAACATGCGATCGCGGCCTTCGACAACGGCGCGGCCGACTACCTTCTCAAGCCGATCAACGGCGCGCGGCTGGCAGTCACGGTGCAGCGCCTGAAGCAAAAACTGGCGCATCCGCCGATCGACCTGTTCAAGCTGGCTGGTCAATTGAACGCACCGCATGATCGCCCGCGCCATTTGCGATGGATTACCGCGACAGTGGGCAAATCCCTTCGCATGATCATGATCGATGAAGTGATGTTCTTTCAGTCCGATCAGAAGTACACACGTGTCGTCCTCGCCGACTCGGAGGTACTGATCAAAAGACCGTTGAAGGATTTGCTGACGGAGCTCGACCCGGATCAGTTCTGGCAGATTCATCGTTCCACGGTCGTCAATGCAATGGAAGTCGCGGCCATCGAACCCAACATGGCGGGACAGTTGTCGGTGAAACTGCGTAATCGGCGCGAACAATTGCCGGTGTCCGAGAACTTCATCCGCAAGTTCCGGCAGATGTAACGGCTACCGCCGCTAACCGGGCAGCGCCTCCTTCGGCAACTGCAAGAAGCGCGGCACCATCGCCGGCGTCAAGGCCGGTTGCGCCTCGTACTGCGCGAGAAGACCGCCGAGCGACAGCATCACGTAGCCATGCACCAGCGACCACGCGGCGCTTGCCGCCGGCAGCGACCAACGCTCGTCCGCTCCCGCCTCGCCAACCGCATCGCGCGCAGCCGCAAGCACATACCCGAAACAGCGCTCCGCCGCCTGCTGCAAGACCGGAAAGCTGCGGAGGCCGGCTTGCCCGAACATCAGGCGGTAATGCGCGGGCGAACCCAGCGCGAAATCGATGTACAACTCGCCAAGCTGCTGGAAGCGCTCTTCCGCGCCAGTCTTCCCCGGCGGCGGCAACTCGCGCTCCCACACCTCCACCAGCCGGTTGAAGCCGTCCACTGCGACTTCTGCCAGCAGCGCATCCTTGCTGGGGAAATGGCGATACACGGCGGCGATGCTGACGCCCGCCATCGCGGCAAGTTGCCGCAACGACAGGGTTTCGGCACTCTGTTCCGCGAGCCGGGCGAGCGCCGCATCGATCAGGCCCGCGCGCAGATTGCCATGGTGATATCGAGGATTTTCAGGGTTCGGCATTTTAATGTTTGCAGCGATAACATTTTGAACTATACTGCCGATGTTATCACTGATCACATGGAATTGAAATGAGCGACTCCGCGATCGTCGAGAAGCTTTTCCCCGTGCCTGAAACGTCAGTCTCATCCGCATACTCGTCCATCCATCTCGCCGACGCCTACGCTGTCATTCTGCCGGCCGGCGCATCGAACGATCCGGAGGTGCTTGCCCGTTTCATGCTTGGACAACCGGCACGATGGATGACGGCATTGATGACGGTGCGTGATGCGCTGGCCGGGGCCGCCGGGCTGAAGACGGCGCGTCTGCTGCAAGCGAACACGGGCCCGGCCCGAGCGCCGCGCATAGGGATGTTCAGAATTTACGCGACACATCCTGACGAGATCATTCTGGGCGAAGACGACCGGCACCTCGACTTCAGGATCTCGGTGTTGCTTCAGCCTCGCGAAAACCTTCAGCCGCGCCTGGTCGTGTCGACGGTGGTTCATTGCCACAACGTCTTGGGCCGGATCTACCTGGCACTGATCGGTCCTTTCCATCGCATGATTGTCCCTGGCATGCTGAAACGCGCAGCGCGTGCAGGATGGCCTGCCCAAGCAGCAGGTCCCGTCTGAATTCCCCCGCAAGAGGCCTCCATGTACCGCACAATCGTCGAAGCCAGGATCAGAGCGCTATTCAATGAACTGAACAAAGGCAATTACGAACCCATTCTGCGTACCGCCGCGAACGAGTTCGAACACTGCTTCGCAGGGCGCCACGCCTTGTCCGGCCGCCGCGCCAGCCTGCCGACGACGCGCCGCTGGTACGAGCGCCTGTTCACGATCTTTCCAAACATCCGCTTCCAGGTGCACGAGGTTGTCGTCGGCGGCTGGCCGTGGAACACTACAGTCGCGGTGGAATGGAGCGATTCCTACACGCTGCTCGACGGCACCGAAAGAACGAACAGCGGCGCCCATTTCATCCGCTTGAAATGGGGCCGTGGCGTGTCGGTGCACATCCATTGCGATACTGACCTGTTGCTGGAGAACCTTGCGATCCAGCATCGTGGCGGCATTGCCGAAGCAGCGTTCGAGCCGCTCATCGATGTGCCCGGCGAAGCTTCAGATGATGATGAGCAGACGCGGCCTGCAAATCCTGCGAATGCCGCTGCGCACGGCACTGTCCGTCCATGCTAGCCGCCGCATGGATGATGTGCGCGCTCGGGATCGCGCATGTGCTGACCGGTCTGATCTGGTTCAGGAAGCCCATCCTTGCCGCTTGCCGGGAGGGCTTCGTCGACCGGTTCCGGGCGGACGACAAGCGCCGATTGGCATTCTGGTTCACACTATTCGGATTCTTGATGCTCATGGGCGGTCAGGTCGCATTGCATGCTGTGGAAACAGGCGACAGGACGCTGCTCAAACTGATCGGCTTCCATGTCCTCGGCGCGTCCGTGCCGGGCGTGCTGGCGCTGCCACGATCGCCGTTCTGGCTCGCGCTGCTGATCGCGCCTGTGCTGATCGCGGGTGGCTACGGCTGGCTGGCCTGATGGCCGGAGTAACGGCGCAAATCATACTCAATCGCCCTTTATCTGAAGGAGAAACAGTGACAGACCGCGAAACCATCCTCGCTCAGTGGCAAGTCCACGAAGCCGAAATCCGCGCGAAACTGGGGCCGCCCGGAGTTGCCACGCTTGAACAGCTGAAGGCCTGCAGCGGCATCGAATTCCTGCAGCGCATCTGGAGCGGCGAGTATCCGTCGGCGCCCATTGGCCATACGATGGACTTCATCCCGATCGAAGCGGAGCCGGGACGCGTCGTGTTCCAGGGCACGCCCGGCCCCCAGCATTACAATCCGATCGGCAGCGTGCACGGCGGGTACTTCTGCACCCTGCTCGATTCGGCTGTGGGATGCGCAGTGCAATCGATGCTGCCAAAAGGCATGGGTTACACCACGCTGGAACTGAAAGTGAACCTGGTCCGTGCGTTGACCGACAAGACCGGACCGGTACGCGCGGAAGGCAAGGTGGTGCAGGTAGGCCGGCAGGTCGGCATTGCCGAAGGACGGATCGTCGATGTCGAAGGCAAGCTGTACGCGCACGCGACGACCACCTGCCTGGTGTTTCCCCTGCCGTGAAGCGAGTGACCCGGGGCGAGGCCCGGGTTCAGCGCCCACTGCAGGCGAAGTTTCAGTCGAGCTTTTGCGCGGACACCAGCACGCCGTCGGCATCGGCGTAGATCCAGTCACCCGGATTCACCGCCACACCCGCGATCGACACCTTCAGGTCGCGCTCGCCGACACCCTTGCGCACGCTGCGCTGCGGGTGCGTGGCCAGCGCCCGCACACCGATATCGCAGGCATTGATCTCTTCCGAGTCGCGGATGCAACCGTTGACGACGATGCCGGACCAGCCGTTCTTTTCCGCCAGCACGCCGAGATTGCCGCCGACCAACGCACAGCGCAGGCTGCCTCCGCCGTCCACCACCAGCACATGACCGTTGCCCGGCGTTTCCAGCGTCGACCGCACCAGCACATTGTCTTCAAACACCTTGAGCGTGGCCGCCGGGCCGGAAAACGCCACGCGCTTGCCGAATGTCCGGAACACCGGCGGCAGGACCGCCAGCGTGCCGGCGGCGATCTTGTCTTCGTTGGCATCGCAGATATCGCATGTTGCAAAGGTCATGGTTTTCTCCTGTGGGCGTAGGTAAGACAGAATTGTAAGCGAGCTGCGAAAACAAAAAAGCCACCGCATGCGGTGGCCTCAAGCGAGTGAGCACTCGTCACGCCGGCACGCCGGCCTTCGCGGCTACCCGGGCGGTATTGGTGCCGACCCCGACTGCCGTAAGAATCGCCATGCACTGGAAGACGCCGATGCCGATGAATACCCAGGAAGGATGATGCGCGTCCATCACTGCGCCGAACAGCAGCGGCGCCATCGACAAGCCGAGGTCCAGTCCCGAATAGACGACGCCGTACACACGCCCGGTTGCATTCCTGGGCGCTGCCGCGCGGATCAGCAGGTCGCGCGAAGGGCCGGCGACACCCGCACCGAAGCCGACCGCCCCCATCAGGACCACAGCCGCGAACGGCGGAACGATGCTGGCCCCGATCACCACCGCAAACAATCCCGATCCGGCGAACGCGAAGGCGATGGTGCGCTCATGCCGAGTAGTCTTGGCCGCGAGAAAACCGCCCCACACCATGCCGGCCGCTGATGCCAGCATGAAGGCGGCGTAGCCGGCGGTTGCGGATGCGAGCGACACTCCGTACAGCGCCCGCAAGCTCGGCGACGAAAAACTCTGGATGCCGCCCAGCGCCATCGCGGTAATGAAAAAGAAGGCAAAGCACATCCACACGGCCGGCTCGCGCATGAAATCGAGAAGATGTCCGCTCGCAGCTTCAGCCTTTTTCGGTGCAGCGACAGACGCACTCACCTCGTCGGTGCGCAGCAAGTCGCGGTAAGCAAACAGTAGCGACAGCACGCCCAGCGGGATGAAAGCGGCGACCAGCAACGCCGTACGCCAATCGAACAGACCGGCAAGCGTCGTCAGGAAAATCGGCGCCGCGGCCCAGCCGAGATTGCCGGAGATGCCATGCACCGAAAACGCATGTCCGAGCCGCGGTGTCGACACGCGCTTGTTCAGCAAAGTGAAATCGGCCGGATGGAATACGCTGTTGCCCATGCCAGCCAGCATGGCGCCGGCCAGCAGCATCGGATAACTCTGCGCCTGCGAAAGCAGCAGTGCCGACAGTCCCAGCAAGCCGATGCCGGAGAACAGCACCGTGCGCGCGCCGATGCGGTCGACGACGAATCCCGCCAACGCCTGCCCGATGCCGGACACCACGAAGAACACCGTCATCAGCAGGCCCAGCTCCGCGTACGACAGCTGGAATGCGTCCTTCAGCCACGGGAACAGCGGCGCCAGGATCAAATGGAAGAAATGCGAAACGCCATGGGCGACGCCCACCAGGCCGATCACCTGGGCATCCTGGCGGAAGGAAGGAGCTGCTGTAGTCGACATTGCATTCTCTGTGAACGAAGGATGGAAGCAGTGTAAGCAAAATTGCTTCGTCCGGTTTAAGATAGAAAGACAATTTCTATCGAATTCCTGCCAACGAAGGTTTCACCCCATGGCAATCCAGCCCATCACCCACACCCGTGTCAATCTGCCAGGCCGCGCTCCCAGTGCGCAGCGGCCGGTACGCATGGTCGCACGCGACTTGAACGCCTCGGAACTGCTGACTGCGCACACGCACCCATGGGGCCAGGTTACGTACGCGCTCGATGGCGTCGTGCGCGTGACCGTCGGCAACAGCGCCTGGATCGTACCGCCGCAACGCGCGATATGGATTCCGCCGGATGTGCGGCACGAAGTCGTCACACTGGAGAAGGCCCGGCTGCGCGCGCTCTACGTTGACGCCGATGCCGCGCCGTTCGACGGCGACCAATGCGAAGTACTGGAAGTCTCCGCGCTGCTGCGCGAACTGGTCGTGGCGCTGGAGCAAGCGGACGAAGGCGGGTCGCGTGAAGCGATGCTCGCAGCGTTGATGCTGGATGAACTGCCGCGCCTGGCAACCTTGCCGATCCGTGTCGCGCTGCCCGAGGACAAGCGCCTGAAAACCCTGTGCGAAACGCTGATCGCCGACCCCGCCTCGCCGCTGACGCTGGACGACTGGGCGCAGCGTGCCGGCGCCTCCGCGCGTACCCTGGCACGGTTATTCGAGCGGGAGCTGGACATGAGCTTCGGCCAGTGGCGACAGCAAGTACGGCTCGCCCACGCCGCACCGTTGATCGCGCGCGGCCTGCCGCTATCGCTGGTTGCCGCCGAGCTCGGCTATGCCAGCCAGTCGGCGTTTTCCGCGATGTTCAAAAAGACTTTCGGACGTTCGCCGACCGCCTTTTTTGCACACAAGGACATGTGACCTTCCTGGTCTCATACACCGGCAATTCTTGATAGCGCAAAATATGAAAAAGGCCGCCGAAGCGGCCTTTCCATTCGCGTCGGCAGGCGCGGAAACGATGTGACGTGCCGGAAGAAAAGCGCTTACGAAGATGCCTTCTTTTCAAACACCAGTTCGCCGTTGCGCACTGTCGCGACGATGACGTCCTTCGGACCGAAGTGGCCTTCGAGAATCATCTTCGACAGCGGATTTTCGATTTCCTGCTGGATTGCACGCTTCAACGGGCGTGCGCCATACACGGGGTCGAATCCGGCTTCGGCGATCTTCTGCAATGCCGCATCGGATACCTCGAGGTGCATGTCCATCTTCGCCAGCCGCTGTTCCAGCACCTGTAGCTGGATGCGCGCGATGGCGCCGATGTTTTTCTCGTCGAGTGCATGGAACACGACGATCTCGTCGATGCGGTTGACGAACTCCGGCCGGAAATGGCCTTTCACTTCCGCCATCACCGCCAGCTTCACCAGCGCCGGGTCGCTTTCTTCCATCGCCTGGATCTTGTGGGAACCCAGGTTGGAGGTCATCACGATCACCGTGTTCTTGAAGTCCACCGTGCGCCCTTGGCCATCGGTCATGCGGCCGTCGTCCAGCACCTGCAGCAGCACGTTGAACACGTCGTGGTGCGCCTTCTCGATTTCGTCAAGCAGGATCACGCTGTACGGTTTGCGCCGCACCGCCTCGGTCAGGTAGCCGCCCTCTTCATAGCCGACGTAGCCGGGAGGCGCGCCGATCAGGCGCGCGACCGAATGCTTCTCCATGAATTCGCTCATGTCGATGCGGATCAGCGATTCTTCCGTATCGAACAGGAACGAAGCCAGGGCTTTGCACAGTTCGGTCTTGCCGACGCCGGTCGGACCGAGGAACATGAAGGAACCGTAGGGCCGGTTCGGATCGCTCAGTCCGGCGCGCGAACGCCGGATCGCGTCCGACACGGCGACGATCGCTTCGTGCTGGCCGATCACCCGCTTGTGCAATTCCTCCTCCATATGCAGCAGCTTGTCGCGCTCGCCCTGCATCATCTTGGACACCGGGATACCGGTGGCGCGCGACACCACCTCGGCGATTTCTTCGGCGCCGACCTGGGTACGCAGCAGCTTGCGCTCGATCTTCTTCGCCTCGCCGCCAACTTCCTTATCGGCCTGCTTGAGCTGAGCTTCCAGTTCGGGCAAACGGCCGTACTGCAGCTCGGACATCTTTTGCCAGTCGCCTTTGCGTTTGGCATCTTCCATCTGCAGGCGGATCTTTTCGATCTCTTCCTTGATGTGCTGCGTACCTTGCACCATCGCCTTTTCGGACTTCCAGACTTCTTCGAGGTCGGCGTACTCGCGTTCGAGCTTGTGGATTTCCTCTTCGATCAGGCCAAGGCGTTTCTGCGATGCCTCGTCCTTTTCTTTCTTCATTGCCTCGCGTTCGATCTTCAACTGGATCAGGCGGCGGTCGAGCTTGTCCATCACTTCCGGCTTGGAATCGATCTCGATCTTGATCTTCGACGCGGCCTCGTCGATCAGGTCGATCGCCTTGTCGGGCAGGAAGCGATCGGTGATGTAGCGATGCGAAAGCTCCGCCGCGGCGACGATCGCCGGGTCGGTAATGTCGACGCCATGGTGAACCTCATACCGCTCCTGCAAGCCGCGCAGGATGGCAATCGTCGCCTCGACGCTGGGCTCGTCCACCAGGATCTTCTGGAAGCGGCGCTCCAGCGCGGCATCCTTCTCGATGTACTTGCGATATTCGTCGAGCGTGGTGGCGCCGATGCAATGCAGTTCGCCGCGGGCGAGAGCGGGCTTGAGCATATTGCCCGCGTCGATGGCGCCCTCGGCCTTGCCCGCGCCGACCATGGTGTGCAATTCATCGATGAAGACAATGGTCTGTCCTTGATCGTGCGCAATTTCCTTGAGCACCGCCTTCAGGCGTTCCTCGAACTCGCCGCGATACTTAGCGCCGGCCAGCAAGGCAGCCATGTCGAGCGACAGTACGCGCTTGGACTTCAGGCTGTCGGGTACTTCGCCGTTGACGATGCGCTGTGCCAGGCCTTCGACGATCGCTGTCTTGCCGACGCCGGGTTCACCAATCAGCACGGGATTGTTCTTGGTACGGCGCTGCAATACCTGGATCGCACGGCGGATTTCATCGTCGCGTCCGATCACCGGGTCAAGCTTGCCGGCACGGGCGCGTTCGGTCAGATCGAGCGTGTATTTCTTCAGCGCCTCACGCTGTCCTTCGGCATCCTGCGACGACACGTTGCCGCCGCCGCGCACCGCCGTGATCGCGGATTCCAGCGCCTTGCGGCTCAAGCCGTTGTCGCGCGCAAGGCGGCCGGCGTCCGACTTGTCCTCGGTGAAGGCGAGCAACACCATTTCACTTGAAATAAACTGGTCGCCGCGCTTTTGCGATTCCTTGTCGGCCAGATTGAGCAGCGCGACCGACTCGCGGCCGATCTGCACTTCGCCGCCGTTGCCGGATACTTTGGGAAAGCGCTCCAACGCACGCTCCAGGGCTGCCGACAGCCCGCCGATATTGACGCCGGCGCGCTGCATCAGCGAACGCGCACCGCCGTCTTCCTGCTTCAGCAAGGCAATCAGAATGTGCGCAGGTTCAATGTATTGGTTATCATTGCCCACCGCCAGACTTTGGGCGTCGGCAAGAGCTTCCTGCAATTTGGTGGTCAGTTTGTCGAGACGCATGAGATGTTCTCCTGAATTCGGTTGGTAACAACATAAGGCCGGGAAACCACATTTCAAGCAAGGATTCTTGATTCTGAATAGGCCGGGACCAAAACGAAATGGATCTACATCAACTTCATGTCAGTTATCAGCCCGACGAAGACCGCTTGCTGTACCGCGCATCGTTCAAGACGGAGGATGGCAGTCTTCAAGAGGTACGCGCCTGGCTGACGCGACGCATGGTCAGAGGGCTGTGGACGGGAATCGTGAATACGCTGCAAGCGCAGGTGACGATGGACAAACCCCAGGCCGCCCACGCCAAGGCCGATATCGTCGGCATGGAGCATCATGCGTCGGTGGAAGGAAGCCGGGATGCCGGCAACTTCAACAATCCGTTTGAAGAGAGCAGCGGGCAAACCTATCCGCTAGGGGAAACCCCGATTCTGCCCACGACCATCAATTTCGCCCTCAATCCGGGCGGTCCCATCCGTATCAATCTGGCGCCGGCCCAGGGCGGCGGTTTCGAAGTGGCGTTTTCGCCGACGGTACTGCACGGCTTCTGCGTGCTGTTAAGGGATGCCGTCGCCAAGGCAGACTGGGATATGGAATTGACGATACCCGGAACATCCGGGTCCGGTGCGGAGCATCGGGTATTGAACTGAGGCGACACCCCGGCAACGGCGAACCGGTCTACGCGGAAAAAGCCCGATAGGTTGCCGCACCGGCAATGCAAAACGCGATCGATCCTATCAAATGCAGCGCCGAATGCGCGAACGCCCACGCATAGTTTCCTCTCTCCAGCAAGGCCACGGATTCCGCCGAAAAGGTGGAAAAGGTTGTCAACGCACCAAGAAACCCGGTGATCGCGAACAAACGCCACTCAGGCGCAAGACCGGAAAAACTTGAAAAGAAGCCAACCGCGATGCCGATCAGGTATCCGCCGCCGAGGTTGGCGACCAGCGTTCCGAGGGGCAGTTGATGGTGTACGGTATTGAGCCAGAGCGCAAGCGACCAGCGCAGCCATGCCCCCAATGCCGCACCGGCACCGATCGCCAGCCAGCTCATGCCGGTTTTCCCGTGTTTTCCGATTGCACGCCCCACTTGGCCAGCGCCTTGTCATCGGATACGCGCGCGTCGACCCAGCGCGCTCCCTGGGGCGTCTGCTCCTTTTTCCAGAACGGCGCCTGGGTTTTCAGGTAGTCCATGATGAATTCGCAGGCGGCGAATGCCTCGCCGCGATGCGCGGAAGTCACCGCGACCAGCACGATCTGGTCGAGCGGCTTGAGCGGACCGACGCGGTGGATCACCAGCGCGTCGAAAATCGACCAGCGCGTCCTGGCTTGCGCAACAATGTCTTCCAGCGCCTTCTCGGTCATTCCCGGATAGTGCTCCAGCTCCATCTCGCTGACGCCGGCGCCATCGTTCATGTCCCGCACGGTGCCGACGAAAGCCGCCACCGCACCGACCTGGGGCTGGCCCGCGCGCAGTGCGGCAACCTCCTTGCCGAGATCGAAATCCTGGGTCTGCACGCGGATCGGCATCGGTTCAGCCTCCCGTCACCGGCGGAAAAAATGCCACTTCGCAGCCATCGCTGATGCGCGTGTCGGCACTCGTCATCTGCTGGTTGCAAGCCATGCGCAATGCCCGGCCCTCGGCCAGCGCCTCGGCCCAGGCGCCGCCGCGCGCACGCAGATAAGCGCGCACATCACCGACAGTCACCACTTCGGCGGGCAAAGCAATGCTCTCCTGGCTGGTGCCGAGCGCCTCGCGTACGCTGGCAAAGAAGCGAAGTTGAATTTGCATGTTTCAATAAAGCAGTTCGCTGAACGGAAGGAAGCTTACCGTATCTCCAGGCGCGATGGTTTTCCCCGACGGGTTGTCGACGAGCCCGTCGCCCCACACCGTCGAGGTCAGCACCGCCGAACTCTGGTTCGGAAACAGGTCGAGACCGCCGTTGCCGTTGATGCGCGTGCGCAAAAACTCATTGCGCCGGTCGGCCTTGGGCCAGGCGAAATCGGCACGCATCGCAAAGCGTTTCGGCTCGATGCCGGGCACGCCCTGCAGGCGCAGGATGAACGGCCTGACGAATAGCAGGAAGGTGACGAAACTCGATACCGGGTTGCCGGGCAGCCCGAGAAAGAACGCACTGCCGCCGGCGCGATCGATTTCGCCGAAGGCGAGCGGCTTGCCGGGCTTGATCGCGATCTGCCACATGTTCAAGCGCCCTTCCGCCTCGACGGCCGGCCGGATATGGTCCTCTTCGCCGACCGAGACGCCGCCGGAAGTGATGATCAGATCGTGCCCAGCGGCGGCGGCACGCAGCGTGTCGCGGGTTGCCTGCAATGAGTCCGGCACGATGCCAAAGTCAGTGATCGTACAGCCGAGATTTTCGAGCAAGCCACGCAGGAGAAAACGATTGGAGTTATAGATGGCGCCGGGTTTCAACGGCTCGCCCGGCATCGCCAGTTCATCGCCGGTAAAGAACACGGCAACGCGCGGCCGCCGCACGACCGGAAGACTAGCCAGTCCAACCGATGCGGTAAGTCCGAGCTCCTGGGCCCGCAGCCGGGTTCCCGCCGCCAAGATGGTGCTTCCCGCCATGATGTCCTCACCGGTGCGGCGTATCCATTCGCCCGGTTGCGGCGCATGCCGCACGGTCACGGCATCGGCTGCCGGATCGAATTCACATTGCTCCTGCATCACGACGGCATCGGCCCCTTCGGGGATCATCGCGCCGGTGAAAATGCGCGCAGCGGTGCCGGCCTGCAACGGCTGGCCGACGTGACCTGCCGGGATGCGCTGCGATACCTTGAACCGTGCAGCGCCGCCGGCGCAATCGGCACAATCGACGGTACGCACCGCGTAACCGTCCATCTGCGTATTGTCCATCGGTGGCACGTTCAGCAACGACGTCTGCCCGGCTGCCAGCACCCGTCCATTGGCGTCTAGCGTCGCAATGGTTTCCGTTTCCGTAATCGGACGCACGGCGGCGAGCAGGAAATCGAGCGCTTCCGCCGCGCTCAACATGGGTTTCTTTTCGGTCATCGCCGGGGTTACCTTCTCTCCGCGAGAATTACAGGCCGGTATGTGCGGCGATAAACGTCTTCACCTTTTCGACATCCGGCGCCATCACTTCAAAACGCTGCGGCAATGCCTCGATGTTCTCGAAGCCGGCGGGACGTTCCGCGTCGCGGCCGAGCGCTTCGCGGATTGTCTCATTGAACTTGGCGGGCAATGCTGTTTCCAGCACGATCATCGGTATGCCGTCTTCCAGATACTCGCGCGCAACCTTCACGCCGTCGGCGGTATGGGTATCGATGGTCACACCGTACTTTGTGTGGACGTCGCGAATGGTTGCCACGCGGTCGGCATGCACCGACTTGCCGGACACGAAGCCGTATTGCGCGATCTTGCCGAACTCATCGCCGTCGCTGCCCGGCTTGCCGGACAGATCGAAGCCGCCATGGGTTTCCACCTTCCGGAACAGCGCGCGCGCACGCTCGGCATTGCAATCCAGCAGATCGTAGACGAAACGCTCGAAGTTCGATGCCTTGCTGATGTCCATCGAAGGGCTGGTGGTGTGATAGGTCTCGGACGACTTGCGCACGCGGTAAATGCCGGTACGGAAAAATTCGTCGAGCACATCGTTTTCGTTGGTCGCCGCCACCAGCTTGTCGATCGGCAGACCCATCATGCGCGCAATATGACCGGCGCAGATGTTGCCGAAGTTGCCCGAGGGGACGGTGAACGACACTTTCTGGTCGTTGCTGGACGTCGCAGCGAGATAGCCGCGGAAGTAGTACACGACCTGCGCGACAACGCGCGCCCAGTTGATCGAGTTGACGGTGCCGATCTTCTGGCGCGACTTGAACTCTAGGTCGTTCGACACCGCCTTCACCATGTCCTGGCAATCGTCGAACACGCCTTCGACCGCGATGTTGAAAATATTCGGGTCCTGCAAGCTGAACATTTGCGCGGTCTGGAAGGCGCTCATTTTCTTGTGCGGCGACAGCATGAACACGCGGATGCCCTTCTTGCCGCGCATCGCATACTCGGCCGCGCTGCCGGTGTCGCCTGAAGTCGCGCCGAAAATATTCAATTCGGCATGCTGCCTGGCAAGCGTGTACTCGAACAGGTTGCCGAGCAGTTGCATGGCCATGTCCTTGAACGCCAGCGTTGGGCCGTTCGACAAAGCCTGCAGCATCAGCTTGCCGCCGTTCTTTTCTTCCAGTACGCGCAGCGGCGTGATCTGCGATGCATCTTCACCGGGGCGGGCGTTGCGATACACCTCGGCGGTGTAGGTCTTCTCGGCCAGCGCCTTCAGGTCGGCTTCCGGAATGTCGGTGGCAAATTTCTTCAGCACTTCCAGTGCCAGGCCCGCGTACGACAGCTTGCGCCACGCATCCAGCTCGGCGCCGCTTACCTTCGGGTATTCGACCGGCAGGTAAAGACCGCCGTCCGGCGCGAGGCCGCCGAGGAGAATCTGGGAAAAAGACTGTGCCGGCGACTGGCCGCGTGTGGAGACGTATTGCATAAGATGTTGAAAAATTGGTATCGGGTCAGGCGCGACGTCAGGTGCAATTCGCGCCCCTCCGGCAAAGGGAGAGGCGGGGGACAACGCGCAGTGCGCCCGCCATTATAAAGCCACCCTGTCTCCGGCCGGCATTTCCCTTACGCGGCGTGATGCAATCTGCGCGACTCGATCGGAAGATTGGCCAGCATATCTTGCACCAGCGCCGTCAGTCCTATCCTCGCCTTCCAGCCCCAGTCAGCCCTGGCATAGGTGTCGTCCAGGCTGTGCGGCCAGGTATCGGCAATCGCCTGGCGCTGGTCCGGCTGATACCCGATCTCGAATTCCGGCACTTCGCGCCGGATCGCCTGCGCCAGTTCGCGCGGATTGAAACTCAGTCCGGCAACGTTGTAGGCCGACCGGATACGGATCTGGCCGGCAGGCGCATTCATCAACTCGATCGTCGCGCGGATGGCATCGGGCATGTAAATCATCGGCAGTGTCGTTTCCGGACCGAGATAACAGGTGTATCGCTCGCCGCGCTTTGCGGCATGGAAGATGGCGACCGCATAATCGGTGGTGCCGCCGCCCGGCGGCGACTTGTGGCTGATGATGCCGGGATAGCGGATGCTGCGCACGTCGACGCCGAAACGAGCGAAATAGTATTCGCACAAGCGCTCCCCCGCCTGCTTGCTGATGCCATAGATCGTGGTCGGGTCCATGACCGCCAGTTGCGGCGTGTCGACCGCCGGCGTATGTGGCCCGAAGGCAGCGATCGACGACGGCCAGAACACCTTCAGCGGTGTGCCCGCGGCGCCGCGTTCGCGCGCCAGTTCGAGGATATTCAGCAGCCCGTTCATGTTGAGTGTCCATGCCTTCAGCGGCGCCTGTTCACCGGTCACCGACAGCAAGGCGGCAAGCTGGTACACCTGCGTAATGCCGTAACTGTCGACGATCTGCGCAAGACGGCCATCGTCCAGCACGTCGACCGTCTCATACACGTTCGCGCCGAACAGGCTGCGCGGCGCGATGTCGGCCGCAATCACATTGTCCACACCGTGGATTGCGACCAATGCATCGACCAGTTCGCTGCCGATCTGCCCGTTGGCGCCGATAACCAGAATCCGTTCCATGCCGCCGCTCCTTCAATTCTTCAAGAGTTCGAGTTCCTGTCCCGCCTGCCGGAATGCTGCCAGCGCCCGGTCGAGTTGTTCCTTGCTGTGGGCGGCCGACAACTGCACCCTGACCCTGGCCTGTCCCATCGGCACCACCGGATAGAAAAATCCGGTGACCAGTACGCCGAGTTCGTACAGGCGCTGCGCGAATTTCTGTGCCAGCGGCGCGTCGAACAGCATCACCGGAACAACCGGATGCGTGCCCGGCTTGATGGTGAAACCAAGTTCACTGATCGCGCTGCGGAAGTAGGCTGTGTTCGTGTGCAAAAGGTCGCGCAGTTCGGTCGACGACGACAGGCGGTCGAGCACCGCAAGTGATGCACCGGCGATGGCGGGAGCCAGCGAATTCGAAAATAGGTAGGGGCGCGATTTCTGGCGCAGGGTCTGGATCACTTCACGCCGGGCCGCGGTAAAGCCGCCCATCGCGCCGCCCAACGCCTTGCCCAATGTGCCGGTAATGATGTCGATGCGCCCCATCACATCGTGATACTCGTGCGTGCCACGTCCGCGCTTGCCCATGAAACCGGTGGCATGGCATTCGTCGATCATCACCAGTGCTCCGTAACGGTCGGCCAGGTCGCAGATCTTGTCGAGCTGCGCGATGGTGCCGTCCATCGAGAACACGCCATCGGTCGCAATCAGCTTGTGGCGTTTGCCCTGCGCCGCCTGCAACTGCGCTTCGAGGTCGGCCATGTCGTTATGCTGATAACGGTAGCGCGCCGCCTTACACAGCCGGATGCCGTCGATGATCGATGCATGGTTCAGCGTATCGGAAATGATGGCGTCGTTCTCGTCGAACAGGGGCTCGAACAGCCCGCCGTTGGCATCGAAGGCTGCTGCGTAGAGGATGGTGTCTTCCATCCCGAGGAATTCGGAGATGGTCTTTTCAAGTTGCTTGTGCACTGTTTGCGTGCCGCAGATGAAGCGGACCGACGACAGGCCGTAGCCGTACTTCTCGGTTGCCGCCTCTGCCGCGCGCACCATGGACTCGTCGCCCGAAAGGCCGAGATAGTTGTTGGCACACAGGTTGATCAAGGTCCGGCCGTCGTCGCACTCCACTTCCGCGCCCTGGCGCGAGGCGATCACCCGCTCCGGTTTATAGAGCCCCTGTTCGCGCAGGGAGTCCAGATTCGCATCCAGGCCGGCATAAAAACTATCGCGGGGATTCGTTGCATTCATTACAAGTCTCCATTGTTTGTCTCGAACCGCCGCGGGAAACACCCTGCCCAGGGCTTCCTTGTGCAGGCGATGCTGCAATTGCTGTCCATGTGTGACTGCGTCTGTTACGATGCAAGTTCAACACAGACTATAAAATTCAATATTTAGAACACAAGTTCAATATATCGAATATTAGCGACGCGCATTGAACATTGCAAGCATCTCTTATGAAAAAACTCAGCCCCCCAAGTTCCCCGCCCGAAGTCGGCGCAACGCTCCAGAAACTGCGTCTCAAGCGCGGACTGACGCTGGATGACCTGTCGCGCGCAGCGGGCGTCTCGAAATCCATGCTGTCTCAAATCGAGCGCGAGAAGGCAAACCCGACCATCGCGGTCGCATGGAGGCTGGCCAATGCGTTGGGGGTAGGCATCGAGGAATTGCTGTCCAGCGACATGCCCGAGGCCGACCCGATCCACATCCTGGAACCGCATGAGACTCCCACCCTGCCCGGCACGCATGCCGGCTACGTGCTACGCATCCTGGGTCCAATGGAACTGGCCGGAAAGTACGAATGGTATGAACTGACGCTGGCGCCGGAAGGCGCGCTGGTGTCGAACCCGCATGACCCGGGCACCACCGAATACCTCACGCTGCTGCATGGGTCGGTGGAAGTCGAAGTGGACGGCGCGAAGAAAAAGGTGAAGAGCGGCGGAAGCGCACGCTACCTTGCCGACAAGAACCACGTCATCCGCAACGTTGGAAAATCCGAGGCAAAGGCTTTGCTGGTGGTTACGCACCGCTGATGCGGCGACGCAGGAGAAACATCTCCTTCCGGGGATGTCAGTAACTTCTTTGAGACCGTAACGCGTGCATCAGCACGATACGCCACAAAGCAAACGAAGGACGTGCAGAAACGCATCGTTCTTCATGTGCTTCGTGACGAATGGCAATGGTCTCAGCTCAGGTGTTCGAGGCGAATCCTGGTCACCTGGCCGACAACCGTAGGCAGCGCCTCGATCTTCCCGATGGCTGCATCCACGTTCTTTTCCTGGGTCTGATGGGTGAGGATGATAATGTCCGCGCGCGTCTCGCCTTCCGCCGGTTCCTTCTGCAGCATGGCATCGATCGAGATGGCCGAATCGGCCAGGATACGGGTGACGTTGGCCAGCACGCCGGCCTGGTCGGCGACCTGCATGCGCAGGTAATAACTGGTGGTGACTTCCGACATCGGCAGCACCGGGATATCGGACATCGCGTCCGGCTGGAAGGCCAGGTGCGGCACGCGGTGTTCCGGATCGGCGGTCGCAAGACGCGTGATGTCGACCAGGTCGGCAATCACCGCCGATGCAGTAGGTTCCGAACCCGCCCCCTTGCCGTAATACAGCGTCGCACCGACCGCGTCGCCGTGTACCAGCACCGCATTCATTGCGCCTTCGACATTGGCGATCAGGCGTTTCGCCGGGATCAGCGTCGGATGGACGCGCAATTCGATGCCCTGTGGCGTGCGCTTGGCGATGCCGAGCAGCTTGATGCGGTAGCCACGCTGCTCGGCATACTGGATGTCGGTGGCCTGCAGCCTGGTGATGCCTTCCACGTGCGCCTTGTCGAACTGCATCGGGATACCAAACGCGATCGCCGACATGATGGTCGCCTTGTGCGCCGCGTCCACGCCTTCGATGTCGAAAGTCGGATCGGCCTCGGCATAGCCCAGGCGTTGCGCTTCTTTCAGGACGACGTCGAAGTCCAGCCCCTTTTCCCGCATTTCCGACAGGATGAAGTTCGTCGTGCCGTTGATGATGCCGGCCAGCCACTCGATACGGTTTGCCGTCAGCCCTTCACGCAGCGCCTTGATGATCGGAATGCCGCCCGCGACCGCTGCCTCAAATGCAACCATCACACCCTTGTCCTGTGCGGCCTTGAAGATTTCGTTGCCGTGCGTGGCAAGCAGCGCCTTGTTCGCGGTCACCACATGCTTGCCATTGGCAATCGCCTTCAGCACGAGGTCCTTGGCGATACCGTAGCCTCCGATCAACTCGATGACGATGTCGATTTCCGGATTGTTCACCACCAGGGTGGCATCGTTGACCACTTCGCATTCACCGTTGGTCAGTTCCTTCGCGCGCTCAGTATTGAGATCCGCCACCATCGCAATCTCGATGCGGCGGCCGGCCCTGCGCGTAATCTCTTCCTGGTTGCGTTTCAAGACGTTGAACGTGCCGGAGCCGACGGTACCGATGCCTAACAGGCCTACTTTGATGGGTTTCATAATCTTCAAAAGGTGAATTGCTGCTGGATTCCGCCACTGCCGGAATCACGATCAAGGAAAAGAATGGAGTTTACGCGGTTCCGTGCCGCCTGCGGTAGTTCTCGAGGAATCGCGCAATGCGCCCGATCGCCTCAGTCAGGTCGTCCGAGTTCGGCAGGAACACCACACGGAAGTGGTCGGGGGAAAACCAGTTGAAGCCGGTTCCCTGCACGATCAGCACTTTTTCTTCGGCCAGCAATTCATACGCAAACTGCTGGTCGTCGGCGATCGGATAGATCCTGGGATCGAGTTTCGGGAACATGTACAACGCCGACTTCGGCTTCACGCAGGTAACACCCGGAATGTCGGTCAGCAGCTTGTGCGCCAGGTCGCGTTGCTTCAGCAGCCGTCCGCCCGGACCCACCAGGTCGTTGATGCTCTGATAACCGCCGAGCGCGGTCTGGATCGCATATTGTCCCGGTGCGTTCGCACACAGACGCATCGACGCCAGCATATTCAGGCCTTCGATGTAGTCCTTCGCATGCTTCTTCTCGCCGGAAACCACCATCCAGCCGGCGCGGTAGCCGCAGGAACGATAATTTTTCGACAAACCATTGAGCGTCAGGAACAGGACATCGTCGGCAAGCGAAGCAATCGAGGTATGGACAGCGCCGTCGTACAGCGTCTTGTCGTAGATCTCGTCGGCAAACACGATCAACTGGTGTTCGCGTGCGACATTGACGATTTGCTGCAGCACTTCGACCGGGTACAGCGCGCCGGTCGGGTTGTTCGGATTGATGACGACGATCGCGCGGGTACTGGGCGTGATTTTTTTCCTGATGTCCTCGATGTCGGGCAACCAGCCCGACTCTTCGTCGCACACATAGTGCACCGGCTTGCCGCCCGACAGGCTGACGGCAGCGGTCCACAGCGGATAATCCGGCGCCGGCACCAGTACCTCGTCGCCCAAGTTGAGCAGTGCGTTCATGCCCATCACGATCAGTTCGGACGCACCGTTGCCGATATAGATGTCATCGATGGTGACACCGGCAATCTTCTTTTCCTGGGTGTAATGCATGATCGCCTTGCGCGGCGCGAACATGCCCTTGGAATCGGTATAGCCGGCCGCATTTCCCATGTTGATGATCATGTCGTGCACGATCTCGTCGGGCGCGTCGAAGCCGAATACCGCAAGATTGCCGATATTCAGCTTGATGATCTTGTGACCCTCTTCCTCCATCTGCCTGGCCTTTTCCAGCACAGGACCACGGATGTCGTAGCAGACGTCTGCCAGTTTTCGTGATTTCTGAATCGGTCGCACCGCTGCAATCCCTTGTAGTAAATGCAAGACTTGGGATGCAATGCTGCACCGCCAAAAGAACCATTTTGCCGAAAGCAACCCGTTTTATCAATGTGTAACAAGCCCATGAAGCAGGAGAAACGCTACAATGCCGCATCTTTTTCTTCCCATTGCCGGAAATTCACGCGTCTTCGCGTGTCTATGACGTCATGAAACTCCATTCCACCCCGACCCAGCATTATCAGACTGTCACCGCCTATGACGACGATGGCGTGGAAATCAATGCAGTGCGCTTTTCCGACAGCCTGATCGTACTGCCGGAAACGCCTCCGGCCGCGTGGCCGGTCGCCTCCTTCGATGCGCTGACCGCCGATCACTTCGCGCAGGTCGAAGCCGCCAACCCGGATGTCGTGATCCTCGGCACCGGCAAGAAACAACGCTTCGTCCATCCGCGCCTGGTCGCCGCCCTCACCGCGCGCCGCATCGGCGTCGAGTGCATGGACAGCCAAGCCGCATGCCGCACCTACAACATCCTGATGGCCGAGGGCCGCAAGGTGGCGCTGGCACTGATTTTCAACTGACCGCTCCAGTCCGCCATTGCCAATGACAGAAACGCACAAACCCGGAGCTGCCGCCTGGCTGTTGCTCCTCTTTTTTCTTGCGGTCTGGTTTTATGCGCTCGGCGCGCGCACGCTGGTGCCGACGGATGAAGCGCGTTATGCGGAAATGGCGCGCGAAATGGTCGCGACCGGCGACTGGGTCACGCCGCGCCTGAACGGCATCAAGTATTTTGAAAAGCCGCCGCTGCAGACGTGGATGAACGCCTTGACCTTCAGCGCATTCGGACTTGGCGAATGGCAGGCGCGTTTGTGGACCGGCCTGTGCGGACTGCTCGGCATCTTCCTGACCGCATTTGCCGGAGCCCGCGTGTTCGACGCGCGGGTCGGCCTGAATGCCGGCCTCGTCCTCGGATCATCCATGCTGTGGGCCGCGCTTGGCCACTTCAATTCGCTCGACATGGGCCTTGCCGCCATGATGACCGTGGCGCTATGCGGACTGCTGCTGGGGCAGCGTCCGCAGGCCGCGACGCGTGAACAACGCAACTGGATGCTGGTTTGCTGGGCCGGGATGGCACTGGCAGTGATGTCCAAGGGGTTGATCGGCGTCGTCCTGCCGGGCGCAGTGCTGGTGCTGTACACGCTGGTGTCGCGGGATTGGGCGATCTGGAAACGCCTGCATTTCGGAGCCGGTTTGCTGGTGTTCCTTGCGCTCACCGTCCCCTGGTTCGTGCTGGTGTCGCTGCAGAACCCGGAATTCGCCCGCTTCTTCTTCATCCACGAACACTTCGAACGCTTCCTCAGCAAGGTGCATCGTCGCGAAGGCGCGTGGTACTACTTCGTTCCGGTCCTTGTGGCGGGCATCATTCCCTGGCTGGGCGTGCTTCCTCAGTCCTTGTGGGCTGCGAAGCGGGAGGCTTCTCCAGGCTTCCAGCCGAAGAAGCTGCTGCTGGTCTGGAGCGCATTCATCTTCATCTTCTTCAGCGTATCCAATTCCAAGCTCCCTTCGTACATCCTCCCGATCTTCCCTGCGCTGGCTTTGCTGATCGCCTGCCGCCTGGGACGCATTTCATCGCGTGCGCTGGTCCTCAATGCCGTGTTTCTTGCCGCCCTGGGAGTCACCGGCCTTGCGTTCGTACACAAGGTTCCATCCCTGCCCGACAATGCGTTCGACCAGGCCTTGTACCGCGCATATCAGCCCTGGCTGCTTGCCAGTTGCGTGATCGCGCTGGCGGGCGGTGTACTGGCAGCACTGCTTGTGCGCCGCTATCGCCAGGGATCGATCGTTACCCTGGCTGCGACCGCCTTCCTGGCCGGCCAGGTGGGGATGCTGGGTCACGAACCGCTGGGGCGCTACAAGGCCGGCCTCGACCATGTCTCCGCGATCCGGTCCGAACTTGCGCCCGATACGGCGCTCTATGCGGTCGGAGCATACGAACAGGCATTGCCTTTCTATCTTGGACGCACGTTCACGCTGGTGGGACAGACAGACGAAATGGCGTTCGGCCTGGAGCATGAACCGTATCGCTGGATTCCCGACTATCCCGCTTTTGTGAAAAAGTGGCGAGAAGACAGCGCAGCCGGTAAAAAGGACATCGGTATTTTCCATCCCGCAATATGGGCGGAGATGAAAAAAGCCGGCCTGCCGGCGCGCATCATCGCGCAAGACCCGCGCCGCATCATTGCCACCAACGATCCGAAGAACAAATCCGCACCATGAACGTCACCACATTCGGCTATATCCTCGCCGGCATCTCGCTGAACGCCATCGCACAATTGCTGCTGAAAGCGGGAACCAACGCGGTGGGCGCCATCCATTTGACCGCCGAGAACTGGTTTGCAACCGGACTGAAACTGGCGACCCAGTTGCCCATCCTCGGCGGGCTGAGCTGCTACGTGATCTCGGTGATGGTCTGGATCATCGGACTGTCGCGTGTCGACGTGACGATCGCCTATCCGATGCTCTCGCTCGGCTATATCATCAATGCCGTCGGCGCCTGGTACTTTCTTGGCGAAGCAGTCTCGGCGCAACGCCTGCTGGCCATCGGCATCATCATCGTCGGTGTTGCGCTGCTTGCCCGCAGCTGAAATTCATTGCTTCCATCAACCATGACAGAACCCTTTCTTCCTTTCTCGCGGCCGACCATAGACGAAGCGACGATCGATGCGGTTGCCGATGTCCTGCGCTCCGGCTGGATCACCAGCGGGCCCAAGGTGCAGGCATTCGAGGCGCAACTGTCCGACTATTTCGGCGGCCGCCCGGTGCGTACCTTCAATTCCGGCACCTGCACCATGGAAATCGCGCTGCGCATCGCCGGCATCGGCGCCGGCGATGAAGTCATCACGACGCCCATTTCCTGGGTGGCAACCGCAAACGTGATCCTGGAAGTGGGTGCAACGCCGGTGTTTGCCGATATCGATCCGGTCACACGCAATATTGACCTGGAAAAACTGGAAGCGGCGATCACGCCGCGCACCAGGGCCGTGATCCCGGTTTATCTCGCCGGCCTGCCGGTCGACATGGACCGCCTGTACGCCATCGCCAGACGTCACAAACTGCGCGTCATCGAAGACGCTGCGCAGGCATTGGGCTCCACCTGGCACGGCCGCCGCATCGGCGCCTTCGGCGACTTCGCATCGTTCAGCTTCCAGGCAAACAAGAACATCACGACTTCGGAAGGCGGCTGTCTCGTGTTCAACACCGCCGATGAGGCGAAGCTGGCCGAAAAATACCGTTTGCAGGGCGTCACCCGCAGCGGCTTCGATGGCATCGATGTCGATGTGCTCGGAGGAAAATTCAATATGACCGATATTGCCGCCGCGATCGGTCTAGGACAGTTTGCGCAACTCGATGCGGTCACCGCCAGGCGCCGTTCGCTGGCACGCCGCTACTTCGAGGTCTTCGGCGCCGACTTCGAAACACATTATGGCGCGCAGCTGCCTCCGGCCGATTTCGAAAACTCGAACTGGCATATGTTCCAGATCGTGCTGCCCGACAGCATCACCCGCGCCGAATTCATGGCAAAGATGATGGAGCGGAACATCGGCATCGGCTACCACTACCCGCCGATTCATCTCTTCACGCTCTACCGCGCACGCGGCTTCAAGGAAGGCATGTTTCCGGTCGCGGAGAGGATTGGTCGCCAGATCGTGACGCTGCCGATGTTCTCCGCGATGGCGGAAAGCGACGTGGAGCGCGCAGTCGGCGCGGTAAAATCCGTGCTTCAACAAAAATGAGCGGCAGCCGATGAAACCTGAACTTTCCGTCGTCATTCCCGTATACAACGAGGAAGCCGGACTGGCCAAGCTGTTCGCCCGCCTCTATCCCGCGCTGGACAAGCTCGGGTTGTCGTACGAAATCGTGTTCGTCAACGACGGCAGCCGCGACCATTCCGCCGCCATTCTCGCCGACCAGTTCCGCAGCCGTCCCGATGTGACGCGCGTGGTGCTGTTCAACGGTAACTATGGACAGCATATGGCGATCCTCGCGGGCTTCCAGGCGGCTCGCGGCAATATCGTTGTCACGCTGGACGCCGATCTGCAAAACCCGCCGGAGGACATCGCGGCACTGGTCGAGAAAATGCATGAAGGCTACGACTATGTCGGCTCGATCCGTCGCGAGCGGCAGGACGTCGCCTGGCGCAAGCACGCGTCCAAGGCCATGAACTACCTGCGCGAAAAAACCACGCGTATCAAGATGACCGATCAGGGCAACATGCTGCGCGCTTACGGACGCAACGTGATCGACCTGGTCAACCAGTGCAGCGAGGTCAACACCTTCGTTCCTGCGCTCGCGTATACCTTCGCCCGCAAACCGACCGAAATCGTGGTCGGACACGAAGAACGCGCCGCCGGCGAATCGAAGTATTCGCTGTACAGCCTGATCCGCCTGAATTTCGACCTCGTCACCGGCTTCTCGCTGTTGCCGCTGCAGTTGTTTTCCCTGTTCGGCATCGCCTTGTCTTTCTTCTCTGCCGCGCTGTTCGTCGCACTGATCGTGCGGCGTTTCGTGCTGGGATCCGAAGTGCAAGGCGTGTTCACGTTGTTCGCCCTCGACTTCTTCCTGATGGGTGTCATGCTGTTCGGCATTGGCCTGGTTGGCGAGTATGTCGGCCGTATCTACCAGCAGGTCCGCGGACGGCCGCGTTACATCGTGCAGGCGGTGCTCGAGAAAACTGACGACGAGCCGGGGACCGGACGTTGATGCGCGCCGTCGTCTTCGCCTATCACAACGTCGGTGTACGCTGCATCAAGGTGCTGCTTGCGAGAGGCGTCGAGATTGCACTGGTCGTTACCCACCGGGACAATCCTGCCGAAACCATCTGGTTCGAATCCGTTGCCGATTTGTGCATCGAGCACGGGATTCCCTTCGTTACGCCCGATGATCCGGGTTCGCTGGATCTGTTTGACCAGATAAGCAAGGCAGGGCCGGATTTCATTTTCAGTTTTTACTATCGGCACATGCTGCCGGCAGCACTGTTGGGGCTGGCACGCCATGGCGCCTATAACATGCATGGTTCGCTGTTGCCGAGGTACCGTGGCCGCGTGCCGGTTAATTGGGCGGTACTGCATGGTGAAACGGAAACCGGCGCAAGCTTGCATGAAATGGTAGTCAAGCCCGATGCCGGCGACATCGTGGCGCAGGTCGCGGTCCCCATCCTTCCGGACGATACGGCCTTCGAAGTGTTCGGCAAGATCACCGTCGCCGCGGAACAGGCGTTGTGGGGCGTGCTTCCGGCCATGCTTGCCGGGAAGACGCCGAAGCTGCCGAACCGTCTGTCCGAAGGCAGTTATTTTGGCGGACGCAAGCCGGAAGATGGCTGCATCGACTGGTTGCAACCGGCGCAATCCGTGTACAACCTGCATCGTGCGGTTGCCCCGCCCTATCCCGGTTCATGGACGATCGTCGGTGACAAGAAATGCATCATCGGCAAGGCGCGTTTGGCTCCGGTGCTGCCGGGATCTTTCCCTCCCGGCCTGGCCGTTATTGACAAACAGATTTACGGCGTATGCGGCGACGGCCGCGCATTGTCCATTCACGAGCTGCTCGTTGACGGACAATCGATTTCTCCGCAGAACCTGCAATCCCTCCTTACCTCGCCCGAAGCGCATACGCTCGCGGCATCGCATACTGAGAGTCCCACATGAAAAAAGTCCTGATCCTCGGCGTCAACGGATTCATCGGCCATCACCTGTCCAAACGCATTCTTGAGACAACCGACTGGCACGTGTTCGGCATGGACATGATGACGGACCGTATCACCGACCTGCTCGACAATCCCGCCTACAAGAGCCGCATGCATTTCTTCGAGGGCGACATTACGATCAACAAGGAGTGGGTCGAGTACCACGTGAAAAAGTGCGACGTCATCCTGCCGCTGGTCGCGATCGCCACGCCGTCCACGTATGTGAAACAACCCTTGCGCGTATTCGAACTCGACTTCGAGGCCAACCTGCCGATCGTGCGCTCGGCCGCAAAGTACAAGAAACACCTGGTGTTTCCGTCGACCTCCGAAGTGTATGGGATGTGCCATGACGACGAATTCGATCCGGAAGAATCGGAACTGATCTGCGGTCCGATCAACAAGCCGCGCTGGATCTACTCCTGCGCAAAGCAGTTGATGGACCGTGTGATCTGGGGCTATGGCATGGAAGAAGGTCTGAACTTCACCCTGTTCCGCCCGTTCAACTGGATCGGCGCGGGGCTCGACTCGATCCATACGCCGAAGGAAGGCAGTTCGCGCGTCGTTACCCAGTTCTTCGGCCATATCGTCCGCGGGGAAAACATCTCGCTGGTCGACGGCGGCCACCAGAAGCGGGCTTTCACGTATGTCGACGACGGTATCGATGCGCTGATGCGCATCATCGCCAACGAAAATGGTATCGCCAGCGGCAAGATCTATAACATCGGCAACCCGGCCAACAATTATTCCATTCGCGACCTGGCCGGCATGATGCTCAAGCTGGCGGCGGAATATCCGGAATACGCCGAGTCGGCAAAAAGAGTTCAACTGGTCGAAACCACGTCGACGGCCTACTATGGCAAGGGCTACCAGGATGTGCAGAACCGCGTGCCCAAGATCACCAACACCTGCGCCGAACTGGACTGGAAACCGACCACCTCGATGCCGGATACGCTGCGCCAGATTTTCGATGCGTATCGCAGCCAGGTACCGGCCGCACGGGCCCTGATGGACTAATGCAACTCACACTGAAAGTCGACGTCGACACCTATCGCGGTACGCGCGAAGGCAGTCTCAATATGGCACGCCTGCTGCAGAAGCACCAGGCCGGAGCCACCTTCCTTTTCTCGCTCGGCCCGGATCACACGGGCTGGGCGCTGCGGCGCGCCTTTCGCCCCGGCTTTTTCCAGAAAGTGTCGCGCACCTCGGTAGTCGAACATTACGGTCTGAAGACCTTGATGTATGGCGTGCTCCTCCCCGCACCGGATATCGGCAAGCATTGCGCAGCGGAGATGCGTACGGTCAGGGACGCCGGGTTCGAATGCGGCATCCATACATGGGACCACGTGCTATGGCAGGACAATGTGCGCAAGCGCGATGCGGCGTGGACCGCCGAACAGATGCAGTGTTCATTCAACCGCTTCAGCGATATTTTCGGCGAACCGCCGCGTACGCATGGCGCCGCCGGCTGGCAAATGAATGAGCATGCATTTGCACAACTTGACGCTTTCGGCTTCGCCTATGCTTCCGACGGCAGGGCGGCATTGACAGCGAGCGGACGCCTGACCGATCCGCAGGCCGGCGCCCATCGCCTTGTGGCCGGCGGCAAGGAACTGCGCTGCGTCCAGTTGCCGACGACACTGCCGACCCTGGATGAAATGCTTGGCCGCAGCGTCGACGGAACGCTGATCGATGAGACGAACATCGCGGCAGCGATCCTTCGTTTGACCGAAACCCCGCGCGATCACGTGTTCACGCTGCATGCGGAACTTGAAGGACAAAAACTTGCCCCCATTTTCGAACAGTTGCTGGCGGGATGGCGCGCGCAAGGCTATCAGTTCGGATCGTTGGCCGATCATTACCGGAAGGTCAAGGACGCCAGCCTTCCGAGCAAGCCTGTTACCTGGAATGCTGTTCCCGGACGTTCCGGCCAGGTGATCATGGGATGATCATAAAATGAATATGGCTTCCCAAATCGATTGAACATTGGCTAACATCCTGCTTGCGGCCACTGCCATCATTGTGACCGCCGCAACATTTTCCTCGCCAAAAGCGACAACAATAACCGGACCTGGAGAACAACGTGGCCGAAAGCCCATCCGCATTGAACCTGACTGTTCCCGACTTTTCAGCCGCGATGACCGGCAATCAGACTTTCAAGTTGTCTGATTACAAAGGGAAAACCGTGGTGCTGTACTTCTACCCGAAAGACAACACGCCCGGCTGCACGACCGAGAGCATGCAGTTCCGCGACTTGCACACGCAGTTCAGACAGGCCAACGCGGAAGTATTCGGCATCAGCCGCGACAGCATCCGCTCGCACGAGGGATTCAAGGCCAAACTGGAGATGCCCTTTGAACTGATCTCGGACCCCGATGAATCCGTCTGCATCATGTTCGATGTCATGAAGATGAAGAACATGTATGGCAAAAAAGTACGCGGCGTCGAACGCAGCACTTTTGTGATTGACGGCGGCGGGAAATTGGTGAAAGAATGGCGTGGAGTGAAAGTGCCTGGGCACGTCGATGAAGTGCTGGAGTTCGTGAAGGCTCTTGCTTGATACACTGAACCCATTGAATTCAAAAGAATTTCCTTACAGATGGCCGTTTGTGGAAGAGGCGCCGAGCCTCCCCCTCAAACGGCTTTTTTGTTTTGCAGTTCCCACCCCCCCCCGTTGTTCAACCCACCCTGCAGCCGTTCGGCCCCCTGAGCGTTGTCTCTTCAACATACTTTTAGATTGAGGTCCTGATGCCACTGCCCAAATTACCGACCAAACCGGCGACATTGCTCTCCCCGCAAGATTATCCCAAGGCAGAGAAAGGCAAATCGGCAAAACCCGTCATGACGCTGGTTGAACCCTCTCTGCAAACGACCGAATCTGCACCACAGGCACGCGCCAAGACCACCGAGAAAGCCCCGGTCGCAAAAAGCCGCACGGCCAAACCGAAAGCTGTCGAAACCCTGATCAAGTCGAGCGCCAGCCGCGCCGCGGACAAGACCGGCATCACCAAGCTGTTCGTCCTCGACACCAACGTCCTGATGCATGATCCGACCTCGCTGTTCCGCTTCGAAGAACACGACGTCTACCTGCCGATGATGACGCTGGAAGAACTCGACAACCACAAGAAGGGCATGTCCGAAGTGGCGCGCAATGCACGCCAGGTATCGCGCTCACTCGATGCGCTGGTCGCCGGCGTGGAAGAGCATGCGATCGAGGAAGGCATCCTGCTCACGAAGCTCGGCAACAAGGATGCAAAAGGACGCCTGTTCTTCCAGACCCGGCTGCAGAATGCCGCATTGCCGGAAGGCCTGCCGATCGGCAAGGCCGACAACCAGATCCTCGGCGTGGTGCGCGCGCTGGAAGAACAGCACCCGGGCCGCCCCATCGTGCTGGTGTCGAAGGACATCAACATGCGCATCAAAGCGCGTGCGATGGGCCTGCCGGCGGAAGAGTATTTCAACGACCATGTGCTGGAAGACACCGACCTACTCTACTCTGGCATTCAGCAGTTGCCCGACGATTTCTGGAACAAGCATGCGAAAGGCATGGAGTCCTGGCAGGAGAACAAACACGGTACCGGTTACACCTTCTATCGGGTCACGGGTCCGCAGGTGCCGTCCATGCTGGTCAACCAGTTCGTCTTCATGGAGCCGAGCAACGGCGAAGCGCCGTTCTACGGGCAGGTGAAACAGATCAACGGCAAAACCGCCGTGCTGCAGACGCTGCGCGATTACGCACACGGCAAGAACAGCGTGTGGGGCGTCACCGCGCGTAACCGCGAGCAGAATTTTGCGTTGAATCTCCTGATGAATCCCGAGTGCGATTTCGTCACGCTGCTCGGTCAGGCCGGCACTGGCAAGACCCTGCTGGCGCTGGCAGCCGGTCTCGCGCAAGTGCTGGAAACCAAGCTCTACAACGAGATCATCGTCACCCGTGTCACGGTGCCGGTGGGCGAAGACATCGGCTTCCTGCCGGGCACCGAGGAAGAAAAGATGTCGCCCTGGATGGGCGCGTTCGACGACAATCTCGAAGTGCTCAACAAGTCCGACACCGACGCCGGCGAATGGGGCCGTGCGGCGACGCAGGACCTGATCCGCTCGCGCATCAAGATCAAGTCGCTCAACTTCATGCGCGGCCGCACTTTCGTCAACAAGTTCCTGATCATCGATGAAGCGCAGAACCTGACGCCCAAGCAGATCAAGACACTGGTGACGCGAGCAGGCCCCGGAACCAAGATCATCTGCCTGGGTAACATCGCGCAGATCGATACGCCATACCTGACGGAAGGTTCAAGCGGACTCACCTATGTCGTCGATCGCTTCAAGGGATGGTCGCACAGCGGGCACGTGACGCTGGCGCGCGGCGAGCGCTCGCGCCTGGCGGATCATGCAAGCGAGGTCTTGTAAGATTTCATTCTGCACATACCGATACAAAAAAGCCTGCAGCGATGCAGGCTTTTTTGTTTTACAGGATCTGCGTTCCGATCCACCACGCGATTGCCGCGACGAAGGCTGACGCCGGTATTGTGAATATCCACGCCCACACGATATTGCCGGCAACGCCCCAACGCACCGCCGACATCTTTCTCGACGCGCCGACACCGACGATGGCGCCGGTGATGGTATGCGTGGTCGACACAGGGATGCCGAGGGCCGTCGCCATGAACAGCGTGATCGCACCTCCCGTCTCGGCGCAAAAACCGCCCACCGGTTTGAGCTTGGTGATTTTCTGCCCCATCGTTTTCACGATACGCCAGCCGCCGAACAGCGTTCCCAGACCGATTGCGGCATAGCAGCTGAGAATCACCCACAGCGGCGGCATGGTGGAGTCGGTGGAGGAATAGCCCGCAACGATCAGCAACATCCAGATGATCCCCATGGTCTTTTGCGCATCGTTGCCGCCATGGCCCAGGCTGTACATGGACGCCGATACCAGTTGCATGCGCCGGAACCACTTGTCGACACGGCGCGGCGTGGAACGCACAAACAACCAGGACACCAGCACCATCATGATCGAGCCGAAGACAAAGCCAAGCAGCGGCGACAACAGGATGAAGGCAATGGTCTTGATCAATCCGGACGAAATCAGGGATCCGGTGCCGGCCTTGGCGACAGCGGCGCCGACCAGTCCGCCGATCAGTGCATGCGACGATGAAGAGGGAATCCCGTAGTACCAGGTCAGGAGGTTCCAGCAAATTGCGCCGACCAGCGCACCGAACACCACGTAATGATCCACCACCGACGGCTCGATCGTCCCTTTGCCGACGGTCGCAGCCACCTTCAACTGGAAGAAAAAGATCGCAATGACATTGAACAACGCCGCCATCGCCACCGCGGCCTGCGGTTTGAGCACGCCGGTGGACACCACCGTCGCAATTGCGTTCGCCGCGTCGTGAAAGCCGTTCATGAAATCGAACAGCAGTGCAAGCGCGATCAGGAAGGCAAGTACATAAATGCTGATGTGAAGGGTTTGCATGAGTTTGTTGATCTGTTTTATCCGCACGCGGCATACGCTCCGCGTTTCCTCCGAAACCGCAGGCAACCCGGTGGGCCGCCCTGCGTTTCCCCCATCAGGCGTTCTCGACGATGATGCCTTCGATGATGTTGGCAACATCCTCGCAACGGTCGGTCACCGTCTCCAGGATTTCATAGATCGCCTTCAGCTTGATCAGCGTGCGCACGTCCGGTTCGTCGCGGAACAGTTTCGACATGGCTGCGCGCATCACATGGTCGGCATCGGATTCCAGGCGGTCGATTTCTTCGCAAATCGTCAGAATCTGGCTCGAGTTGTCCATGTTGTGCAACAGGCCGACCGCTATCTTGACCTTTTCGGTGCAACCCAGGCACAACTCCGCCAAACGTTTCGCTTCCGGCGTAATGGCCTTGATGTCATAGAGCGAGATTGTCTGCGCCGCATCCTCCAGCAAATCCAGGATGTCATCCATGCGCGTGATCAGCTTGTGGATGTCGTCGCGGTCGATCGGCGTGATGAAGGTCTTGTGCAGCAGGTCGAGCGTTGCATACGTCACCTTGTCCGCTTGTTTCTCCACGGTTTCGATCGCATGCACCCGCTTTTCAAGGTCGTCGAAGTTGGTCATCAACGCGACCATTTCCCGGGCGCCCTTGACGCACAGATCGCTATGCTGGATAAAGAGCTCGAAAAATTTGCCCTCGCTGGGCATCAAACGTCCAAACATGTTTGCACTCTCTTGAAGTTGAATCGAAAAGACCGTCGAACAATGCCGCGGTATGCGACACGCACTGGTTACTCGTTATCGAACACGGCGTTGCCGCCGGTGTAGTTGTCGAACTTGGTGTACTCGCCGAGGAAGGTCAGGCGCACCGTGCCGATGGGACCGTTACGCTGCTTGCCGATGATGATCTCGGCCGTACCCTTGTCCGGCGAATCCGGGTTGTATACCTGGTCGCGGTAAATGAACAGGATCACGTCCGCATCCTGCTCGATGGCGCCCGATTCACGCAAGTCGGACATCACCGGGCGCTTGTTCGGACGCTGTTCCAGCGAACGGTTCAACTGCGACAGGGCGATGACCGGGCAATTCAGCTCCTTCGCCAAGCCTTTCAGGTTTCGCGAAATCTCGGAAATTTCGGTGGCGCGATTCTCCCCGGGGGAGCTCGCCGACATCAGTTGCAGGTAGTCGATGATGATCAGCCCGAGCTTGCCGCACTGACGCGCCAGGCGCCGCGAACGCGCACGCAACTCGATGGAGCTGAGGGCCGGCGTCTCGTCGATATAGATCTGCACCTCGTTCATCTTCTGGATCGCATGCGTGAGGCGCGGCCAGTCTTCGTCATTGAGGCGACCGGTGCGCAGGCGATGCTGGTCGAGCCGGCCGACGGAACCCAGCATACGCATCGCCAGCTGCGCGCCGCCCATTTCCATGGAAAACACGGCGACCGGCAGCCCGCTGTCGATGGCGACGTTCTCGCCAATGTTGATCGAGAATGCGGTCTTTCCCATCGACGGACGTCCGGCCACGATGATCAGGTCGCCCGGCTGCAAGCCCGACGTCATGCGGTCGAGATCGACAAAGCCGGTCGGCACACCGGTGATGTCGTTCTGGTTATCGCGGTTGTACAGTTCGTCGATGCGCTCGACCACCTGCGTCAACAGCGGCTGGATTTCGAGAAAACCCTGGGCGCCGCGTGCGCCCTCTTCCGCGATCGCAAAGATCTTGGATTCCGCTTCGTCCAGCAGTTGCTTGACTTCCTTTCCCTGCGGATTGAATGCCTGCCCGGAAATCTCGTCCGAGACCGTGATCAGCTTGCGCAGCACTCCACGGTCGCGCACGATTTCGGCGTAACGGCGGATATTTGCGGCGGATGGCGTGTTCTGCGCAAGGGCGTTCAGGTAGGTCAGGCCGCCAACATCTTCCGCCTTGCCGCTGCTGCTCAAGGCCTCGAACACAGTGATCACGTCAGCCGGCCTGGTGGCGTTGATCAGCTTGACGATGTGCTGAAAGATGATGCGGTGATCGTAGCGGTAGAAGTCGTCTTCGCGCACGAAATCCGCGATCCGGTCCCAGGCGGCATTGTCGAGCAAAAGCCCGCCGAGTACCGACTGCTCTGCTTCGATGGAGTGGGGTGGAACGCGAAGGGCATCCAGTTGCGGATCAGTGCGGGTATTCATGGCGCGCATTATACCTGCACACTCCGAGCCAGAGTATCGTGCGCCCGGAAACCCTCGGCATGCATGTTCACCTCCTTTCAAAATAACCAATTTACTGCCTTAACATCAGCTGCCTTGACATTAACTGCCTAGGCAGTTATATTTCATGCTCACTCTGCTTACTTGCCGCCATGTCACAACATTACTGTCTGCAAAACTACACCCCGGATGAAAGCATCGGGTATCTGCTCAAGCGCGCCGGAAATCAATTGACGCTGTCCGTCGACCGCGGGCTGGCCCCGTTCGACATGACCCACGCACAACTCGGAATCTTCCTGAGGTTGCTGCATGGACAAGCCAACACCGCAGCAGACCTCGCGCGCGAACTGATGACGGATACCGGCGCGATGACGCGAATGCTGGATCGCCTGGAGGAAAAGGGTTTCGTGCAGCGCAGTCGCAGCAACGTCGACCGGCGCGTGGTGACCGTTGCGCTGACGGCAAAAGGCAAACAGATGGCGGACCAGATGACGCAAGTGGTGATCGATGTCATCAACCACCATCTGCGCGGGTTCACCGAGGCGGAAGTGGCCCAGTTCAAGGATTTCCTGCGTCGCCTGGCCGCCAATGCCTGAACACCTACTTCCACGGACAAAAAGAAAGCAAATGGCACATTCCCCTCCCGTTCCGCAGGCATTGAGCAGCACTCCGAAGATCATCGCGGCCGTGTGCGCTGCCCTGCTTCTGTCGTCCTGTGCGAGCTTTCATCCTATCGCGCCCAAGGTAACGGCGCGTAGCGACTTGAAGCTTGAAAGTGTCTCCCATGTCGCGCAATCGCAAGGTGCCTGGCCCCAAAGCGACTGGTGGACGGCGTTCGGAGATCCGCAACTGAATGAACTGGTGCACCGGGCCTTGGCGCAAAACCCGACGCTGGCCGTGGCGCAAGCCCGGCTTGCAAGGGCGCAAGCATCAGCCGATCTTCGCCGCGCAGCAGGAGCTCCGCAGATTGGAGCATCGGCCGATGTCAATTATGGAAGGCAATCCGAGAATTACGTGATGCCGCGCCCGCCGCTTGGCCATGGCGGCGAGTACGTCGGCCAGGGCCAGGCTGCGCTCAACTTCGGTTACGACCTGGACCTGTGGGGTAGAAACGCAGCCCTTATCCATTCGGCAGAAGCGCAGGTCAAGGCGGCAAGCTTCGACAAGGATGCGGCACGCCTGGCACTGACAACGTCGATTGCTCGCGCCTACGCGCAACTTGCCGCGCAGTATGAGCTGCAGGACATCCTGCTCGCCACACAGGAGCAACGCCATGCCATCCGCAAACTGGTCGACCAGCGCGTCGCCAACGGTCTCGACACGCAGGTCGAAGTCAAACAGGCTGAAGGCAACGAGGCGGCATTGCAGGTGGAGATCGCGCAATTGAACACGGCGATCAAGCTGACAAAACTGCAGATCGCCGCCCTCGCCGGCGACATGCCGGATGCAGCGAGCTCGATCAAGCGGCCTGCTCTTGCCGAGTTTCCGTTCAATGCGCCGGCAACCCTGCCGCTCGACCTGCTCGGCCGCCGCCCCGAAGTCGCCGCTCAGCGTGCCCGCGTGTCCGCTGCGCTCGGTCAGAGCGAATCGGCGAAAGCGGATTTTTATCCCAACATCAATCTCAAGGGACTGATCGGCTTCCAGTCAATCGGCCTCGGACAGTTGCTGAATCCGGGCAGCCTGATCAGCAGTATCGGGCCGGCAGTTCACCTGCCGCTGTTCGACGGAGGCCGGCTGCAGGCGAACTACGCGGCGAGCATGGGCGATGTCGATGCCGCCATCGCCCAGTACAACCAGTCGGTGCTCGGCGCCGCACAAGACGTGGCGGAACAGTTGACGCGTGCAGCCGACCTTGAGCCGGAAGAAAAGGCAGCGCGCAAGGCGCTTGCCGCAGCGCAGGAAGCGCACCGCCTCGCAATGTTGCGCTATCGCGGCGGCCTGTCACCGTATCTGACCGTGCTGACCGTAGAAACCAATCTGCTGGCGCAACGCCGCGTGGTGGCCAACCTCCAGGCGCGCCGCGATGACATTCGTATCGCGCTGGTGCGCGCGCTGGGCGGCGGTTTTGACGAAACGCATGCCGCCGGCACCTCCGGACACTGAGCACCGAGCCATCACCGCACAGACATTCATACAGATATTGACAGGAGAATCCATGAGCGCAGCGACAAACACGAGCGACACGCCCCAGACGAATGCCGTTCCGGCAGCGCCGGCTGGCTCCCCCAAGCGCAAGAAAATACTGCTGACGATCGGCGCACTGTTCAGCGCTGCTGCATTGGGATGCGGCGCCTATTGGGCGTTCATTTCCCGCTATGTCGAGGAAACCGACAATGCTTACGTCCAGGGCAACGTGGTGCAGGTCACCCCGCAGATGGCCGGGACTGTCATCAAGATCTTTGCGGACGACACCAATGTCGTCAAGGCGGGACAGGCGCTCGTCAGCCTTGACACTGCCGATGCCGATGTCGCACTGGCTCAGGCGGAAGCGCAACTCGCGCAAACGGTGCGCGAAGTCCGCACCTTGTATGCGGCACAAGCGCAATCCGGCGCCGCACTGGCGGTTCGCAAGGCGGAATTGGCGCGCGCCAGGGATGACCTTGCGCGACGCAAGGCGCTGGCGGGCTCCGGCGCCGTATCGGGCGAAGAAATCCGGCACGCTGAAAGCGCTGTCGCAGCCGCTGAGGCCGCGCTCGATGCCGCGCGCGAGCAGCTTGCATCCGGCCGTGCGCTGACGGAAGGCACCAGCGTCTCCGAGCACCCCAATGTCCAGCGCGCAGCCGCCAGGGTGCAGGAAGCGCTGCTCGCACAATCGCGCTCGACGCTGTATGCACCGGTCTCCGGCGAAGTCGCCAAGCGCAGCGTGCAGGTCGGCCAGCGCGTCGCACCGGGCGCTCCGTTGATGGCGATCGTACCGCTCGACCAGCTCTGGGTTGACGCCAATTTCAAGGAATCGCAGCTGCGCGACATGCGCGTCGGCCAGCCGGTAACCCTGAGCGCCGACCTGTACGGCAGCAAGGTCGAATACCACGGCAGGATCACAGGACTGGCGGCAGGAACCGGCTCTGCATTCGCGCTGCTGCCGGCACAGAATGCCACCGGCAACTGGATCAAGGTGGTGCAGCGCTTGCCGGTACGCATTGCGCTCGATCCCAAAGAGCTTGCGGCCCATCCGCTACGCATCGGCTTGTCCATGCGCGCCGAGGTGGATCTGCATGATCAGAGCGGAACGCGTGTAGCCGATGCCACGCGTAACAGCGGGGTGCTCGCCGCCTATGCCGCACCTGTGGAAAAGTTCGAGGCGAAAGCCCGGGCGCGCATCGGCGCGATCATTTCAGCCAACCTGAAATAGGAAAGCCGATGCAAGCCCAGGCAGCCACAATGCCGGCGCAGGGAAACGTTGCAGCCGCTCCGCCGGTGCAGCAGCCACTGCACGGTCCGGCACTGATTCTTCTCACGATTGCGGCGGCGCTGTCGACGTTCATGGAAATCCTGGACATCACCATCGCCAACGTGTCGATTCCGACCATCGCGGGTGCGCTCGGCGTGTCCACCAGCCAGGGCACCTGGATCATCAGTGCCTACTCGGTTGCGGCCGCGATCGCGGTGCCGTTGACCGGATGGCTGGCACGCCGTGTTGGCGAAGTCAAACTGTTCGTGATGTCGGTGCTGGCGTTTACATTCATGTCGGCCGTAGCGGCATTCTCGATCAACTTGCCGATGCTGGTGTGTTGCCGCGTGTTGCAGGGCCTGGTATCGGGCCCGATGGTGCCGCTGTCGCAGACGATGCTGGTACGGAATTTCCCGCCCGAGAAACGCGGCGCAGCGATGGGACTATGGGCAATGACGGTGATTCTCGCGCCGATCGCCGGCCCTCTGCTCGGCGGCTATATCAGCGATAACTATCACTGGTCGTGGATTTTCCTGATCAACATCCCGATCGGCTTGTTCGGCGGCATCACGATCTGGACGCTGATGCGCAAGCGCGAATCCGTCACGGTGAAAGCCCCGCTGGACGGCATCGGCCTTGCATTGATGGTGGTCGGTATCGGCAGCCTGCAGTTGATGCTGGAGATCGGCAAGGACTACGACTGGTTTGCGTCGCCCTTCATCACGGCGCTCGGATTGATAGCCGCCGTCGCGCTGACCTTCTTCATTGCCTGGGTACTCACATCGCATCATCCTATTGTCGAACTGCAACTATTCCGGGACAAGAATTTTCGCTACGGCGTGATTCTGCTCTCGGTCGGGTTCATGACCTATTTCGGATCGGTGGTCATCGTGCCCTTGTGGCTGCAACTGGTGATGGGCTACACGTCCGCACAAGCCGGCGCGGCAATGGCGCCAATCGGCATCTTCACCCTGATCCTGTCGCCGATCATCGGCAAGAACATTGCCAAGCTCAACCTGCGTGTGCTCGCCACCTTTGCATTCGCGCTGATGGCAGCAGTGTCTGTCTGGAACGCCCAGCTTTCCCTCGACGCCGGCTTCTGGGATATCGTCAACCCGCGCCTGGTGCAAGGCATCGGCTTGGCCTGCTTCTTCCTGCCAGTGCAGTCGCTGATGCTGTCGAATATCCCGCCCGATCGCATGGCGGCAGCATCGGGTCTGTCGAATTTTCTGCGCACCCTTGGCGCCGCGATGGGGACAGCGGTCAGCATCACCATGTGGGAGCACCTGTCGACGGATCAGCATTCGCGCTTGGTGGAGAACATTTCCCGCTACTCGGCAGCGAGCAACGACTACCTCGGCAAACTGCAGGCCGGCGGACTGAGCCTCGAACAGGCGTATGCAGTCGTCGAGCGGACAATCAGTGCGCAGAGTTTCATGCTTGCGACCAACGAGTTCTTCCTTTATTGCGCGGTCGCTTTCTTCGCGTTGACAGGACTGGTGTGGCTGACCAAGCCGAAAAAGATCTCGGAAGGAGCAATCGGACACTAAGGCACCGCGCAGGCTCTCGAAAAGCCTGGCGAGCGGACCGAGTTGGGCCGGGCAACATACGCGTACGAACGTATGGCTGCGCACCTCCACCCGACCTCAGCTCCCCTGCACACGTTCCCAAGCCATTTCAAGAAAGGAAGCAGCCAATAAAAAAGCCGGCAAACGCCGGCTTTTTTATTTCGCGAAACCCTGCTCAGGCTTGTTCGCCCAGCACGGCAACGGTGATTTCCGCAATAACGTCCGTGTGCAAAGCAACGGAGATCGGGTGATCGCCGACGGTCTTCAGCGGGCCTTCCGGCATGCGGACCTGTGCCTTTTCGACCGGGAAACCTTGCTTGGTCACTGCGGCAGCGATGTCGGCATTGGTGACAGAACCGAACAGACGGCCATCGACGCCGGCCTTCTGGGCGATCTGCACGGTCATGCCGGTCAGCTTTTCGCCTTGAGCTTGCGCTGCGGCCAGCTTTTCAGCGGCTGCCTTTTCCAGATCGGCGCGCTTCGCTTCGAATTCCGCGACAGCGTTTGCGGTTGCACGGCGGGCCTTGCGTTGCGGGATCAGGAAGTTGCGTGCATAACCGTCCTTGACGCGCACCACTTCACCGAGATCGCCGAGGTTGACGACTTTTTCCAACAGAATAACTTGCATGTTTTTCTCCTATTCTTCAGTCGTCAATCAGGCGTTGTGCAGATCGGTGTACGGCAGCAGCGCGAGGTAGCGTGCGCGCTTGATCGCGGTGTCGACCTGACGCTGATAGTGGGCCTTGGTGCCGGTCAGGCGTGCCGGCATGATCTTGCCGTTTTCCTGGACGAAATCCTTCAGGGTGTCGACGTC
>CBIHRJ010000020.1:0-70229 GCA_966212445.1 uncultured Noviherbaspirillum sp. | reverse complement strand
GAGGACAGGCAGAATCAGGCGCAAGGGTTTTACGTAGTTCAATGCAGGCTCCGGCTGAAAAAGATGGAAGCCCGAGTATAGCGGAGAGATATTGTTGAATGAACAACTTTATGCAATGACCAAGACCGCCGCCGAACGCTACGTCCGCCCGCACCTCGAAGCGCTCGAAGCCCGCAACAAGACCTATACCGGCTGCGGCACCGTGCGCACCCTCGCCCCCGGCGCCACCTTCGTCCTCACCGATCACGCGGTCCACGACGCCGACCGCGCCGCGCAGGGCGATGCCGCCGCCACTTTCGCCGTCGTCCGTGCAAAACACCGCGTCACGTTTGCAGTAACACAACATCGGCTCGCAAGCTGAGCCAAGTCCGTCCGGATGAATCCGGAAACACCGCAATCAGCCAGCCCGGCTACGAATCTTGACACTAGCGAGTCTCCGTGCGGACTGTTAATTTAATGCCATTAGTCAGTCGAGTTCAATCCGTCACGGGTTCATGGTATCGGCTGATGCGTTCCTGCATCCACCACAGGGTGGCAGTGCCTCTTTTCTGATCAAACCAAATACGCAATAAGCCGCAGAGGAGAATTCCATGGGTCTGTTTCTCGAATCATCGTCAAGATCTCGTTCAACAACGTCTCAAGCGGCGGCAGCTGAAGCCAAGAGAAAAGCGGAGGAGGCTAAACGCAAGGCGGCCGAAGCCAAACGCAAGGCCGAGGAGGCCAAGCGCAAGGCGGAGGCGGAAGCGAAGAAGAAGGAAGAGGCCGAAAACAAGAAAGCGGCCAAGCGGATCAACGAGGCGTTCAAGACCGGCGGCGACGCCGCGGCATCGGCAAAGTTGAGAAAGGAACTGGCGGATGCATCGCCGCATAACCGGGTAAAGATCATGCACGCGGTGAAGCCGGTCCTCGACCAGATTGCGGAGGATATCGGACTGAATTCCCGCCGGCGAGAGGAAGATTGGGGCAAGGACGGATACGAGAAGGACGGCAGTTACAGCACCGATACGAAGAACACGAATCCGATCGATTCGGAGGTCGAGTATCAGAACGCATTGCAAGACCTGGCCGCGAGCGTCCAGCTCGCCGGCGACAAGGACGCGGCGTTTCATGTCGCCAGCACCAGCCTGCAAGCGATGCCGGACGGTAAAAAGAGCAATACCGAAAAGAACCTGCTGGGTCTGTTCGGCGACGGCCTGGCAGCGGCTTCCGCCGACAACCATCCGTTGCTTCTCAATGCGACAGCCGTCATGCTGGTCGATAGCCGGATGAAGGGCCCCAAAGGCACCGAACTTGGCCAGAGCATGGAAAAGCGCAACGCGGCTGCCCGGATGCTGGATCCGACAATCGACGATCATCTGGCCATCAAGATCGAGGACTGGACGGACGATAAAGGCGTCCAGCATGACGGCCACGTGTGGCATGAGGTATCGGCAAACCCCGACCTGTTCCTGACCAGGAAGCAGCGGGAGTCGATCGAGAAGAAGCATGAGGGACTGTCTGAAGAGAAGATCCGTGAGATCAAGACGGATCAGGCCAAACTGAACATCCAGGATCAGCATGGGGATCGCGACCTCGACAAGGTCCAGGACGGCGAGGTCCTGGACTACGAGAATCCCGACAAGGATCTCGGCCTCAAGCTGGATCCCGAGGTCAAGAAGGCGATGGACAAGTCCAAGACCGACCATCAGACGGACAAGACTTATGCCAAGCACCTGGACAGGTTTGCCGGCACCAGCGGTTTCGGAAAGCTGAACAAGGACCAGCAGATCTCGGCCGTCAAAGGATACGATCGCACCCTGTCGCAGGCGGAACGGAGCGGAAAGCCGCTGACGATCGGACAGGAAAACCAGCTCAAGGAATTGCTCACCTCGAAGCAGTTGCACAAGCTGGGCGAACCGGTGAAAGCGCGCGTGGAAGGACTCTTCGGCGAATTTGCGCAGTCGTCGCCGTCCAGGCTCGACAATTTGCAAAAAATGGTCACGCACTCCGGCCTGGACCGGATCGGAAAAGAGCACTTCGAGATGCAAATCCTCGAAGCGTATCAGAACGATTCCGCGTTTTCCGGTGCGGTGGACAAACTGTCCGCCACTAAGGATTTGAGTTCCGAGGACAGGAAAATCGGCCTCGATCGCATGCGGGCAGTGAAGTTCGCGGGCCAGCTGTATGGAAAATGCAGCGGCGACGAACAAACCCGCATCATGGACAACGTGTTCAAGACGGTGACTTCGCCGGAGTTCGTGCAATTCCACCCAACCCAGAAAAAAGCGGCGATCGAGTATCTCGTCAAGTACGGCGACCAGGAGTACGGATTGCAGACCGGTGGCGACAAGCGTGCCGTCGAGAAGGCCGGCAAACTGGAAGTGAAGGATGATTCCGATGTCGGCAAGAAGCCGGAACGCACCGAGTCGAAAAAGGGGCCTGACCAGGTGACGGCAAGCAGCCCCGACCAGCCTCTGTACGGGCCGGTGGTGCCGCCGACCGACGCTTCGGTGAAAGCCAATCTGAAGGACACGGCGAGCGGGGCGGGCGATTTTGCAGCGGACGACAAGACGATCAACGACCCGCTGCGGCGCGACGCCAACACCGATCCGGTGGACTACGCGTACAAACGGCTTGCGAAGGAGCATATCAAGGACCAGGCCTACCTGACCAAGCTGAACGGCACGATCGACGAATTCCGCTGCGACTACACGACGCAGCAGGTGAAGGCGCTGGTCGACAAAAACGATGTTGACGGTGCGCTCAAAACCTTGCAGTCGCAAATGGAAGCGGCTCCCGATGCAAAGCAACGCAAGAAAATATTCGATGCGGCCGGCAAGCCGGTTTTCACGAAGGAGTTCATTCGCGGTCAACTGGACGATGCACTGAAAGACACGCAGGACGGCGTCAAGAAGGCGGCGAAACTGGCCTCGGCATATGGCGAAAATGCGCCCGCCGAAGTGGCCAATCTCGCTGTCGACGTCTACATGGAAGAGATGGGAAAAGAGCGCAGTCCGCTCACGAACGTCGAACCCATGAACGGGGACCTGCAGACGGGAAAGCAGTTCTACACCGGCCTCAGTGCGCTCGTCGAACGGGCCGACCAGCATGGCGCGCAGCGGGCCAAGGATATGGCCTCGCTGCTGAAAGACAAGATGCTTCCCGGCAAAGTCTACGAGAAGAATGTCCGGGGGCCGAGACGCGAAGGGCCGAGAGGCGATACCGGCATGGCCTATGGCGTGACGGACGCCGTCAAGAACGGCAATTCCAGCCTTACGATCGCGTTGATCAACGAATATTCCAGTGACCGCCGCGCAATGAACGCCAAGCCCAATTCCAATATGGGGCAGGAGCATGCGGACTGGAATGCGCACGAGTTCCGCACGGTGCTGATCCGCGAACTTGGCGACGGCATCGATGCATTCCGCGGCAAGACCAAGGGCGTAGTCGAAGACTGGCAGAGCGCCAACAGCTGCGCGCTTGCGCTGATGAATTCCTTCGGCAGGTCTGACCCAGAAAAGGCGTTGAAGCTGATTGCGGCGGACCGCAAGGAGCATCCCAGCGGCGAAGAGGGTGACGATGCGACGGCCATCGACGCAAAGATGGAAGAGGTGTACAAGCAAGGGGTGAAGGTGTACGCCCTCAACCAGCAGTTGCAGGGATTGGACCTTGATCTGGATGGCAGGGATGCGTCGGAGAGTGTCGATTCACTGAAGAGCGCGATCGAAAAATTCACCGACCCGAAAAACGAGACCGTCCAGTTCAGCCTGAAGCCGGGCGATGTCGGCTCCGATGCCGCCTCGCTCAATCCGGAACTGCAGAAGTATTTTGATGGACAGGTCAATTTCGGGACGGCCCATGCCCCGCGCCCCAGTCCGCTGCAGGGCGTGTACGCGGAACGCGATCATTTATCGAAGTGGCTAGACGCCAATGAGAGCAAGCTGCCGCGCGCCGTCGTTCAGGATATCCGCGACGATACCGCCATCTGGGTAAGCAAAGTCGAAGACATCATGACGGACCCTCCGGAAGACGCCGCAAAGCAAATCGGTGCCGCGACCGGTGACTTCGAAAAGAAGTTGGCGGAGCATCTGAAGGGGCAACCGGTTCAGCCCGACAATACGCCCAACGATATCAAGACCAGGATCCTCAAGGATCGGGAGGCGTGGCAGAAAAGCGGCGTGGTATGGCGCTTGTCGCTCAATTGCCTGGAGGCGACGGGCGAGGGGATGATGGCGGCTTACGCCCGCCGCAAGGCAGGAAACGTACTTGCCGGCCGTACCCCGAACACATCATCGTTGGCCGCCAAAACCTTGCAGAACGCGGCGCATGCGTCATTTGCGGATTCGGCCCTGGTCAAGGCGACTGCGGACAACATCAATAATTTTCAGAATAAAGTGGCGGCGGAAGTCCGCGCGAACAAGGGGAAGCCGCTTTCCAAGACCCGCATTGCCGAGCTGAAGAAAGAGTTCTGGCAAACCCACCCCAACGGGAACAAGGAGCAGCCCGGTTTCAAGAACGTGGACGTCGGCAAATCAAGCCATTGGCAAAAACGCGCGGCCAACGCGTTGCGCATTGCCGCATTCGGGATCGGCGCTCCGGTGCTGTACGGCTATGCGGGCGAGCAGCAGAAGAAGGAGCCCGGCTACCAGTTGTCGAGCGACCAGATGTATGCCTGGGCGTTTACCACCGGCGCCGTTACCGAGAGCTACAAGCTCCTGACCGGCAAGGGGCTGGGGCCGCAGGCGAAAGAAGGGGTCAACGGCGCGCCCGGCAAGTTCAACGGGCTCAAGTGGGATGTGGTGCGAAAAGTGTCAGGCCTGGGCCCTGGCACGTTCCTGAGCGTCGCGGACACGATGTGGATGATGGAAGACTACCAGTCCGACCACAAGGTGAACGCCGTGGGCACCACCATACTGACTGCGTCGGATTGGGTCGACATCGGCGCCGCGCTGACGCCGCTGGCGGCAAGGACGGCGGCGACCGCCGGATTGATGTCGACCGAAACCGCCGCCGCGGTCAGTGCATCCGGCTGGATACCCGTGGTCGGCTGGGTCGCTTCCGCCGGCATCGTGCTTGGCCAGGTAACGCGGTATGCGACCAGCATCACCTACGAAAAGAACAAGATGGAGTACGACGACAATCCACGCTACGCAAAGATGGTGAAAGGGATGGGATTCACGGAAGAGCAGGCAAGGGAAGTCATGAACCATAGCGGCGGCCCCGTTCCCCAGTTCTGGAAGGGCGGCGTCAGTCCGACGGTTGCGCTCCACCGTGTGTTCGATGCCAATCCCGGCGGCAAACCGGTGCCGGAACAGGAGCGCCTGCGCTATCTGCAGTCCCTGTCACCCGGCCAGATCAAGAAACTGGTCGAAAAGTGCCACGACATCGAGGACCATCATATGTCCGAGTCGGGAGCCATCGGGAAGTATCTGTTGGCTGACCTGACGTGCTGGATGAAAACCACCGTTTTGTGGACGCCTGCGTATCTGGGGCAATCGGAAAATAGGAACGGGCAGGCGGAGTGCGCCGCGGCGCACTCCGCCTGCCATCGAAGCGCAAATCGCGTTATACGCACTATACGCGCTATACGATCGCCAGCCTTCCCACGACATAGGCCAGTTGCGCGCGGTTCATCACCCGGTATTTCCGGCGCAGCGCCCGCAAGTGGTAGTCGATGTTGTGGACGGTCGTCCTCAACCGCCGGGCGATTTCCTTGTCGCTCAAGCCTTTGGATACGCATGCCAGCACATGCTTTTGCATGTCCGACAAATCATCGATCCCGGAGCGCTGCATCAGTCCGGCGGTGCATCCCTTGATGAAGTCGTGCACCGACAGCCCCAGAATCAACGCCTGTCCTGCAACGCTGGGCGCAATCCAGTCCCTGGATGCGTTGGCCGAATTGATGCAAATGATGATCTGCAACTGGGACAGAGGCACGGCCAGACTGAACGCGATGCCGCTGCACATTCCATGCCGCATCATCTCGTCGAAGAAGTGCCTCATCTTCGGCGTGTGGGCATTGCCCGCCTGCGTCCTGGACAGGGAGTTCAGGTCCCAGACCAGAGGGACCTGGCTGGAACAGGCGCCGTCTATCCTCGGATCGATGGCAGGAAATCCCTCCCGAAAATAATTCGCCACCCATTGCGACGGGAGATAGCTTTTCAGGAAAAACGTCCGGGCGACCTGTTCGCCCGACAGTTGTCTCGCCTCATAGTGCAAGGAATTGAAACCCATGATCGACAGCATGCTGCGTATGTTCGTCATGCGCGCCGCCGCGTTCGGCGCCGCGATGAGCTCATTGGTGATGCGCAGGCGATTGTGGTGGGACACGGCACCCGGATCGAAGGTCAGATCGTGCTCTTCAAGAAACGAGATGTTCGGGTCGTTGAAGTTTTGCATGGCGATAGTCCATCTGAACAGGAGCGCATTTTGCAGCGCCGGTTAGCGAATGGATGCCGGCCTCGACAGCGGCGGCTATCTCTTGCTGTTGAGAAGCTCGTGCAGTTCCAGGCGGTTGTATGCAGCCCGCATCGCATCCTTGGCGCCAATCGATTTTTTCGTCACCAGTTGCGTCAGCATTTCGTTGAGGCTCCTCGACATGTTGTCTTCCTTGCGCCGCATGAAATCCGCGAGCATGTGTATCTTGCTCGAATCCGCAATGTAAGGCGTCACCTGCTGGTTATTGTTGAAGATCATTTCGCAGGCCAGCACGAACTCATCCTCGTTTTCCGCCGGGAGCAGGTTCTGGAAAATGACGCCGATGAGCGAGTTTGCAAGCGACACCGCACGCTGGCTGCGCTGCTCCGCCGGGAAGAATCCCAACAGTTTTGTAATGGCGCTGATTGCGCTGTTGGTATGCATGGTGGCCAGTACCAGGTGACCCGATTCGCCCGCATGCAGCACCGTGTCGGCCGTGTCGAAATCGCGAATCTCGCCGACCATGATGACGTCCGGCTTCTGGCGCAGCGCCTCGCGCAGGCCGGAGGAAAAGCTGGCCGTGTCGGTGGGGACTTCCTTTTGCGAGATCAGCGACTGCTTGCGTTCGAGCTGATACTCGATCGGTTCTTCGATGGTGATGATATGGGCGCTGCGGTTCGCGTTGATGCTGTCGAGCATGGAAGCGATCGTGGTGGTCTTTCCCGAACCGGTGGGGCCGGTCACCAGGATGATGCCTTTGGTCGCCTCCAGCATCGTCTTGACATACTGGGGCAGCCCGGTTTTTTCCAGCGCAATCGGTTGCAGCGGAAGACGCCGGATCGAAATCGCGACCTTGGCGCCGCAGGACATGCGATAGACATTGCAACGAAGCCGGCACGCGGTCAGGACAAACGGGCGGTCGATCGCACTCTCGATGATCTTGTCCTCCCAGTCTTCGTCGATTGCACGCAACACCGGCGTCATTTCCTCCAGCGTGATCGGGTCGTCGCCGGTTTGCCGCCACCCACGCGGCGTCTTCAGCATCACGGGCGCATCCTGCTCGACATGGATGTCCGAGAAAGTCTGACCGGAGTTGACCAGGGCAATGATTTCACCCAGCAGATCACGCGATAATGCGAAGTCGTCGCTCATCATAATGCACCTTGAGTCAAAGAGCCGGCGCTGCAAGTACAGGCAAGGCCGAGGCAGGTTAAGTGAGGTAGAAACATCAATTCGCGGAGCGGCCGGCATCAGCAGTGAGCCGGTCTCCTGACAGTGCAGCAGTGTGCTTGCGAGAATTGTATAAAGAAGCGAGGGAGAAAGTCCCTCACAAAATATTACCTCTGCGAACCGTGGCCGGCCGCGCGGCCGGTAAACATTCTTGAGATTCTTTCGTTCGCTTATCCCATACACTCTTTTTCAGGCAGGAACGAAAGACAGGCGCATGCAACACAAGCGCATGCGGGTTGGGAATCTGTCTTTGCTCTTGCCTGATTTTCCTGCCGGCGCAATCCGCCGGCCTGGCGGGCCACAGCCACAGGCCGCGAGCCGCATAAAAAAATCTTTGGAGGGATAACATGGTCATGCACACCGGACTGCCTCGTATCCTCCTGTCGACGACGGCTGCAGTCACAGCCGGCACGTTGCTGGGTTTGCTCGTGTACGGTTTCTCCGGGCCAGGCATCTCGCCGCTGCAGCTTGCCGCATGGTCTGCCACGGGAAGCGCCGCTGTTCTCGTATTCGCCAGCACGCTCAACGCGTCCGGATACCTGCGATTCGCCGCCAAGGTGGGCGGGGAAATCGACCATGTCATGATGGGCGCGGCGGAAACGTCCTACTTTGTCGACTCGGTGAAGAAAGAGATCGCGCAAGACGTCGATGTGATCAACAGGATCGTGCTCAGCTCGGAACAAAGTGCGCGCACCACGGCGCAGATCGCGAACAACGCGGAGCGCGCGTCGAAGGTTGCCGCCGACGTGCGTAATGAAAGCATGGCAGGACGCAAGGAGGTCGACCAGGGCCTGCAACGGATCAATGACGCCTGCCGCAATGCCCAGGCCGCATCGGAGACGATGGCCGCATTGCAGGGGAAATCGCGCCACATTCGCGTCATCACCGATGTCATCAACGAGATCGCGGCACGCACCAACCTGCTGGCGCTCAATGCGGCGATCGAAGCGGCCCGCGCGGGCGAATACGGCAGAGGTTTTGCGGTGGTCGCCAGCGAAGTCCGGCAATTGGCGCAGCGCACCAGGGCTGCGACCGACGATATCGGCAGCATGGTGCGCGAAATGAATGAAGAGGCCGAACGGGCCGCCGGCGACATGAACGCATTGACCGGAAAAGTCATCGAAGCGGCGGGCATCGCCGAGCGGGTGCATGTGTTTTTCGGCAATATCGAACGGTCCGCCGAAGCCTCCGAGAGCGAAATACAACAGATCGCGGAAGCCTCGCGCGAACATGCGGAGACGACCCATGCGATCTCTGCCGCGATTTCCGGGATGCGCGACCGCATGTTGCGCACCGAGGCGGAATTGCCGCGCGCCGCGAATTCGGCAATGGTGCTCGCGGAACGCGCCGAAGCGATTGTCGAGGCGCTCGCCGACACCTACGCCGAAACGCCGCATGATGCGATCCGGGCCGCCGCCGAACGCGCGGCCAAAGACGTCGAACGGATTTTCACCGAAGCGGTCGACCGTGGGGAAATCACGATGGCTGCATTATTCGACCGCAACTACCGGCCCATTCCGAACACGAACCCGCCCAAGCACTCGACCGCTTTCGATGCATTTACCGATCGCGTTCTGCCGCATCTGCAAGACGGCTTGCTGGCCGCGATGCCGAACCTGGCCTATGCGGGCGCGGTGGACAACAACGGCTATTTCCCGACGCATAACGCCAGGTATTCGAGGCCGCTGACCGGGAATTACGATATCGACCTGGTCAACAATCGCACCAAACGGATATTCAACGACCGAACCGGCGCGCGCTGCGGCGCCAATACCAAACCCTTCCTGTTGCAAACGTACAAGCGGGATACGGGAGAGGTGATGCACGACCTTTCGGTGCCGATCCATGTGGCAGGAAGGCATTGGGGCGGTTTTCGCATTGGTTACCGGTCGGCTGTCCAGGCGGTCGAGGCGCCCGTGACGGGGCGTTTTGAAGCGGTTGCCCTTGCGCGTGCGGTGAGCGTGCGGCAATGACCGCGCCGCACGTGTCCAGGCCGGCGCGTTGGTTTGGCCAACAGTGTGTAGGAAGGACCCAGCGAGATGCCAGCTCTACTTGAAACGCTTCTCCCTGCCGCATCGAGTCCGGAGAAAAGGCTCGTCTATCTTGTTCATGACAACGGATTGGTGGCAACGGACATCGCGGTCCAATTGCGTCACTTCGGCTACGAGGTTTTACATGTCGCCGACATGGCCAGGCTGGCCAGCGCCGTCGACGAACGGGCACCGGCGGCAGTGGTCATCGATGTCAGCACACCCGGCGTGATATTTCCCGTCGCTGACGAAGTCGCACGCATCAACAGAAAATGCGTGCAGCGATTTGCCGTGATCTTCATTTCCGCGCACAGCAGTTTCGGCACGCGGCTTGCCGCGGCCCGTGCGGGCGCGGGAGGATATTTTTCGAATCCGCTCAATGTGATTGCGCTGAGCGAGCGGCTGGATGCGCTGACGGTCCGCGACCAGATTCCGCCCTACCGCATTCTCGTCATGAACGACGATCCGCAGGCCGCCGAGGCATATGCCGCGATACTGACCGGCGCCGGCATGGAGGTGAGCGTCCTGGCGCGGGTGACCGACATGATGCAAGTGCTGAGGGAATTCAGGCCGGAACTTGTGCTGATGGACGTGCAGACGCCGCTGTACGACGGCGCCGATCTGGCCAAACTGATCCGGCAGGACGATACCTATCTCGATGTGCCGATCGTCTTTCTGTCGGATGAAACGAATGTTGCCAAGCATTTGAGCGCCATCGAATCCGGCGGCGATGAATTCCTGGCGAAGCCGATTCAGCCCTTGAACCTGGTTTCCTTCCTGGCCAGCCGCGCACAGCGCTACCGGGCGTTGCGCGGCCTGATCACGCGCGACGGCCTGACCGGCCTGCTGAATCACTCGGCCCTCAAGGAACAGCTGGGGCGCGAGATCGCGCGGGCACGCCGCGGTTGTATGCCATTGACGCTGGCGATGGTGGATATCGACTACTTCAAGCGGGTCAACGACACCTATGGGCATCCGGTCGGCGACCAGGTAATCCGTGCGCTGTCACGTCTGCTGCAGCAGAGATTGCGCCGCGAAGACATCGTCGGCCGTTACGGCGGCGAGGAGTTCGGAATTATCCTGCCGGCCACGCCGGCGGCAGCGGCGACGGGTGTTCTCGACAGCATACGCGCAGCGTTTTCGGCGATCCGGCACCAGGCGGACGACGAGGATTTCACGGTAACGTTTTCCGCCGGTGTGGCGGAACTGGCCGCGCAGGTCGATGCCGATTCCCTGCTCGGCGTCGCCGATGCCGCTCTTTATAGGGCCAAGCATCATGGTCGCAATCGTGTCGAAACGGATTGCGGCGTTGTTTCGCTTCCTGCTTGAAGCGCCTGTCGTTTCCGGGCCAGTTTTACCTGGCCCCAGATACCGTGACGCAACCGTAAAAACCATGCGGCAGCCGCGCGCTCCATGTCGGAGCCGGGTGAGGCAGCACTACGAAAATGCCTAATGGAAGTTGCAGCAAATGCAACATATACTTCCGGTCCGCGCTCAAGAGTACGATGCATGACTTTCGTTTGTGACTGCCTTGGCCCGGATATTTCAGTTGTTCAAGGAAGCAGATTGATGTCATTGTCCCGCAGTAATGTTGCCGAGGACACCGAAGAGATGTATGCCGCAGTGCGTGAGGTGATGGCGCGTGTCGGCGACAAGTGGAGCCTGTATGTCATGGACTCCCTGCGTGATCAACCGCAACGCTTCAATGAACTGAAGCGGGGTCTCGACGGCATTTCGCAACGCATGCTGACGCTGACCTTGCGCGGCCTCGAACGCGACGGACTGGTGTTGCGCAAGGTGTATTCGACCCGCCCGTTCCAGGTCGAATATGCGCTCACCGATCTCGGACGCACCTTGCTCGAGTCCGCCAGAGCCCTGGCATGCTGGGCCGAGAAGCACTGGGAGGACATTCATGGCGCACGCACCCGGTTTGATGCTGCTAATGAAGCTCAGGTTTCGACCGGTCACTATCGGAACGGAAAGCCGTGGTAACGATGGCCGCCGGTGCCGGTAGCGGCCAGGCATGCGCCAGCCTTGCGCGAAATCAAATCGAGGGCGAATCCGAGGTATCTACTAGCACGACGACCGCCGTTTGTGCATGTCCATTGCACGTCCATTCTTCGCGCCGTTCATCGCCTTGCCGCGTCTGGGACTTGCAGGCTTGCAAACTTGAGGAACGGCGCCGGTTCCCGTTCGGAATCCAACGCAAACTGAGCGAGGTGCATCATGACCGATATGAAGAGCGATGTGATCGACAACTTCAAGTCGACACTGAGAGGATCGATGTTTCAGCCGGGCGACTCCGGCTATGAAGAAGCGAGAAAAATCTGGAATGCGATGATCGACCGCCGGCCGGCGATGATCGTGCGCTGCGCGGGCGCGGCCGATGTGATGCGTTCGGTCGCCTTTGCGCGCGACCATGAGCTGCTGCTCGCCGTGCGCGGCGGCGGTCATAATATCGCGGGCAATGCGCTATGCGACGGCGGCCTGATGATCGACCTGTCGGCGATGCGTTCGGTGTGGGTCGATCCGGACGCGCGCCGCGCCTGGGTCGAGGGCGGCGCGACGCTGGCCGATTTCGACCACGAAGCGCAAGCGTATGGGCTGGCCACGCCATTGGGCATCAACTCGACCACAGGCGTCGCCGGGCTGACGCTCGGCGGCGGTTTCGGCTGGTTGACCCGCCAGTACGGCTTGGCCGTCGATAACCTGCTGTCCGCGGAGATCGTCACTGCGGATGCGCAGCGACTGCGGGTCAGCGCGGACGAACACCCGGACCTGTTCTGGGCGATCCGCGGCGGTGGCGGCAACTTCGGCGTGGCCACCCGTTTCGAGTTCCAGCTGCATCCGGTCGGTCCGGAAATCTTCGGCGGCCTGCTGGTGTTCCCCTTCGACCAGGCGCGCAAGGTGCTCACGCAATACCAGGCGTTCGTCAATACGATGCCGGACGATCTGAGCGTCTGGGTGGTGATGCGCCAGGCGCCGCCGCTGCCTTTCCTGCCGGCGGATGTGCATGGCAAGGAAGTTGTGGTGCTGCCGATTTTTTCGACCATGAAAACCGAGGATGCGCAGCGCGCAATCGAACCGCTGCGCGGTTTCGGCCAGGCCGTCGGCGAACATCTCGGCCCGATGTCCTATGAAGCATGGGAAAAGGCGTTCGATCCGTTGCTGACGCCGGGCGCGCGCAACTACTGGAAATCACATAACTTCGCATCGATCAGCGAGGGCGCGATCGATACGCTGATCCAGTACGCCGGCAAGCTGCCGGGGCCCGAGTGCGAAATCTTTCTCGGCCTGATCGGCGGGCAGGCCAATCGCGTCGCCGCCGATGCCACCGCCTATCCGCACCGGAACGTGCTGTATGCGATGAACGTGCACGCGAGATGGAGCGATCCCGCGGACGACAAGAAGTGCATCACCTGGGCGCGCGAACTGTTCGCTGCCACCGCGCCGCATGCGGCCGGCAGCGTGTACATCAACTTCCTGACGCAGGACGAGGGAGAGCGCATCAGCGAAGCCTACGGGCAGAACTACGATCGCCTGGTCGACGTGAAGAACCGCTACGATCCGCGCAACCTGTTCCGGCAGAACCAGAACATCAAGCCGTCATCCCGTTCTGGATGACGTGGATTGTTGGTTGTCGCCGCGAACGGCTGTTACGAGGGCATGAAGCGCGGCAAGCAAACGCATCCTGATTTCCGGATGCCGCGCGATGCCTTCTTCGTCCAGGCCGGAGCCGATGATAGGCACCGTGACCGATGCATCATCAATAATGCGCGCCGACATGGTCGACAGGGTTTCGCGCAATGCGGCTTGCGCGTGGGTGGCGCGCGGCGAGGCGTTGAGCAGCGCAACCGGCTTGTCCACGAAAGACTCGTTGCCGACCATCCAATCGAGCGCGTTCTTCATCACGCCGGTCACGCCATGCGCGTATTCCGGACTGGCAATCAGCAAGGCATCCGCAGCGATGATTTGTTCGCGCAGATCGGCGACCGCGGCCGGATTGGGATATTCGATGTCGGGGTTGAACAGCGGAAGGCCGCCGATGCCGCGATAGGGAATGATCTCGATTTCCGGCGGTGCGATGCGCGCAAGCGCACGCAGCAGCGCCGTGTTCAATGAGGCTGACCGCAGGCTGCCGGAAATGGCCAGGATTTTCATGGTGGTCGACTGAAACAAGTGATGTCATTCCCGGGCTTTCCCGAGGGTTCGCTCGAACCCAGGATTACCGGAGTTCCGTTCCCGCCATTTCCGCCAGCCACATACGGCCCTGCGGCCAGGTGTCGAGTCCGCTTTCGCCATTGATATGGCCGCGCGCTCCGATGTCGTGAAATCCTGCGCCCCAGTCCGTCGCCCAGGCTTGCGCACGGGACACCCGGGGACACCAGGGATCGTCGGAGGATGCGACGACGAGCGCCTTGAATGGAAGGCGGCAGTGCGGCATCGGCGCGAAGCCGGTGACGAATTCCGGGAAGCCGGGTTGCTCGACGTCCGGCGGCGCCACCAGCAGCGCGGCTTCAACCCTTGCCGCGTGGGCAGTGCGGCCGTATTCGGACGCCCACCATGCGACGGTTGCACATCCCAGGCTGTGGGCAACCAGAATGACCGGACCCGGCGTGTCCAGGATCGCGGCGTTGAGGGTGCGGACCCATTCCGTCCTGTCGGGCGCCTGCCAATTCGCTTGCTGCACGCGCATTGCATTGGGAAGGCTTGCTTCCCAGATCGTCTGCCAGTGTCCCGGTCCGGAGTTATACAGGCCGGGATGAATCAGTATCTTGTGTTTCATGCCGGCCTTTAACTCATCCACTTATCGAGGATTTTGCGATCAATGGCATCTAACTCCATAGACATGAAAAGGCGATCCTTGAACTCTGTTGTTTGAGATATGGCGCGGTCGGGCGGTGCGTTGCGACCGTCAGCTGAAAAACCATAATGCGTGCGGCAAATGACGGGTGACGGCGCCGTGCAGACGGTCGCCGTCATGAAGCGATGCCGGCGGTCTTGATTGTTACTTGAAAAAGCGCCGCTCGCGGCCCGCGCCGGAACTCTGCACTGCACCCGACTTCGTCAGAATGCTCAGCGCACTGGCCTGCCGCTGCGCCAGTTTTTTCGTCTGTTCCTTCGACGGCGAGATGCCGAGCGCATCGATGGCGGCGCGCAGGATCTCCGGTGCGGAGCGCGGCTGGGCAGTGATCAGGTTGGGCCAGAATTCCTTGCCGGTCGACGGCAGCTTTTCTTCATCGGCGACGGCTTTCGGGCGTCCTTTCCCACGCGTCTTCGGCTGCTTGGCGGCAGGTGCTTCGACGGCGGCTTTCGGTGCCTTGCGGCCGTTGGCCCCGGCGGTATCGACGCTATCGATCGTGTTCAGCGCTTCCTGCAGCGCTTCGACGCGCGACTGGTAAAACGCAAGCCCTTCACGTGCATGATCGAGTTCAGCCTTGATAGCCTGCTTTGCGGATTTCAGATTCGATACTGAGGACATTGAGCGGCTCCATTCCTGTAAAAAATTTTTAAACGGATATTTATCGGACTTTTAAAAAAACTGATTCTACCAGTCATGCCGTTATTGATCTTCGACAGGCCTTGTGTCAAGCGTTTTGAAAGGAATGTAATACATCCGGATTCATGCATGGAGCAGATTTATCAAGCCTGTTTGATAAATATCTGCATGTTTGTGTTTCCGAGTTCAAACATTGCTTATATGGCATGTACACCTTCGCGTTTGCCAGTGTCGGGGGAAACCATGAAATGCATCGCCGCCCCGCTATCCGGACATCCGGTTCCCGGCCGTCGCAGCCGAAATGATCATGCGCTCGGCCGCGCGGCGATGCGGTCGCGATACGCCTGCAGGTGCGGCATGTCTTCGTCGCCGGGTCGGAACTTCATCAGGCCGCGCGCGAATTCGAGCGCGCAGAAGGCGGTGATGTCGGCGATCGTGAAGCGTTCGCCGGCGACGTAGGGCTGCTTTGCCAGCGTCTGGTCGAGCCAGCGCGCGACGTTGCGCACTTTTTCTCCCTGCGTTTTGCCGAATTCGGGAAACTGAGGCTGTTCCAGCGGCGCCAGCCCGGGATGGGTGTGACGGATGCAGTTGGCGATGCCGAAGAAGAAATAGATCTCGATGCGGCGATCGGTCATTTCGATGAACGCGCGCTCTTCGAAGTCGCGGCCCATCAGGTTGGGTTCGGGCGTCAGGCCTTCGAGATAGGTGCAGATCGCGCGCGTCTCGGTCAGCACGCGGCCGTCGTCGAGTTCCAGCGCTGGCACCGTGGCCAGCGGACTCTTCGCGCGGAAGGCTTCGCTGCGGTGTTCGCCGGCATTGAGGTCGACGGCGATCTGTTCGATGCCGGTGATGCCTTTTTCAGCGATGAACATGGTGACGCGGCGCGGGTTGGGGGCGCGGGGGGCGATGTAGAGTTTCATGTGGTCTCCTGGGTGTTGCAGATTGTTTTCAGGTTTTTTTGATGGTCTGTTAAACGCCTTTTCTTCGGGCACCAGCCGTGGAATTCCTTCCTCCTTGTGGGGCGATGGTATGCACCTATCTTTGCAACAGGCGTTCGAGGGTGGGCGCCGCTGGTTGATCGTGTTATACACCTTCACCGTCGTCCCAGCACAGGCGGGGACCCATAAGCCGGATGATCGAGCAAACTCACTATGGGTTTCCGCCTGCGCGGGGACGACGGGGATACGCTTCCGATCCGCGAATTTTCATGGTCAAACTCCGCCCTCCCGCGACTGCCCCATCTCCACCATCCTGCGCACTTCTTCAGAGAACCGCTTCGCCTTCTCTTCCCCATCCTTGCCAAGGTCGATCGATGACGGCGGCATGAGTATCCCTTTCTGCACCGCCGGGCGCGCGCGGATTGCGTCCAGCCATCGCTTCAGGTGCGGCAGGTCGTCGACGTCGACGCCGGACCAGCGGTGGGTGCGCACCCAGGCCCAGTTGGCGATGTCGGCGATCGAGTAGTCGCCGGCAAGGTATTCACGGTCTTTCAGGTGGCCGTCGAGCACGCGGAACAGGCGCTTGCTTTCGCCCTGGTAGCGGTCGATCGCCGCCGAGATCTTTTCCGGGAAGTAGCGGAAGAAGACGTTGGCCTGTCCCATCATCGGACCGACGCCGCCCATCTGGAACATCAGCCATTGCATCACCCGCGAACGGCCCTTGACGTCGGACGGCATCAGGCGGCCGGTCTTCTCGGCGAGATAGACCAGGATCGCGCCGGACTCGAACACGGCGAAGTCGTCCAGCTCGCGGTCGATGATGGCGGGAATCCGGCCGTTCGGATTGATTGCAAGGAACCACGGCTGCTTCTGGTCATTCTTCGATAGTTCCAGTGCGTGCACCGTGTACGGCAGGCCCAATTCTTCCAACGCGATGGATGCCTTGTGGCCATTCGGCGTGGCGGCGGTGTAGAGATCGATCATGCCCGGTCCTTGTGATGGTTGTGCGGAATGCGCACGATCGTTCGATATTAATCGAAGACGCTTTTTCCCGCACAAGAATGACCATGAGGGTGGTCATTACAGGGCCAGCAGCAGCGCCGCATACCCCGCGCCGCCGAGCAGGAAGGCGCTGAAACGGCTCTGCCGTTCTTCCGGCAGCTCTTCCTTGAGCACATTGAGGATCGCGCCGCCGGCGAGGAAGGCCGCCAGCACGCTGACCGCGACTTCGGGGATCTCGACCATGACGCCCAGCGCCCAGCCCGCCAGCACGGCAAGCGACAGCAGCCATCGGCCGCGCCGGCTGTACGCATCCTTGTGATGTTCGCGCAAGCCGAAGTCGGTGACGATGAAATGCAGCGCCATCGCGACGAAGAAGAACAGCAGGCCGCGCAGTGCCGAGACGTCGCGCACCAGCAGGTAGCCGATCACCAGGTTGTAGAACGAGAACGAGGCGATGTGCAGCCAGAATACCGAAGAGCTGGTGGTGTCGCCTTCGCCGCGTGCGCGCTGCTGCTCGCGCGAGCCCCTGGCCGCGCGCTCCAGGCCGTAGAAGATGACCAGTCCGGCGAAGGCGACCAGGTAGGCATGGTGCTCGACGAAGCGCAGCCCTTCCGGTGTGGCTGCCTGCAGCACCCGCTGCCCTTCGGCCAGTTCCGGCAGCAGGTGCAGGAACACATAGGCGACCGAGATGCCGCCGGCGGACGACAGCCAGCGGCTGCGCGGCACCCCCTGCAGGAAGCGCAGCTTGCCGGCGAACAGGTGGGCCAGCATGAGACCCGCGGCCGCCGCCAGCGTCGGCACTGTGCTCAATGCACGGCGCCGGCCGCGCTCGGCGTCAGTTCCACCTTGAGCCAGCCCGGCTGGCGCATGTTGAACTGCTGGTACGCGTCGATCGCCCATTGCTGCCCCTGCGAGAGCGCGTCGCCCGAATGCCAGTTGTTGCCGGCGTCATGAAACACTACGGCTTTCATGTCAGCTCCTTTTGTCGATGAGTTGATGAAGAGCGCGCTGATCATGCAAGGATGGTGCCGGTCATGCCGAAAAGGCATCAAACTTGCTCGCTGTGAATCCGTCTTTTTTCAAGGAGTAGCAATGCTCGACCTCGCCGCTTCCGTCCTCGCCCTGACCGCCTTGCTCTCGTACCTCAACCACCGTTTCGTGCGGCTGCCGACGATGATCGGCGTGATGAGCATTGCCTTGCTGATCTCGGTGATCGCGCTGTTGCTGGACGCGGTCGGCATTGATCTGCCGCGCGCGTATGAATCCTCGTTTCTCGAATCGGTAGATTTTTCCGAGGTGTTGATGGAAGGCATGCTGTCGGTGCTGCTGTTCGCCGGCGCCTTGCATGTAGACCTCAGCCGCCTGCGTACTTATCGCTGGCCTGTGGGCATGCTGGCGTTCGGCGGCACCATGCTGTCGATGCTGCTGATCGGCTTTTCCCTGTGGTATCTGTTGCCGCTTGCCGGTGTGACCTTGCCGCTGGCATGGTGCCTGATTTTCGGCGCGCTGATTTCGCCGACCGATCCGATCGCGGTGACCGGCATCCTGACCTCGGCCGGTGCGCCGGAAAGCCTGGAGACGGTGATTTCCGGCGAGTCGCTGTTCAACGACGGCGTCGGCGTGGTGCTGTTTTCGCTGATGCTGGAGATGGTGCTGAGCGGCGAGCCGCCGACCTTTTCGCGCGGCGCATTGCTGCTGGCGCGGGAGGCGGGCGGCGGCATCCTGTTCGGCCTGGCGCTCGGCTATGTCGTCTTCCTGATGCTCAGGAGCATCGACAGCTACGAAGAAGAAGTGCTGATCACGCTGGCGGCGGTCATCGGCGGCTATGCGCTCGCGCACCGCCTGCACATCTCCGGTCCGCTGGCGATGGTGGTGACCGGCCTGATCGTCGGCAACCACGGCCGCGCGCTGGCGATGTCGGATACCACGCGGCAGAACGTCGACATGTTCTGGGACCTGGTCGACTCGATCGCCAATGCAGTGCTGTTCGTGCTGATCGGGCTGGAAGCGACCGTGATTTCGTTTTCCCGGGAGTTGCTGCAGGCGGGTGCGCTCGCACTGGTCGTCGCGCTCGGCGCCAGGCTGGTGGCGGTCGGCGTTCCGGTCGGCGTGTTCCGCGGCGCGATGCGCCTGCCGCACGGCGCCTGGCAGGTGCTGACCTGGGGCGGCCTGCGGGGCGGCATTTCGGTCGCGCTGGCATTGTCGCTGCCGCATACGGCCGAACGCGACACGGTGCTGACGCTGACCTACCTGATCGTCGCGTTTTCCATCCTCGTACAAGGACTCAGCATTGGCCGCGTGGTGCGCCATGCGGTGCCCTGTGAGGCGGTAAAGCGGGCAGGCTGATGCTGATTCAGCCGCCGATGGCGGCGAGCAGGATGCCCAGCAACAGCAGCGCAACGATTGCCGCCGCCACCATCGCCCAGCGGTGCGTGGTCAGCCAGTATTGCCAGCTCGACGAACTGGCGCGCTCGTCGAAACGGCCGTGCGCTCCGTGGTCGCCCGGCACCGGCATGTACAGGTTGTCCTTGCGTCCCGGCGGCAGCGGCCGGTCGGTATGCTGGCCGGAATACGCGCGGCTGGCCAGCATGCGATCGAGCAGGCCGGGCAGCACGCGGGTGCCGAGTATCGCCTTGACCGCCGGGAAGCCGACCCACAATTCGCGCCGCCGGTGATGCGCCGACCAGACGATGGCATTGGCCGCGACCTCCGGCTGGAAGATCGGCGGCAGCGGTTGCGGCTGCTTGTCCATGCAGGTGCGGCCCCAGTCGAACTGCGGCGTGTTAAATGCCGACAGATGCACCATCGTCAGGTGGATGTCGCTCTTGTCGTGGATCAGTTCCGAACGCAGCGAATCGGTGAAGCCGCGCAACGCGCTCTTGGCGCCGCAGTAGGGCGCCTGCAGCGGGATCGAGCGGTAGGCGAGTGCGGAACCTACCTGCACAATGGTGCCGCGGTTGCGCCTGCGCATGCGCTTGAGCGCCGCCATCGTGCCCCATACCGCGCCCAGGTAGGTGACGCGGGTCGCGCGTTCGAAGTCTTCCGGCGTGATCTTCGCGACCTCGCAGAAGATGGTCGCCATTGCATCATTGACCCACACATCGATGGGACCGAACTCATGCTCCACGCGCTCCGCGGCCGCCTCCACCTGCTCGTACACGGCGACGTCGGTCGGCACCGCCAGCGCGCTGCCGCCGGCTTCCTCGACCTCGCGGCGCGCGCCTTCCAGGCCGTCGGCGCCGCGTGCCAGCAGCGCCACGCGCCAGCCGAGCTTGCCGAAAGCCTTCGCAGTGGCGCGGCCGACGCCGGCGGAGGCGCCGGTAACGACCACGCAACGCCCATGTTCCAAGCGCGAAGAGGGATCGCGCAAGCCGCTCATCGCGCGAACAGCATGCCGGTTTGCGGCGATGCTTCCGTTGGCGGTTCCGCATCGGGCAGCAGGCCAAGCGCAGCCATGCGCGCCCAGTACGCATCGTTCAGGCGGCTGCCGCCGCCGGCGAGGGCCTGCCGCTCGCTGGGCAGCGGCGCCAGCCCGCCGGGCACGACCGGGTAGGCTTGCGCGAGGATGCGCACGTCAACGTCGGCCAATGCCTGTTGCGCATCGCGTTTTGCCGCGAGGCGGTCGGCCCGGTCCGCCTGCAGTTGCAGTTCGCGGTCCGCCGCGCGCTGTGCGGCCCGCTGTTGCGATGTCGGCGGCGGCACATCGATCACCGACAGCAGGTCGGCGTGTTTTACGCGCTTCTGCGTGTAGAGAATGCTGCCGTCGGCCAACTGGTATTTGTAGATGTTGGCGGCGCCGGCAGCCACACACCACAGTAGCAGCACGGACAATCCGAGTGCGACCGGATGACAGGTTTTCATGGAATGCTCCTTTCGTTGTCCGGGTTGGAAACATCTCACCAGGCGAGAACCCGGTCCCACTCGCCGTAGTGTTGTCGCACCGGGCCGCGCGGCAGCGCGAGTGCGATCAGCAGCGTGCCGGCCGCCATGTCGAACCAGACCCCGAGCGTGCTCGCGCCCGCCAGCAGCCAGGGCGCGACGATCAGCCAGGCGCCCAGCGGCAGCAGCAGCCAGCGCAACGGCCGCGCCACTTCGGCAAAGGCGGACACCGCGATCACGAATACGGTAGCGCCGATCAGATGGTCGCTGTCGGCCAGTGTGCCGCTCGCATCCAGCGTCAGGCGCGTGAACATCAGCCAGATCCCGAGTGCAGCCGATACCAGCAGCGCCTTCGGCAACGCCGCCGCCTGTACGCGTACCACGCGCGGCTGCCGCAGCGACAGATCCAGCGGCGGTGACTCGTCCTGCCGCGCATCAGGGTCGGGGCCGCCGTGCCAGAACACCTGCCACATCGGCTGGCCGCGGCGTTTTGCATGCAGCAGGTACTCGAACATCGCCACCAGCTCGTCGAAGGTGTAGGGCAGCATCAGCACCATTGCGGCTGCCGACAGCAGGCAGAGCGTGCACCAGGTGCCGATCACCACTGGCTGGATCATGATGAAGAAAATGCTGACGCCGCCCAGCGGCACCACCAGCATGCCGAACATCGCCACCATCCACGGCATGGTGCGCCAGCGGCGGCGGTCGCCCATCATCCCCGACAGCGCTTCCAGCAGATAGCTCGCCGCGCCCAGTCCGGCATCGGCGATCGGCCATGCCTTCGACACCGACGAAGTGATGATCCGCTCGGTGCCGTTGCCGAAGAACGGGTCCCACGCATGGTCGATATGGCCGAGCTGGTAGGCGGTCAGGTAGCGCGCGCAAAAGAAGCCGACGAAGGCCAGCGCGATGATCGGCAAGCGTTGCGACCACGACGACGGCGAGTAGTCCCAGCCGGGCGGAATGTCTTTCCGGTCCATCATCGCGTCCATGCTCATGCCGGGCATCATCGGTACCAGGATGGAAAACGCGATCACCAGCGCCGCCACCAGCGTGTCGTTCATATAAGACGCGGCGTTCGGCGTCCAGAACACCAGTGGCGCGGCCAGCAGCCAGAACGCGACCGCGACGTTCGCCCATTGCGCCCAGCGCCAGCGCCAGAACAATGCGATGGCGCCGAAGACGACCACCAGCGCACCGCTGACAATGTCGCTCCAGTACATCATCAGCATGCGCTGTTCCGGCGGGGACAGCATGCGTTCGAAGGTGACGCGCACGGCGCCGGGGCCGAAGTTGCCCGGTTCCAGGTAGCCCAGCGCCATCGGACTGAGTATCAGCCAGCAGCCGAGCAGGATGTTGGCGAAATGCACCCACAGCTTGTTCAGGTGCATCTGGTACATCATGTCCATGTGCTGTTGCGGCGATTGCTGTTTTCCGTCCATACTTTTTTCCGTTGTCATGGTTCATGCCGCACTGCGGTAGCGGACGCCTTGTGCTCGGTTGCGGTTTCCGATTCGATGAACACGCGCCGGACTTTCGGATAACGTGCCTTGATGCGGCGGTCGATGTCGCCGAACACGTCATGCGCCCGCTCGCGCTTGACGTGGCCGGCGATATGCAGGCTGATGTTGACCAGGATGAAGTCCGGACCCATGTGCATGGTCAGGATTTCATTCACCCGGTCGACCTCGCGGATGCGTTCGATCATTTCGCGGATGCCTTGTACCACTTCCGTATTTGCGCTTTCTCCGATCAGCAAGCCCTTGGTTTCGTAAGCCAGCCAGAACGCGGTCGTGCCGAGGATCAGACCGATCACGATCGATGCGATGCCGTCGTACATCGGGTTGCCGGTGACGCTGGCGAGCGCGACGCCGGCCAGCGCGGCCAGCAGACCCAGCAGCGCCGCGCTGTCCTCGAACAGCACGGTGAAGGTGGTCGGGTCCTTGTCGCGCTGCACCGCCTCGATATAGCCGCGCGTTCCTTTCTTCGCGCGGAATTCCTTGAACGCGACACTCCATGAGCCGCCTTCGAACACCAGCGCCAGGCCGAGCACCACGTAGTTGACGATTGGATTTTCCTGTTGCGTCGGATGCAGCAGATGGTGCACGCCTTCGTACATCGATATGCCGGCGCCGAGCGCGAAGATGAGCAGGGCGACGACGAAACTCCAGAAATAAATCTCCTTTCCATGGCCGAACGGAAAATGCTCGTCCGCAGGCTTTTTTGCGCGGTGCATGCCGTACAGAAGCAAGCCCTCGTTGCCCGTGTCCACAACCGAATGCACACCCTCGGACAACATCGCCGAGCTGCCGGTATAGATCGCCGCGCCGAACTTGGTCAGCGCGATCAGCAGGTTGCCGATGAGGGCAGCGTAGACGACTTTTTTCGAGCCTGTGGGCATGGTGGTGCGTAGTCCGGAGCGATACCTCGTTCGGCTTCACAGGCCGCCCCCCCTCTCAGGGGGAAGGTTGGGATGGGGGCGCCCGGCGAGGGGTGGTGAGGTCGAGCAATCACTGTAGTTGGCTCAACCTTATCGCCCCCACCAACCCTAAAGGGGGAGGGAACTCTACGGAGCGTGTGGTTCAAGAAAGAACGCTCGAAACGCACCTCACTTCCCTTTGCCCGACGGCGGGAACCAGCTATCCCACACCTCCTTCGCCGATTGCTGCACGGTCGCAATCGATTCCGGGTCGCCCTTGATCAGCGCCGACACATAGTCTCTGGCCTGTTTCATCGTGATATGCGGCGGCAGCGGCGGCACGTTGGGGTCGGTCATCATTTCCAGCACGCAGGGGCGGTCGGCGCTGAGCGCGCGTTCCCACGCCGGTCCGATGTCTTCGGTGCGGTTGACGCGCAGCCCTGCCAGACCGAGCATGTCCGCAAACCCCGCATACGGAAATTCCGGCACATCCTGCGACGGTGCATAGCGCGGGTCGCCTGCGAGCACGCGCTGTTCCCAGGTCACCTGGTTGAGGTCGCCGTTGTTGAGCACCATCACGACCAGGCGCGGATCTTTCCATTGCTTCCAGTCGCGCGCAATCGTGATCAGGCCGTTGATGCCGTTCATCTGCATCGCGCCGTCGCCGACCATGGCGATCACCACGCGCTCGGGATACGCATGTTTCGCCGATATCGCATACGGCACGCCCGGTCCCATCGTTGCCAGGCCGCCCGACAGCGAGGCCATCATGCCGCGCCGGACCTTCAGGTCGCGCGCATACCAGTTGGCCGCCGAGCCGGAATCGCAGGTCAGAATGCAGTTGTCCGGCAGACGCGGCGACAATTCCCAGAACACGCGCTGCGGGTTGATCGGATCGGCATCGTTCATCGCGCGCCCTTCCAGCACGCGCCACCAGCGCTGCACGTTTTCCTCGATGTCGGACTGCCACGAACGATCTGTCTTGCGCTGCAGTGCCGGGATCAACGCGCGTAGCGTTTGCTTGGCGTCGCCGACCAGGTTGTATTCCATCGGATAGCGCAGGCTGGTCATGCGTGCGTCGATGTCGATCTGCACGCCGCGTGCCTGTCCTTCCTTCGGCAGGAACTCGGAGTAAGGAAAGCCGGAGCCGACCATCAGCAGCGTGTCGCACTCGTTCATCAGGTCGTAGCTCGGCTTGGTGCCGAGCAAGCCGATCGACCCGGTCACGAACGGCAGGTCGTCCGGCACCGCGGCCTTGCCGAGCAATGCCTTGGCGATGCCGGCGCCGAGGATGTCGGCGACTTCGATCAGTTCATCGGTCGCATGTAGTGCACCGGCGCCGGCGAGGATGGCGACTTTCTTGCCTGCATTCAGGATGTCGGCCGCTTCCCTGATCGCCGTCGCGCTCGGCACGATGCTGCGCGCCAGCGTGCCGATGCCGGAGTGCACGGTGCCGTGCTCGCGCGGCGGCTGTTCGACCGCGTCCAGTTCCTGCACATCGTTGGGCAGGATGATGCAGGTGACGGTGCGGCTCTCTTCCGCAATGCGCATCGCCCGGTCGATCAGGTGACGCACCTGCTCCGGCGTGGTCGCCATGTGCACGAATTCGTGCGCGACGTCCTTGAACAGCGAGATCAGGTCGACCTCCTGCTGGTAGTCGCCGCCCAGCGCCGCACGCTTTTGCTGGCCGACAATCGCGACCACCGGCTGATGGTCCATCTTGGCGTCGTACAAGCCGTTGAGCAGGTGGATCGCACCGGGTCCCGAGGTCGCGAGGCAGACGCCGACCTCGCCGGTAAACTTCGCATGCGCGGTCGCCATGAAGGCGGCCAGCTCTTCGTGCCGCGTCTGGATGAACTCGATATGGTCCTGGCGCCCGAGTGCGCCGAGGATGCCGTTGATGCCGTCGCCCGGATACCCGAAGATGCGTGTGACATTCCACTCGCCGAGACGCTGCAATAAAAAATCGCCCACTGTCGCCGCCATGGCGTCACCTCCTCATTGATCAAGACGGGTCGCAAAACCATCGTTCCGCAAAACGCATGCCACTGCAAATCCAGAGGGCGTGGGAGAGGAGCAGCGGGAGCGGCACGCAGCCTGCTCGTAAAATGTGCAGCCGGGGTGTAGAAAGTACATTGCTGGGAATTCATTGACGGCAGACCACAATCGTCGACGCGGCGTCGCCTCCGCGCCTTCCTTCCTGCACGCTTCTTGCTGTCACCTTAGCGACAAGCGTATGGAAAGGAACCGCCGATGAACACCACCAACGGGCGCCCACCCGATCCCAACGACCGTGACAAGAAGCACGCACCGGAGCCGGAGCGCGACCAGCGCCACAAGGACAGCGAAGTCCTCAACAAGCCGCGCCGCTACAGCCAGAAAGATGTGCAGAACAGGCCGCCGCCAGACCCCGACCCGGACGATCCGGCATCGCCGTAACGGCGCTGTCAGGCCTGTTCGGGAAGCGGCGGCACTTCGGGCGGCGACGGGTCGGGTGTGATGTCGGGTTCGTGCGAGGGCTGCGGCGTGCCGGGATCGGGCGGCGGCTCCGGAATCTTCGGGGCCGGGCGGGGCGACGGTTCGATTTCCGGCTGCGGAGTCGGCACCACCGGGATCTCCTGCGGCGAGGGCGTGTGTAAATCAGGCATGGGCAGGCTCCGTATTGCACAGGATGGTCTGCATTGGACGTTCTTCCTTTCACGTGTCCGAACGCAGAATGCATCTTCCGCGCCCGCCCATTTGCCCGCAGTCGGCCGGTGCCGGTATCGCGCGACGCGAAGCCGATTTGGCTTTTGCTTGCCGGTGAGTACGCTTTGTACATGTTTCGTCCGCGTCCGCCTCGCGTGAACTCGCGACCGTCTTTGCGAGTCCTTCGGGAAGGGGGCCGTGCATTCCTTTTGAACAAACACAAGATGGAGCGTTCCGCCGATGGCCGAGGAAAGAGCTGGAAACAGCGAACGTGGTGCCGAAGCGGCAGCCGATCGTTCTGCAGCCGTTCCACCCACGTTCATTCACAAGACCTTCGTTGTCTTCGCGGTCGGCGCGATCTTTGTGCTCGTCGGAACCTTACTATGGCATGCCTCGCATGTGTTGCTGCTGGTGTTCGCCGGTACGCTGGTGGCGATCCTGCTGCAGGATGCCGGACGGCAGATGCGCCGCTGGCTGCCTTTTTCTCCCACCGTGTCGATCGTGACAGTGCTGATTCTCGGGCTGGTGGCGCTGTTCGCCGGCGGCTGGCTGCTCGCTCCGAAGATCGGCGAGCAGGTGATGCAGTTGCTGCAAGATCTCCCTGACGCACTGCAACGCCTGCGCAACTATCTGCAGAGCAATCCCTTGCTCAGGCACCTCGTTCGCTGGCTGCCGCAACCCGAGCAGCTTGCGACATCCGCGCCATCCGTCGCCGCCCAGGCAGGCAGCCTGTTCTCCGGCGCGCTGGGCGGGCTCGCCAATGTCATCATCATCTTTTTTGTCAGCGTCTATCTAGCGCTGCAGCCCGGCCCCTACATCAAGGGCATCATCAAGCTGTTGCCGCAGCACCGGCGCGAGCGCGGCAAAGAGGTGCTGCGCGAACTCGACGACACCCTGACCTACTGGCTGCGTGGAAAGCTGCTTTCGATGCTGGTCATCGGCGTCACCACCGGCGTCGGGCTCTACCTGCTCGGCGTACCGCTGGCGCTCGCGCTCGGCGTGGTGGCGGGACTGCTCGATTTCATCCCCTACCTGGGACCGTTGCTGGCCGCCATTCCCGCCGTCCTGATCGCGTTCTCGCAAGGCGTGTCCGCAGCGTTCTACGTGGTCCTGCTGTTCATCGGACTGCAGATGCTGGAAGGCTATCTGCTGCTGCCGCTGGTGGAGCGGCGCACGGTTTCGCTGCCGCCGGCGCTCAATATCACGATGCAGATCCTGCTCGGCCTGCCGTTCGGCCTGATTGGCGTGGCGCTGGCGACGCCGCTGACCGCGGTGCTCATCGTGCTGGTCGAAATGCTCTATGTGCAGGACGTGCTCGGCGACCGTGTCACCCTGCCGACGGAGCGCAAATGAGGACGCGCTGTGCGATTCCGAAAGAATATGATAAGTTCGCTCATGCCATTGATCGATGACAACAGCACAACATGGCGCCGGATTCGGGCTTCTGGGAAAATGGCGCGTTTTTGACCGATCTTCCGCGAATTCATTTGGGCGATCTGCCAACCGTGAAACAGCGCGATTTTTAGGGGTTACATTTGATATGAGTTACACCGTTGAAGCGGTGAGCGCCGCCATGGACCTGTTGTTCCTGGTTGCACAGGAACCTGGCTTGGGCGTGACCGAGTTGGCCAAGCGTTCCGGGAATACGAAGGCGCGCGCATTTCGGCTGCTGGGAACGCTGGAGCAGAGCGGGCTAGTGCGTCGCAAGGAACCATATGCGACCTACAGCCTTGGCTACAAGGCGCTGTTTCTCGGAACCGCGGCGCAGGAGCAGGTCAATGTGACCCATCTCGCGAAATTCCATCTGCCCGAAATCGGCCAGCGCTGTAATGAGAGTGTTCTTGTCCGCATCAGGGACGGTCTGGAAACCGTGTGTGTCGCTTGGTGGGATGCTCCGCATGCGATCCGCATTCATAGCCAGATGGGCGATCGGCGGCCGATGTATGTCGGCGCGTCCGGAAAACTGCTGCTTGCCTACGCATCGGAAGACGTGCAGGAAAAGGTGCTGGGCGCCGAGCGCGAACAGTTCACCGCCAACACGATCACCAAGCGCAGCCAGCTCGAGAAGGAACTGAAAAAAATCCGGGAACAGGGCTACAGCGTGTCGTTTGCGGAAAAAGTAGCGGAGACCGTTTCGGCGGCAGCCCCGATCCGCGATGCCAGCGGAAACGTCGTTGCGTCCCTTTCAATGACCGCGCCGGCAAGCCGGGTATCGAAGGAACAACTGCCAAAGTATGTCAAGTTGCTGATGGCGGGTGCCGAAGCCTTTTCTTTCGACCTTGGATACGTACAGAAGTAAAGCCCACGCAGTGCGATTACCCCGATCCGCACTGATCAAGTGAAGGGCAGTAAAAGACGAAGGGTCAACCGTTATGGTTGACCCTTTTTGCTTCGATGCGGGGAGTGCCGAGGGATTCCGGCCACGTGCTGCTTGTGTCGTCTTGCCGGACATCACGAAAGCCTCATAGGCCTGACGCGCCCGATGGCGCTGTCTGCCAAACTGTCCCGGCAACCAGTCGGTATTCAGCCAGTCCGGCGCGGCGCACCATCTTGGCACGCACCGGATTGAGCACCACATACCGCGACAGATCAAGGCAATGCGCTTCCTTCTGCACCAGAATCGCCTTGTAACGTCCCTGGAATACATGCCCGACCTGAGCATGGCGCCGGTGAAAGCGCTGCGTATAGAGTCCATTGAGTTGACGCATCCCGGCCGACAAGTTGCCGTCAACCGTATCCACCAGCAAATGGTAGTGATTCGTCATTTGGCAAAACGCATGCACCACGTAATTGAAGCGGGCGCATACCAGACTTAACACCGCTATCCACTCTTGATGATCATCGTCATCCAGATAAATGGCTTCACGTCTGTCCCCACGCGAGGTGAGGTGATACACAGCTCCGGCGAATTCCAATCTTAACGGTCTGGCCATTCCTGGGTGGTAGCACTTGCTGGACTGAATGTTTGAATCTTAGAACTGCCCCATTTTTCTCGCCCGTTCATTCCCTTTCACGCCGTCTTGACCTAGCGCACTGCATACGGTGCGCGGTTGTACTACTGTTCTTATACGGAGCAAGTTCCATGGCAAATGCACAGGTCACGCTGGAAGAATTGCAAAAGCGGAAGGCGCTGGCCGAAGCGGAAAAGGCGCTGATCGATGCTGAGCTTGCGCGCGACGAGGCGCGCAAAAAACAGTCCGCCGCGCAAGCGTCGCTCGACCCGGCAGAACAAGCGAACAAGGATGCGCTCGCCGATGCGAAATCGGCGAAGGAACTGGCGGAAGCGTACAAGGCGGAAATCGACGCGGAGCATGCCGAACTCAAGGCAAAGTTCGGCGACATTCCCGCATCGGGTATTTCCGGCGGCGTCAAGCTCGGCGATAAGGCGGGCGCTCTGGAAACTTCGCTGCTGGCCACGCATGCGATGATGGCGGCCGCGACGAAACTGGCCGATGCAATACACGCGCTCCCTTTTGCCGCGCCGCCAGCCAGGCTGCTCGTCTTTCCCACAGGGGAAATGCCGACCTTTCAGACCACCGCCGCCTTCATGGCGCAAAAATCGGCGCTGGCAACCGGCTTGCAGAACGCAATTCGAAGCGCCGAGGATGTACGCAAGCTTGAAGGGCGCATAGGCATCGAATCGCTTGCCGCGATCGGCCTGGGTCTTGATGCCGCCACGAAGCTGCTCGGCTTCTTCCGATCCGATTTCGAAGTCGCCGGTTCGGAACTGACCGCCGATCATTTGCTGTTGGCCGAGGCAGCCGGCGGCGAGTTGCGCAAGCGCTTCGATCAAGACACGCAGATTTTTCTCAAGAGCATGTTTAATCCGTCGGCCATCGTCAACGTCGGCACGGGACTACCCGCCGAGCTCCAGCTGTTGACCGCATTGCGGTCGAAAGCGGCGACGGTCCTGACGGACACGGAAAAACATGTCGCCACGCTGGAACAGGACATCGCCAAGACCGGCGACACACCGGCCGAGCGGGAAACGAAGCAGAGGAAGACTGCCATGCTTGCCGCCGCACGCAGCGCGCTCGACAAGCTGAAGACGGCGACCCAGGCCTGCGACACTTTCCTCGAAAAATTTCTTGCGCCGGATGAAAGGACGCTGGCATTCATCAAGGAGTATGAAATCTGGAAGGCCTCGCAAGAGGCTTCCAGCTATGTGCTGATCGTCAAGCTGCACAAGGCCGGCGGTTCGCAATACATCGAAAAAAACCTCTGGACCACGTTCGGCAAGATGCCCTTCAAGGTCATGGGCGGCGTGATTGTCAGCTACTCCCTGTTTGACGGGCCGAGCGGCGCTTTGTTGCAATCCGGTGTCATTCCCGTGCATGGCGGGTATGCCAATGTCAACGAGGTGGGAGCGCTGTTCAGCCAGGATTGATACTCGCATTCAACTCTCTCAGGATACAAGCCATGGAAGTACAGCACGACGGGGATCACGATGCGCTCCCGTCCGTGGCGCAAACGATAGACCGTTTCCTGTTCAAGAGCGGCCTCAAGGGCAAGACCGAATCCCTCGGCGGCGGCGGGCAAGCCGTGTTGCCGGAATACCAGGATCTGCCCGACCTGGCCCGTGACCTGTCGCAGGCGGCGGCACAGGATCCGTATTCCTTCCGTGTGCTCGGCGACATGACGGACGAGGCCGGCATCCACACGCAGTTGAAGAACGCCTTGACCGCAATCCGCGCCGACGGGCGCAAGGCAGTGCTGAGCAAGGCGCAGCGCAGCGCACTGGAAGCGATAATCCTGCTGCAGGGACGCCCGGCGCTCCTGATCAAGGGCGATGACTTCCCCTTGCCGCGAGGCGAATGGGAACTGCTCGCTGCAGCCAGGCCGGAGATGAAAACGGTCATTCACTCGGTTGGCCGGATCAGTGTGACGCCCGAACTGGGGCGTGTCTACGACGGCACTGGTTTTGTCGTCGGCCCAGGGCTGGTAATGACCAACCGGCACGTCGTGGAAGATTACGTTCTGGAAAAGGATGACGGCAGTGTCGAACTGATGCCGGGCATCGGAATGACCATCGATTTCAAGCAGGAATTCGGTTCCAGTGAAAAATCGGTGTTCGACATCACTGATGTGCAGCTGCATCCGGACGAGGACAACATAGACCTGGCCCTGTTGCAGGTGAGCCCGTTATCGAATGCTGGCGCTCCCTTGCCGCCGTCGCTGCGACTCCAGAAGGAACGGGGCTACGTCAACGACAGCAACATCGTGTATGTCATCGGCTATCCGGGCGCGGATCCGGAGCGCAACGCCGCCGCGGAGATGCACAGGATTTTCGAAGGAGTATACGAGAAGAAGCGGCTGGCGCCGGGCCGCATCGTCTCCACACCTGCCGGCAGCAGGGTATTGATTCATGACTGTTCCACACTCGGCGGCAATTCGGGCGCCTGCCTGGTCGACTTCGCTACGCAATCTGTGGTCGGCCTGCATTTCGAGGGAGAATACCTGAAGTCGAACCGGGCCGTCCTGCTGACCGAACTTGTAAACGACCCGCTGCTGCAGGGATTGAACTTCTTGGCGGGAAGAGATGGACTCGGTACTTGACGACCACGGTCAACCGCATTCAATGTCGATGCCACCCATGGAAGAGGATGTCCCGTATTCCGAATTGGAGCGGCTGGTCGCCCGCGTCGCAAAAAAATGGCTGACCTTCGAGCGCCTGTGCCAGGAAATGCACAATCGCGGCGCGCCGGACCCGCGCACCTTTTCTGCGACCGACCGCGATGTCGAACGTACGGTGCTGCGCATGCTGCACCCGAGCCTGCCGGCTGACGAACACGAGCGCACGCTGGTCGCGCTCCTGCGCGCCGTCAGCGGGCATCCGGACATTGCACCGCTGCGCTACCTGCTGACGGACGAACATGCTGTTCCATATTCCGGCAGTGAGCATTCGCTGCAGGCGATGCTCAACGCGCGCGAAGACGTCTTTGCGCATTGGCATCGATTCAAGGAGGGGATGGAACGTGTCGAGATGGTGGTGTGCCAGGTGCATATTAATCGCGTGTTCAGTGGCACCGGCTTCCTCATCAGCGACAGCCATGTTCTGACCACCTTCCATGGAATCGCGTCGCTGGTCGGGCCGGACGACCGCCCGCTTCCCGACAGCTACACATCCCTGCGCTTTGTCTTCGATGACGTACTCATCCCCGGCATGATGAGCAGCACCTACCGCGTCGAAGTGCCGGCCGCGCGCGACTGGCTGGTGTGCTCTTCCCGCTTTGATCAGGCGGAAGACGCGAGCACGGTGCCGCTTGACAACCTGCAAGCCGGCTTGCTCGATTTTGCCGTGATCCGGCTTGCCGAACCCGTCGGCAACACGGCACCAAAATACCAGAAAGGGGTCGTACGAAGCTGGATCCAACTGGATAACCTGGCGACCTCGCCTGAACCGTCCGCCCAAATGTTGATCGCGCATTATCCCGCCGGTGCCGACCTGCGCCTGTGCGTCGGCCTGTTCGGCAAGCATTCGCAGTGTTCCTCGCGCGTACGCTACCTGACGCCGGCCGTGATGGGTTCCTCGGGCGCGCCCTGCTTCAACATTGAGTGGAAACCCTATGCCCTGCACAACGCAGGCTATCCTGCCGTCCCCATTAACCAGGGCGTGCCGCTGGCATTGATTCGCCGTGCCATCGATCCGGCGCTGCTGGCCGCCGTCAATGCTGCGAAGCCGCGCTTCATTCCCGCCGCCATGCCGGACGGCAAGCCCATTCTCGGAAGGCCGGGTCTCGTCGGCGTGATGGAAGCCATCCTTAGCGGGCAAAGCGCGGTCTCGGTCCTGGTCATTACCTCTGAAGAAAAAGGCGGTAAGAGCTTCACTGCTGACCTGATCCGGGCTGCGCTGATGGACCGCGGCCACTCTGCATTCCTGCTGGATGCGGAAACTTTTGCGGCCGACACCCCGGAAATGTTCGCCAGGCGGCTGGTCGAAACGATCGCCGGCGTCGAACATGCGAATCTACAGCCCGCAGCGCCCGACAGCCGGCAGCGCGCCCGCTGGATTACCCACAACCTGTCGGAGTGGACGAAGTCGCGCGCGCTGGAGGAAGGGCAGGAGCGCCGCGCGGAAGGTGTCCTTCAGGAAAACAGCTTGTGGATCATCCTCGACCGTTGCGACAAGGTTTTGTTCACGCAAGAAACCCACGACCTGTTGCTGGCGCTGATCGGCGACGAATCCGGAACAGCGCAGCCGCTGCGTTTGGTGCTGCTCGGTTACGAGGGTGGCTTGGCATCGATTCCTGCCGAAAAGGTGTGGCGAACGCGCCTCAACCTAGTGTCGGCGACAGGCGCGCTGCCTTTCATGGAGCACACGATGGCCGCGCTGGGCCAGCGGGAAAGCAGCGATACGCTGTACGCCAGCGCCACCGCACTGGTGGAGGGCGCACGCACCTTCGGCATCTCGACCATTCCCGGATTTGTTGCAGGTCTGGAAACCTGGGCGAACAACCGGAAGGCTGCTGTGGCCGCTGCAGCCGCCGCAAACGGAGCGAAGCAATGATCGAACGTAGAATGGACGCGCAGCACGCATTGTCGATGATCCGGGAAGAGGATTATGCCGGACTGCGGAAAATCGCCGAGAGCGAGCGCCGCGCGGACCTGTCTCTTGAACCAACTGCCGCCCGCAGCAAACAGCAGGGCGCGCGCTATCAGAACGCACTCGAGATCGCTGCCTTCTTGGGAAGCTTCGACCCAGTGACGTTGCTCCCCGACGCCACCAGGGAAGACCTGGAAACGCTGGTGAACGATTGCAGCGTGTCTTCCAGCAACGGCCGTTCTGAATGGCGGCTGAAGTCCTCGGTCCGCACCGCGATGCTGTCGCGACTGTCTCAACAGGGTCAGGGCCTCTTGCGAGGCGCGTTCAAGGCGCGCGATTTCCTCAAGGGTGCGCTGACGGACCCGATTGCGAAGGCAACGATACGCCTGGTGACGGGCGACGCACCGTCGCACCGGGAATTAGCCGGGATGAGCAAGTCGGAGATCGCAGGCTACAAGGCGGTGCTCGAATGGCTGAAGGAGATCGCCTCGGCCATCGGCCTGCGCGCGAACCCCGATCAACTGCTGGCCGACATCCAGATGACGGAGCTGCTCGATCCGTTCCGCTTCCTCACAGGCTACGATCCAGAGACCGGCCGCGATCTGTTCATCGGCCGTCAATCCGAGTTGACAGAACTGCGCGCCTTCGTCGATGTGCTCGAATCGCAAGGCGTGTTTGAATCGATCAAGAGGACGTCGGCTCGGGTGTTCTCGGACGAAGCGCGCGAGCTCCTCATCTGCGGCGTCGGCGGCGTCGGCAAATCCACGCTGCTGGCGAAGTTCATCCTGCAGCACGTGGAAGACGATCGCGCGCAGGGTTTGCATTTCGCCTACCTGGATTTCGACCGTTCCTCGATCAGCGCCGTGCAGCCGGTCACGCTGATGCTGGAAATGATGCGGCAGCTTGCCTGGCAGTTTCCGGACGCGCGCACCGCGCTCGGTGGGGTGCGTGCGGCTGCAAGGACCGAAGCGCAGGCGGGCACGGATACGCGCACCGGCGGCGCGCGCCAGTCGTCACAGGCCGTATTCCAGGCCACCGGCAACCCGGCCCTGCCCGCCGAACTGCTCGGCCCGCGAGCGCTGCGCGACTACCTGAGCGACCTCAACCGGATACTCACGGCCACCTCGCCGTCGCCGGACCGTCCCTTCCTGCTGGTGCTCGACACATTTGAAGAAGTGCAGGCGTTGGGCGACGAGGCCGTAGAACGGATCCAGACATTCCTCGACATTGCCAAGAAAACTCTGTCGCCGTTGCGCGTCGTGCTGGTCGGTCGCGACGCCGCCGAAGGTTTCTTCCCCGATGCGCGCCGCCTGCTGCTGGAGGAATACGACCAGGCCAGCCGCCGCGCCTTCCTGGAATCGAGGGGCGTTCCGTCACGCGTTTCCACGAAGGTGGCGCGTACCGTCGGCGGCCGCCCGCTCGCCTTGCAACTGGCGGCGCGGCTCGTCAGGGAGCATGGCACCGAAGCGGTGACGCTTTCCGTCGGCGAAAAGCTCAAGGGCTTGTTCAGCAGCGCGCTGATCGAGGGGGTGCTGTACAGGCGCATCCTGGACCATATCCATGATCCCGATGTACGTCGCATCGCTCATCCCGGGCTGGTGCTGCGCCGGATCAACGCGGAAGTCATTCAAAAGGTGCTGATTCCCGCATTGAATCTGAACGACTTCGACACCTGGAAGATCAACCACGTGATGACGGCGCTGCGCAACCAGAAGGACCTGGTCCGCGTCGAGGCGGACGGCAGCGCAACCCACCGGTCGGACGTACGCGAGCAGATGCTCGCCCTCATGGTGGCGGAGGATCCAGTCCGGGTGCGCGAATTGCACCGCGCCGCCGCCGCTTATTATCACTGGAAGCAAGAGCATTGCAGCGACAGGGACATTTGGGAAGACGCGCGCGTCGAGGAAGTCTATCATCTGCTTGGCGCCGGCGAAGAGCTGGAACGGATTCCCTCGCTCTGGACTCCGAAAGCGCGCGTCGCACTCGGATTCACGGTGCAGGAACTCCAGGAACCGGCGGCCCGCGGCACGCTGAAAGTCATGCTCGGGCGCGCCCCCACCGAAGAAGAGGAAGTCGGCTTGCCACCGGCGCTGCTGTCGCAATATGTGCTGCGGACAGCCGGCGCCGCCCTGGCAGCCAATCTGCCGGAAAAGGGTCTGCAATACCTGCGCAAGTATTCGAACCATCTGCCGGCTACGGAGAGAAACAAACTGTTACCTCACTTGCTGGATCGGGCGGGTTACTGGAGCGAAGCGCTGCCGTATTTTCGCGACATGCTCCGCGTCCTTGGTGGCGCGCGCCCGCCTGCCTTGCTGGAAGTCGCTGATTTTTTTGAACGGCAGCACGACGCCATCGAGGAAAAGATCAGGCTCCTGGCTTACCTGCGAGACAGCGAACGCGAACTTGAAGACCGATCACCCATCGAAACCCTGCGCATCGCACTCGCCTCTCGGCGCATGCAAATGCAGCTCGATCACCTGCCGGTGAATATGCCTTCCTACCTGGAGGACATTCTGCCGGAATTCACGAGGGCTTCGCGAGCACGGTTTCAGGGAGATGAATTGCGCTGGACCCTTACGCTGATGCAGGAGCCCGATCCCAATCTGCTGCGTCTGGCCGCGCAGGTCCGCGTCACGGAAAGCGTCGCCTACCAGTTGCGCTTTTTCGCCGCCCTTGCGAGAAACGCTGCCCAAGTGCCGGAGAATCTGCTACTGGCCGCCGGGATGGCCGAGGAAATCGAAGGGCGCCGAGGCGCGTCGTTTGATGTCGGGTTTGTTTCGCAACGGCCCGACCTGCGGGAAGCCCACTGGATGTTGTTGCAGCATGTGGCGCGTCCCTATACGCCGCAATGGTATGTACCGCTGGCGTCCACATTGCTCGGCGGGCGGACGATCACGCCGGAGGCTCTGTGCGGTCGTTTCTTGCACCTGCTGCCCTTTCGTGCGCCCAAGCGGCTGCAATCCACCAAGGCACTTGCTGATTTTTTTGGGCAGCTTGATGAACTCGGGATTCTTCATATCATCCTGATGGATGTCACGACGCGAAAATTGCGCGGCGATCAGGGCCGGATGGTGGATTTGCTGTATCCCTATCTCCGATGGCGCGAGCCTTTCTTCCAGAGACTGGATCCGATAATGCGGTTTTTGGTGGGGGCGACGGCTGGAGAGATGGGGAGTGCATGACACCGGGTAATCGCCCACGAAAAATAACCGAATCCCATTACACCCGCATGCCGGGTTGTGACCAACAGCATTATCTTGATCGCGCGCAGCACGCGCATGTGCCGCTGACCCGGGAGCGCAAATAACCGAGGAAGGCCTGGGGGCTGACATGGTCGTCGCCAATGTGTGGTGCCGGCATGTTCTGCCGGCTTGCATGTATCCCCGCAAACGGGTCTGCTCCGGTAATGGTTTAAACGACAACCGGCAATCAAGGCGGTGACAGGACACTCTTCGTGAAGCCTATTCGACGCGTCCTGCCAAGAGTGGACTGCGTGGTTTCCGAACGCAAACCTCCGTCCAGCTTACCGCTCTCCTTCTGTGAAGACGCCGATAGCGTCCAGGATGCCTGCGCACTGCAACAAACAAAATTCTTGACGCTGTATCGTTAATCGATATACTGTAATGACTAGTGAAACAACTGTGCTTCACTGTTAATGACTTTTGAAGGGAGAGGTGATGCGAAAACTATTTCTTAAGAGCTGTTGCTCGGCCCTCGTTGCGTTTTGTGTCATGGGTGCGCCTGCAATTGCAGCCGACCTGAAAATCGGCTTCAAGTCGGAGGTCACGTCGGCTGATCCGCATGTGCTGAACAGTCAGAACCGGAACGTCTGGGCGCATGTCTACGAGTCTCTGCTCCGTCAGGATGAGAACTTGCGGCCGGCGCCGGGCCTTGCCGCTTCCTGGCGGGCCATCAACCCGACGACCTGGGAATTCAAGCTGCGGCCGAACGTCACCTTTCAGAACGGCGCGCCGATGACCTCGGAAGACGTCAAGTATTCGATCGAGCGTGCGAAGAATCTGGCTGGTCCCAGGACTTACCGCGGCTATCTGCGGAGTGTGGAGTCGGTCAGCGCGCCGGACCCGCTCACCGTCCACGTCAAAACCAAAGGGGTCAGCCCGACCTTGCCGGACAATCTGAGCCTGATCGCGATCATCCCGAAATCGCTGGGCGACAACGTCACCGAGGAGAGTTTTGCGAACGGCAAATCGGCCATCGGCACCGGTCCTTACAAGTTCGCCAGTTGGGAGCACGGACAACATATCGTCCTTGCCAAGAACGCGAATTATTGGGGAGAGAAGGAGCCGTGGGACAAGGTGAGCTTTGAATTCATTTCCCGCGAGCCCGCACGCGCGTCCGCCATGCTGTCCGGTTCGGTCGACCTGATCAACGGGGTGACTGCCAACCTGACCGATTCCCTCACAAGCTCCAACAAGGTGGGCATCACCTCCGTGACGTCCTACATGTTGAACCTCCTGTACATGGACCAGTTCCGCGACGATTCGCCGTACATCAAGGCGAACGACGGGTCGCCGATGGCCAAAAATCCCTTGCGTGACCTGAAGGTCCGCCAGGCGCTGATGCATGCGATCAACCGCGATGGCATCATCAAGTACCTGATGAAGGGCGATGCCACACCTTCGGAACAAATCGTGCCGAAGGGATTTTTTGGTTATGACCCGACCATCAAGATGCCCGCCCATGATCTGGCCAAAGCCAAATCGCTGCTCGCGGAGGCAGGGTATCCGGATGGCTTCAAGTTGACCATTCATTGCCCGAACAACCACTATATCAATGACGCCAAGCTGTGCGAAGCGGTCGCGCAAGTGTTCACGCAAATCGGCGTCAAGACATCGGTTGCCGCCATGCCGTTTGCGGTGTTCCAGCCGCGTGCGGTCGCCGGTGCAAAAGGGGACCCGGAATTCAGTGTCTTTTTGCTGGGGAATGGTGCAGTCACAGGCGACTCCATGACGGGGCTGACCTCGATGATTCACACCTATGACAAGAAGGCCGGTTGGGGAGCGAACAATTACAGCCGTTACAGCAACAAGGAAGTCGATGCGCTGATCGAAAAGGCGTCCCAGACCATCGATGAAAAAGCACGCGAGGAATTGCAGAAGCAGGCAGCGAAGATCGCGGTCAATGATGGGGCGATCGTTCCGATGCTGCACCTTAATGCAGCCTGGGCGATGCGCAAAGGCTTGACGATCGTTCCCCGCGCAGACGGGTTCACGATGGCGACGGGTATACGCGAGGCCAAAGGCGCAAACTGATCGGTAGACGCCTCGATCTATCGAGGCGCCTCTGCAGAGCACCGCATGTTGCAGAGGCGCTGTGTGTTGGAGGGGCGCCTCACCGCCTATATCACGCCAATGCGGAGGCCCCGGCCACGCCGCGCGTGAGGCAGGATTTGTTTTCCCCCGGCCCTGCCGACTTGCAAGCGATTTTCCCTGTGACGTCTACGTCACGGGGAGATGGCTCGACGGTGTTCGCGCCAAAGAAAGAATCTCACTCTGAACATGCTGTCACGGCACGCCGTACCGCGACGCAGATTTTCGATAGAACAATATGTCGCCAGGCATTTTTCTGATGCTCAAAAAATTTTTCCGTCCGGCTGTGATATCGCACGTCGTTCCCCCCGACGACGCCGGTTCGCCGTGTGTTGACGACTATGAAGTGGTCGTCAATCGTGACGTCCTGATCACGATGCGAGACGGTGTACGGCTTGCGACCGATATCTACCTGCCGGCACGCAACGGCGCAATCGTGGAACGTCGCTTTCCTGTCATCCTGGAGCGCACTCCCTACGGCAAGCACCTTCCCAGCCGTAGCGAACGGACGATTGATAACGAAAAGGCGATGTCGAGAGAAGAGGTTGCCGGTTTCTTCGTACGCCGCGGTTACGTCGTCGTGTACCAGGATTGCCGTGGAAGATATGGCTCGGAAGGACACTTCGTGAAGTACATCAGCGACGGCGCCGATGGCTATGACACCTGTGCCTGGATCGTCGGCCAGCCATGGTGCAACGGACGCATCGGCACCAAGGGGTTGTCTTACGCCGCCCACACCCAGGCCGCACTCGGGAGTGTCAACGCGCCGGGCGTCGTTGCGATGTTCCTCGATTCGGGCGGATTCTCCAATGCCTATCAGGGCGGCATTCGCCAAGGCGGCGCGTTCGAAATGAAACAAGTGACATGGGCCATCAGACAGGCGCTGGAAAGCCCGGCTGTCCGGAATGACAAGGAAAAATTTGATGCCTTGTCCAGCCTGGACATCACCGCATGGTTCCGGCGGGTGTCGAAGTGGGAACCAGGAAAATCGCCTTTGAGCTCCGCGCCCGAGTACGAAGAGTATTTGTTCGATCAATGGCAGCGTGGCGCGTTCGATGAATATTGGCGGCAGGTAGGGCTGTACGCCGAAGGCTACTACAAGCACTTCTGCGAGGCGGCCACGATGCACATGTCGTCGTGGTACGACCCCTATCCGCGTACTGCAACGGAAAATTACATCGGCCTCTCGAAAGCACGGAAAGGACCTGCCTGCCTTATCCTCGGCCCCTGGATCCACGGAAACCGCTCCCTCTCCTACTCGGGGGATGTCGACTTTGGACCGAATGCGACGTTGGACAGAAATCTGGCGGACGACTTCCTGAGCTTGCGCTTGCAATGGTTCGACCGCTGGCTGAAAGGCGATACGAGCCGGGAAGAGATACCCAAAGTACAAATCTTTGTAATGGGAGGCGGCAGCGGCAGAAAAAATGCGGCGGGCCGCATGGAGCACGGCGGGAAATGGCGCGAAGAGGCCGATTGGCCTATCGCGAGAACGCTGTGGATGCCCTATTACCTGCATCAGGACGGACTCGTGTCCCGCGACGCACCAGCGCAAGAAACTGCGGTGCTCTCCTACCAATACGACCCGGAAAATCCGGCCCCAACAGTGGGCGGCGCCGTGACCTCAGGAGAGCCTTTGATGTTCGGCGGAGCATTCGACCAGCGTGAAGGCTCTGCGGTATTTTCGGCCGAAGAGCCTTACAAACCGCTTGCGGAGCGGCCGGATGTGCTGGTGTTTCAGATGCCGCCTCTGGAAGAAGATCTCGAAGTCACCGGGCCGGTGACGGCCCGGCTATGGATATCTTCCGATTGCACGGATACCGACTTTACTTTCAAGCTTGTCGATGTATACCCGGCGAACGACGATTACCCGGACGGGTATGCGATGAACCTGACCGACGGAATTCTGCGTGTGCGTTATCGCGATTCGTGGGAAAGTCCGCAATTGATGGTGCCGGGTGAGATATACCGGATACAGATCGAGGCGTTCCCGACGAGTAATCTTTTTAAAAAAGGGCATCGCATCCGGATCGATGTATCAAGCAGCAATTTCCCGAAATTCGACTGTAATCCGAACACCGGCGCCAGCGAGGGAAGTCCCGGCGCGGTGAGGGTCGCGAAGAATTGCGTTTATATGGACAGCCGGCGCCCCTCGCACATCGTGCTGCCGGTTGTGCCGGCGCGCCAGCCGTAGGCGGCGAGAGGGCCAGTCCGTGATTTCAGGAATACTTTTGGACCGAAGAAACTTACAGCCGCAGCAAGCCGTCGCCGGAGCCGTATTTGCTGGGCCTGCGGTGGCTGGAACTTCAGCCGCACCAATGCCTCGTTGTTGAAGACTCGCCTCGCGGCCTGCAATCGGCGCTGGCTGCGGATATCAGATGCATCGTCTTGCGCAATTCCATGACACGCCATCATCACTTTGAAGGCGCGTACCGCATCGTTGACTCAATGGATGAGTTGCTTGGCGAGGTTGAAGCGCTCATGTAATGGGAAAAGCAAGCAAGGTGCCGTCGTTGTATCGGCACACTCCACGAAGTCGACTTTTCACTCTGCCATATGAACCGCATGCCTGCGCTGTTCCGCGCATTGGAACACCGGAATTTCCGACTCTACGCGTTTGGACAAGGCGTATCCCTTATCGGCACCTGGCTGCAGCGCGTGGCAATGGGATGGCTTGCGTATCGCTTAAGCGGATCGGTATGGCTGCTCGGCCTCGTGGGCTTCTGCAGCCAGGCCGCGTTTTTCTTTATCGCGCCGTTTGCGGGAATCCTTGGGGACCGTGGTGACAAGAAAAAACTGATTACCGCGATCCAGTATTTCATGCTGGTCCAGGCATTGGTGCTTTCCCTGCTTGCCTGGTCCGGACTCATCGAAGCGTGGCATCTCGTCGCCCTTGCGTCGACGCTCGGTGTCGCTGCCGCCTTCGATGCGCCGTTGCGGCAGGCCATGCTGATGGACCTGGTTGGCGACAAAGCCGACTTGTCCAATGCCATCGCCTTGAATTCATTGCTGGTCAATCTGGCAAGGGTGGCCGGCCCGGCTTTTGCCGGACTGATCGTGGCAGCGTTCAACGAAGCCGTATGTTTCATGTTGAATACCCTGTCCTTTGTCGCAATCATTATTGCGTTGTCGAGAATCCGGTGGCCGGAGGCACCGAAGCCCGCCCAGAAGGCGAGCTACCGGCGCGCCTTTGTCGAGGGTGTCAGTTATGCATTTCGGCAAGAGACCATCCGTAACAGCCTGTTTCTGGTCGCAGCAGTGGCGTGGTGTATCTCTCCCTATGTGACGTTGATGCCGGTGTTCGTCAGCAAGGTGCTCGGCGGCGATGCCCGCATCCTGGGAAATCTGTTGTCGGCGGCCGGTGCCGGTACGGTCCTGGGAACGCTTTACCTTGCTTCCTGCCGCAGCACGGACGGCCTGAGGAATGTCATTGCCTTCTCCGCTGCACTGTCGGGTGCGGCGATGTGCCTGTTCTCGTGGTCGTCGACCGTGCTGCCGGCCTCGTTTCTGCTGTCTCTGGTCGGCGGTGGAATGATGGTCGCGGCGGCCGGTACGAACACGATTCTTCAACTTGTCTCCGCCGCCGACCACATGCGCGGGCGGGTTGCAAGTTTTTACATCATGGCGTTCGTCGGCGTAGGGCCGTTCGGAACGCTTGCCGGCGCAACGCTGGCCGACCTGATCGGCGTTCGTGCAACCTTCTTTTTGAATGGCATGCTGTGCTGTCTTGCCGCACTATGGTTCAAAGCGAAGGCTGCAGGCGGCTCATAGCCAGACATTGATGACATGTTGTAAATCGACTGTTGACTGTTGTTGTACATGCCGGATCGGCGCACGCAACCGACTGCGGGGCATCAAAATACCGCTTGACCGTGTATCGTTTGTTGATATACTGTATCAGCAGTCGAAACAAATAAAAAATACAAAACGTATCAGTTCGGTCGCGCCCGCCACTAAACTGATTCAAAAATTTGCGGAGTGAGACGAGAAAATGCTTGAGATGTTGATAAAGCGTGCGCTGCAAAGCGCACTGGTAGTGCTGATCATGTCGTGGATCGCTTTCGTCGGGATAAACCTCATCGGCGATCCCATCTACTTGTTGGTGGATCCCAGCGCCACCCAGGAGGAAATCCAACGGGCCGCGGAATCTCTGGGCTTGAATTTGCCCTGGTACGAACAGTACTGGCGCTTCCTGGTCCGTGCCGCGCACGGTGACCTGGGGAAGTCGTTTGTGTTCAACAGTTCGGCTGTCGAACTGATTATCCAACGCATTCCTGCGACCCTGGAGCTTGCCGCGACGGCGCTGTTCCTGGCGCTGATCATCGGTGTGCCCGCCGGAATGTGGGCAGGCCTGAAGCCTGGCAGCCGGTTCCATAAAATCGCGATGACGCTGTCGATTGCCGGCGTCACGGTTCCGACGTTCTGGCTGGGCCTTATCCTGATTCTGGTGTTTTCGGTCAACCTGGGTTGGCTGCCTTCCGGCGGCCGCGGGTCAACCACCGAATTCCTGGGTGTGCAGGTGAGTTTCCTCACATGGGAAGGCTTCAAGTACTTGCTTCTGCCCGCGATGACACTGTCGTTGTCGCAGATCGGCCTGGTTATCCGCCTTACCGAAGCCGGGACCAGGGAAGTCGCGCTGCAGGAATACGTCAAGTTCGCGCGCGCCAAGGGCGTGCATGGTGGTCGTCTGATGCTGAAGCACATTGCGCCGAACGTCATGATCCCGATCGTCACGGTCATGGGGATGGAATTCGGTCATCTGATCGCCTTTTCGCTCGTGACCGAGTCGATCTTTGCGTGGCCGGGAATGGGCAAACTCATCATTGATTCAGTGCTCGGCCTCGACCGGCCGGTGGTGGTTGCGTACCTGATGATCACGCTGCTGATTATCGTGCTGATCAACTTTGTCGTCGACATCCTGTACATGATTCTGGATCCGCGCTTGCGTACCAAATCGACTTAGGAACCACGAGATCCATGAACAAGACCAAAGCAGCGTTTTCGATCGCCAATGCCCCTGCCACTGCAGAATCCGGTACACCTATGAATGACATAACTTCCCCCCTTTTGCTGGCCGATGCGACCACGGCCGTCGCACCGCCGGAAACGCCGACCCGGCGCCTCTGGCGCCAGTTTTCCAAGAGCCGCCTGGCCACGGCCGCAGCAGTGCTTCTGCTGCTGTTGATCTTGCTCGCACTGGCAGCGCCGCTGATCGCTCCGCAGAATCCTTATGACCTGAGCGTGGTTTCCATTATGGAAGCGGAGAAGCCGCCGGGGGCATACAGCAACGACGGCCATATCCATTACCTGCTCGGTACCGATGGCGCCGGCCGCGACGTCCTCAGCGCGATCTTTTACGGTCTGAGGATCAGCATCGGTATCGGCATTGCCAGCGCACTCGTCGCTCTTCTGCTGGGAACCTGTGTCGGGCTTGTCGCCGCCCACTTCGGCGGAAAAATCGATGCGCTCATCATGCGGGTCGTCGACGTCCAGCTCAGCATTCCGGCCACTCTCATCGCGCTGGTCCTGCTCGCCGCACTCGGGCAAGGCGTCGACAAGACCCTGCTCGCGCTGATCCTTGTGCAGTGGGCATACTTTGCCAGAACTGTCCGCAGCTCCGCCCAGGTGGAGCGCAACAAGGAGTACATTGAAGCGGCCATCGGCCAGGGCCTGCCGTCGACGCGGATCATGTTCAGACACATCCTGCCGAACTGCATGGCGCCGCTTGTCGTCATGGGAACGATGCAGATGGCGCATGCCATCACCCTCGAAGCCACCATGAGCTTCCTCGGTATTGGTCTTCCGCAAACCAAGCCGTCGCTGGGCCTGCTGATCTCCAACGGTTTTGACTACATGTTGTCGAACCAGTACTGGATCAGTGTCTTTCCCGGAATTGCACTTGTCATGCTCGTGGTCTCGATCAACCTGATCGGCGATCAGTTGCGCACGATGCTTAATCCGAAACTGGACGTGTAGAGGAACAGAACATGGCACTGCTGGAAGTCAACAATCTTTCAACCGAATTTCGCACCGGTGCGGGTACCGTCAAGGCGGTGGACAAGGTTTCCTTCTCGCTCGAACAGGGCAAGGTACTGGGCATCGTCGGCGAGTCCGGTTCCGGCAAATCGGTGACGGCGTTTTCCTTGATGAACCTGGTCGATCCGCCGGGTCAGGTAGTGGGCGGAGAAATCCTGTTTCACAGCGAGGATTTGCGCAAGGCCGGCACCAAACGGTGGAATGCGCTGCGCGGCGACCGGATTGCGATGGTGTTCCAGGATCCGATGATGTCGCTCAATCCGGTGATGCGGATCGGCGCCCAACTGGCGGAAACCCTGGCGATCCACACGAAACTTGCACGTCACGACATCGACCGTGCCGTGTGCGGCGCGTTGAAGCGTGTCGGCATTCCGGCGCCGGAAGAGCGCATGAAAGCCTATCCGCATGAATTGTCCGGCGGGATGCGCCAACGTGTGGCGATTGCAAACGCCATTCTCAATCAGCCCGACCTGATTATCGCCGACGAACCGACGACCGCCCTCGACGTCACCATCCAGGCGCAGATCCTGTACGAGATGAAGAACCTGGCGCGCGAGAACGGCACGGCGTTGATATGGATCACCCACGACCTGAGCGTGGTCAAGGATCTGGCCGACGAATTGTGCGTGATGTATGCCGGCCGCATTGTGGAACAGGGTCCGGTCGCCGACCTGATTCAACGGCCACGGCATCCGTACACCCGGGGCTTGATCGATTCGCTGCCGAATGCGGAAAACCGCGGCAAGCGTCTTTACTCGATACCCGGCGCGACGCCGCCGCTGCTGTCGCTTCCTCCGGGTTGCGCCTTTGCACCGCGATGCCTGCACGCGACCGATGCCTGTACGGCGGTGCCGCCGGTAACGACTGCCGGCGCGCGTGCGCTGCGCTGCTTTCATCCTCTGGGAGAACTATGAATACCATGCTTGAAACCCGTGAGCTCAGCAAGAGCTTCAGCATGAAGCGCGGCGCATTCGCGCGCGCCGCGGCAAGTCTCGGATTGAAGAAAGACGAAGACAAGAGAATCTACGCAGTCAATGAGGTCTCCTTGCAGATCCGGGCCGGCGAAGTGCTTGGCCTGGTCGGGGAGTCCGGTTGCGGTAAATCGACGGTCGGAAGAATGATTGCCGGCCTCCTGCCTGCCACCAGCGGATCGATCGCGTTTGAAGGAGAGGACGTTACCCGGCCCAGCCTGAAGACGCATCTGAATACGCAAATGGTCTTCCAGAATCCCTATGCGTCGCTGAATCCCCGCGCACGCGTAGACCAGCTCGTCAGCGAGGGAGCCGTGTATCACGGCATTGTCAGCAAAAAGGATGCCTCCAGCTACGTCGGCGACCTGCTGCGCCAGGTCGGGCTGGACCCTACCTACGCCAATCGCTATCCACACCAGTTCTCGGGCGGGCAACGCCAGCGCATTGCCATCGCACGCGCGCTGGCGCTCAATCCCAGGTTCATCGTCTGCGACGAGGCGGTGTCGGCGCTCGACGTTTCCGTCCAGGCGCAAATTCTCAACCTGTTCATGGATTTGCGCGAGTCGAAAGGCCTGACCTACCTGTTCATCAGCCACAATCTCGCCGTGGTCGAGTACATCGCGGACCGGGTGGCGATCATGTACCTCGGGCGCATCGTCGAATTGACCGACACCAAGACGATCTTTCAATCGCCGAATCATCCCTACACCAAGGCGTTGATTGCGGACGCGCCGCGGCTGGATTCCAAGGCCGCCGAGCATCGGCCGATCCAGGGCGAGCTTCCCAGTCCGCTGAACCCGCCGTCGGGTTGCTCCTTTCATCCTCGCTGCCCTCACGCTACCGAGCGCTGCAAGACGGAGAGGCCGCCCCTCCGGGAAATCGCACCGATGCATTTTTCCGCATGCCATCTCAATGATCCCGTCGTGTTGTCCTGATACCGAAGCAACGTCCAATGATTAAATTGATCAACAACGTTTTCTCCTTGTTCCGGCCTACGAGAAGCGTCCTTGAACTGCCGATAGTCTTCGATTCGCCTCACAGCGGCACGATGTATCCAACCAACAGTGGCATCGTCGCATCCGCCGGACCGTTGAAAACGACTTGGGATGCATACGTCGACGAATTGTGGAGCGCGGCTCCAGAGAGTGGAGCATCGCTTTTATGTGCACGCTTTCCACGAGCGTATATAGACGTCAATCGGAGCCGGGACGACATTGATCAGGAACTGCTTCGCGAGCCCTGGCCTGCTCCGCTGTCACCGTCCGATGCATGTAAAAGGGGAATGGGCCTGATTCGCCGTTACGCCCTGCCTGGCGTGCCCATGTATTCGGATCCACTTTCAATAGCGGAAGTTGCTCAGCGCATTCGACGATACTACGAGCCCTATCACGAGATTCTGGAAAGTCTCATCGATAGCGCATCCGCCCGTTTCGGCAGCATCTGGCATATCAATTGCCACTCAATGAAATCCGCCGGAAACGCGATGAACTCGGACAACGGCAGAGCGCGCCCCGACATGGTGGTTAGCGACCGTAATGGTGCGTCGGCCAACGCGGATTTTACTGATTGGGTGGCCACCGAATTGCGGCAGTTGGGCTATCAGGTCCAAATCAACAATCCTTATCAGGGCGGGCACATCATCCACCGCTACGGAAATCCGTCGAGCGGGCGGCAAAGCATCCAGATCGAGATCAAGCGCAGCTTGTACATGAACGAAGCAACATTCGAAAAGACAGAGGGATTCGCTCCTCTGCAAGAGAGTCTGGAAGTGTTCATGCGAAATTTGAAGCGGCGTGTAGAAGAACAGCTCAGCGAGCGTCAGTCGGCTTGCTCGGTCAATCCATAAATGGTTCCGCGAACCGATGGCACCCGGTTTGGCCGTTGGGCAAGCGAAGGTGGCGGCCGGGGTTGCCGGTGCGGAGGCAAATGACGTTATGAATTACACGGTAGATGCTGTGGACAGGGCGCTTTGCCTGCTTTTTCTCGTCGCCGATCAACCCGGGTTGGGCGTAACGGAGCTGTCAAGACGATCCGGTATAACGAAGGCGCGCAGTTACCGCCTTCTTGAAACGCTTGAAAAAAGCGGCGTTATTCGTCGTCATGAAAACGCTGCAATCTATAGTTTGAGTTACATGGCGCTTTTTCTTGGCGCTGCTGCACAAGAGCAGATAAAGCTTGTTCGTCTTACAAAGAAATATCTTTTCGGACTCGGCCAGCAGTTCAACGAACACGTCTACGTTCGTGTGAGAGACGGAATTGAAAGCGTTTGCATTGCTCGCTTCGATTCCAGCCAAGCGGTGCGGATTCATACCAAGGTCGGAAGCCGTATGCCTCTCTATGCAGGAGCCTCAGGGAAACTGCTCTTGGCGTACGCGACGGCAGAAATCCAGGAAGCCGTTCTGGAAGAGGAAAAGGAAAAATTTACTGCAAATACCATCGTGGAGCGCAATGCATTGGAACGCCATCTGGACGAAATCAGAGAGCAGGGATACAGCATTTCCCAAGGGGAGCAAACAGCAGGAACAGTTTCCTTGGCCTTTCCAATAAGAGATGCATTTGGCACGGTCGTGGCGGTACTGGGAGTTGCTGTGCCATCCGGACGTATGCGTGCGGACAAATTAACAGAGTTTCTTGACGCTTTGCGGAAAGCAGCCTGGGAGTTTTCGTGTGAGTTGGGATACGTCGGGTGACCTTCGATGCAAGGACTGGTTACTGAGCATGCCTGAAAAGGTAAAAAGGAGGGGAAATTGATTCATCCGCTGCGGATCATCGCTATTGCGCTTGCCACGATTATCGTTTCCACAGCGACAGCGGGGCCGATTGTCATCGGCCAGGTTGCTTCCTATGTAGATGCGGATACCGCAGATCAGAATACCCGCTCAGGACATAAAAGCCCTTGCGATTCTTCACAATGCAGGCGTGCGAAGGCCGCAGGTCCGTATATCCGTTTAGGATTGCAGACCTATATCAATGCCGTAAACAACGCGGGTGGCGTGCACGGTGCCACGCTGAAATTCGTGTCGCAAGACCGAGGCCTGGACGTCGCTGGATCGGTTGCGATAACGCGCCAATTCATTGCCAAATATGAGCCTGTCGCCCTTGCCGGACTCATGGGTACCGGGCCGATGAAAGCCTTGGTCGAAAGCAAAGTTCTCGAAGACTCCGGCATTCCGGTCGTCGGCATCCGAACCGGTGCCGTGTCGTTACATGAGCCTGTTAACCCATATCTTTTTCATACGCGGGCAAGCTATCGGGGTGAAGCAGAAAAAATCGTGCAGCAACTTGCAACGGTTGGCCTCCGCCGGATCGCGGTCTTTTATGAGAAAAGCGCGTTTGGAGAAGAAGGCCTTAGATTGGTCAGGAACGAATTGAAAAAGCATGCTTCATTGCAGCTCATTCATCACGATACCTACCCGGCACGAACGACGAATGTCGGAAGTGCGGCCATCTCCATCAGAAATGCGAATCCACAAAGCGTAATTGTGATTGCAAACAGTCCTGCGGCAGCGGAGTTTTACAAGGCATTTCGTGCGGCAGGAGGGGATGCACAAGTGATTGCGATTTCGACCGCGGACGGTGGCGATATCGTAAAAAGGATTGGGAAAACATATGCGCGCGGCCTGATCGTCACGCAAGTGGTCCCGGATGTTAACAGGGAAATCCCATTGATTCGGGAGCTAAAGAAGGACATTGACAAGTTCGCTCCACCGGGAACTCCGATCAACCTGGCTGTCGTCGAAGGCTATATCGCAGCGAAGACCCTGGTGGAGGCTCTGCGTAACGCTGGTCCAAATCCGACTCGGGAAAAGGTTCGCAGATCGCTTGAATCCATGAAGGAATTTGACGCCGGAGGCTTGATCATCGGCTTTTCTCCGAACAACCATTCCGGCTCAAAGTATGTGGAGCTTGCAATAGTACTCGCGAGCGGACAAATCATGAGGTAGTCAGCAGGTGCTAAGGTACCGCGCAGGAATAAGTTGCCCAATTTTGCTGGCCTCAATGTAACTTGGGGGCGCGCTGCGGGGTTGCCCGCCCTAGCAGTACGCGTACTGCGTCGTGTCGGTCGCCCCCACATCGCCTCCCGCTACAACCGCCAAATTGCACACCTTGTTCCCGCGCGGCGCCTAAGGGTGTCTCCAAGGGTGAGCAACCCTTTTCTCGGAGAGGGATGCCTCTCCGGGATTTTTTACCTTCGCACTATCTTCCTATTGTTCTGCTTCTGCAAAAGCTGACCGCAAAACGAGGCCGCTTTTACTACCATCGGGTTCCCGGCCTGATGGAGAGTATACGGAGTGCTGACTTCGAGGGGAAAGTCAGGGTTCTTCCAGCGGTGATGGACATCCGACCATTCTATCTTGTGGTGAGAAAAACCCTGCCCGTGGACACGATTGCCGAGTTAGGCCGCGCGGTTGCCGTACTCGATGCCACGGGCGAGCTCGCGCACATCTTCAAAAAATGGGATGACCAATAGCCTACAAAATACTACTGCGCAGCCCTGGTCAGGGCCTGCGAAACGATCCCCGCGCCGGGCGCATCCACGTACAAGCGAATACGCACCCTGCAAGGGAGGGAATGCGGCGCCAACCTTCACCGTGTCCCATCAATAGAGTTGTTTCTGAACGAATAAATCGCTGTTCGTAGTGCCCTTCGTTGGTACCGGTTGATCCCGTACTTGCTGATGAAGGGATATGTCCAATTTTTTTGCCGGTACACAAATAACAACGAATGTATCGGCAGATGATACGACATAATGATAGATAAAACTTTTGTTTGACGATTGTTCGTTGGAATCCTATTATTGTCTTAGCTGATGTTACGCTGTCTCGATAAGTGATACGCGCGGCATGAAGAGAGATACGGCACGCAGCAGCCTCCGCCGACTTTACGAGTCGTTACAAGAATGCTTTACATAAGGGGTCAACAATGAACAAGAAGGTACTTGTGCTTGCAGTTGCCGGTGCGCTTGCAGGTATGGCGCATGCACAGACAAATGTGCAGATTTACGGCATCGTCGATGCCGGGGTGTCCCATGTCACGAAGGTGGCGGCTGCAACCGCCGCAAACCCGACCGGAACGGGGAGCCGGACGGGCATTGATTCCGGACTGCGCCAGGCTTCGCGCTTTGGCTTTCGCGGAAAAGAAGATCTGGGAAATGGGTTGGATGCGATTTTCGCTCTCGAAGGAGGGATCGCAATCGACAACGGCACATCCACGCAAGGTGGGGCGCTGTTCGGCCGCAAATCGATTGTTGGACTGGCGGGGAAAAACTTCGGTGATCTGGAGCTCGGGCGGAGAAAGGATTTCATCGACGAAGTGGCTGGCCCGTTTTCCAGTATCGCGCCGTTCGGGACGTTTGTAATCAAAGTTCACGCCAATAATCTCGACCGTGTTGGCGGCAATCGTTCGAACAACATCATTTACTACAGCACGCCGAAATTCAACGGCTTCCAGGCCAACGTAACGTATGGCTTCGGCGAAGCTGCTGGAGACAACTCGGCAGGTAGCGGCTTCGGCGTCGGCGCAAAATACTTGAACGGACCGTTCGGAATCGGTTTCGGCTACTGGCAATCGAAGCGTGGTGTCACTGCAACCAGCAGCGCCGACCAGGGTGCGCCAAGTGGCGCAGGCTGCAAGACGACCACCATCGGCAATGCGGGCGATACCTGCATCAAGACCTGGATGCTGGGCTCCAGCTACAAGTTCGGCAACATGACCGTACGCGGCACATACTCGAAAGTCGAACAGCCTCTGATTACGGCTGCTGGCGCTGCTGCACCTGCGTTTGCGACGACTTTCACTAGCACGGCCGGTACAGGAGCGTTCGCCGCCGGCGGTTCAAACAATAGTGAGGCAAACATTGTCGACGTCGGTCTCGATTACTACGTAGGCAACTGGAAACTGATGACGAGCCTTATCCAGTCGCGCTACAAGTTCGTCGGTGCTACAGATGATGGCCGCCTCACGCAGGGCTTGATCGGATTCCAGTACGACATGTCCAAGCGCACGGCGTTATACGGTACAGCGGCCCATATGACAGCTTCCAACATGTACAGCCCTGGCATCATCGGCGGAGCGCCGGGCGCCGATAACAGCACCACTGCATTTGGTGTCGGCATACGTCACAAATTTTGATTGCAGCATGTTGTGACTCAAGGTCTCTGAAGTAGGTGGAACTGGGGATAGTTCTCGCCAGCGGAAAGATCTTGAGGTGGTCAGCAGGAAGTTTGTCTCCAAGGGTGGTAACCCTTTTACCCGGAGGCAGAAATGTCTCCGGGTTTTTTCGAAATCTTCCAGCAGCGCACTCGCTATGGTCAGCAAAAATACATAAATTATTTCTACATGGCGCCTTGCCGATCACCAGCAGGTGGTTGTCGATGCCGCAAGCGTTCCTCTGCTGTTCATCCAGCTTGAACCACCAGGGCGTGAAAATTTCCTCGGCACGGCTGGAGATGGTGACGTTCTTGCCGACATAGGCGCTCGGATTTTCCATGATCTGTGGATGTTTGCACGTATCGCCGGGCCGGCTTCGGCGTTCGGTCCCTGACCATTGGCGCGACCGGCGGTGCCGGGGGCACCATCCGTGTCAGCCGCTGTTTGCTACTTCTCCCCGAACGGCAATACCTTGGGTCAAGCCTCGCTGGTACGCCGGACGCATGACGAAGTACGAAGTTGAAACATTTCCATTGCAACCAGTTTTTCCGGCGTGCCGACCGCGCTGCGGCCGTCGCGCATTGGCTATAATTTCCGCCTTCGCCAGATCGGATTCCTCCCATGTCACTCCCCGCCAACCAGATCGAACTGCTGTCGCCCGCCAAAACCGCCGAGATCGGGCGCGAAGCCATCCTGCACGGCGCCGATGCGGTGTACATCGGAGGCCCCTCATTCGGCGCGCGGCACAACGCCAGCAATCCGATCGAGGACATCGCCGCTCTGGTGGAATTCGCGCATCGCTACCGCGCCCGCATCTTCGTCACGATGAACACCATCATGCACGATGCCGAGCTCGAAACCGCACGCAAGCAGATCTGGCAATTGTACGACGCCGGCGTCGACGCGCTGATCGTGCAGGACATGGGACTGCTCGAAATGGACCTGCCGCCCATCCAGCTGCACGCCAGCACGCAATGCGACATCCGCACCGTGGACAAGGCGCGCTTCCTCGGCGCGGCCGGCTTTTCGCAGCTGGTGCTGGCGCGCGAACTGAGCCTGGAACAGATCCGCAAGATCCACGAGGCGGTCAACACCCCGCTCGAATATTTCATCCACGGTGCGCTGTGCGTCGCGTTCTCCGGCCAGTGCTACATCTCGCATGCCGACACCGGACGCAGCGCCAACCGCGGCGACTGTTCGCAGGCCTGCCGCCTGCCGTACACGCTCACTGACGGCCAGGGCCGCGTGGTCGCGTATGAAAAGCACCTGCTATCGATGAAGGATAACGACCAGAGCCGCAACCTGGAAGCGCTGATCGACGCCGGCATCCGCTCGTTCAAGATCGAGGGGCGCTACAAGGACATGGGCTATGTGAAAAACATCACCGGCCACTACCGCCTGCTGCTCGACGACATCCTGGAACGCTGGCACGAACTGGCGCGCGCATCCAGCGGCCGCACGCGCCTGATGTTTGCGCCCGACGTCGACAAGAATTTCCACCGCGGCCACACCGATTATTTTGCACAGGGACGCCAGCCCGACATCGGCGCCTTCGATTCGCCCAAATACGTCGGCGTGGAACTGGGCACGGTCACCCGTATCGGCGCCGACCATCTCGACCTCGTGACGAACGCGCCGCTGGCCAATGGCGACGGCCTGAACTACATGCACAAGCGCAGCACGGTCGGCATCCTCGCCAACCGCGCGGAAAAGCTCAGCGAAGACGCGGAAGGCCAGCGCTGGCGCGTCTACCCCAACGAAACCATGAGCGCGCTGGCCGGCCTGAAGCCCGGCATCACGATCCATCGCAACCGCGATCACCAGTGGGAGGCCGGGCTCAACAAGAAATCGGCCGAGCGCAAGGTGATGCTGGAGCTGACGCTGTCCGAACATGCCGGCGGTCTGCGTCTCGCCATTCGCGACGAGGACGGCATCGTCAGCGCGACCGATGCGGCGATGGCGCTGCAACCGGCGCAGCAGGCCGCGCAGGCCGAAGCCGCGCTGCGCACCAGCCTCGGCAAGCTCGGCAACACCATGTTCGACGCCGGACAGATCACCTTGTCGCTGTCGCAACCGTGGTTCGTGCCGGCAGCGGCGATCAACGCGCTGCGCCGCGCTGCGATCGCCGCGCACGAGGCCGCGCGCCTGGCCGCATGGCAGCGCCCGCCACGCAAGGCGCAGGCGCAACCATGCCCCGTCTATCCCGAAACCCAGCTCAGCTACCTCGCCAACGTCTACAACGAAAAGGCGCGCGCCTTCTACCGCAAGCATGGCGTGCAGCTGATCGACGCCGCATACGAAGCGCACGAGGAAGCGGGCGAAGTGTCGCTGATGATCACCAAGCACTGCCTGCGTTTCTCGTTCAACCTCTGCCCCAAGCAAGCCAAGGGCGTGCAGGGTGTGCAGGGCCAGGTACGTGCGGAACCGATGACCCTGGTCAGCGGCAATGAGCGCTACACGCTGCGCTTCGACTGCAAGCCATGCGAAATGCACGTCATCGGCGCGATCAAGCCGGAGATCCTCAAATCGCCGCCGCCGTCGGCGGTGCAGTACAGTCCGCTGGTGTTCCATCGCAAGCGCCCGGCTGCCTGACGACGGAATGCTCGTTCCATGCCGGAGATACTGCGCTTGCTTCCGATGGTTTTCGCATCTGCCGCTTCTTTGGGCGGAGTACCAAATGCTTTGAAAGTGACCAATATGCCGGTGCTGGTTTCGACGGTGCGTGAGTGTCAGGTTTAAGAGCAAGCCGGTCATCCGGGGAAATTTTGCGATCAGGCGGCAACCGGCCATTTCCGGACGGTCACTCGTCACAGATATTCAGTATTGCTCTGACAACTTTTCCATGGCGGGATAGCCCGGTCAAGGCGACATCTTCGCTGCCGTATTTCACGGTTTTTTATTAGTCTGATAAATCGGCGATCGTTGCGAACCCTAGACTCGGTGCGGATTCGCGGTCAGTCGGTCGCCGTGCATATCGGCTCGATACCGTGCATACTGGACAACCCTGTCCATATAACTAATCAGTTAGCCGTCTTCAAATGAGTCTACGCACCCTTCACAGAACGTCGGCCGTTTTCATCGCCGCGTTTGCCTGTCTTCATGTTGCAAACCACCTTGCGTCCCTGGCTGGCATCCCTTCTCACATCGCCTTCATGGAGGCTGCACGCAAGCTCTACCGTCAACCCGTCATTGAGTTCCTTCTTCTACTCTGTGTGGCATTCCAAGTTGCCAGCGGCCTGTGGTTCGTCATCCACGGGTGGAAACAAAGGAGCAGTGGCGTTGCGTGGCTACAGGCAGTCTCCGGTACCCTGCTTGCATTCTTCTTGCTTGTGCACGTTGGAGCAGTTCTATACGGTCGTACCGTTCTCCATCTCGACACAAACTTCTATTTCGCCGCTGCTGGCTTTCACGTGCCGCCGAATCAGTTCTTCTTCGCGCCGTACTACTTTCTCGCCGTCCTTGCGCTCTTCACGCATCTGGGGTGCGCCGCTTACTGGTATCTTCATACATCGCCTCCAAAAACTCGGGCGGTTGCCATCGCTGCGCCCATGGTCGTCGGTGGTGCAGTTTCTCTGCTCCTCGTCTTGTCGCTCGCGGGTAAGCTGCAGCCAGTCGAGGTGCCGGCCAAGTACAAGGCCACGTATGTCCGCCAAGACGGCTAACCCTTCCATCGAGGGGGCATGCAACATCAGACTTCGCCTGCTGTCGCATGCCCCTCATGTCAAACGTTGAGGCTGTAGAAAAAGTCCAAAAACGCCGTTCTTGCTAATTTTCAAGCTGAGAGAATCAATGACTTACGACACTCAAAAATTTGCAAAACGACTTTTTCTACAGCCTCGTTGAACGGCAGCTTACGGGAAATCGCTACGTCGACTTTGGGTCGGTTTCCGCCGCCCATCCAAATTTCCACAGCGTCCGGTTTCGGGCACTATCCTGCCGGCGATTCCGAACGCCGATCTCACTGATTGCAGCCTCGAACCGACCGATTCCAAACTCCGGAATACATGGTGAATTGGGCAGCATCATCGAAAATATCCGAACTGCCGCGAGCAAAACGTCGGTTGCTGCCTTGATTTTCATCAACGCAAACTTTCCCTTGTGAATCATGGGCTTGTGGAAGCTTTTGCCGGGTTGTCCACAGAATTGACCACAACAGTTGTGGGTAAATCGCCGGTGAGAAAAATCGGCGGCTTCTGATCGGCGACGCGTACGCCAGCACGTTGCGCTGATAGTCGCTGGCGCAGCCGCTTGCGATAGACCAGCAGCGCGTCGTATTCGCCGCTGACGCCGCGGTCGACATAGTCGCGCATGTTCACGGTAGTCGGCAAGCTCGGCACCTTAAAGCAAACGTCCGGGCGGATCGATGAGGTTCGGAGACGATGATTTTGCATCAATTGACCTTCATGCTAAATTCAGTCTATATTCAGACTGATTACTTTTCCGGAGCACAGTTCATGCAGTTTTCCTCCCACATCAAGCCAATCAGTTATCTAAAAGAAAAGACCGCATCCGTAGTCAAGGAGATCACCGAAAGCCGGGAGCCGATGATCATCACTCAGAATGGCGAGGCGACCTTTGTCGTACAGGACATCAAGAGCTTTGAACAAACGCAGCAGACGCTGGCCCTTCTCAAGATCCTTGCTTTGGGGCAGAAAGAGATCGAACGCGGCGATTTTGTCGATGCAGACGCTTTCTTTGCCGCCATGGATAAGGAAGTTGCCGGATGACCTACCGCGTGGTCATGCTGAAGAGTGCGCAAGAAGAACTGCGTCATCTCTATGGCGATTATCTGGTGCCGAATTTTGGTGTTGAAGTCGCACAGAAGCAGTACCGGCTGATCAAGAATTCGGTGGAAATGTTAAAGAACCATCCCCGCATGGGTCGGCCGATTCCGGAGTTGCTGGAGACAGGTTTTGACCACTTTCGTCAACTGGTGATAGAAGGGTTGAACAAGATCGTCTACCAGATCGACGACGACAAGAAAATCGTTTATATCCACGTGTTCTGTTCGGTGAGGCAAGACTTTGAGACGATCTTGCGGAATCGGTTGCTGCGAGGAACTGTGTAATCGATTTTTCTTGGGTCAGAAGCTGCATTTTTGGGCCGGTCGGTGATATTCCCTCGATGTTTCGTCTTCGTTTCATTGCCGGCACCTCCGGTCCTGTTGACATCCAGATGCCGGGTGCACCATCCATGCCACTCGCCGTCACTTCTCCCCAATATGATCGAAGCGATTGCTGTACAGCAGGTCGAGCCCGGTGACGGCGCCGCCGCGCAGCACCGTTGACCAGTGGCGCGAAATCTCGTAGGTCAGCTTCACCACGCTCTCGCCGCCGGCCAGGCTTTGCTCATAGCCGACATACAGCCGGTTCGAGATTTCCTTGCCGAGGTTGACCACCTGCTCGCTGCCGAGGCCGAACTCGCTGGCGCCGATCGACAGTTCGTCGAGGCCGAAACGCTTGGCCACCGGCGCGCCGCCGAACTTGTTGAGCAGCCCAAGCGCCGCGCCGCGCGCCGCCGCCTGCGCACCGCCGGCTTCGCCGGCCGTCGCGGTGCCGTGGCCGAACACCAGCCACGACAGTTTTTCCGCATCCGGTACACTGGGTTCGGACACCAGCTCCACCCGCGGCTGCTGCGCGGTGCCGGTCACCTGCACGCCGGCCGCCACATCCTGATCGCGCCGCATCGCCACGATGTTGACGTTCGGGTTGGTGAACGGTCCCTGGAAGTTGATCACGCCGCGCTCGATCGCCAGCTTGGCGCCGAAGGCTTCGTAGGTGCCGTCGACGACGCGCACCGTGCCGAACGCTTCCGGCTGTTCGCTGGGTACGCTCTTGACGGTGAGCTCGCCGGCCAGGCGCAGGTCGGCGCCCGCGCCTTCGAAGCGGAAGTTGCTGCCGAGGTCGACATCGACATTGACGTAGGGCGACCAGGGGCTGGCCGGGCGCGGACCGGGGGGACGTTTCGCCTGTCGTTCGCCGTCGCGGATGATCACCACGTCGTCGCCGAGTTTCGGCGCGGTCTTCTCCGGCAGGTTGAACAGCGCACGATCAACCTTGAAGCGGCCGTCGACATGCAGTTGCTCGTTGACCATCGCCGCCTGAGCGCGTCCCGACAACGTCATCCGCTTGTCCGGCGTGGCCAGCAACTGCAATTGGTCGGCGACGATGTCGGCGCTCAGGTCGGGTGCGCTGCTGTCGAGTGGGATGCGGCCGGTGACGCGCAGCGTGCCTTCGCCGCCGTGGAACACCACCTCCTGCAGGTCGGCGATATTGTCATGCAGCGCGATGCGCACCGTGCCGTCGCGCAGCCGCACACCCTGGTCATACAGCGTCAAGGCGATGCGGTCGCCGGTCACGGCGCCGTTGAAGGACGGATCGGCCAGCGTGCCGCCGACGGCGATGTCGGCCTGCAGGCTGCCGTCAAGCGCGATACGCGGCCCCGCCAGCGAAGCCACGTTTTGCAGGCGCGGAATCGATGCGGTGATATGGCCGGACAGCGGCGCATCGGGCGCCAGGCCGAGCCGGCCGTCGACCTGCTGCAGCATCACCTGCACCTGGCCGTCGGCATTGCCGACCCGGGTCGCGGTCAGGTGCGCGCCGAGTTGCACCCGCTCGCCCTGCAGGTCGGCGCGTGCCGACAGCGCGGTCAATCCCAGCGCGGTATCGCCGGCGGGGCCGGGAACGCTGACGTCGCCGCCGGTGCGCGCGATCTCCACGAAGCCGCTGGCTTGATCGGCCAGCGTGAAGTCCCAGCGGCCGTCGAGCACCAGCGTGGAGTTGACCGGCGGTTTGTTGCCGGTGACTTGGCGCATCACGCCGAGCAGGCGGCCGACATTGAGCGCGTCGAAGGTGCCGGCGGAACTGAGCCTGCCGTCTTCATAGCGTAAACCCTGCAGCCGCACCGACGCCTGTTCAAGCACAAGACGCGATGCGCCCAGTACCACACTGCCGGCGCCAACGCGCAGCGGCAGCGGTTCTTCCAGCGCAGCCTGCAACACGCCTTCGCTTTGCAGCGAACGCAGCACGCCGTCCCAGAGCAATCCGCCCTTTTTCTGTTGCTGCAAGGCGCCGTGTGCGGCCAGCTTCAGGTCCAGCGGTTCGCCGCGCAGGCGGCCGGCGGCGGCAAGCCGGATATCGTGGCTGGCATAGCTGCCGTCGACGTCCAGCTGGAGATTGGCCAGCGACAGGTCCGGGCCTTGTACGCCCTGCGCATCAATGTTGACGCGCAAGGGCGCACGCGGCGCGTCGCCGGGCAGGCCCTGCGTCTGCACGCGGCCGGACAGTTGCGCGACCCGGTAGCCGCCGTAGCCGAGCGGCTGCGCGGTGACGGTAGCGTCGACCAGCGGCCGCTTGAAGGTGCCGCCGACCTGGCCGTCGATTTCCAGCACGCCCGTCAGTCCGATGCCGAGACGGTCGAGCGCAGGCGCATCGACATGCAGGTTGAGCCGGTCCGACGACGCGCCGAAACCGCCGCGCAGCACTACTTCATTGCCGGCCACCGACAATTGCAGGTCGCTCGGCAACAAGCGGTCGCCCAGCAGATGCAGCGTGCCGCCGCCGGTCATCGGCAGCCCGGCATAGGTGCTGTCATGCACGTCGAGGGTGATGTCGGCGCGCAACTGCGGCTGCAGCGTGCCGCGCGCCTGGAAATCGGCATTGATGAGAGCATCGACCGGCGGCAGGTCGGGCGCGGCGCCGTTCTTGCCGGCGGCGACCGGCATCGATGCGAGGAACCGGTCGGGACGGAAGTCGCTGAGGGTGCCGTTGAACGCATACGCGCTCCTGCCGCCGCGTTCCAGCGTGCCGTTGAGGGCGAGCCGCGACTGGCCTGCCTGCACCCGGGCGTCCTGCAGCGCGATCTTTTGCGGCGTGATGTCGGCATTGGCGCGGAGCGACAGGTCGCCGCCGGACAACGCCAGCTGCACCTGCTGGCGGTCGCCGTTCAGCGCCACTTTCAGCGGGCCGTTCAGCGCAGTATGCCGCAGCGTCGCATGCAGCGCATGCAGGTCGAGGCTGTTCGCCTGCAGCGTGAACGATCCCTGGCGCCGGCCCTGCGCGCCTGTGCGCAACACACCGCTGCCTTCCAGCGTGGCGGAATCGGGCAGATTGATCGTGAGCCGGGACAGGGTCTGGGTGTGCGCATCGAGCGTGACGGCGGCGTTGGCCGTCACCAGCGGCAGCAGCTTCCGGTCGAGGCCGCCGGGGATCGCGTTGACCACCGAGATCGGGCCGCTGACCGCAAGCGACGACAGCCCTTCGCCTTTTTTCAGGCTGCCTTCGACCGGCGTCAGCGACGCCTGGATGTCGAGGTCGGCGCGCGGCGCGCCGGCCCTGAATGCCTGCGGATTCAGGTGGTGCAGATCGACCTGGGCGCGGCGGAACGGCACCGTGGCAAACGGCGTCGCTTCCACCGTCGCGTTGCCGTTCAGCTTGCCGCTGGCGACGTCGAGTTGCACGCCGAGCGCGCTCAGGTTGCCGGAGAGCGCGGCGTTGAGGCGATACGTTTCCTGTTGCCACGCGCCGTTCAGACTGGCCTTGCCGTTCACCGCGAACGGCCGCGTGCCGTTCAGTTGCAGCGTGGCGCTGGCGGTGCCGTAAGGCGTGACGGCCTTGTCGAGGATGATGTTGTGATGCACGCGGTCGCTGCTGGCGCGCAGGCGGATATCGCTGTAGGTGGTCGTCTCGCCGTCCTGGTGCAGCACCAGTTTGCCGACCATGGCCTGGCGCACGTCGAGCGCCAGCGGCAGCTTGATCTCTTGCGGCAGCGTCGGTGATGGCGACGGCTCGGGTGACGGCAGCAGCGTGACGTCGGCGGTATCCATCCGCAGCGAACGGATTTCCAGCGCCAGCGGCTTGAGCGTCACATGCCAGGCCGCGGTGAGACGGTCTACCTTCACCACCCTGGTGTCGTCGCTGTAAGAGACGTTGCGCAGTTCGACGCCTTCCTTGTCCGTGGCGCCGACGAATTCGCCCTTGAGGTTGCCGGGCAGGACCCGCTTGGCCAGCGCCCAGGCGGCGCGCGCGCCCCAGTCCGCCTGCGCATGCGCCGGTTGCGCCAGCGTCACCAGCAGCATAACTGCAAGCAGGCTGCACAACAGTCCGTGCATGACGCGATGAAACATTATCGGTTGCCGCATCAGAATGCCACCCCGAGCGACAGGTGCGGCCGGATGTCGTGCGACTGCAGCCCGTATGCCAGGTCGACGTTGACGCGCCCGACCGGGCTGCGCCAGCGCACGCCGGCGCCAATGCCCTGGAAGAACTGCTTGCCGCCCCAGTCGTCGGTCGCGGTGCCGATGTCATAGAAGGCGGCGCCGCCCCACTGGTCGGAGATCCAGTGCTGGTATTCGACGCTGCCGGCGGCAAGGAAGCGCGTCGGGTAGACGGTGCCGTTCACCACGTTGCCGATGCTCTGGTACGCATAGCCGCGCACCGATTCGGTGCCGCCGGCGCGGAACAGCAGCGATGCCGGGATCGCCGCATTGCCGCCCTTGGATATCACCGCGCCGAACTCGCCGCGCAGGATGACCAGGTCGCGCCGCCCGACCGGCACGAAGCGGCGCAGCCGGTTATACCAGCGGAAAAACGTCTCATCGGTCAGTAGGCCCTTGAGCGCAATGCCTGCCTGCGCGGAGTGGATGTAGCCGTCGCGCGGGAATTCCGGATTGTCGACGCGGCGCCAGGTGCGCGCGATGCCGGCCACCAGCGCCTGGTGGCTGCCGGGCTCGACGAAGATATCCGGCGGCAGGGCCGCGCCATCGATTTGGCGCAACTGGTCGCGGTAGTACTCGATCGTGTAGGCGACATCGTTCTCGTCGGTGGACCGCGAGCGCCGCAGGCCGGCGCGCTTGCTGCGCAGGTCGATGCCTTCCAGCGTGGTGCGCTCGTACGAGGTGTGCGCGCTGTTGACGTAGCCCTTGTGACCCGGCGGCATCGCCAGGTCCAGCGAGCCGTACTGGCGGCGCTGCTCGACCAGCGCCTCGCCCTGGAATATCCAGGCGCGGCCGAACACATTGTGATGGGTATAGCGGCTGTTGACGTGCGCGCCGGTGTCGGTGGCATAACCCGCGCCGGCGCGGATGCGCTGCGTCGGGAACTCCGACACCCGCACGTTGACCGGCGCCTGCGATGCATTGGCCGGGTCCTTGTCGATGTCGACCACGGCGTTGCTGAAGTAGGGCGTGCGCAATATCTGGCGCTGCAAATCCAGCAGCCGCTCGGCGCTGTACTCCTCGCCCGCCTCCAGCGGATTGACGTTCTCGATGATGCTTTGCGGATAGCGCTGCGTGCCGCTGATGTGCAAGGGGCCGAGCGTAAACAGCGGGCCGCTGTCATACGTGATGTCGAGGTCCGCCGCGTGCCGCTCGGGATAAATGCGCGCTTCCGAGGACGCGATGCGCGCCGCCGGATAGCGTTGCCGCTGCAGGATCCGCAAGCCTTCCTGCTTGGCGTTGCTCCAGGTCTCCTGGCGGAACGGCTCGCCCGGCGTCAGTGGCCAGGACCGGCGCACCTCCTCGGCCTGCACCGGCGACTTCCCGGTGACGGCGCCGTTGATGCCCAGCGACAGTTCGGACACCGTGGTGCGCGGTCCCGGCTCGACCCGCACCGTGACCACCGGCGGCTGTGCCGCGCGGTCGACCCGCACCGTTGTTTTCGGGGAGAAATAACCTTCGGTCGCCGCCAGGTTCTTTACCTGTTCCTCGGCCGTCGCCACCATGTAGTTGAGCTGTTCGGTATTGATGTCGTCGCGGTCCTTGTACCGCACCAGGTCAAGGAACTCGGTCAGCAGATTTTCCAGCGGGTCCGGCGCCTCGACATGCACGACGTAGTCGGCGCGCGCCGGCATGCATGCGATGCAGAATGCCGCGCCCGCCAGCAATGCCGGAAGCCGGGACACGCGCAATGATGAAAGCCAAGGATGCCGCGGTACTCTCAATTCTTCTCCTGCAGGGATAAACCGGCACCGCGTCATGCCGTGAGGCGGGCTTTCAATTTTCACTTTTTATATGGCGCCCGGCCATCGATCTGAAGAGAAAGTTCGCCTTTTTCTGTTTTCGATCAGAAAAAGCAATACCCTCTTCATGTCCACGAAAGGGGTAAGTTTACTCGGTTCATGAAAAGGCTGGCTTTGCTTGATCAAATGCTCTGATCGTCCGTCCTCGGCAATGCCAGATACTTCGCCCGCGCCTTGGATTTCGGATTGCGGATCTGATTGAAGTGTGCGCACACGCGGCACCAGTGGCCGTTGCGAATGGCGCCAGGTATCGCGTGCCAGCGATGGCCGCGATCGCATTCCCAATGCAATTTGGTCATCGAGTTCACGTAATGCTCCGACAGGCAGGCGCCACCTCTGTCGCGCGCTATCTGGCGCATGACCTCGATGCCCAGTTTCTTGCTATCGTAGACGCATTGCTTGCACCATGCCCCGCGCAGGATTTTGTGACCTGTGCTTTCCCATTCGTGACCATGGCTGCAACGGAACCGGTATTTGGTCTTTCCTCCGGTATAAGTCTGGGAAAGGCATTCGCCGCCGTGGTTCTTTGCCGCTGTGCGCAGCCGTTCCAACCCGTCTGCCAGCAGATAGTTTTGCCGCTTGGCGTCATTGGCGCACACGCCGCACCATGCGCCTCGCATCACCTCGTTCCCTGCGGTGTCCCATTGGTGGCCTTGCGCGCATTGGAACTTGTAATATGCCTTTCCTCCGGTGTACGCATCGCTCAGGCATGCGCCGCCTTTTTCTGCGGCGATGCGTTGCAGTTGCTCCAGTCCATCCTGTTTGCGCAGGCGCAGACCATGCTCTATGCTGGCGCAATGCGGACACCAACTTGGTGTACTGATGATCCTGGATGGTTCAGCCTTCCATTGATGGCCGTGTACGCATTCCAAAAGGTGTCGTGCCTTGGCGCCGAGATACGCGTTTTCCAGGCATTTTCCCCCTTTGGCTTGCGCCGCCTGCTGCAGACGCACAAGACGTTCTAACCTCAGGCATTCCTGGCATATCGTCGATTGAAACACGATGCTGGATCCGACACGGGTGAATTGATGTCCTTGTTCACAGAGCAAGGTATAGCGCGCTTCCCAGCCGTGCCAGATGTTTTCCAGGCACTGCAGGCCGGCCTGTCGGGCGGCACCGTGCAGCCGCTGCAATGCGCGTTCGGGTTGATTGGGCGTAAATTTATTTGCCATTCGTCAAAGCCTTCAGGAAGAAATCATCAAAATTTACCCTATGACCGTGTTCGACTTTCACATCGATGTTGCCAATTGCGCGGTCCGTATAGCGATAGCCTTTGATCGCCGGTAGTGGATGATAGGTTGGCCTGCTTTGCACACCAGGTTGTGCCGTGGTCTGTGCATTTGCGGAACCGGGCATGAAAGTCACGGAAAGGCTTAACACCAATAACAGTGCCGAGGTGACTGTCAATAGCGAGGAGCGGGTTAGCAAGGCGCATCGCGCCCGTCATGCGGGGACACGGCATGCGAGATCGACGCCTGAGCGCATGAAAGCTCGACCAGTTCACCCATGGAGAGGTCCGTGATATCGAGGATGCGCACCAGCACGGCGTAACGCAACGGTAGTTTGCCCCGGCGGATCTTGCTGATCACGGGCGGCGCGACTCCAAGAGCCCGCGACAGCGCCGCGTCATTCTTCAGGCTCAATCTGCGCATCACGCCATCGAAGAGGTGTTCCGGGTTATCGGCGAGCTGGTCGGAAAAGTGGTTGGTTTGCATAGAATATGTTGGTACATGGTTACATCGGGTCGTATCTGATTCTTGATTCCATGGTGGCGCGGATGGCTCTTATCGCCTTGAATCCGCCCCGTCTCTTTTAGAGAACATCAGCTGCAGACACGAGAGTCCGGGTCATCCCGATGGCAGCAGAGAAAAGACCAGGTCTTTATCTGGCGATAGCCGGACTTGCAGCTTTTCAGCACACAGCGCAATCATTTCACCGTCGTTGTTGTACGCAAATTGCAGTATCCCGCCTGCCCTCATCCGCCATCAAGTTGAAGAACGGGCGCAATTTATCTCCACAGACAGTTGCCGCATGCACAAATGGCATACGGCGGCGCCCATTACGCCGGGTGCAAAAAAGCCGACAAGGGGTATCAGCAGGAGCAGCATGAAGAGTACGCCAAGCAGCGTCATGGAAAAGCGGTTGGACTTGATGATCGCTCGAACTTGTTCATCGCTTGCCATATCTTCCAATACATCACTGGCCAGGTCGCGCACATTCATATACCCGCCCAGCAGAATGAACACGACCCCGCCAATCAGCGGCACCATCAAACTCAACAGGCCGATGAAAATAAAAATGCCCCACGCGCCAACCATATTGCGAATGCTGACCTTAATGGACGTATCCGCATCCAGGGCCAGCGACGGGTAAGCTTTCAGACATTGTTGCCGAACACGATCGAGGAAGAAGAACTCCAGCGCAAGACGTGTCGTCAGCAGCACCAGCACCACATAGGCCAGCAGACTGAGAATGACCCCCATGACACTGCCCGCGAAATCACTCTGTAACACTGTGAGTCGACTCAAGATCGGGTGAACAGCACTCGTCGCCACGCCTTGCGGCGTCAAGAGCTTGGACAGCACGCCTCTTGCCGCATTCGACAGGAAAGTGCCAAGTTCTTCATGCCAGAAGACAAGCACGATCAGCCAGAACACCGCCGCCGCCAGGCCGGTCACGAAAGAGGTCAGCGCAATGCGCGGACGCAGGCCATCCCGCAGGCCGAGGAAAAAACTTGCTGCGACTTCATGAATCGCATTGGTGGCGCTGCGCGGAGGTAGTGCGTTATTGTCAGAAGGGAGGACACAATTCATTTTACGAGCTCCGGCATTGGTACATTGGTGGGACGCAGTCGTACGCTTTTGAGGAAGTGATTCGGTCGCTGCATGCTGTCGTCGAACGGCGGGGGATTTTTTTTCAACAGGGGTTCCTGCACCTTGGTAAAGCTGTTCATCTCGATGGTCACGAACGGTAGAACCTGCGAACCGCCGTAGCCGGTGTACACGATATGGCTTTCGAGGGGCGGCTCGCCTTCCTTGGCCACGTTGAGCACGGCGCCGCCCTGTTCACCGCCGAGACCGTCGATTAGTGCTGTGTGCGCTTTCGAATGCTTTTGCAACGCGTTCGAAATATTCTGTGCCCGTGACATAAAACTCGACATCGTTACCTGGTTCCATTGGGGCAAACAAGCTGCCCCATTGAAAAGCAAGTGCCATTCGGAACAAACGCTGTTTCAATGCGCGGCTTCAGCCGTTTCCTTGTTAATTTCCCTCAATTTCTCCTCGTGATCGCGATTTTCACGTTCCAGCTTCCGGCGTGCTCCTTCCTGATACTCGTCGTTATTTGATCGTAGCTTGGGATCCGAAGCTACCCTGCGGCTGTCGGTCTTGATGTTTTGTACCTCCTTTTCGTGACGCGCATTTTCCACGGCGATCATGCGTTCGCGGCGTGCCATCCGTTCACGTTCTTCCTCTTCACGCTCGACGGTGCTTTGCCATTTCTCCTGGCTTGCGTCAACCAACGTGCCGCTTTGGTAGATACGCCGGTGGCGCAGGTAGCCCCACATGCGATATGGTTCGCGCCCCCCGTAAATGAGTGGTTGCCCCTCCTGCTGCATTTGCTTCAATTCGTGTTCGGCAGCAGCCAATGCCTTCTTGTCTCCCGATTTTTTGTGTTCTTCCACTTCTTCATTCAATTTCCTGATGCGTGCACTCTTTGCTTTTTCGCGGCCGCCCAGGGTGAACCACTCCTCGTCATCGGGCGCTGTACCCTGTCCATCCGATGTAAAAAGCGGCTTGAACCAGGCACGTGAGTCGTGGACATAACATTCGAAGAGTTTCGCCGCGGCTTCAGCTTTGTCGCCCGTCAGCGCGTCCTCGCCAGCCCAATCCCTGCTGAGCCAGGAGTCCCATTGCGTCTGCTTTTCCTGCATCACGCTTCGGATGGCGGATTGCAAGGCTCCCGGCGCCAGGTACGTTAAAGGCCTGGCGAGCATGGGAAGCAAATAGCTCAACGCCGCGGAACCGTATTTCGTATAAGTTTTTGCCTTCTCCAGCGAAACGTCGTCCACGACATCGAATTTCTTCGGATCCTTGCTTTGCAAGAAAGCGATTTCCTTGCGCAGTTCTTCTTCCGCACCGCGAAAATCCTCGATATCCTGAAATTTTGAATCGCTGGTCGAGTTGTGTAGCCCGGGCAGGGAAGCAGCGCCGCCAGAACGCGAGAGCAAGGTTTTCTGCCATTGCAGAAGATAACCGTGATGACGGCGAATCAGCCGCCAGACCGTATCGCGCGGTTGCGTCTCGGTCGGGTACATGCGTGCGAATTGCGGATCCCCCTTACCCAGCGTCGGTTTGACGCTGCCAGTGCGCGTAGCCGCAATGTAGGCATTGAAGTCAGCGCGGAGTTTGGGATCGATCGCTAAATATCTTGCTCTGTTGGCGTCCATATCTTTTTCGAGAGCCAATGGCACACCGGCCATGCGCGCCTCGCGGTACATCTGGACCAGTGGAATCTGCGAGATCTTCTTGCAATCGCCCGCTGCCCCCTGGCCCAAAGCCCGTCCTTGATCGCCGGGCGGGTACCCCCCGCCGACATCGGAGTGTACGCCAGGGTAGAGGATCTCCTTGCAATTGGAAGGCAGACTGTCGCCCTGGCATACTGAATCCAGCGGAAACGAGCCGCGCACTTCGAATGCCGCGACCAGATGAGCACAGCGCTTGACGCCGGCAGGCACCACCATATTTGTTCCATCGGCCCAGGCGAAATGCCCGTTGGCATAAGGGGTCGACTGTGCCAGTCCAACCGATGCCACCGTGTCGAAGATGCCTAAAAAATCAATCTGCAACGGAATACCACCCAGGCACAGGTCGCCTCCCCATCGCTGTTCAACCATGTTGACCCAGGCGCGCGCTTCCGCGGCGCCGCGCGAGAATCCGAACACGGAAAGCCGGATCTTGCGCAGCGTCGGCTTTTTCGTGCCGCGCTGCTTCAAGGCAGCCACAAGCCGGCGCTCGTAGCCGTTGAGCATTTCCTTAAAGGCGCTTTCGTCGTAACTACCCATTTGTTCCCGGAGTTCTTTCTCATGCTTCTGCAAAAACATAAGAAGTCCAATCATGGACGGCGGACTCATGATTGGCAGTTGAGCTACGTTTTTTTTGAATAAGCTCTCCATGCGTACCCCGGATTCGAGTTCCGTTCCAAAGACCGCCGCATGTACCTGATTGCAGACTTGCAGTAACGCCCAGTCCAACCGCGCCTGCCCGAGCAAAGCCATTGCCAGTCCCAATTTCTTCTGCATGCCGGTGCCGCTGTCTCCCACGTCGGGCATGGGTGTGCCCACCCCCGGCACATATATCTTGCGGTAGTACGGATACTCGGCAGCAGGAAACGACGCGGGCTTGAAGGCCTCATCCTCGAACACCTTGCGCTGCTTACCGGATTGCGGATTGGATGCCAGCTTCGGCGGCGTTTGCGTGGCGGGTGTGCCTGGATACACCTCATACAAGCGCGCGACGTTACTGTGCGAGAACCCGGGCGTGTCGCGATACTTGTTGTTATTGGTGCCATCGAAGAAAACACCGATGTAGATGTCTTGTTGGCAGGTCAGGCGAGATTCTTGCTCGGTTCTCCCATCTCGAATGCTGTTAAGTTCAATGTTTCGCTCAATGTCCTCAAGCTCTAGGTGTTTTGCGTTACAAGACTCTGCAAATCGTACGTTCATTTTCTACGTGGCCCCCACAAGATTTTTTTACAAAACGGCTCATCCTCATAATCCCGCATACACTGCAGCATCGCGAATTTGCAGTTATCCTCGCCATTTTCTGGTTTGTCTTCTCGAACGTAAGTGCAGAATCCTTGGCTACTCTCTGTATCGAATTGCTTCGGTAGCACTGCCTTGCAAGCCTTTAATCCCTGCGATTCCACGCACTGCTCCCAGGGCGTTTTCTTGATCTTTCCCCGCCATTCCGGATGGCCGGGCGAGGCTGCGGATACCACCACTTCCACTTCATGCTCCGGATAGAACACCACGTAGAGGTCGGCGGGAGTGTCGTAACGAGGAATTTCCAGATCGCGGCTGTACTTCTCGGGATATATCTGTTTACGGTCAGCCTCCTCCCATTGCACCCGAACCTTCATTCCCGGCTTCCAAGTCGCTGGCAACGCAATGCAGCAGCCCTTGGACCCTCCCGTGGCAAGCCGGTCTACGATGGAGCCACCGATTGCCCGAGGGGGTTGTTGCGACAAGTCGTACAGCGTGTACTCCATTGAGCGGTCATGCCGATAATTCACGCTATCGGTCATCACGGATGCTTTGCCTGACGAGGAATTGGCAGCGGGAGACGCAGCCGCGTTGTTCTCTACAGGTTTGCAACCGGCAGCGGCAATAGTCAACACGGTTAGCGTAACGGCCGTTGTTCTTGACAGCAGACGGTGCGTCGCTGTCATCAGGGTAGAGGTAAGGCTGTGCGGCATTTTTGTATATGTTATTTATCGCGATACTTGTTGTTATTGGTGCCATCGAAGAAAACACCGATGTAGATGTCTTGCTGGCAGGTCTGGCGGAGTTCTTCTGGCTTTCTGTCATCCTTAATGCTTTTATCCGCTACGATGAATTCAGGACCGTCTAACTCCAAATATTTAAGGCGACACGGTTCAGAAAATCGTACGTTCATTTATTTTCTTTCTCCTTCAAACGTTTTGCTCGTTCAATACAGTAGGGATCATCGTCTTTGTTACCTCCGGTGCAAGGCTCTCCCCAAAGAATGCCTTTGCAAAAGGCTTCATCTTCGTAATCTTGCATGCATAAAATCATCGCCGTTTCGCACGATTCCTGTTTTTCTCTATTTCCGGGCCACTCTTCTTGGATATAGACGCAGAAACCTCGTGATCCATCTGCATCAAATCGCTTCGGCAGCACTGCCTTGCAAGCCTTTAATCCCTGCGATTCCACGCACTGCTCCCAGGGCGTTTTCTTGATCTTTCCCCGCCATTCCGGATAACCGGGCGAGGCTGCGGACACCACCACTTCCACTTCATGCTCCGGGTAGAACACCACGTAGAGGTCGGCGGGAGTGTCGTAACGAGGAATTTCCAATTCAC
>CBIHRJ010000019.1:0-71250 GCA_966212445.1 uncultured Noviherbaspirillum sp. | reverse complement strand
GCCGGCCTCGATCTTGGAAAAGTCGAGGATGTCGTTGATGATGCCGAGCAGCGAGGTGCCGGCGTTGTGGATCTTGCTCAGATAATCATGCTGCTTGCGGCTCATCTCGGTCTTGAGCGCGAGGTGGCTCAGGCCGATGATCGCATTCATCGGCGTGCGTATCTCATGGCTCATGTTGGCGAGGAACAGCGACTTGGAGCGGGTCGCCTCTTCCGCCCTCTCCTTCGCCTCCGCCAGCGCATCTTCGGCTTCCTTGCGGGCGGTGATGTCCTGCAGAACCATCACCAGCCCCTTGTCCGGATTGCGCGGGTCGATCAGCTTGGCACGGGTGATGCACCAGATGGTGCGGCCGTCCCGGCGCACGAAATCGAAGTCGCCGACGGCGACATCGCCGGTCTCGATGGCCGGGTAGCTCAGCCTGCCGCGCGCCTCGAACGCTTCGTCGGAGGAAAACAGCACCCGGGTCGAGCGGCCGATCAATTCGCCGTGGCCGTAACCGAACATCTGCTCGAAGCCGCCGTTGCAACGCAGGATCACGCGGTTCTTCAGGAAGGCAATGCCGGTGACGGCATTGTCGAGGATCGCCTGTTGTTCCATCAAGGCGTTGTTGAGATCGTAGGTGCGTTCCGCAACGGTCTTCTCCAGCGACTCCGCGAAGGCATGCAGCTCTTCCTGCGCCTGCAACAGCCGGTTGTTCTTCTCCTCCAGTTCGATGGCGTAGGCCTTGATCCGTGAGTTGTACTGGCGCACGAAGAACAGAGAGGCGGCGATGCCGATCAGCGACGTCAGCAAGGTGGCGATCAGCGTTTTCCATTCGGTGGCAAGGCTGTCTTCGTAGGCCTGCTCGACGCCTTTCGACTTCAGGCTGATCAATTCGTTGGTCACCGCCTGCAGGTTTTGCGACAGCACCTGGTTTCTGCCCGAAATCGCTTCCAGCGCCTCTTCCTTCGCATAGTTGAGACTCATCTCCAGGATCTCGCGGTAACTGCTCTTCAGTTCTGCCCACAGCGCGCGCAGCTTGTCGAACTTGCTCTTCTGCTCGGCGGTCGAAAACAGCGGGTCGGCGGTCTTCAGCTCGCGCTCGATCTCCTCGTCGAGCAGCGACAGTTCGACCAGCAGGTCTTCCTTGATCTCCAGCGACGCCACCTGCTGGTAGACTTTCAGGCGGTACGACATGATGAGGTCGTGGATGTGCGTCATGCGCTGCGCCGGCTGGAAAGCATCGACGTAGATCTTCGAGGTCAGGTGGCTGACATGGAATATGCCGCCGATGCCGACACTGCCTGTCAGCAGCATGACAGCGACGACGATCAGGAACGACCGTCCTTCACGCATCGTGCTGCGCATGTTCTGCAGCATCGATCGGGGCATTCCGTGCAAGGGGGAACGCATGGTCTTGTCGTCGGGCCGGTTCTGGTTCACTGGGGAATCACTTCTCGCGTTACGGTGGGACCGGGCACCCGGGATCCCTTGATATAGAAATTTCCGCCGTCGATGCAGCGCTTGTCCGGATCCATCCTGCTGTTGAATACTTCGGGCGCCACCAGCACGGACGATTGGTGCACGATGTCGAACTCGCCTTGCGGGTTGACCTTGCCGATGCGCGGGTAGAGCCACAGGTGCAGGTTCTCGGCATCGATCCTGACGTCATAGCCGGCCGGCGCCTTGAACACCAGTCCGCGCGATGCCTGCACCAGCGCATCCGGATGCACGCTGTTGGCCTTGATCATCGCAGCGCGGCAGGCCATCGCCCCCGTATAAACACCCTCGTTGAGTGTCGTCACGGTCGCTTCGCCATCGCCTTTCCATTCCGGCCGGGAGCGGGAAAATGCCTGGAACCGCTGCACGAATTCAACGTTTTCCGGTGTGTCTATCGACTGGAAATAGGTGGCAAGCGTGTAATGCCCGGCGCACAGATCAGGTCCGAGCGTGGCCACGCTGGACTCGAACATCGCGGTGTGCATCACCGGCATCTGTTCCGGACGCAGCCCGGCCTTCCGGTATGCGCGCAGGAAGCCACCGATGTTGCCGGCCACCAGGTTGGAAAGAATCCAGTCCGGTTTGGTGCGCTTGATGTCGGCAACGATCTCCTCGAAGGCCGCCGGGTCGGTGACGCCGAAGGTCACGTAGCGGTCGCCGAGCACCTCTCCGCCATGCTTGTCGAGCGTGACGCGTGCCTGCTTGCTCATGGTGTGCGGGAAAATGTAATTCGAACCGACGATGTAAGTCTTTTTCCCCTTGCGTTTCATGATCCAGGGGATGCCGACCTCGGTCTGCTGGTTGGGGCAGGAACCGGTGGTGATCACGTTGTGCGAGCATTCGCGCCCCTCGTACAGCATGCCGTAGTACAGCAGACCGCCGCCGCTCTGGATCGCCGGCAATGCCGCCTTGCGGCTGGCGGAGACGATGCAGCCCCAGATGATGTTGACGTTCGCGTCCAGCAGTTCCTTCGCATAGCGGGTATAGCTCGGCCAGTCGCTGGCCGGATCACGGATCACCGGCTCCAGCCGGGCGCCGTGGATGCCGCCGGCACGGTTGATGTCGTCGATCGCCATCAAGGCCATCTTGTAGCATTCCAGGCTGTAGATGCGCTCCGCGCCGGTCAGGCTGAACAGGATGCCGACCTTGATCGGCCGCTGCGGGTCGATCGCCGGCCATTTCCTGCGGGCGGCGGCAACGCCCGGCAGCCACAGCGACGGCATGCCGAGCGATGCGATCAGCGCGCCGCGCCGGAGAAAGGCACGGCGCGGAAGTTGCGGATCGACTTCACCGCTCACTTGCGTCCTCCCTTGACGCCATCCTGCGCGCCGAACAACGCCAGCCGGTCGGTGCTGCACGGATACGGGTTGTCCGGGTCCTTGTACTCGTACTGCGGATAGTCGGAGAATTTGAAGCCGCCGCGGAACTCGCCGCCGTTGTTCTTCACCAGGTAGACCACCGCATCGAGTGCGCCGCGCAAGGCCGGCTCGGTCCAGCCGCCCTGCACCGAAAAGCCTTCGCCGGCGAAATACAACTGCGACTTCGCGCTGTACTTCTGGTTGTAGGTGAGCAGCGAATAATCCTCGATCCAGCTCGTCTCCCGATATAGCTTGGCACAGCCGCGATAGGTCGCCTGCTCCGACCACTGGATCACCACCGGATCCTTGCTGGTGTCGATGTAACGGCTGACCGGCTGGCCGATGTTCTTGCAGCGGAGCAGGATCTCGTCGAGTTTCTGCAGGCAGAGGTTGGCCAGAGATTTCTTGTCCATGTTGGGCAGAAACTTGTTGGCGCCGTCCTCCCAGGTGTAACTGGCCAGCAGCACGCCCGGATTGCTGTTCTTGGAATCGACCGCGTACGCATACACGCCCTGCAGATAGGTGTCGGTGGCGATGATCTGCGGGATCACGCCTTTTTCCCAGTAACGTTCCTTCAATGGGAAAAATACCTTGCAACTGCTGATCCAGTGCGAGTTGCGGATGCTCTGCGTGACGTCCAGCGGCACTTCGGTCAGCGGGAAATCGGTGCCCATGCTCAGTTCGATCGCCCAGGTCGGCACGGTCAGGATCACTGCATCGTAATGCATCTGCGTGTCTTCCTGCATGCCGGGGTGACGGCTGGCGATGAGGATGCTGCCGTCGGGTTGCTTGCTGACGCGCTTGACCGGCGTGTCCGTCCACAAACGCACTTCGAACTCGCGCCGCGACAGCGCATCGTAAAGCGAGACGCCGTTGCTCTTGTTATCGCTCTGCACCGGCATGTAGAACATGCATTCGGCGAAACTCTGCACGCCGATATAAGCGGGCGGCGCCAGCGGCTTGCCGTGGCTGTCGAGCGGATGGCCGTCGTGTTCCGGCCCCGGCGTGTACGCGCCCTTCTTGCCGAACAGGCCCTGAATCAACTGATGGTCGGTGCCGAAGCCGAACAGCAGGGTGCGGATCACGTACAGGCAGGAGATGTCGTAGAACGCGCCCCAACTGCCGTCGCCGGCGCCGATCGTATAGAACAACGCCGACTGCTTCTGCGTCATACCCAGGCCGCCGAAGAAACCCGGCTTGGCCGGATCGTACTTCTTGATGCGCGGCATGTAGCTGAGCTCGCGGAAATTCTTGTTCCAGTAGTTGCCGATCATGCTTTGCCAGAACGCCGTCCACTCCTCGCGGCTCTTGCCATATTCCTTCTGCAGCACCGGCGTCGTCATGTTCACGAAATCGTTCCAGATGTCGTAGACCTCCTTCAGCGCCGGGTCGGGCGGCGCGGTGCCGCCCTGCCACAGCAGCATCTCCGGCGGCGGCGGATTGGCCGGGTCGGGGTCAGGCCCATAGCCTTCGTTGAGGTAGATGCCGGTGGTTTTCACCACCGTCGAACCAGGGTTCGGGAACGGCTGGGTGGCGATGCCGTACAACTGCCGGTAGTAATCCAGCACGCTGTTCTTCTTTCCCGGCGCGGGAAAGAACGGCATACGCATCGCGCCCATCTCGTAGGCCGTGTCCTGCCCCTCGGCCTTGATCGAATAGGTGCGGCCGCCGATACGCTCGCTGGCTTCGTAGATGTCGATGTGGGTGTAGCCGCTGCGGAACAGTTCACGCGCCGCGGTCAGGCCGGCGACGCCGGCGCCGATCACCGCGATACGCAATTTCTGTCCCTTCTTGCTTTGCGCGAAATTGTTGCCGTCTTTGGTATCGAGCAGCCGGTAATAGTTGAAGGTGAAATCGGATGCGTTCGGCCACGCGAAACGCCATTCCTTCGCGGCGGCGGCACCGGGAGGCTGGTACGGAAGATCGACACTCTTGTGCAAGCTCATGCAACTGCTCCTTTTCTGGTTGTGTATTGTGCAGCATTGGTTGGTGTTGGGTATTTCAGGAAACGGGGCGGCCCGGTGCCGGCAATCGCACCGTCAACATCGTGCCCTCGGCATCGCCGGTCACCATGGCGATACTGCCCTGCTGCGCCTCGGTCACCAGCTTCGCGCTGTAGGTGCCGAGCCCGGTGCCTTCGGCCTTGCCGGCAGTGACGTACTTCTCGAAAAAACGATCGCGTATCGCCGCCGGCACCGCACCGTCGTTGCGGATGGTGACGATGATCGCCGACGGTTCGATGCCGAAACGCACGTCGATCACGCCGCCCTCCTGCGACGCCTCGACCGCGTTGCGCAACAGATTGCCGAACAGCGAATGGCACAGGCCGGACTCACCCTGCGCGATATAGCGACCGGGCGCGACCTCGCCGCCATCGTGCGCGATGAAACGCACGTTGATCGACATGCCTGCAAACGCACCCAGGGTTTCACGCCGCACGGTCGCCAGCGTGACGGCAAGGTCGACCGGCTCCGGACGCAGCACGAAGGAACCGGTCTCCATCCGGTACAGGCTGAGCGACTGGTTGACGCGGTCGAGCGCACGCCAGGCTTCGGCCTGCATCGCCCGCAGCATCTCGGCATGCGCTTCGCTGTGGCCGCCGGCGCTGAGCAGCACGTCGGCGCCGGTGATGATGGAAGCAATGGGATTCTTGAGGTCGTGCTGGGTGATGCGCTCGACGTCCTCGCGCAGCTTGGCGGACGCGGCCAGCGATGCGTTCTGCCGGCTCAGGTTGGCGAAAGCCTGTCGCAGGCGCAGGTGGGTGCGGATGCGCGCCTTCAGGATGCCGGGCTCGGCCGGCTTGGCGATGTAGTCGACCGCACCGATTTCCAGGCCGCGCACCACGTCGTCCACGCTGTCGTTTCCGGTCAGGAAAATCACCGGGATGTCGCGCGTCGCCGCATCTTTCTTCAGCATGCGGCACACTTCATAGCCGTCCATATCCGGCATGGTGACGTCGAGCAGGATCAGGTCGGGCGGCTGTGCCGAATGCACGATCTGCATCGCCTGCGGCCCGGAGGTGGCGGACACCGTCGCATAGTCGCCCTTGAGCATTTCTGCGATCAGCTCGATATTGGCGTGCACGTCGTCGACGATCAGCACGGTCGAGCTGTCGACCCGCGCCTCCAGTTCGGCGGCATTGGGCAGTCCCAGCACCTGTTCTCCGGAACGCATGTCGAGCGGCGTGTCACGCTGTTCCTTGCCGAGAATGCGCTGGATCTTGTTGGCGAGGTCCTGCACTGTGTAGGGTTTGACCAGGTATTCCGACACCCCGGCCTGGATCGCCATGCGCACCCGCTCGCGGTCGGTCTCGGCGGTCACCAGCATGAACGGCAAGCCGGCCAATGCCGGCTGGCTGCGCACCCAGCGCAACAGGCCGATGCCGCTCATGCCGGGCATATTCCAGTCGGAGATCACCGCCGCTACGCTCGCTCCCGCCAGCGCCCGCATGGCTTCCTGCGCGTTGGAGGCGGCGAGTACCTCCCGGAAACCCATGTCGCGCAGCGCTGCGGTCAGCGCCTGACGCATCGGCCACTGGTCGTCGACGACCAGGATCGGTAGTTGCTTTTTCATTTACGCTCAGCCGGCCGCTTGGCGGCCGGCCCTTCCGATATATGTTGTTGGCATTGCGCCGACAGTCTCAACAACCGTCCGCAACTGTTTCAAATGGGTAACTATCTGCCATGCGTGCCGGACGAGCAATACCATATTCATGGCATTTCGCACCTCTCCCGACATCACCAACTATCCAGCCGGTCGCCCCAGCTCGTCATGTCGCGCGCATAGAAGCGGTAGGCATCGCCAGGATCGGTCTGCGCCAGCCGCGCCAGGTCGAAGATGAACAGCGCCCGCCCGATCCCCCGCCGCCGGTAGCCACGGTTGCGCTTGGGCAGGATGGCGTCGCGCCAGGCGCCGAGGTTGACGTAGGTGTAGTTGTTGCGCCCCTGGCGCGGCTGGCGGAATTGCAGATCGGCTTCCAGCGCCACATGGGTATGCCCCTCGACATGCAGGCGCAGGCCGAGTGCGCGATATTCTTCGCGGAACGCCGGCAATCCCATCAGCGTGCTGTCGGCGATGTCGGACTCCGGCTCCTGCACCTTCGCCATCAGCCGCATCAGGGTGATGTCCAGCCAGTACCACTTGAATCGTGTCAAAAGCGACAACACATGCAGCCCCAGCCGCGTGCTGCCCCAGGCGCTGTCCCAGGTCGTCCGGTGCGCGAGCCAGGCGACCAGGCTCTCGCGGAAAGAGCGCAGCACCTGGTCGTGCAGGCCGCGCGCTTTCGGGTCGCGCCGCGCCATCCGGCGCGATTCGGTCAGCAGGCGCACCACCGCCGACACCGACGGCCGGTACAGGTCCATTTCATCGAGCAGACTGCAAATGCGGCGCGCGCCCGGCAGCGACTTGTCGACGCTGCCGGCCATGTTCCAGATGAAGCGCGACAGCATGCCGGCCGCCACCGTATCGCCGAAGCAGGGGTCGCTGAACGGCAGATAACGCTCCTGCCGCCACTGCTGCGGCGTCCAGCCCTGGGTCGGCTTCCACCCCACCGTCGCGCGCGCATTGTCGGCATCGCGCCACTGTCCATGCGTGGCCAGCAGGCGCAGGCCGCTGTCGGCCAGGTAAAACGGCAGGCACGGATAAAGTTCGTCCGGATCGGTGCCGAGCTGCGCCGCCACCCAGGCGCGGTAGCTGTCCGGAATGTCGAGCGCGGTCAGGCCTAGGCATTCTTCGTAAAACAGTTCGCGCGCGGCCGGCACCACCTGCAGTTCCTTGTCGTGGTTGCCGACGATGGGCACGATGGTGACCTTGATTTCGTTCTCGCGCAGGCTCGCCATGCTGTGCCGCATCCAGTAGAAGAAGCCCGAATACGGCTGCTTGCTATCCTCCGGCCGCTGGCGCGCATGGATCAGCACGATGTCGCGCATGATCGCCATCACGATTTCCTCGAACTGCGGATGGTCGCGGTGCCATGGATAGACACCGGCCTCGGCCCACTTGCTGCTGCGGATCAGGTCGACGATGTCGCCGTTGAGGATCAGCAGCAGTTCGTCGATACGCTGCTCGGGCGGCGTGTGCGCCTTGTCACCCGGATTGCAGACCGCGAATTCGAGCTGCTCGAAAAACAGTTGCCAGTCGGTTTCCGACGCGGTCTGGTTGCCCACCGTGCAGTCGGTGCAGTGGATGTCGCTGATCAGCACGCACAGCCGATTGCGTTGCGCGGTGCCGGCCGGCCACATCACCAACCCCGGCGGCAATGCGCGCTCAGTCATGGCAATGCTCCCGCAGGAAGGCAACCAGGTGCGGGAAGATGTCGACCGCGACATCCTTGCCCATGAAAATATCCTGGTGGCCGTAGCCGGGGAAAACGTGCAGCCGATGGCGGCCCGGCACCACCCGCTCCATCAGCTCGTGGCAGCGGATATTGGAATCGGCGAACACCCGGTTGTCCTGCCCCTGCACGAAAAGGATCGGCGTCTCGATGTCGGCAATGCGCGCAGTGTAGTCGTCGGGCAGCGCCGCATAGCGCGGATTGCCCGGATCGAACTTGAGCGCGCGATGCCCGCCCTTGACCATCTTGTGCACATGCCGGTAATAGTGCACTGCGACGCCGCCGAACAGGTCGCCGAGCCGGTCATGCGTGGCAGGCGCCATGTTCGCGTGGTTGAACAGCGCCGGCCGGCCGCTGCCCCACATGAAGCTGAGCATATGGCATTCCGGCGAATCGCATTCCTGGTGCACGAAGCCGGCGCCCATCGCCAGCAGCTTGCCCATCGACCAGCCGGACTCGCGCCGCCAGGACGGGTTGTAGTACTCGATGCCGAGCAGATAGTCGGATGCCCAGGGGCCGATGCCGAGCTTGACCTCCGACCATTTCGGCACGTACGGCGTCAGGGCGACGCTGTTGAGGATCACGCTGGATACACCCTGCACCGTCTTGCCGAACAGGCTCATCGCCATCGTCAGCGCACCGACGCAATGCGCGATCACATGGATGCGCCGTTGCGGGCCGATATGGCGGCGCAACTCATGTATCGCCGCCGGATGGTCGAACAGCGCGATGTCGTCGAGGTTGTAGCGGGTGCGCGCGAGGTTGTACGGAAAGCGGCAGCTGCCGCGGTAGTCGAGCGTCCACACATCGCCGAAACCCTCGTCGAGCAGTGTCTGCACCAGGTTGCGGTGCTCCGGCATGATGAACATGTCGGACGAGGTGGTCAGCCCGTGCAGGATCAGCACCACATCGTCGCTCGGCGCGCGCGAGAAGCGCGTCAGTTGCAGCGACAACCTGTCTGCGGTGGTGAACGGATGCACCGCGATGTCGGCTCCGGTCACGCCTTCCAGCGTAAACTTCGCATAGCGCCGCGCCGGCTGGTTGGGCGCCGGCGGCAGGTGCGGGCCGTACACATCCCACAGCTTGCCGGCGAAGAATTCGCCGAACGCGAGCAAGCCTCGCGCACTGGTATGCCCATCCGGCCCGGTTGCGCGCAGGCCGCGCAGCACCTGCATGAAGTCCCACAGGCCAAGGCTGATGATGCCGGTCACCCACAACGGCGCCTGCGCCGGCTTGTCAGGATCGACATGGCCGCGGAACACGTTGACGTACAGCGTCGTGGTGTCGTGCCACAGGTCCAGCGGCGCATCGTGCTGCACCTGTTTCTTGCCGACGAAGGTGAATGCTTCGCCTTGAGGCGTGGTGCAATAGACCTGGTAATACATCACCTTGCGGTCGCGGTCGGCGGTGTCCGGCATCAGGCGGAAGGTGCCGGACTGCACCGGACAGACGCCGCCGAGCAGTGCGCAATCGACGTGGCCGGACAGCGTGCCGGCATGCTCCGGCTTGTCGAGGAAGGCGCCGAGGTCAGCGATGCCAACCGTGACATGCAGGGCCAGCGTGTGGCCGGCGGCCTCGCCGTCGGCATAGCCGTCCGCAAAGGTGGTGGCTTCGGCACTGACAAAGCCTTTCATCACTTCGGCGAATTCGATCTTGATACCGTGCAGGTCGTTCGACATCGGACGTGCTCCCTTTTTCGGATGATTGGAAAACGGTGCGTGGGGCGGGTCCCACCCGCCATGCAGGCGGCAAATCGGTGATTGGCGGGTGGGACCCGCCCTACTGAATGGATGGATGGATGAAGATCAGAGTTCGGCGTCAGGCATCGCGCCGGTCACCTCGTGCGCGATCCACTCCGACAAGGCGGTGATGGTCGCCACCGGGTTGGCGCCGAGCGCGGTCGGCATCAGCGAACCGTCGGCGACGTACAGGCCGCGATAGCCGAACACCTGCCCGCGGCTGCCATCGGCGGCGCTGACCACGCCCTGCTCCGGCGAATCGGCCAGCGCGCAGCCGCCGAGCGGATGCACGGTCACGTTGTTCTTCACCGGCCACAGCCAGGTCGGCATCGGCAGGAAGTGCTTGCCGCCGATGAAGCGGGTGAAGCGTTCGCCGAGTTTGAGGATGGCGTCGTACAGCGGCCGGTTGCTTTGCTGTGGCCAGTCGATGTCGAGCCAGCCTTCCTTGTTCAGGCGCAGCACGCCCTTCGCATTGTCCAGCCCCATGCACAGCAGCACCGCACTGTACTGCGACAGGTCGTGCGAGAACAGTTTCTGCACCAGGTAGCCGACGCTGCTGTTCTTGCGGCCCGGATAGTAGCGGTCGAACGCATACGCGAGCACCTGCTTGCAGGTCTCCCACAGCATCTGGAACGGGTTCATCATCGGCCCGACTGCCGCGGTGGCCCAGCCGACCTGGGTCGGATAGCTGGCGTCTTCCAGCAGGAAAGCCTGCTTGCGGTCGAGGTTGTCGTAGAGGTGATGGTCGGTGTACTGCGTGATCACCGGACCATAAGTCGAATTGACCTCCTTCTCGCCGTCGATGGCGAACGACAGAAAGTCGCCGTTGCCGGAAAAGCGCTGCCCGAGCCGCGCCGAAATCCGCGGCAGGCTGCGGTGCACATCACGGCAGCGCAACAGCAGTTCGGTCGTGCCCAGCGTGCCGGCCGCCACCACCACGCGCTGCGCGGTGACGCTGTGCTGCTCGCCAACGCGGATGTCGCGAAAATAGACGCGGAAACCATGTTCGCCGCCGGCCGCCGGGTCGTCGGCCTGTGCGGCATCGAGCGGCACGATGCGCTCGACCACCGACTGTGTGCGCACCATCGTGCGGTAGCGCTGGCGCGCAACATGCAGATAGTTGTGGTCGACCGAGTTCTTGGCCTGCACGTTGCAGCCGATGTCGCACTCGCCGCAATAGGTGCAGGACGTCTGCAATGCACCGTAGCGGTTCGGTTCCTGCACGCCGAGCGGCGTCGGCTCGCCGGTGCCGCGATAGCTGTAGCCGTTGCCGAAGTAGACGGCGATGTCGGCCAGCCGCGTGTTCAGCCCGGCGTCGCGGGCAAAGGCCTGGAACTGTTCAGTGCGCTTGATGTAACGGCGGTCGTCCTTGCCCGCGGCGGGCGGCACCTCGCGCGCGCCCAGCACCTGCTGTGCCACGTCATAGTAAGGCAACAGCATGTCGCGCCGGATGGATTGCGGCCAGTCCTGTTCGAACACGGCGGCCGGCGGCCGCAGGAAGACGTTGGCGTAGATCTGCGAACCGCCGCCGTACACCGCCGACGTGACGGTGTCGATCTGGTCGAAATGGCGGATGTCGAACATGCCCGCCAGGTGGCCGCGCTGCGCCTTGCGCTTGCGCACCGCGCGTGGCCGTCGCACACTATCACCGTCGGGACACCAGACGTTGTCGGCCAGGTCGTGCGGGCTGCGGGGATACGCGCCAAGCGGATATTCCCTGCCGCGTTCCAACAGCAGGATCCTGCCGGGCCAGCGCTTCGCCAAGCGCGCCGACATGACCGCGCCACCGAAGCCGCTGCCGATGACAACCGCCTCGTATTCGAGATTCGTGCTCATTTATCGCTCCCTGATAACGGCCACCCGGCATTCCTTGAAGCCGTCTTTTGTATTTTTTTGCCATCATATTTTATTTCTTCGTAGAAATGGCGGATTTTTCAACGCGGAGTAGCGTGCAGGCCTTCATGCAGTTCGAATTTGACTCTGCCGCTGTCGCATGTACTGTGTATGCTGCTACGATAGTCGCGTTTCCTGTTTGAAACTTCTTGTCCTGTTCTCTTTTTTTGCCCAAACGGCCCTGATGACTTTGCAACGCTTTTTCCGCTTCTGGGGCAGCCTGGTGCTGCTGTGGCTCGCTGCCGGATTGCACGTCCAGGCGGGAACGCTGCGCGTCGAGGATGAAGCGTCCGGCGTGCCCGTCACGCTTGCACCCTACTGGTCGGTGCTGGAAGACCGCGAGCAGCAATTGAGCATCGACGATATTGCGCACGGGGAGGCGTCAAAGCGCTTCGCACCGTCCGTGACGAAGGGCGGATCGCTCACTTTCGGCCTGACCCATTCGGCGATCTGGCTGCGCATCACCCTGGTCAACCCGTCCGGCAGCGATCTTGAACGGCTGCTGGAAATCCCGTTCCCGCACCTGCACCACGTCGACTGGTACATGCCGAGCAAGAACGGATTCGAACGCATCGACACCGGCGCTTCCCGGCCATTCGCGCAACGCCCGATCAGCCACCGGCATTTCGTGTTCCCGGTCCACCTGCCTGCCGGCTCGGAGAAAACCTTCTACCTGCGCGTCGCCACCAGCACCGGACTCGACATACCGGCCAAGCTGTGGGACCCCACCGCTTTCAATGAACGCAGCATCCTGGAATACATGGGCCAGGCGCTGTACTTCGGCATGCTGTTTGCGCTCGGCATCTACAACTTCCTGCTGTTCGCCTCGCTACGCGACCGGGTGTACCTGTATTACGTGCTCTTCCTCAGTTCCAACCTGCTGTCGACGGTCGCCTTCAGCGGCATTGCCTACCAGTTCGTGTGGCCGGAAGCGCCCGCATGGAACATGATTTCGTCGATGATCGGCTTCTCGATGACCGGTTTCACGCTGCTGCTGTTCCAGCGCCGCCTGCTGACAACCGAGCACACGGTTCCCTGGCTGGACCGCGTCATGCGCGGCTTCATGGTGCTGAACGTATTGCAGATGATCGGCTTCTGGACTCTGCCCTACCACAGGATGATCGGTGTCGGCATCGCCATCGACGCCGCCAACATGCTGCTGGCCTTGATCGTCGGCATCGTCTGCAAGATCCGCGGCCAGCGCAGCGCGCGCTTCTTCCTGCTGGCCTTCAGTTGCCTGGTGTTCGCCGGCATCACGGTGGCGCTGCGCAGCTACGGCGTCAAGGGCATCCCCAACTTCCTCGCGGTATACGGCATGCAGATCGGCTCGGCACTGGAAATGCTGCTGCTGTCGCTGGCGCTGGCCGATCGCTTCAACCAGATCAAGCGCGACAAGGAAATCGCGCAGCAGCAACTGGTGGACAGCTTGAAGCGCAGCGAGCGCGTGCTGGAACAGCGCGTGGCCGAGCGCACCGCCGAACTGTCGCGCACCAACCAGGAACTGCGCGAGCACGAGCAGGCGCTGAAGGAAGCCAAGGAAGTCGCGGAAGAAGCGTCGCGCATGAAGTCGGCCTTCCTCGCCAACATGAGCCACGAGATCCGCACACCGATGAACGCGGTGATCGGCATGGCCTACCTCGCGCTGCGCACCGAACTGAACAAGAAGCAGCGCGACTATGTCGAAAAGATCCATCGCGCCGCCATTTCGCTGCTCGGCGTGATCAACGACATCCTCGACTTTTCCAAGATCGAGGCCGGCAAGCTGAGCATCGAAAAGACCGACTTCTCGCTGCACGAAGTACTGGCCAACGTCGCCACCGTCACCAGCCAGCGCGCTGCCGAAAAGGGCTTGCGCTACCTGTTCGACATCGCCGACGACGTCCCGGTCCACCTCAACGGCGACCCGCTGCGCCTCGGCCAGGTGCTGATCAACCTGGTCAGCAACGCGATCAAGTTCACTCCCGAAGGCGAGGTGCGCGTGCACTGCCGGATGGAAAGCGATGGCGGCGACAGCGCACTGCTGCACTTTGACGTACAGGACACCGGCATCGGCATGACGCCGGAGCAACAGGCGAAGCTGTTCCACGCATTCAGCCAGGCCGACGATTCCACCACGCGCAAGTACGGCGGCACCGGCCTGGGCCTGGCGATCAGCAAACGTCTCGTGGAAATGATGGACGGCAGGATGACGCTGCACAGCGAAACGGGCGTCGGCTCCACTTTCGGCTTCAGCCTCCGCTTCGGACTCGGTGCACGCGCGGCAACGGTGTTGCCCGGCCTGCCGGCGCGCCTGCGTGGCTGCCGCGTGCTAGTGGTCGACGACAATCTGGCCGCGCGCGAAATCCTGAGCCAGCTGGTGGAGTCGATGCAATTGCAGGTCGACGCGGTCTCCAGTGCCGCAGAGGCAATGACCGCCATCTGGCGCGACGATTCCACGAAACCCTACAACCTGGTTCTCGCCGACTACGGCATGCCGGAAGTCAACGGCATGGAATTGGCGCAGGTGATTGCCGAAGCCGGGCTTGATCACACGCCGAAAGTCATTCTCGTGACGGCCTTCGGCCGCGAGGAAGTGCTGCGCCGCGACGACGATGCGCCGATTGCCGCCATCCTGTTCAAGCCGATCGACCAGTCACTGCTGCACGATACTTTCGTCAATGTGCTGGCGCAGGATGCCGATCTGCATGCGCCCAGCTTGCTCCAGCACAATTTGCCGCGCTTCGATGGCATCAAGGTGCTGCTGGTCGAGGACAACGACATCAACCAGCAGATTGCGCGCGAGATGCTGGTTGCCGCCGGCCTGCAGGTCGACGTCGCCGCCAACGGCAGGATCGCGCTTGAAACGCTGTTCGGCGCCGGACCTGACGAATACAAGCTGGTGCTGATGGACATCCAGATGCCGGAAATGGGCGGCCATGCTGCCACGCGCCGCATTCGCATGGACGACCGCTACGCGGCGTTGCCGGTCATCGCGATGACCGCACATGCGACCAGCGAAGAACGCGAGGAGTGCAGCAGGAGCGGCATGCAGGACCACATCGCCAAGCCGATCGACCCCGACCACTTCTACCAGACGCTGGCACACTGGCTGACGCCGGGGCAAGACGTACGGCCAACCTCGACGACAAGCGATGTCCTGACGCCGGGCATGGAAGGCGCACCGATCGATATTCCAGGATTCGATACCGCTGACACCATGGACCGGCTGTCGGGCGATGTCGACCTCTACCATCGCGTGCTGGAAATGCTGGTGCCCAGCCTGGCCGCCGCACTGGAACACTACGGAAAAGCGGTCGATGCCGGCGACCATGCGGCGACCAAGTCCGCCGTGCACAGCATTCGCGGCATGGCGGCCAATGTCGGCGCAGCCGCGCTGGCAAGGTATGCGGCCGAGCTGGAACATGCGCTGATCGAGCACCGCGAACGGCCTGAGCAACTGACCGGGTTCCGCACGCTCATCGCTCAGACATTGCGGTTGGTGGAACAGGGGCTGGCGCGGAGAAAGGCGGCGTAACACCGCGAGGCGCCTGCTTTCGTCATGAAGCTTGCTATGCGCGGACCGGAATCGCTGCCGCGTGCCAGGGCAGGAAAACCTGGCGCCATCGAATCGGCAGAACTGGTCAGGCTCGACTTGCGATCGCCGTGTTCCGGCTACGGAAGTACTGCGCCGTCAACCCGATAGAGACGCCAAAGACAAGATGAACGATCAGGCTGGGATAGACGAAGGAAGCCCCTAGCGACCATGGGGTCGGCTCGCCAAACGCAAGCGGAAGAGCGAGCGAATTCACGGCCACATAGTAGAGCGCTCCATACCCGGCGCCAGCCAGAACAGGGGAGCAACGCCCTTCGGTTCTTGCGAGAAAAAGCAGCAACGGCACCGCAGACACCCAGCCAATGACGAGATGCTGCGCAAACAGCAACATGGGTGGAGCACTGCCAAACAGAACCTGCGCGAGCTTGCCGCCATAGTGGCCCACCCGCAAATCCAACATCCTGAACACATACCCGGGCGGCATCATCACCAGCGAAGCAATCGTCCCGGAGCGAAGCGGCTCTTTCAAGAGATCCAGCAATGTCATGTTTATCCTCGAATCATGTTGCAATGCATTTTTCCGCCACCGGCAGTTCGCCGGCAACGGTCTACGATAACCTGCGGCCGGACGCTGAGACTGACCACAGCACCAGGCCTGCGCCCACCAGCGTGAACGGCACACTCAACCACTGGCCTACCGTAACGGAAAAGCCGGCTTTACAAGATGCGAACAAAACCGCCTGTCACGACTGCAGCAGGTGCAGCTTGCTGTCCACGCCCGCCCACTCCGCATGATCCGCCGGCGGCGCCTTCGACGCCGTGATGGGTTTCCATGCCGGATGCTTCGACAGCCGCGCATTCAACGCAATGAAGTGGCTCTGGTGCGGCTCGATTTCATGCTCGCCGGCAATCGCGCCGACCGGGCACTCCGGCACGCACATCGAACAGTCGATGCACTCGTCGGGATTGATGATAAGGAAGTTCGGCCCCTCCAGGAAGCAATCCATCGGACACACGTCAACGCAGTCGGTGTACTTGCACCGGATGCATGCTTCGGTCACCACAAACGTCATGCTTGCCCCCGGCTATTTTTGCAAAGCGCCATCGACCTGCACATCCCAGACCTGCACATGCGCTCCGTGTTCGCCGGCCATCGCCAGCGAGCGCCGCAACGCTTCGGCGTGCACATTGCCACCGCCTTTGATCCGGTCGGTGATGACACGGATTTTCTTTTGATCGTCGTCTCCCTGGCAGGCAATGGGCGTATCGTCATACACCGCAAAGGTGACTGTTGCAAACGTTTCGATGCTTGTCGTGCGCACTACGCCCTCCCGTTGAAGTAACAGTTCACCCCTGCGCATCCCACTTGTCGTGGCGTTCGCGGCGCTCCTGCCGGTAGTTGGTGACTTCAAGCCGAATGCCGTCGGGATCGGTAAAGAATGTCGCCCAATAGTCGGATGCATATTCCGGATAATGCTTCGGCTCGCTCGCATCCACGCCAGCCGCACGCAAAGCCGCTGCCGCCGCAATCACGTCTTCCACTGAATCGACACGCAGGCATAAATGGTGCAGCCCCGGCGAATACGAGTCATGCGAGCCATTTGACCTCGCCGGCCGCAGCACATAACCGAAATGCCGGTTGAAGTACTGCACGTGCGGATCGCCGGCGATGGCGAATGCGTTCTTGCGAAAGCCGAGTGCCGGCATGGCGCGGTCATAAAATGCCTCGGCACGCGCCATGTCGGACACGGCGATATAGATATGGTCGATACCAATGATGTCGGTCAAGATGGATTCCTTCTTCGATTGATCTGGCTTGCCTCAGGTAGGTCACGACCGGCAAACCTGCGCGCGGCTGAAGACGCCAACCTGTTCTTCTCCTGAAAACCTGCATCGGTTCCGACGCCGGACGATCATTCATCCAATCGTGTCAGTCCTTCCGCTACCGCAGGTCGGACTGGCGGCGTGTCGGCAATTCCCGGCGCAATTGCTGCAGATACATCAGTGCCTGATTCGCCCGGGAGCGGTCCATGCTGCTCCCGGAGGACGCCAGCACGGCGAGCAAGCGGATTGCCGAGTCCAGCAATCCGGATTGCGACAGCCGACGGCGTTCTTTGAAAGGCATGTTCATCGCGGAATATTATCACTTTGTTATGCATCACAAAGCAATTTATACTCTGCCCGACTTCCCTGATATGCTTCGCCTCCCGAAATGCGGGCATGACAAACGCTACGCCCCTCTTACCCGCCAAGCCCATGACCCTGACCACGCCCGCACTGCTGTTTCCCGCGATCTCCCTGCTGCTGCTTGCCTACACCAACCGCTTTCTCGTGCTGGCGCAACTGATCCGGCATCTGCACAGCCAGAATCAGGAAAACCTGACCGACGGAGTAATCGGTCAGATCGCCAACCTGCGCATCCGGGTCACGCTGATCCGGCGCATGCAGGCAATGGGCGTATCGAGCTTTCTCCTGTGCGCGCTGTCGATGTTCCTGGTGTTCATCGAGCTTGACCTGGTCGCCCAGTACGTGTTCGGCGCCAGCCTGTTGCTCCTTGTCATCTCGCTGCTGTTCTCGCTGTACGAAATCATGATCAGCACCAGGGCCATCGACATCGAGCTGGGCGAAATCGAGCAGAAGTGGAAGCAGCGCTATTGATGCGGCACGATGAGAAAGACTTCATCGTGCCGCTTCAATAGGTGGTGCAGGCCTCCGTGCCTGCACGGGATCTCAACCGCTCAGGGCGTCCGCCGGGCTGTGCCGCCCCTCAAGCGGCCAAACGCGCAACCACACCCGCAAGCCGCTTCACCCCTTCGTCGATCTCCGGTTCGGTCAATGCGCAAAACGGCAGGCGCACAAAGCGGTAACCCGGATCGGTGACGAAGAATGCATTACCCGAAGTCAGAACCAGCCCCGCCTCCTGTGCCGCAGCGAGCAGCGCACACTCGTCAATACCCGCATCGAGCCGGAGCGACGCAAAGAAGCCGCCTTGCGGACGGCCGATCAGCGTGCCGGGCAGATACTTGTCGACCGCAGCCACACACGCGTCGAGCCGCGGGCCGTACAACTTGTGAAGCCGTTCCAGTTGCAGCGGCAACAGGCCCCTTCCGCACCATTCGGCCACCACGCCCTGGGAAAAATATCCCGGCGTGATGTAATAGCTTTCCGCAACGCGCGCCACCTGCTGGATCGCCTGTTCCTCGCCCAGCAGAAAGCCGATACGAACGCCTGGACTGATCAGCTTGGTGAACGAACACAAATGCAGGGTACGGTCCGGCGCAATGCTGTAAATGCTCGGAATCGGCTCGCCGTGATAGCGCAGGAACGCGTACGGCCCATCCTCCACGATCAGGAAATCCTTCTCGCGCGACCATTGCGCAATCTGTTTGCGCGCTTCGAGACCGGTGCACACGCCGGTCGGATTCTGGAAATCCGGGATCAGGTACACCAGCTTCGGGCGATGCTGCTGCAACGCGCTCTCGAACGCCGCCAGATCAATACCATCCTCGTCGACCGCGATACCGACGATCCGCACGCCATGCTTCTTCAGGATCGTGACCGCGCGGTCATACGTCGGGCTCTCGACAAACACCACATCGCCGGGTTGCAGGAAGGCCTCGCACGCAAAACCGAACAACTCCAGCGAGCCGTTGCCGATCAACACATTGGAAGCGGCCGAGCCGAACCACGATCCGATGAACTCGCGCAACGGCGCGTAACCCGCAGCCGGGCCGTATTGCAGCATCCTGCCCGCGTCCTTTGACAAGGCGGCGGCGGTCATTTCCTGGAGTTCGGCGCTGGGAAAGGAAAGCGGGTCGGGTACACCGCGGGAGAAGTTGATTGTCTGGGTCATGGGTCGGATGTCGGGAAGTAGCTGGTCAGTATGATCGGCGGCAGCACCTTGCACTGCTCGCCACAATCTTAACGAACCTGTCCTGTGCCAACCAATTCCGTATGCGCATGACTTTATGCCCAGCCAGAAAACGGTTGTAATCCAGTTGCGTGGCGGCGGTCAGCGGGAAGCCGCCGCTGTTCGCATAACCGTCCACATTGTCTGGCTCGACACCGTTACACCCCTTGGAAACCGCCAAATCCAGCCGCGCTTGCATGATCTGCCGTACGTTGGCAGAGCGCGTATCGAGCCACCGCTCTCCCGCCCATCCGCTCAAAGCGTTGCCCATGTCGGAGGGCTGGAAGCTGGAGAAATCGGAACGCCAGTTCTCCGAACTGCCGGCGGAAAAGTAGCAGACGACTTTCTTTCCCCCGCTCTGCAGTGCCTGGATGGTGGTCGCCGGCGTGTCGAACAGGTCAATGTCGTAAACCGTTACCGCATAGGATGTATTGACGATTTCTTTCAACTGCCACTGCCAGGTATCGGCCAAGGCGGGCTGCCAATAGGATGACGGCGAAGTCGATGTGCCGCCGGTGCCTGTATCCCCGTTGCTCGTATCGACAGCGCTTGCGCCACTGTCGCCCCCGCCGCAGGCGGACAGCCAAAGGGGGGCTATGACTATTGACGTCAGCAATCGAATATGGCATCGCATCGATTACTCCCTGAAATAATTTCGACCGATTGTTTCACGGATTGCTTACAGTATGCTTGCTTGTCCTGATAGTTCGTTAAGTAAGGGAGTGCTTGCCTGAATGCAAGTGCTTTTTGGTATAAACGGCAAGTGTCGTTGTTCGATACAAACGTCTCACGCGCCACTGCTAGCATATCCAGTCAGCGAGAGTTCGGGAAAGAGCACGAATTGCGCTCCATGTTTGACGGCCGCTTTCGCCAGCGCAGCATGCCGCTTCACATTTTGCGAGATGTCTCCCTTGATAGAAATCGATTGAATGGCTGCATATGATTGATGTCGGCTCATGACAACTTTCTATATGTTCAAATTAGGAGAAAGCAGGAGAAGGCCTCACGACCTCCCCACCGGGTCACCTGTCAAGCATGCCTCGCCACCCTCTCCATCAGGATTGCAGCAAAGTGTTCCGGTTGCTCGACGTCAGGGAAATGCCCGCAGTCATGGAAGTGCACGATTTCAGCCTGAGGGGCGCACGCCCACAAAGACTTCGGATCAGTGTGTTTATGGGAATGATCTTTCGTCCCCCAAATCATCGTGAGCGGCGTTACCACACCATATAGCGAAGCCTCCTGTTCGCGCCCCAAACCCTGAACGACACCAGCCAGGCAAAAGCATGCTCCATCAGAGAGAGCGTCAAGCGCTATTTCCTGAAAGGGTTCGGGCTCCGTGGTTCTTGGCAGCGCAATGCGGTACCAACCATGTGCCGCCTTCTGGCGGAAGAGCCATGCGGCGATCTGGCCCACAACCGGAATTTTCAGCGGCCAAGGTATCACCCGATTCGTCCACGCATGCATCGCAGCGAGCGATGGAGTCTGCGAAAGAACCAGGTTCAGGATTCGTTCTGGCGCAATCTGTGCGGCACGTAGTGCATAAAAGCCGTTAGCGCAACTAAACGCCAGAGTCGCTGTCTTGATGCCCAGAGCATCGAGCACACCCAGGACGGCTCTCGCACCTTGATCCAGCGAATGTGCGTAGGAGGAATGCGGAAAAGAATACCCGAAACCCGGCATGTCGAAGCACACTACTCGCAAGCTGGGAGAAAGCAGCTCAATCAAGCGCCTGTAGTGTTCGATGACATTGGGACCATCCGGCACAAGAACCACACATGGCTTTTCGGATCCGGAGTCATACACGCGGACAAAACCGACGGGAGTGCCGATACTGCGAGTAGACATCACTTCGGCGGATGTGTCCTTGCGTTTTCTCGCCGAATAGCGTGTCAGCAGGCTATCTATAGATGAACTGAACATTGGGATGTCTGAATCCGCGATGACGGGCGCTTAGTGTCCCAGTCGATCAACAAGTTATACATAATCGGAGATTAAGGCCATAAGCAGTACAGTGCTGAAGAATGCTACAACAACCGCCTTTGTACGCCTCGGTTGTTTTCTTTCGAAGCAGACACCACAGGTAACTCCAATTCCCATGCCGAACGATATCCCTGCAATAGGAGGCTTACCGATTAGCAGAGCCAGTATGGTTCCGGCGCCCAAACCCACGAGCATACCGATAGCTATGGGAGCTCTGGCGAGGATTTCAGCTTTCATTGCAAGTCCTTTGCTGTCACTGATGAGATGTAACGTGCAAACTCACCTGTATCGCAGGTGACAGTGTGAAGCGGCATGTTAGAAAGGCGCAAAATCGCCATACCCACCTCCTCTGGAAAAATCGACACTGTAGGGTCCGCGTGATCACGCACCTTTCCGTATTATCAGATTGCCGACGATATACCCAATACCCGTAAAAAGTCCGACACTTTTCATCTCATTCAGAAAAAATACTTCGCCATACAAATACACAAAAATCATTCCCACCATGAAGCCGGTAAACGTGTACAAGGCGATGATCACGCAGCGCTCCATAAATTCACTTTGGATTCATCCCTCCACGACATCAAAGTGCCAAGCTGATGTGCCGGCAAATATTGCGAATCACAAGGGAGGAACCATCCTATTGCCCTTCCACCCCCAACTTTACCGCTCTTCGGAACGCACCCGTTTCTTCCCAGGCATCGGAATGAGCATCGCAACCTCGCTGCGGTACCGTCTGTATGCTTCGCCGTACGCCTTGAGCAGATCCCGTTCTTCAAACGCGATGCCGACGAAAATGTAAGCGGTCATGCCGGCCGCGAAGATGAGATGGCCGACACTCATGTGCGGCGTTGCCCAGAACGCGATCAGGAAACCCAGCATCAGCGGGTGGCGCACGACCTTGTAGATCATCGGCTGTTCGAACACCATCGGCGCATACTCGCGCCCCCGGAGATAAAGCCAGACCTGGCGCAATCCGAACAGATCAAAATGATTGATCAGGAAGGACGACATCAACACGAGCGCCCAGCCGCCCCAGAAAAGCAGGGTGAGCGCAAGATGCATCGGTCCCTCGGAGAACTCCCATACCGCTGCGGGAACCGGCCGCCACCACCAGAACACCAACAGCAGACTCACGCTGGAACACAGCACGTACAGACTTCGTTCTGCCGGCTCGGGAGTCCACCGCTTCAGCCGACTCTTGAAAGACTGCCGGGCCATCACGCTGTGCTGAACGCCAAACAGTGCAATGAGTGCGAGATCGATGAGCACAGCAGCCATCGGCGGCGACACCGGCCCCTTGTCCAGCGATTTGGGAACGAGAACGTCGCCGATAAAACCGATCCCGTAGACCACCGTCACAAGGAAGATGAGGTAAGCCACAATGCCGAACAGGAATATAAATTGCCGCATGATCTTTGGGTTGTCTTTGTTTCCAGGGAGTCGTACCGACGGTGGCACGCGCAGTGTACGCCATGCGCATGATCAATCGATCTGCCCTATTTCACTTCAGCCCCTCTCTGAACGAGAAGCTCCCTCAATATCGACCTGTGGCACCGAGCCTCGTCTTCACAGTAACAGCCTATCGACATATTCGTTTGATGGGATAGCGCCGCCAGTAGGTCTAGATCCTTACTCGGCCCTGGAGCCTTCAATTCCGCAATAAACTTCTTTTTGAACGCCTTCCAGGACTTTTCATCGGTAGGGGATAGAGCTTCCTTTACCAATTCTTCGCTAGGAGATAGATTCGGAAACCAGACATCATAGAAGCCCTTTGTGGCGTAATCCTCCTTCTTTACTCCTCGGGGAGGTCGTCTTACCGTGCCAATTCGCAGCCCTTCACCATCTTCTCTAGGACTTCCCAGTCTTACGATCCTGATCGCCATTTTCTTTCCTCCAAATCTCAAAGACGGCAGTTCCAGCCTGGTATCTAACGATCGACATGAGCAGCAGCTTCTGGCTTGCCGGAAACCACCCGCTCAACGGAGTGGTTGGAGAGCTGCGAGCCAAGCCTTTTAAGAACCTTGAGGACAGGCTCTCGGTTCTTTGCCAGCTTCATCCACTTAGGCAAGCGCGAGAACATAGCCTTGTTGCCGCCACCTTGACGTACCCGCAATTTTGCTTCCACGTAGTTGCTCAACTCGCGCAAATGACGTTCGTTGTATGCCCAGACAGGACCGAAACGGCAGTCTTGGCTGAGATACAACGGCATCCCGAAGTGCGGATCGAATCCGCTCCCGCTCTCGAGGGCGCGGTGCGAGGTGACCTGAACATCGGACGTGTGACCACATTCAGTGCATTGGGCAGGAATACGTTCCGAGGCTTGCCCAGGGAGGCGATTGAAACACTTGCGTACAGTCAGCCACTTGTGCCCGCACTTGCCGCAAGGCCGCCTTCCCGCAACGACTACCGGCCCTACCCAATCACCCGCTTCCGATGACAGGGACACGCCACATGACGAACACCGAAACTGTGCCGACCACCGGTATGGTGACCACGTAGCAGTGACTCGACCAGGGGTGCCGCAGCACAAACAGACAACGAGGACCTCGTCTGCAAAGGCGCCTAGTAGCTTTCCGTTATCGACGAATCTGGAGATGGGCACTGACTCTGCTCTCTAATGTTGGAGTTCACCCGCACGCGCAGGCTGGCGAAGCCGGTCGTAGCACGCCGGACACAACGACGAGTTAGGCCAACCTACTTCGCTCGCCTTGGTTTTGCCTTTCCGCCAGATGTATTGAGGGCAACCGCGGCACGGATGAGCTCCTTGAACGCGCCCGCGTCGACCTCCTCCCCCTCATGGATGTCAATCGCGCGCCTTACGTTCCCGTCGAGGCTCGAGTTGAAGAGCTTGGCCAAATCCTCCAACGAAGCCCCCTTGGCGAAAGTCAACTTCACTATCGACTTGTAAGACTCGCCAGTGCAGATGATCCCGTCATGCGACCATACGGGAGTGCCCATCCACTTCCACTCCTCGACGACGTCCGGGTCTGCCTCCTTGATGAGCTCGCGCATCCTGCTCAAGGTCTCCCCGCGCCAGTCCCCGAGCTCGGCGATTTTTTTGTCAATTAACTCAGATGCTGACTGGCCCTCGGTTGAAGCCGACTTTTTCATGCTCTCCTCCTAAAATGGTTCTGCATACGGACTAACTTTCGACATGAGCGGCGGCACAAAGACGAAGCCTTTGGGACGCCCGCTCGACGGAGGGGGGTTAGCCGCCGCTCGCATTCTTGCCCTCATTGGCGAGCTGACTCAAACTCGGCCCCGACAGCCGGTAGCTAAGCCTGTCCACTACTTGCATAGAGCCAAGGCGCTGGTAGAACCTAATGCCCTTGACGTTCGAGGCCTTGACCGGCCAGTCGATCCGACAACATTGGTTCTCCACTGCGTATTGGGCTACCCACAACATCAGCGCTTTGCCTGCACCGGAACCTCTCATCGACGATAGGACATAGAGCTCCTTCAATTGGCATTGACGTCGTTTCTCTGGCGTGGGCTCGACAAGCGAGTAGATCAGCGAAACTGCGGCGAAGCCAATCACTTGATCGTGGTGCCGGGAGGCGACGACAAGGCGAAGTGGCGAATCGGCGGAGAGGAGGTTCTCGACGAGGTGTGATCGCACCAGGTCACGCGCAACCGACGCTCCATCGTTGTAGTAAGCGTGCAGCTCGCATAGCAGGTCTATTAGAGACTCGTGCTGGTCCGCGGATAGGAGGTCGACTCGCATGTGGTGATTGTATGGGGATTCACGTTGGAGATGACCGGCGGCGAGTTGGCGGACGAAGGCCGCTGACAGGATGTCCGCATCGATTGACCTGTTAGCCGAAGCCGCTACGCGGAGAAAGTCGCAAGCCATCGGCGGCCCCTGTCCTGTTAAAACTACAATTCTACTGCAGCCCATTTCGGGCTGAGCCACTTTTACCAGAGGAGAATTGTAGTGACCCATCCCTTCCCGCCTGCCTTTGCGCAGGACTATGACACCCCCCTCAAGCGCCTGAAGCTCGCCGGCATGCGTCCCAAGACCATCGAAGCCTATGGCAACGGCGTGCGCCGCATCGCCGCCTGCTTCGACTACCAGATCAATGCCTTGACCGAAGCGCAGCTGACCGAGTATTTCGCCCAGTTGCTGGAGACGCATTCCTGGAGTACCTTGAAACATGACCTCCATGGCCTGCGCTTCTACTACGACAAGGTATTGCACAAGCCATGGCCCGCGCCTCAACTGGTCAAGGCCCCGCACAGCCAGCGCCTGCCCGACATCGTCACCATCGCGCAGATGCAGCGGATCATCGACGCCACCCGCGTGCAAAGTTACCGCGTCTTCTTCTACACGCTTTACAGTCTCGGCCTGCGCCTGGGCGAAGGCTTGCGGTTGCAGGTGGCCGACATCGATGCCGACCGCATGCGCGTACAGATCCGTGATGCCAAGGGCAACAAGGATCGCTTCGTGCCGCTGCCTCCATCAACCCTGTCAGTCTTGCGCCGCCACTGGTCGGTGCATCGCCATCCCACCTTGCTCTTCCCTAATCGCAAGGGCGGCTTGAAGCATGCGCCTCTGGCGAAGACGCCCCTGGATGCCGGCGGGGTGCAGCGTGCGCTGCGCGCGGCGTGCGAGAGTTGCGGCTTAAAAAAAGGATTTCCCCGCACAGCCTGCGCCACAGCTATGCCACCCATTGCATAGAAGCCGGCGTCAATCTCGCCGACCTGCAGCATTTCCTCGGCCACCATTCCATCCTCACCACTACCCGCTACACCCATCTCACCCAGGCCAATACCGATTCGGCCATTGAGCGCATCCATGCCTTGATGGCGGGCATTCGCGTCGATTGGGGGACGGTGTCGTGATCCGCCTGGCCGATGTCATCGACGCGTTCGAGAACGATTTCCTCAAGGCGCATGGCCAGCAGTTGTTGCCCAGCCAGAGACACGCAATGACGGCCTTCAAGACGTGCCGCACCGCTTTGCACGCGCAGATGCAGGTACGCTGCGATGCCTGTTCGCAGACGCAGTATCTGCCGCATTCCTGCGGCCATCGTCACTGCCCGCATTGCCAGGCGCATGAATCGCAGCGCTGGATCGAGCGGCAACTGGCCAGGCAACTGCCTGTCGAGTATTTCATGTTGACCTTTACCCTGCCGGCACAGTGGCGCACCCTGGCGTGGCAGCATCAGGCCGTGCTCTACGATTGCCTGATCAAGTGCGCTTGGGAGACGATCAACACGTTCACTAACAATGACCGTCACTTGCAGGGCTATGCCGGGGCGGTGGCAGTGTTGCATACCCACAGCCGGCGACTGGACTATCACCCGCATGTGCATCTGGTGATGCCGGCCGGGGCGCTCGATCTGCGAGACAGGCGCTGGCGCACCAAGGCGGGCAGGTATCTGTTTCCCCACAAGGCACTGGCGAAGTTGTTTCGCGCCAAGATGCTCGATGCCGTCACGACAGCGGGATGGCCAGCGCCGCCGCAGACGCCATCGACGTGGGTGGTCGATTGCCGGCAGGTGGGGTCAGGCGCGAAGGCGATCGTCTATCTGGGGCGCTACCTGTATCGCGGGGTGATTGCGGAGAAGGATATCCTGCACATGGACCGGCAGACTGTAACCTTCCGTTACCGCGACAGCAAAGCTGGCAAGTGGGCCAGGCGCACGCTTGCCGGCGTGGCCTTCCTGCGGCTAATCCTGCAGCATGTCTTGCCCAAGGGGTTCCGGCGGGCGCGCAACTTCGGCTTCCTGCATCCCAACAGCAAGCGCGTGATTGCACTGCTACAGGTGATACTGCGTGTGCGCCTTGTGCCGGCGCCGGTCACGCCGCGACCGGCATGGATTTGCGCGTGCTGCGGCGGCGTCAAGCGGGTGGTGCGTACGGGAATTGCCCGGCGCGATGTGATGAAGGCGGTGCCGATCCGGGATGACGCCGATGGCAACCAGGGGCATGCCATGTAAGCCACCGGCATCGATGGAAAGACGAGCGGATCCGCGTATCGTGCGCAGGGCTGCGTTCGCTTGAAAGCAGCGGATTGGGTGGCGAATCAGCGATCACGCCCCTCGTCTTGCATCGGTAAGAATGACGCATCGCTGCAATGGCGGTGCGATATGGGGCGGCGTTGTGCCAGTCGGGACAACGCAAGGCAACATGCCCTGCGCGTCGAAAAGCTATTTCCATATCCGGCCAATCGGCCTTGGCAAACACGGGCTTGTCCAACAAACGGATCAGATCGTGGCTCGCTTCGCGATCACGATCTATCCTTAGTCGTTGGGCGTCACAGCGGAAAATTTGAACTTTGCTTTCACCGATTGAGGGCCTTTTTTCTGGTGAAACAAGTTCCGGGGCCAGAATCAACCCGCCAATACTCGATAACGTCATTAGTCTTACGAACCCCGAAGACTAAAATGCAGCCATCTGAGCGGCGATTTTCAAGTTCCTCCACGGAATCAGTTATCCGAACCAATTTGTAAATCTCCCTGCCTTTGTAGATGGACTCTGAAAAATTCCGTCCTATTAGGTGGTCGTAGTTTGGAGGTTCGGTTAGTTCGTATTCTGCGGTGGCGCATGAACTCAAGAGTGCCACAAGACTGATTCCGGCAACTCCTCTCCGCAGAGTTCTGTAATTGGCTACCAGCTTCCTCATACGCCCTCTAATTTGACGCCCAACGGCTGAGTTCACCTACGCCACCAGCGTGGGTGTGCAACGATGAGTTAGGTAAAAAATTGAGCGCATCCATAAATTACCTGTTTGACGTCTCATCCGACGCCGCTCTGTCTATTTGTCGCTTAAATTCCTTCGGCAACAACTTCACCAGCAACACCGCCGGCATAAGCACAATCGCAATAAGTCGTGGAAATAGTCCTGTTTTCGCCAGGAGAAACAAAACGAAAGCGCCAACGATTACAAAGTGCGCGCTATAGCCAAGTCCGTATGACCCTGCTGCAAGGATTGAAAGCACAGCAGCGACCGCAAGGACGATCAAGCCGACTTTAAAATCATTGGGATCGTGATTCACATTGAGCCCTAATCGGGATAGGAAGAAGCCTCACGGCCCCTCCCTCCCACACCACCGGACGAACGGGTCACGTATCCGGCGGTTCGATGAATTGAATTTCTACCGTGGTGCAAGGTTCGGCACTCCCAAATTGATGAAGTAGCGCAATGGTAGCGCGATTGTCAACGCAGGTGTCTTCGACAACCGCCACGGACCATGGGCTGACTTGCTCGTGTTCCACGCTTCGCGTACCGATACCCCGCGCTTGCGCAGTTCCCGGTAGCCCGCCGGCCCCCATTGTTTCCAGAGATAGCAGCGTAACTTGCGTCGTACCCACTTGTCGATATCGCGCAGAGGACTCACTACTTCGGCGATGCCGAAATACGCTTTCCAACCAAGCAGGGTTTCTCTCAGCTCTGCAGCGATAGCGCCAATACTGGTGCCTCGTGTACGACGGGTCAGTTCCCGCACCCGGTCTTTCAGCTTCTCAATGGCTGTATCCGCCACCTTCAGCTTCGCGCCGTTGCGGCTGACCGTGAAGCCCAGGAACTTGCGGTTCATGGGCCGATCCACCGCGCTCTTCTGCGGATTCACTGTGAGCCTCAGTGAGTCGCTGACAAAGCGTGTCACGTTGCTCATCACCCGCGCTCCCGCCCGTTTGCTTTTGACGAGAATGTTGCAGTCGTCGGCGTAGCGGGCAAAGCGGTGGCCGCGTCGGTCCAGTTCCCAATCCAGTTCATCCAGCACCACGTTGGACAGCACCGACGAGAGCGGGCCGCCTTGCGGTACGCCCATGGTGGAGGACAGGGTATTGCCGTCCACCACCACGCCAGCCTTCAGGTAGCGATTGACCAGGCGCAGCAGTGCGGCATCCGAACATCGGCTCTTGAGCCGCGCCATCAGCCGGTCGTGATTGACCCGGTCGAAGAAGGATTGCAGGTCCATGTCCACCACCCATCCATACCCTGCACGGATGTTCGCTTGTACCGCGCGCACAGCCTGATGGGCCGAGCGTTGCGGACGAAAGCCGTAGCTGTGGGGATGGAAGTGGGGCTCCCATTGCGCGGAGATGACTTGCGCAATGGCTTGCTGGATGAAGCGGTCCAACACCGTCGGAATGCCCAAGGGCCGGGTCTTTCCGGGTTCCTTGAAGATTTCCACTCGCTTGACCGGTTGCGGGCGATAGCGGCTCGCTTCCAGTTGCGCGCGAATTTCCAGCCAATGGTGTCGCAGGTACTCAGGCAGTTCATCGACCGTCATGCCGTCGATGCCCGGCGCGCCTTTGTTCTGGCGCACTTGCTTCAATGCGCGTTGCAAGTTGGCCCGTTCCAGCACGTGGGCCAGCAACGCTTGGGGGTGAATCGACTCGGGTTGTCCTGACGATCCAGCGACGGGTTCATCCTGCGGCTTGGCCGCAGCCTGCGTATGCAGGTGGTCAGATGCGTTCCCGCCTCTCTTCGTCATGGGCCTTTGTCTTTCATCGTTCGGGCCTTCGGCGGGTGGCGGCCGCCTACTATACCCTCTGCTGACTTCTCCACGGTATTCAGCGTCCGTTGCCGGACGCCCAGCTTCGATCTTCCAAAGCACCGGGGAGATCTCCCGGGGTAAGACACGTTACCTTCCCTGCATAGACGCCGGATTTACAAAATGCACCCAAACCGCAGATGGAGGACTTCATGGTCACGTGCCCACTCGTCCCGGATGCATCACGCCTCATATCCGGTTTTTGTTCATCGTCCCGCAGTTTCGGATTGGACTTCCTTCAGACCCCGCCTCGCGACGACGCCCTTGCCCTTTTCCTTGCCTTCGGCTCTGCGAAAACCTGGCCATAGGACTTTCACCTATGAAGTAACGCGCCATGCCCGGCGCACACGTTCGACGTAAGGGGCCTGCCGCAGGCAGGTCCCCTTGACGGAGGGGTTAGGCGCTCGGCTGCGGATACAGCACAAGCCGAGAAGCGCCAGGCTACTGAATTTGTGAATCCGGGTCATCTGCGATGCGCTGCAGAAGAGGGCCAAGACTGCCGTCTGGGCGGATGCGACGCCAGCCACCGGGACTTGGCTGGTACTTGGGCGGAGCTGGCTTTGCCAGGCCTTCGGGGATATAGCCGACCGAGCAAGCCTCGCAATAGAAGCCTTGGACGAATTGGCCGATGCTCCTGAACTCAGGTTTCAAATCATCAACCGAGACGCCCTCACAGGAACAGCCTGCCCTCCATACCGACTGGGAGGCTGCGGGACTGGCGCTTGCTGGATTGATCAGCAAGAGCTTGCGGATGACCCGAGAAGCAAGGTGGCATCGAGGACATGCCTCTGGTGGTGAATCGGCGATGTTCATGGTGAGGCGCCTAACGTGTTGGATAACCAGCGGCGAAGCCGTATGTGTTCATCTTCATGTTATGCCCTCTCGGCCAAGACAAATCGATTGAGTCGGCAATTCCAGTCCAAGGCAGCGCCTTGAAGGAAAACAAGCTGTCCGTATTCGTCCATTGTCACCTCACGCCTCGAGGCGCGAGCCCATTCATCGAAAAGCGCGTCGAACTTCGCTTTGTCAAGCTCTGGCAAGACATCATCCGAAAAATCAAAGGCGGCAACAAAATCTCCATCTGGCTTAAGCGGGATTTCCTGCACGCGCTTCAGTCCAAGCAGATCCAGTAATAGCCGGAGTTGCTCATCGGATTCCAGTACGACGGGTGCATAGATCGCGGAGCTCGCTTCCATCTCTGCTAACGACGCAGATACAACCTGAAGCGACTGATCCGACGCTGCAAAAATGTAACTCTTTAGGCGCATCGACTTAAGGCATAACTTTCTATTTAGACGGACAGCAGGTGTCTGATTAACTTCCCGGCCTGTCCGCATAACTGGACAAGATGAACCGGCGCAAACGCTTGCAGGATGGTTATTTCGACAATGTGCTGCATAAAAAACAGTACTAAATAATCATGAAAAACGTCACCGAGTTTATACCGCCGGTCACAACCAACACAAGGCCGCCAAAACTGCTTGACCACCTCCGTCGCTGCATCCGCGACAAACACTACAGCCTGCGTACGGAGGAAGCATATGTTTACTGGGCACGTTGCTTCATCCGGTTTCATGGTTTGAGGCATCCTGCGGAAATGGGGGTTGCCGAAGTGCAAGCCTCCCTGTCATATCTCGCGAATGACCGCAAAGTAGCAGCCTCAACGCACAAGCAGGCGCTGTGCGCCCTGCTGTTCCTGTACAAACAGGTATTGCAGATGGAACTGCCATGGATGGAGCAATTGCGTTGGCCCAACCGCCCTCCGAGACGCCCGACGGTCTTGACGCCTGCCGAAGTGGATTCCCTGTTGCGCGTGATGTCCGGAACATATGCTCTTATCGCCCGCCTCTTGTACGGGACCGGCATGCGGCTTATGGAGTGCATGACCCTGCGCATCAAGGACGTTGATTTCGAGCGGCGCGAAATTACTGTGCGCGACGGCAAGGGAGGCAAAGACCGGATGACGGTATTGCCGCTTTCCCTGGTCGCACCGTTACGCGACCAGATAGCGGCGGCCCGTGCCTTATTTGACGACGATCGTATCCATCAACGTACCGGTGTGATGCTGCCCGATGCACTGGAACGCAAATACCGGCGTGCAGCGATTCAGTGGGGATGGTACTGGGTGTTCCCGTCAGACCACGAATCGACAGATCCGCGTAGCGGTGTGATACGGCGGCACCATATGTATGAGCAATCCGTGCAGCGCGCGATCAAGCGCGCAGTCACAGAAGCAAACATCGCCAAGCCGGCATCGACGCACACCTTGCGCCATAGTTTTGCCACACATCTGCTGGAATCCGGTTATGACATTCGAACCGTGCAGGAGTTATTAGGGCATTCCAAGGTGACCACCACCGAGATTTACACGCATGTGCTGAATCGCGGTGGGCGTGGCGTCATTTCTCCGCTCGATAACGCCAGCCGAGAATGACAGCACAGCGTACCGCCCTTGCCATCCATCATGCCAACGCCAGATGCCGCTGCTGCTCCGGCAGGAACTCGCGAATGTCACGCGGCTTGCGGCGGCGCGGGTGTTCGATCTCGTCGAGGCGTAGGGCCTTGGCGGCACGCCATAACTGCACGTCGTCTTCGTAACCGCGCAGCGCGGCAGTTTTTTCCCACAACACCCTGCGGTGCGTGCCGAAGTCCCAGAACACCGGCGTGAGACCATTGAGTGCGCCTTCGCGCTGCAACCGGAGGGCGACGGTCATGACGTCGCCGGCATGGGGGACGTCTTCGGGGAAGTGGATGGTGTTGGCCCAGGCGCGGACGTCGCCGATGTCGATGACCTGTCCGCGCAGCGGTTTGTGCCAATGGTCAGGGTGTGCTTTCCGGTTCGGCCAGCGGCCGGCGCCTACCCATGTGCCTGTTTTGAACATTTCCGACTCCTTGTTCAAGTAGCGGCCGGATCCTTGCCGGCTCGACCGCCGCGGGATGAGCTGTTCGACATCCCTGAAAGGTCGCGCGTTCTGGTGGCGGAAACTCGGAATTCACCCGAATGCGCATACTGTGCATGCATACAGTATATCGCATTCCAGCCTTTATTCATGCGGGCTGCGGGGATTTTGTTTTTATTTCCGGAATAAACATTCAGGCAATGCTGATTGCCGCTTTTTGCGGAAATGCTTGCGCATGGGGATGTGTGTTGCGGGACCCTTGCCGACATGAGTGACGCAGGCACGGCGGCCGGCGCTCCGGAGGCCTGCACTGCCTGGAAAACCAAAAGGCCTGCGTGCTGCAGGCCTTTTGCGTTCACTTCACTTGCTGGAGCTGAATTGGCCCCGACACACCCGTCTCTTACTTGCCCGGCAGCTTGCCGGCCACACCTTCGACGTAGTAGTCCATCTTGTTGAGCGCGTCGTCATTGAGCGAACCCTTGTCGAGGCGCACCTTGTCTTCGTTGTCTTTGACCGGTGCGTCGAACGGGGTCAGCTTGCCGGAGGCAATCTCTTTTTCTTTGGCGGCGACCAGTTGCTTCACATCCTTCGGCACGGCCGGGCCGATCGCTTCCAGCTTGACCATGCCGTCCTTGATGCCGCCCCAGACGCTGGTCGATTTCCAGGTGCCGTCGAGCACTTGCTGCGCGGCCTTGGTGTAGTAGTCGCCCCAGTGGTGGGTGACGGCGCCGATTTGCGCTTTCGGGCCGAACTTGCTCATGTCGGAGTGGTAGGCGACCGCGTACTTGCCCTTCTCTTCGGCGGCCTGCACGATCGCAGTGGAATCGGTGTGGTGGGTGACGACGTCGGCGCCCTGGCCCATCAGCGTGATGGCGGCGTCGCGCTCCTTGCCCGGGTCGAACCAGCTGTTGACCCAGATGACCTTGACCTCGGCCTTGGGGTTGACGCTGCGCATGCCGCGGGTGAAGGCGTTGATGCCTTGCAGGACTTCGGGAATCGGGAAGGCGGCGACGTAACCGGCGACGTTCGATTTGGTCATCTTGCCGGCCATGACGCCGGCCAGGTAGCGGCCTTCATAGAAGCGCGCGTTGGCAGTGGCGACGTTGGGCGCGGTCTTGTAGCCGGTCAGGTGCACGAACTTCACCTGCGGGAATTGCTTGGCGACCTTGAGTGTCGGGTTCATGTAGCCGAACGAGGTGGTGAAGATCAGTTTGCTGCCCTGCTGCGCGAGGTCGCGGATCACGCGCTCGGCGTCGGCGCCTTCGGGGACGTTTTCAACGTACTTGGTGGTGACTTTGCTGCCGAGGTTTTTTTCCACTTCCTTGCGGGCCATGTCGTGCTGCGTGGTCCAGCCGGCTTCGCCGATCGGGCTGACGTAGACGAAGCCGATGTTGAGCGGCGCGGAATCTGCGGCGAATGCGGGCGCAGTCGCCAGTGCGGGTAGTACGGCAATCGCGGATAAGGCACCGCGCATGAAGCTTTTCGACATGGTTTTCCTCTACATGTGATTCCCACTCACTGATCAATGGACGCCAACCGCGCTGCGTGGGAGACAGCGGATCATCCGGTCCGGCTTAAAAGCCTATGCCGGCCATCATGGTCCCAATCGATTCGATGTAGCCAACTTCGAGAGCGATTCGATTGCGTACAAGGGAAATTCGGAATGCGTCCCTCGCGCACAGTAAAACCGCTCAATACAACTCGCTGCCGGTGTGATGCACCGTGGTCATAACCTGTTCTGCACCTGCCATACAAATGCTCGCCGTATTATGACCAGCGCCCCCGGCGGCAATATATGCCTGTGCGCATAGCGGGCATATTGTCCTGCTTATTTCGGATTTTCGCTGCGCACACCCTTCACGAGAAACCGCATGCGTTGCAATTGCGCATCGTCGAGCGTCGCACCGTCGGCGGCCACCAGCTTGCCGTCGATATCGGTGAGCGTCCCGCCGAATGGATGCAGTGCGCCCGATTTGAGTGCGTGCGTCTTTTCACCCAGCAGCAATAGCACGTCCGGTGCCAACTCCGGCTTTGGCGATGCGATGCGCACGACATTTTGCCGCGCACCCCACCACACCGATCCTGGTTTCCATTTGCCTTCCAGGACGTCGAGCACGACCTTCTTGTAGTACGGTGACCAGTCGATTACTGCGGAGCCGAGATGCGCTGCCGGTCCGTACTGCGTCATGTCCGAATCCCAGCCGAAGGCCATCGCGCCTTTTTGCTGCGCGGCCTGCAGCACTGCGGGCGAATCGGTGTTCTGCATCAGCACGTCCGCGCCCTTGCCGATCAGGTCGAGCGCCGCGTCGCGTTCTCGCGCGGGATCGAACCAGCTATCGACCCAGGCCACGTCAGTGGTCGCCTGGGGATTGATGGATTGCGCGCCCAGTGTGAATGCGTTGATGTTGCGGAAGACCTCGGGGATGGGAATGGACGCGACAAAACCGAGCTTGCCGGATTTGCTGACCTTGCCGGCGAGAATGCCCGCGAGGTAGGCGCTTTCGTAGGTTCGCGCCGCATAGACTGCCAGGTTGGCGGCTGTCCTGTCGCCGGTCGCGTTCTCGAACTTGATGTCGGGGAATTGCTTTGCGACGGCGAGCATCGCGTCCATGTAGCCGTAGCTGGTGCCGAAGATGACGCGGTTGCCTTGCAGCGCGAGATCCTTGAATGTCTTTTCGGAAGTGGGGCCGTCGGGGACGTTTTCCACGTAGGTGGTGTCGATGCGGTCGGCGAATTCAGCCTGGATGGTCTTGCGCGCCTGGTCGTGTGCATAGGTCCAGCCGCCGTCGCCGACAGGGCCGTTATAGACGAAAGCGATTTTCAGGGGAGCGGTGGATGGGGTGGCCGCGGTCGGCTTATTGGTATCCTGTGGCTGCTGCTGGTTGCAAGCGGCGAGCAGGAGCGCGGCGAGCAGCGGGATGAAGATCGTTGGTGTTTTCTTCACTTTGGACTTGCGTATGGGTTGATTGGAGATGCGGTCGGCGACACGCACCGACCGGCTCCTTCCCCCTTGTAGGGGGAAGGTTGGGATGGGGGCGCCCGGCGAGGGGTGTGAAGGTCGAAATTCAGCCTGCGATGGCTCAACCTCACTACCCCCATCCTAGCCTTCCCCCTAACAGGGGGAAGGAACTCTACGGAGAGTTGCGCGAGCTTCTCACCATGATCGCTCCGCTCCCTCCTCAATGCGGATGAAAATCCTTCCCCAGCGAAGCCGGCATGTTCAGCTTGATCCAGTTCGCATTGGTCGAGATCAGTACCAGCACCAGGATGGTCGCAAGGTACGGCAGCATCGACAGCAACTGCGAGTCGATCGACACGCCCAGGCCCTGCGCATAGAACGTGAGGATGGTGACGCCGCCGAACAGGTAGGCGCCGATCAGCACGCGCGCGGGGCGCCAGGTGGCGAAGGTGGTGAGCGCCAGCGCGATCCAGCCGCGCCCCGCCACCATGCCCTCGACCCACAACGGCGTGTAGACCAGCGATAGGTAGGCGCCGGCGAGGCCGCAACATGCGCCGCCGAACAGCAGCGCGGCAAGGCGGATGCGGCGCACGTTGTAGCCGAGCGCGTGTGCGGAGTTGGGCGATTCGCCGACGGCGCGCAGCACGAGGCCGGCGCGGGTGCGGTACAGGAACCACACGATCGCGCCGCACAGCAGCAGCGACAGGTAGACCATCGGATGCTGCCTGAACAGCGCAGTGCCGAGGAAAGGGATATCGGACAGCAGCGGCACCGCGAACTTCGGGTTCTCCAGGCTGTGGCCAACGTAGCTGATGCCGATGTATGCCGACGCGCCGCTGCCGAACAGCGACAGCGCGAGGCCGGTCGCGTACTGGTTGGTGCCGAGCCAGACAGTGAGCAGCGCAAAGAAGCCGGCCAGCAGCATGCCGGCGACCGCGCCGGCAATGAAGCCGATGGCGACGCTGTCGGTGTTGACGGCAATCGCGAAGCCGACCACGGCGGCGACCAGCATCATGCCTTCGGCGCCGAGGTTGACGACGCCGGATTTCTCATTGATGAGCAGGCCGAGCGCGGCCAGCATCAGCGGCGTGCCGGCGTTGATCGACGCGGCGATCAAGGGTGCAAACGAGTCCATTATTTTCTCCAGCTCAATTTGTAGTGGATCAGCACGTCGCAGGCCAGCAGCGAGAACAGCAGGATGCCCTGGAACACGCCGGTGATCGCGTTGGGCATGCCGAGCCGCGACTGCGACAGTTCGCCGCCGATGTAGAACAGCGCCATGATGAAGCTGGAGAAAACCACGCCGACCGGATGCAGGCGGCCGACGTAGGCGACGATGATGGCGGCGAAGCCGTAGCCGGGCGATACCGACGGCGTGAGCTGGCCGATCGGGCCGAGCACTTCGGACACGCCGGCGATGCCGGCGAGCGCGCCGCACAACAGCATCGAAGTCCACAAGGCCTTGCGCGACGAGAAGCCGGCGTAGCGCGCAGCCGCTGGCGCCATGCCGCCGACCTGCAGGCGGTAGCCGGCGAAGCTGCGCGACAGGAATACCCAGCCGATCGCGGAGGCGGCGAGCGCCAGCACGATGCCGAAATGCAGGCGCGTGCCGCTCAACAGGATCGGCAGCAGGAAGCCGTCCGACAGCATGCGCGACTGCGGGAAGTTGAAGCCTTCCGGATCGCGCAGCACGCCGTGCACCAGCAGGCTGAGCAGCAGTTGCGCGACGTAGACCAGCATCAGCGACACCAGGATTTCGTTGGCGTTGAAGCGGTCGCGCAGGAAGGCGATGATCGCCGCCCATGCCATGCCGCCAGCGGCACCGGCGAGCAGCACCAGCGTGATCATCAACGCGCCGCCGCCTTCGCCATGGTCGAAGAACAGGCCGACCGCGCCGCCGGCAATCGCACCGACCACCAGTTGGCCTTCGGCGCCGATGTTGAACACGTTGGCACGGAAGCAGATCGCCAGGCCGACCGCGATCAGCAGCAGCGGCGCGACCTTGACGCCGACCTCGGACCAGCCCTGCAAGTCCTTGATCGGTTCGAGGAAGAACACCGCGAGGCCGGTGAGCGGATTCTTGCCGAGTGCCGCGAACAGGATCGCGCCGCATGCGACGGTCAGCAACACCGCGAACACCGGCGACATCCATGACATCAGCGCCGACGGGCTGGGCCGTTTTTCCATCTTAAGCATTGACTACCTCCTGCTGCACCGGCGCGGCATCGTTCCACAATCCGCTCATCCATTGTCCGATCAGGTCGACCGTCGCCTGCGAGCGCTTGATCGACGGCGACAGTTTTCCCTTGGCGATCACGACCAGGCGGTCGGAGATTTCGAACAGTTCGTCCAGCTCTTCGGACACCACCAGCAGCGCGCAGCCGGCGTCGCGCAGCGCGACCAGTTCGGCGCGGATCTGCGCGGCGGCGCCGACGTCGACGCCCCAGGTCGGCTGGGCGACGATCAGCACCTTGGGCTCGCGCATCACTTCGCGGCCGACGATGTACTTTTGCAGGTTGCCGCCGGACAGGCTGCTTGCGATGGCATGCGGTCCAGGCGCCTTGACCTTGAAGCGCTGAATGATCGACGATGCCAACTCGCCGATCGCGCCGAAGCGGATCATGCCGCCCCGGATGGTGGAACGGGTCTGGTGCGACAACAGGATGTTTTCGGCAAGCGACATGTCGGGCACCGCGCCGCGGCCGAGCCGTTCTTCCGGCACGAAGCCGAGCCCGCGTTTGCGGCGGCGCGCGGCGTTCATGCGGCCGATGGCTTCGCCGTTGAGCACGATGGCGCCGGCAGCCGCGCGCGGGTCTTCGCCGGACAAGGCCGCCAGCAATTCCTGCTGGCCGTTGCCGGAGACGCCGGCAACGCCGACGATCTCGCCCGCATGCAGATCGAGGTTGATGTCGGACAGCGTGGTGCCGAAGGGATGACTCTTCGGCAAGGACAGGTTGCGCAGCGACAGCAGCGTCTCGCCGGGCAGCCGGTCCATCGATTTGATCGCCGGCGGCTCGGAACCGATCATCAGGCGCGACAGGCTGGCCGCGGTTTCCTCGGTCGGATCGCAGATACCGGTGACCTTGCCGGCGCGCATGACGGTGCACTTGTGGCACAGCGCGCGGATCTCGTCGAGCTTGTGACTGATATACAAGATGCTGCAACCTTCGGAGGCCAGCTTGCGCAGCGTCTCGAACAGCTTCTCGACTGCTTGCGGCGTCAGCACCGAGGTTGGTTCGTCGAGGATCAGCAGTTGCGGCTTGGCGAGCAAGGCGCGCACGATTTCGACGCGCTGGCATTCACCGACCGACAGCGTATGCACATGGCGCTGCGGTTCGAGGTCGAGGCCGTATTCGCGTGCGGTGGACTCGATGCGTTTGCTGAGTTCGTCGAGGCGGGTGTCCTTCGGCAAACCGAGCGCGATATTCTCGGCGACGGTCAGCGTGTCGAACAGCGAAAAATGCTGAAAGACCATCGCGATGCCGAGCTTGCGCGCTTCGGCCGGATTGGCGATATTGACTTCCTTGCCATTCCAGAACACCTTGCCGGCGTCGGGCTTGACGGAACCGTAGATGATCTTCATCAGCGTCGATTTGCCGGCGCCGTTCTCGCCAAGGATCGAATGGATCTCGCCGGGAAGGACGTTGAGGTCGACGCCATCGTTCGCGACCACGGAAGGATACTTCTTGGTGATCCTGCTAAGTGTCAGGCGGGTGTCCATGTCTCACTCTTCTCCGGACCGGAACGGCGTGTCGCCGTCGGTCCTGTTGTCGGTATATTTTTGTTATGCACGAAAATTACAGGAATTTGCGCACGCGAATATACCCTGCTCTGTATGGGAAATATAGATGAAAGGATATACGCTGCCCCGCTTTGTTGCAGCATGTGCGGAGGGAATGGAATTGCAATGCCCTGACGCGATGCGCTTTGTGCAAGCACATCATCCCGAAAGCAGCGCATGCCTGTTTGTCTGCTGCGATACAACGCGGCGTTCTTGTATGCGTCATCACGTATGCACCCTATTACCCTTTGGATATCCCGGCCTGGGGTTTCTGTAGGACATTACAGCCCACGGAGCCTTGGAATTGCGTCCATCGTTGGATGCATGCAATATCCATGCATGGGCTGCATATTAAAAAAACGCGGCGAACTGCGTTTTAATATGCAGCCCATGGCCGCTGACAACGCTGACAATAGATAAACACGATTAGGAGAAGACGTATGAGTTCGATGGAGAGGTTCTTCAAGCTGAAGGAACAGGGAACGGATGTGCGCACGGAACTGCTGGCCGGCCTCACGACCTTCCTGACCATGGCCTATATCATTTTTGTGAATCCCTCCATCCTCGGCGACGCGGGTATGCCGAAGGACGCGGTGTTCGTCGCTACCTGTCTTGCGGCAGCGATCGGCACGCTGATCATGGGCCTGTATGCGAACTACCCTATCGCACTGGCGCCCGGCATGGGGTTGAACGCGTACTTTGCGTACACCGTGGTGCTCGGCATGGGCTATACCTGGCAGGCGGCGCTGGGCGCGGTCTGCATCTCCGGTATTCTCTTCCTGATCATCAGCGTGCTGCGCATCCGCGAAATGATCGTCAACGGCATTCCGCATTCGGTGCGAACGGCGATCACCGCCGGCATCGGTCTCTTCCTCGGCATCATCTCGCTGAAGAACGCCGGCATCATCGCACCACATCCGGCCACTTTCATCACGCTCGGCAACCTGCACGCGGCGCCGACGATCCTGGCCATCATCGGCTTCTTCCTGATCGTCGCGCTCGACCGGCTGCGCGTAAAGGGCGCGATCCTGATCGGCATCGTCGCCGTCACCATCCTCAGCTTCATCTTCGGCGGCAACAAGTTCATGGGCGTCGTTTCCGCACCGCCGTCGCTGATGCCGACGCTGTTCAAGCTCGACATCGCCGGCGCGCTGTCGATCGGCATCCTGAACGTGGTGCTGGTATTTTTCCTGGTCGAGCTGTTCGACGCTACCGGCACGCTGATGGGTGTGGCCAACCGCGCCGGCCTGCTCAAGGAAGGCAAGATGGACCGCCTGAACAAGGCGCTGATGGCCGACAGCGGCGCGATCGTCGCCGGCTCCTTCCTCGGCACGTCGAGCACCACCGCCTACATCGAAAGCGCCGCCGGCGTGCAGGCGGGCGGCCGCACCGGCCTCACCGCTGTCACCGTCGCCGTGCTGTTCCTGGCCTGCCTGTTCATCGCGCCGCTGGCGGGTGCTGTGCCGGCGTATGCGACCGCGCCTGCGCTGTTCTATGTGTCCTGCCTGATGTTGCGCGAACTGGCCGATATCGACTGGGACGACACCACCGAAAGCGTGCCGGCGGTGATCACGGCGCTGCTGATGCCGTTCACCTTCTCGATCGCCAACGGCGTCGCGTTCGGCTTCATCTCCTACACCGGCCTGAAGCTGTTCACCGGCCGCGCGAAGGAAGTGCCGGCGATCGCCTGGATCATCGCGGCGATTTTCATTTTCCGGTACATGTATCTGGGCGCGGAATAATCCGTTTGCTTCCAGATAAAAAGGCCGGCCTCGTTGCCGGCCTTTTTGTTTGATGGCGGGTGGGGCCCGCCCTACCCCTGCGCAGCGCAGAACACCCGCCCGGCAATGTTAGTATTCGCCGGTTATCCCGGTACCCGCGTCCCTTTTCATGCGACTCCATGTCTTCGAACCCGATCCCCGGCTTGCATCCGTATGCATGCACTTCCTGGCGGTGGAGTATGAGGGTGAGTCCTACCTGCCTGCGCGGGTCAGTCCGGCGCTGATGCTGTCGGTGCGCGGCGGCAATGATGTTTTCGACTCGGACGGCACGGCAACCCGCCATCCGCGCTTCTCGCTGAATGGTGCGGTCATGTCGCCGCGCCATACCATCGCCGATCCCGGCACGCTGGGCATCTTCGTGATGTTTCGTCCCGGCGTCCTGCAACAGGTGCTGGGCATGTCGGCAGCAGCGATCACCGAGCGCTCGGTGCCGATGCGCGACGTGCTCGACCCTTGCCTTGTAGACGGTTTCCTGTCCCGCATGGATGAGGAACGATCGGTTGCGGACTATGTACGGCTGCTGCAGGAGTTCCTGCTGTCGGTGCTCACGCTGGAGCGCAAGAGCGGCATCGGCGTGGCACTGACGAAGGCGCACCACAAACTGTTTTTCCCGGTGGTCGAGCTGGCGACCTATTTCGGCATCGGCGAACGTCAGTTGGAGCGGCGGGTGCAGCAGGCATTCGGATTACCGCTGCGCGACCTGAGACGCATCACGCGATTCGGACTGACGCTGCCGCGCCTGCTGGCGCCGTCAGTGGCGTGGGGCGACCTGACTCGCATCGCGCAGGAATCGGGCTACTACGACCAGGCGCACATGCATCGGGAATTCGTCGAACTCAGCGGAATTCCCCCGCTCCACCTGGTGCAGAAGGTTGCGGCCGGCGATCCGGCTTACTGGGTGTATCGCATCGGACAGCCGGACTTCAACAAGCTGTTTATTCCACTCGATTGACGGGTCAGTACAAACTTGTCGGGTCGATACAAGCATTGCCCGATCGTCATGATTAGACTTCGGGTTGCCGTGCCCGACCGGCTGCGCGCTGGCTTCGGCATCCGGCTGTACCTCGCCTTCCAACAATATTCTTTTACCTGGAAATCATGACACGCTCCGAAAAATTTCTCTGTGTCGTTTATGCGCTGATCGCGGTCATTGCACTGTATGCGACCTGGAGCAACAACTTCGCCTTTCTTGCGCAGTCCGACGATAACAGTCTTCTGGCATTCCTTCGCGCCGGCTATGCGAACCCGGCCGCCGCCTCGCTGGCGAACGACCTGCTATTGTTCGCCGTGGCCGCTTTCATCTTCATGATGCTGGAAGCGCGGCGCCTGCGGATGCGGTTTGCCGCGGCGTACATCGTCCTTTCGCTGCTGATCGCGGTCAGCGTCTTCTTCCCACTTTTTCTGATTGCGCGGCAGAGAAAACTGGCCGCGCTGCGAATGCAGGAAGCGGCGCCTGTGCCAAACAACTCGATGCGTGTTTCCTGAGATCGCTGCTTCAGCCTCTTCACCTGGCGGTGGCAGGTGCGCGCCCTGTTGCTTCCGGCGCCCCATGTCCATGGGATGGCATATGTAGTCGATCCCGATATACCATGATGCCTTTGAAACAACAGATCATCGACGACGACCATGACGGAACAATCAGGCATACCGGCGGACGGCATCTCCGACAACAACACAGCGGCCTGGCCAGGCATTGTTCGCTGGTATGTGCAAGGCGCGCGTTGTAACGCGTTTCGCCCGCCGCGCTGGAACGGTCTGCAGGCGTCGCCCGAGCTGGTGGCAGTGATGGCGTTTGCCGGGGTGCTGTTGACGCTGCTGCTGGAGCGCACTTACATCGCGGGACCGGCGCATTTCTATTGGCAGGCATTGACCGCAGGTTGGCTCGGTACCGCAATCGCCGCCTGGATCTGCTACCTGCTGCTGCCGCGTCCGGCCGTGGGTTCGCACGCCGACAGCGCACCAAGCGCAGTGCATCTGTTCTGCATGCTCATGGCGCAATCGCAGACGATCTCGCTGCTGACCGGTATCGCGTACGCGGTATTGATTCGCAACGGCGGTTATTCCGAAGAGGCGCTGGGACGGTGGGGGGTGTGGGCGGCTTGGCTGGCTCCCATACTGTGGGGCATCGCTGCGCAACTGACGATGTTGTGGCGCGCAGGGACAAGGCGGCCGGTGCCGATGCTGCTGGCCGGCCTGGCGTTGCTGGCCGCGACAGCCCTTTACGTAGTGCAGCCGATGGAGTTCTGGTACCCGGCCAGGCAGCCGGACGAAGACGCGCAGCGAAAACGACTCGAACTGAGCCAGGAGATGATGGAAGCCCAGCCGCGCCTGCTTGCGCGGCGCTTGCGCGATCTCCAGGCGCAACGGCCGGGCATCATCGACCTGTACGGCCTCACCTTCGCCCCTTATGCGGACGAAGATGTGTTCCGCCGTGAAAGCGACATGGTGTCGCAGGTGATGGCACAGCGATTCGACGCGAACGGACGGACGCTGCAACTGATCAACCATGCGGAAACCGTCGAGCAATGGCCTTGGGCGACGCCGCTGAACCTGCAACGCGCGCTGCGGCACATCGGGAAAGTGATGAACCCGGCGGAAGACATCCTGTTTCTTCACCTGACCTCGCATGGCGCACGCGACGGCGAGCTGGCTGCCGGCTTCTGGCCAATGACGGTCGCCGGTATCACGCCATCGGCGCTGAAGGGATGGCTGGACAAGGCACGCATCAAGTACCGGGTGATATCGATCTCGGCCTGCTATTCAGGGAGCTGGATCGATGCGCTTGCGGATGAAAACACGCTGGTGATGACGGCCGCCGATGCGGACCACACCTCGTATGGTTGCGGCAGGCGGTCGGAGCTGACGTTCTTCGGGCGGGCGATGTACGACGAGCAGTTGCGCGACTCCACGCTCGATTTCGAAGAGGCGTTTGCGACGGCGCGGAACGTGATCAAGCAGCGCGAGGAGGAAGCCGGGAAAAGCGACGGTTACTCGAATCCGCAGATCAAGACCGGCAAGGCGATCCGGGATCGCCTGACGCAATTGCGGAAACGGCTGATGCTGCCGGACACGTCCGCCAGCGCGAAGTAACCGCGGCATACATGGAAAGCCTTGCCCAATCCCGCCGTGCCGCGACACCCGCAATGCGCATGCTGCGCATCGCCGTCGGCCCTGCACTTTGCCTATCCTTGTACGGCTCCGGCCATGCGCACGGCATTGCCCCTCTGCTCGCGTCGATCGTGTTTTGCGTACTGCTCTTCGGCGCGACGACTGGGCGCGGGCAGCGCGCAAACATCTGCTTCGCGTTTTCCGGTGCCGTTTTCCTGGCCATGGGTTTCGGCCTGGTTCCTGGTTTCAGTCCGATTGCCATGGGCGCATTGTCGGTCAACAGCGGCAAGGCGCTGGCCGGGTTGTCTGCGCTCGCCGTGTTCCCTTCCCGCTGGCACTGGAACCGGCATTGCAGCCTGATCGCGGCGATTTGCCTGCTGGCGGTACCGGCGCTGGCGTGGGGCATCGGTTATGTGCGCTTTGCACCGGCGGCGCCGGCCGCGCTTGCGTGGTTCGCGCTTGCGAACCTGCCCGGCACGATCGCGGAGGAATGGTTTTTCCGGCGGTGGGTGCAACAACCTTTGCATCGGTTTGGCACCGCACCGGCCATCATGATCGCAGCGCTGCTGTTCGGATTGGTGCACTTTGCCGGCGGACCGGCATTCATGGCGCTGGCGGCGCTCGCCGGACTGGCTTACGCCGGGGTGTACCGAGCCAGCGGCGGCAGCGTGTGGGCAGCCGTCGCGCTGCACCTGGCGCTCAATGTGTCGCGGGTGGCATTGTTCGGTCTCTGAACGCGGCTGCACGGCAACACACATTTCCTTGCCTGACAACACCCGTCCTGCGCGCTATACGTCGGGCGATATACCGACTATGCGCACTGCCTGCTGACCTTCCCGCAGCCTTCTTGCATGATAAATGCTTTACCGGCAAACATGCACCGGAATGGCATGAAGAAACCTTCCCGATTCTTGACACCTTGGACATGCATCGTGTCGGCTTTCCGCGGCGCAGGGAATCAGGAAGGATTCCGGCATGGACGCATAGTCATGTTTTCCTTATTGCAGCATCCGGATACCCGGCATCGGTTTTAACGTATAGCCACCTGTGGACGTGGTGCTAATCTAGCGTCACAAAAACAAAGGCGGAGAGAGCATGTCCCAACCCATACGTTTCTTTTATCGCGGCGAAGTGCAGACGGTGACGGACGCGTCGCCGACGCAGACCATCCTGCAGCACGTCCGCGAAGACCATCATTGCACCGGCACCAAGGAAGGTTGCGCCGAGGGCGACTGCGGCGCCTGCACCGTGGTGGTCGGCGAACTCAAGGGCAATACGGTGGAACTGAAGGCAGTCAATTCCTGCATCCAGTTCGTTCCGACGCTGGACGGCAAGGCGCTGTTCACGGTGGAAGACCTGAAGCAGCCGGACGGCGAACTGCATCCGGTGCAGCAGGCGATGGTCGAATGCCACGGTTCGCAATGCGGCTTTTGCACGCCCGGCTTCGTGATGTCGCTGTGGGGGCTGTACCTGAAGCAAGGAGGCAAGTCCTGCCAGCCGACGCGCAAGGAAATCGACGACACGTTGTCCGGCAATCTGTGCCGTTGCACCGGCTACAAGCCGATCATCGATGCCGCGCAGCGCATGCTGGCATTGCCGCATGCCGATTTCGACCGCGCGGTCCTGGCCGACTCGCTGCGCGAGATCCAGCGTACCGAGATGCTGACCTACACACAGGATGACCGGTCTTTTCATGTACCGCTGACGCTGCAGCAACTGGTGCAGGTGCGCGCCGACCATCCGCAGGCCACCATCCTGTCCGGTTCGACCGACGTCGGCCTGTGGGTGACCAAGCAGATGCGCGACCTGGGCGACATCATCTACATCAACCAGGTGGCGGAGCTGCAAACCATTTCCGAGAAGAACGGCAAACTGGAGATCGGCGGCGCGGTCTCGCTCAACGATGCGTACGCGACGCTGTGCAAACACTATCCGCAGGAACTATCGGAACTGTGGCAGCGCTTTGCGTCCCTGCCGATCCGCAATGCCGGCACGCTGGTCGGCAACATCGCCAACGGTTCGCCGATCGGCGACTCCGCACCGTGGATGATCGCGCTCGGCAGCGAGATCGTCCTGCGCGGCAAGGATGGCCAGCGGGTGATGCCGCTGGAAGCCTTTTACCTCGATTACCAGAAGAAGGACCTGCGCCCGGAAGAATTCGTCGAGGCGGTGCGGGTGCCGCTGCCACAGCCCGACCTGCAGCCGGATCTGCGCTTCCGTACCTACAAGCTGGCGAAGCGCTTCGACCAGGATATTTCGGCGGTCTGCGCGGCATTCGCGGTGACGCTGGACGGCGACATCGTACGCGATGTGCGCATCGCCTTCGGCGGCATGGCCGCGACCTCGCGTCGCGCACCACAGGCCGAAGCCGCACTCAAGGGCCGCGAATGGAACGAGGCCGCGCTGGTCGACGCAATGCAAGCGCTGGCGCGGGACTACACGCCATTGACCGACATGCGCGCCAGCAGCGCATACCGCATGAAGACTGCACAGAACCTGCTGCGCCGCTTCTGGTTCGAAACCCGCCCCGATGCGCCGCTGGCGCCGGGCGCGGTGAGTGCCTTTGCCTGCGCGGGAGAATAGACGATGAATATCCAGACCGAATCCTTCCTGAAAAAAAACGCCGCCGACTGGGCGGAAGTCGGCAAGCAGCGCCCGCATGAATCGGCGGTGCTGCACGTGCTGGGCGAAGCGACCTATACCGACGACATACCCGAAGTCCAGGGCACGCTGCATGCGGCGCTCGGCCTGTCGCAGAAGGCGCATGCCAAAGTGCTCGGCATCGACCTGTCCGCGGTGAAGACCTCGCGCGGCGTGGTCGCGGTCTACACTGCCAAGGACATCCCCGGCATGAACGACTGCGGCCCTATCGTCCATGACGATCCTATCCTGGCCGATGGACTGGTCGAGTACGTCGGCCAGCCGATTTTCCTGGTGGTCGCGGACACGCATGACAATGCACGGCGCGCGGCGCGCCTGGCGAAAGTCGACTACGAAGAACTGCCGGCGATCCTGACGCCGCAGGAGGCGAAGAAGGCGCAATCCTACGTGCTGCCGCCGATGCACCTGGCGCGCGGCGACTTCAGGCATGCATTCGAACAGGCGCCGCATCGCGTCAAGGGTGAGCTCTACGTCGGCGGCCAGGAACAGTTCTATCTCGAAGGCCAGATTTCCTACGCGATTCCCAAGGAAGACCGGGGCATGCTGGTGTATTGCTCGACGCAGCACCCGTCGGAAATGCAACATGTGGTTGCGCATGCGCTCGGCCTGCATTCGCACAACATCGTGGTTGAGTGCCGGCGCATGGGCGGCGGCTTCGGCGGCAAGGAATCGCAGTCGGCGCTGTGGGCGGCGGCGGCGGCGATCGGCGCTGCGCACCTGAAGCGCCCGGTCAAGCTGCGCGCGGACCGCGACGACGACATGATGGTGACCGGCAAGCGCCACTGCTTCCACTACGAATACGAAGTCGGCTACGACGACGATGGCCGCATCGTTGCGGCGAAGGTGGAGATGGTGTCGCGCGCCGGCTATTCCGCCGACCTGTCGGGGCCGGTGGCGACACGCGCGGTCTGCCACTTCGACAATGCCTACTACCTGTCGGACGTCGACATCGTCGCGCTGTGCGGCAAGACCAACACGCAATCGAACACTGCGTTTCGCGGCTTCGGCGGTCCGCAGGGCGCAATCGCGATCGAGTACATCATCGACGAGATCGCGCGCAATCTCGGCAAGGATCAGCTCGACGTCCGCAAGATCAACTTCTACGGCCGCAACGACGAGGAAGGCCGCAACGTCACGCAGTACGGCCAGAAGGTGGAAGACAATGTCATCCACGAACTGGTGGCCGAACTCGAGGCAAGCAGCGACTACCGCAAGCGTCGTGCGGATGTGCGTGCATTCAATGCCAACAGTCCGGTGCTGAAGAAGGGCCTGGCGATCACGCCAGTCAAGTTCGGCATCGCGTTCAACCTCACCCATCTCAACCAGGCCGGTGCGCTGGTGCACGTGTACGTGGACGGCTCGGTACTGGTCAATCACGGCGGCACCGAGATGGGCCAGGGCATCAACACCAAGGTGGCGCAGGTGGTCGCGCATGAACTCGGACTCGATCTGTCGCAGGTGCGCGTATCCGCCACCGATACCAGCAAAGTGGCGAATACCTCGGCCACTGCGGCATCGACCGGCGCCGACCTCAACGGCAAGGCGGCGCAGGATGCGGCGCGCCAGATCCGCGAGCGCCTGACCGCGTTCGCCGCGCAGACCTTCAAGGTCGATCCGGCGAAGATCCTGTTCGCCGACAACCACGTACTCATCGACGGCAGTCCGGAACCCTTCCAGTCGCTGGTGCGCAAGGCGTACAACGCGCGCGTCCAGTTGTGGTCGGACGGTTTCTACGCGACGCCCGGCCTGCACTGGGATGCCGCGACGATGACCGGCAATCCCTTCTTCTACTTCGCCTACGGCGCGGCGGTCGCGGAAGTGGTGGTCGACACGCTGACCGGTGAATGGAAACTGTTGCGCGCCGATGCGCTGTACGACGCCGGCAACTCCCTCAATCCGGCGATCGACATCGGTCAGGTGGAAGGCGCGTTCATCCAGGGCATGGGCTGGCTCACCACCGAGGAACTGTGGTGGAACAAGAGCGGCAAGCTGATGACGCATGCACCGTCGACCTACAAGATTCCCGGCGTGTCGGATTGTCCGGACGAGTTCCATGTGAAGCTGTTCAAGAACCGCAATGTGTCCGACAGCATCCACCGCTCGAAAGCGGTGGGCGAGCCGCCGTTGCTGTTGCCGTTCTCGGTGTTCTTCGCGATTCGCGACGCGGTAGCGGCGGTGGGCGACTACCGGGTGAATCCGCCGTTGAACGCGCCGGCGACGAGCGAGGCGATCCTGAATGCAGTGGAGGCGGTGCGTGCAGCGAATCCGCAGCAGACCTGACAAATTACCGATATGAGCAATTGGCTATCCGCGATCAACAATCTTGCTGCCGACGCAACGCCCGCGGTACTGATCACGGTCGCGTCGGTCGAAGGCTCCGGCCCGCGTGAACCGGGCGCGAAGATGGTCGTCACACGGGATGCGCAGTTCGACACCATTGGCGGCGGCCATTTTGAAATGCGCGCCTGCGAGATCGCGCGCGAAATGCTGGCGTCGTCCGCGCAGAGACGCATCGAGCGCTTTCCACTTGGCCCCAGCCTTGGGCAGTGCTGCGGCGGCATCGTGCAGTTGAGTTTTGAAGCGGTCGATCACTCGACGGGTTGTTACGCGTTGCTCGGCCGATTGCTGCATGAACGGCAGGATAGCTGGCGCCTGGTCTGTCTCGATGACTCCGTGCCGCCGGCGCTGGTCACGCGAGAGGGCGATGGACTGCCGGACGTGCTCACGAATTTCAATCGCGAGCGCGAGTGCCATCTGATGAAAGACGCGCAAGGACGCAACTGGCTGGTCGACCCCTGCCTCGCGCATCGCTCGCACCTGGTGCTGTTCGGCGCCGGCCACGTGGGCGCTGCGATCGTGCGCGCATTGGCTGACCTGCCCTGCCACGTGACCTGGGTCGACGAGCGCGACGACATGTTCCCGTCGCAGGTGCCGGCGAATGTGACGATCGAAGCGACCGATACGCCGGAGGCCGTGATCGACGAGATGGAGGCCGGCGCGACTTACCTGGTGATGACGCACAGTCATGCGCTCGACCAGCGGTTGTGCGAAGCGATCCTGAAACGGGGCGATGCGGGCTGGTTCGGACTGATCGGCTCGAAGACCAAGCGCATGCAGTTCGAGCATCGGCTACGGGATCGCGGCATCGCGTCGGAGCGGCTGGCGGACATGGTTTGTCCGGTTGGCGTGGCGGGAATTTCCGGGAAGGCGCCCGCGGTGATTGCGGCGGCGGTGGCTGCGCAGTTGCTGCAGGTGTGGGAGGCGCAGGAGAAGGTTCGGGGATCGATGTACGCGAGGAAGCAGCCTTCGATCGAAACCAAATCCCATTCGGGCAATAAAGAACAAGTCGCTTCCCCCTAAAAGGGGGAAGGAGCCTTGCGGTGCGTCGCTCGCACTGATGTGAAAACTCATCACGCGCATACCGAACTCCAAATAAAACAAACGCATCAAGAAAGCATTACATGACATCCAGCATCACCAACTACCAAGCCTACCGTGCCAGCCTCCTGCACTTCACCGCCGACCCCGCGTTCAACCCCAACGCCCATGCCTGGCACGAAGACGGCCTGCTGATCGTCGCCGATGGCCGTATCCACGCCGCCGGCGACTACGCGCAATTGCACGCAACGCTGCCGGAAGGCGTCCAGGTGCACGACTATCGCGGCAAGCTGATCGTGCCCGGCTTCATCGATACCCACGTCCACTATCCGCAGACCGACATGATCGCGTCTCCCGCACCGGGTCTGCTGCCATGGCTGGAAACCTACACCTTCCCGACCGAGCGCAAGTTCGCCGATCCGGAACATGCGCAGGATGTCGCGCGCTTCTTCCTTGACGAACTCCTGCGCTGCGGCACCACCACCGCGATGGTGTACTGCACCGTCCATCCGTCGTCGGTCAACGCCTTCTTCGGCGAAAGCGACAAGCGCAACCTGCGCATGGTGGCGGGCAAGGTATTGATGGACCGTCATTGCCCCGACTTCCTGCAAGACACCGCCGAGGGCGGCGTGCGCGACAGCGAGGAACTGATCCGCCGCTGGCACAAGCACGGCCGGCAACTGTATGCGATTACGCCGCGCTTCGCGCCGACCTCGACCGAGGCGCAATTGCAGCTCGCGGGTGAACTCGCGCAGACCTATCCCGACACCTTCCTGCAAACCCACGTCGCGGAAAACACCGACGAGGTCGCATGGGTGAAATCGCTGTTCCCGGATGCGCGCAGCTATCTCGACGTCTACGACCGCTACGGCATGATGCGGCCGCGTGCGATGTATGCGCATTGCATCTGGCTGGACGACCGTGACCGCGCACGCATGCGCGAGACGCAATCGGCGGCATCGATCTGCCCGACCTCCAACCTGTTCCTCGGCAGCGGCCTGTTCGATTTTGCGCGTGCAGATGCGGCGCAGGTGCCGCTGTCGCTGGCGACCGATGTCGGCGGCGGCACGTCGTTCTCGATGCTGCAGACCATGAACGAGGTGTACAAGGTGGCGCGCATGGGCGGCACCTATCTTCCGGCGCTGCGCATGTTCTACATGGCGACGCTGGGCGGTGCGCGCAGCATGCAGCTCGAAGGCACGATAGGCAACTTCGCGCACGGCGTCGAGGCGGATTTCGTGGTGCTCGATCCGCAATCGACGCCGCTGCTCGCGCGCCGCACAGGGCACGCCGACAGCCTGGAGGAATTGCTGTTCGCGCTGGCGCTGCTGGGTGACGACCGTGCGGTGGCGGCAACCTACAGCGCGGGCCGGTGCGTGCATGCGCGTGCGGAAGAGCCCATGGCGCCGGTTTGCTGAACGCGTTGATACATAGATGAGACAAGGCCGACCGTTTGTCCGATCCGAGGACCGATTGCTACATAGAATGACCGTCAGCTCACGCAAACAACAAGCAACATTCGGCAGCCGCAAGAGTTCCACCCTCCGGGACCACCCCCGGTATTTATAAAACTGCATACAACAGGAGATGACATGCAAAGAAACAGCTTCAACCTGAAAAAAATACTGCTGCTTGCCGCCCTCGGCGGTGCGTTCGCGATCCCGGCGGCCGCGCAAACCCAGGTCGCCGTCAGCGGCCTGGTCGACGTCTACGCCGGTTCGATGCGCAATGCAGGCGACACCAACTCGCGTTCGGCAGTCAACAGCGGCGGCATGACAACTTCCTGGTTCGGCTTCAAGGGTTCGGAAGATCTCGGCGGCGGCCTCAAGGCCAACTTCCTGCTGACCAGCTTCTTCCAGGCAGACAATGGTTCGCAGGGTCGCTTCCCCGGCGACACGATGTGGTCGCGCGATGCAAACGTCGGTCTGTCCGGCAGCTTCGGTGCGGTGTCGCTCGGCCGCGGCCTGGCGCCGAACTTCCTGCCGACCATCCTGTTCAATCCGTTCGGCGATTCCTTCACCTTCTCGCCCTTGATCCTGCATGCGGACGTGCCACTGTTCAACGCCTCCGGCTGGACCAACTCGATCGCGGGCGATACCGGCTGGAGCAACGAGATCGTGTACACGACGCCGAACATGGGTGGACTGTCCGCAAACATCCACTACCAGTTCGGCGAAGTCGCAGGCAATACCGGCACCAACAACGTCGGCGCCAACGCGCTGTACTTCAACGGTCCGCTGGCACTGACCGCGTTCTACCACACGGTCGAAGTCAACAACCCAAGCGGCGCGGCCGGCCCGGTGATGATGGCCGCGACACGCCAGAAGGCATGGATGCTGGGCGGCAGCTATGACTTCAAGGTCGCGAAAGCTTACGCCACCTACGGCCAGACGTCGCACAACATCGACCTCGAAGACAAGACGCTGTCGCTTGGCGCTGCCGTGCCGGCCGGCCCGGGCAAGGTGCAGATCGCGTGGGCGCAGACCAAGCGCAGCGGCGTGGCGATCGGCGCCGACCAGAAACGGACCACCGCCTCGCTCGGTTACGACTACGACCTGTCCAAGCGCACCGACCTGTATGCGGTGTACATGAACGACCGTATCACCGGCCAGAACAATGGCAACAGCTTCGGCGCCGGTATGCGTCACCGCTTCTGATTGCGTGTAAAAGGACGGCGGTTGGAAATCGCTGTCCGCATGCATCGTCAAGCCCGGCATCCGCCGGGCTTTTTCATCGGGATTCCAAAAGTGGTGGTGGACGACCGGGAGACGGCAGCAAAACCGCGAGGCGATTGCGCGCCGTGTTTCAGTAGCGCTTCTTGATCCTGTAGTCGTGCTGCGGCACGATCCTGGTTGCCGCAATCAGGGTGCTCAGGCCGAGCACCAGTTGCGTGAGCGTGTGTCCGGGCAGCACCCAGATCCGCCCCGCAGGCGGCGCGACGCCGGTCGCCGCGGCGATCAACGGTGCTACCCATTCGGCATCCGGCGTCACGTCGAGCATCACATCGCCCTCGGGGTCGGTGTGCAGGTAGATCTCGCCGCCGTGGCCAAGGATGAAGCAGATACCCTGGCCGGACGGGTTCTTCGCCTCGGCCATCGCGCGCTGCAGTTCGCGATTGTAGTTCTCGATCCACGCTTCGACGTCGAAGGTGGACTGCAGCACGATCCAAGGACGTTCGGCGAATGATTCTGTGTCCGGATTTTCCATTGCTTGCCTTTGACGGACGATGATGCGGTTCTACTTGCGCGCCAGCGGATTCGGCGTCGGCTCCGCAATCTTGCGCAGCGTGTTGCGGTCCATGTGGTGGAACGGCTCTTCCTGTCCCTTGATCATCATCACCGTGTCTTCATCGTACGACCAGGTGCCGTCGGCGTTGATGCTGACCTTGATGCGGTACTCGATCGTATTGAATCCATAGATGAGAAACGGATTGGAACAGATGCCGTAGGTATCCTGGCCCTTGGTTGCAACCAGTTCAAAAGCGGTCGCGTCGGCGTCCGCATGCCCGACCGCCATCGCGATCTGGCCGCGTGGAATCGCGAGGGTCTGGATCACAGTGCCGGTCGCCGGCTCCCACAGCCAGTAGCCGACCTGGTCGTGGTAAGTCTTGACCTGGTCCGGTTTGGTCACATGGGTGTGATAGCGCAGGCCGTAAAAAAGTTGCGGCCCATTGGTCTGCGGGTCGATCGGCTGCAGTTCGATGCGTTCGACGAATGCCTGCTTGCGCGGACCGTCGACCTTGGGCTTGACGTCAAGTCCGCGCGTTCCTTCCCAGACGCCGGCCATGCCGCGCAGCGGGCCAAGGTTGGCGAGGGTGTCGATGTCGAGACCGGACGGCTCGGTGAAGATGTCTTTCGGGAAGTCGTTCATTGCAATATCGCGTTCGTTATTCATTATTCATGGCGCTGGACCGGTATATGTTCCCGGTGGACACCATATTACGCGATGTTCAGGAGGTCGTTGGAACGTCCCCGAACGATTCCTGCCGCTGCCGGTTCGATGCTCTCGGCAACACGTTGCCACTGATAGCCCTTGTCGAATTCGCACGGACTTGGCATCCTGCAAACAATCCGGTTGTATCGGGAGGCGCACGAGGGAGTGCCAACACTGCGCGTCGGCTTCTCCGCGAATTTTCCGGCTGCTGTCAATCGGTTTTCGCCATATGGAGAATTGCCGCTGCCGGGTTATACGACACATGCTTACAAGATAGACTTTTTGTAGCCCGCAATGCCGGGCATCAAGTATATTTTGCATAGCCATACCAATATATAAGAGGTGGAGATGTCGGGCTTGCCAGACCATTTGGACATTCATCTGATCCGTATCCTGTACCTGCTGCTGTCGGAGAAGAATGTCTCGCGCGTGGCGCTCAAGCTGAACCAGCCGCAGCCCTCCATCTCTGCATCGTTGCGCAAACTGCGCGAACTGACCGGCGATCCGCTGCTGGTGCGCGGCGCGCGCGGCATGGTGCCGACGCAACACGGTGAAAGCCTGCTCAAGCCCGCCAAGCGCATCCTCGACGAAACCGAGCGCCTGTTCGCGCAGAAGACCGCCTTCGCCCCGCAGCACGAAGCACGCACCTTCCACATCGCCGCCCCCGACTACCTCGACAGCCAGTTCCTGCCCAACGTCGTCGCCGGCGTACGGCGCGAATCACCCAGGAGCCGCGTCGTGATCCACGGCCTCGGCCCCGAGATCGACTATCTCAAGCTGCTGTCCGACGGCGACCTCGACCTCGTCATCGCCAATTGGGAAGAGCCGCCGCAGCACCTGCACATGTCCAAGCTGTTCGAGGACGAAATCGCCTGCATCATGCGCGCCGACTGCGCATACGCGCTGCGCACCGGCCCCGACGAAATGACGGTCGAAGACTACCTCTCGCTACCGCACGTCGCGCCATCGCAAATGCTCGCCGGCTATTTCGGCGTGATCGAATCCTACCTCGCCAAGCAGAACCTGCACCGCAACGTCATCGTCGAATCCGCCTACTTCGGCCTGATCCCCTACATGCTCACCCGCAGCGACCTGGTGTTGACGACGGGACGGCAGTTCATGCGCTTCTACGAAAAAAACCTGCCGCTGAAAACCTTCACGGTACCGATCGCCTTTCCCGCGATGTGCTTTTATCAACTGTGGCATGAGCGCGTGCACCAGGCGCCGGAGCACAAGTGGCTGCGCGAGCTGATCGGGGCGACGGCGAAGTCGCTGGTGTCGAAGTAGCGGTGGCGCATGCATGCGGCGGATAGCGCTGCGCTCATCCGTCCTACCTCCAAGTCATTCCGCTGAGCCGCAGATCAGACTTGCATCACCGAAGAACGACGTCCCCCTATATCTCCCCGCCAAATCCCTCTATCACCATTCCCATATACTCCCGCCCCCGCAACGCTTTACCATCAAGCATCACAAAACCACAAAGCCTCCAGGTGAAGCGTGACCGAAACCAGCAATAACAACATCCTCGAAATGGGCAACGCCATCATGCGATGGGCAGAAACCATCGGCGCCTGGAGCGACGACGACGAAGGCCTGACCTGCACCTACATGACCATGGCCCACCGCAAGACCGCGGTGCAGCTCGCTACCTGGATGCGCGAAACCGGCATGGAGGTCGCTATCGACGCCGTCGGCAACGTGATCGGCCGCTACCACTCCGACAATCCGCAGGCAAAAACGCTGATGACCGGTTCGCACTACGACACCGTGCGCAACGGCGGCAAATACGATGGCCGCGAAGGTATCCTGCTGCCGATCGCCGTCGTCCGGTATCTGCACCAGCGCGGCGAACGCCTGCCCTACCATCTCGAAATCATCGGCTTCTCCGAAGAAGAAGGCGTGCGCTACAAGAGCACTTTCCTTGGCAGCAATGCAATCGCCGGTCGCTTCGACATGACGCTGCTGGATAAGCGCGACGCGGAAGGCATCACGATGCGCACTGCCCTGCTTGACGCCGGCCACAATCCGAACGAGATCGCCCGCATCGCCCGCAAGCCTGAAGACCTGCTCGGCTTCATCGAAGTGCATATCGAGCAAGGCCCGGTGCTGCTCGAACAAGGACTGCCGGTCGGAATCGTCACCTCGATTGCCGGCAGTTGCCGCTATCAGATCGAACTGACCGGCGTCGCCAGCCATGCCGGCACCACGCCGATGGCGTTGCGCCGGGACGCCGCTGCTGCCGCCGCCGAGATCGTGCTGTATGTCGAAAAGCGCTGCGCGCAAACGTCATCGCTGGTCGGCACCGTGGGGCAGCTGCAGGTGCCGAACGGTTCGGTCAACGTGGTGCCGGGTGCATGCCGCCTCTCGCTCGACATCCGCGCCGCCGACGACGCAACGCGCGATGCGGCAGTGGCGGACGTACTGCGCGAGATCGCGTCGATCTGCGCATTGCGTCACATCGACCACAAGCTGGAACTGCTGGTCAAGGCGCCCGCCGTGCCCTGCGCACCGCGGTTGATGCGGCAATTGTCGGCATCGGTGGAACGCACCGGAGTCGTCCCCTTTGAACTGACGTCGGGCGCCGGACATGACGCGATGGTGATGGCGGCGATTACCGACGCCGCGATGTTGTTTACGCGCTGCGGAAATGGCGGTATCAGTCACAACCCGCTGGAGACGATGACGGCAGAGGATGCGGAGATTTCTGCGCGGGTGTTTCTGGATTTTTTGCGGAATTTTGAAGAGAAACCTGAACATCAGTAGATGAATTCATGAGCAAAACCCTCCTCATCAAAAGCGCCCACACCCTCGTGACGATGGACGCCGACCGCCGTGAAATCCCTGTCGGCGCCGTCTTCATCCGCGACAACGTGATCGAACAAGTCGGCCTCACCGCCGACCTGCCGCAAGCCGCCGACGACATCATCGACGCATCCGGCCACATCGTGCTGCCCGGCCTGATCAATACCCATCACCACATGTATCAGAGCCTGACGCGCGCGATCCCCGCCGCGCAGGATGGCGAGTTGTTCAACTGGCTGCAGAACCTGTACCCGATCTGGGCCAACCTGACGCCCGGGATGGTGCAGGTGTCGACGCAGACGGCAATGACCGAATTGCTGCTGTCCGGCTGCACCACCACCAGCGACCATCTGTACATCTACCCCAACGGCTGCCGTCTCGAAGACAGCATCGAAGCCGCGCAACGCATCGGCATGCGCTTCCATACGGCGCGCGGGTCGATGAGCGTCGGCCAGTCGCAAGGCGGTTTGCCGCCCGACCGCGTGGTGGAGGACGAGGACGCCATCCTGAAAGACACGCAACGCCTGATCGAAACCTGGCACGACCCGGCCCGTCACGCAATGCTGCGCATCGTGGTCGCGCCCTGCTCGCCGTTCTCCGTGTCGCGCGACCTGATGCGCGAATCGGCGTCGCTTGCGCGCCACTACGGCGTATCGTTGCACACCCACCTTGCCGAAAGCATCACCGACATCGACTACAGCCGTGAACAATTCAACATGACGCCGTCGCAGTACGTGGAAGAATGCGGCTGGGTCGGCCACGACGTCTGGCATGCGCACTGCGTGCAGCTCGACGAACATGGCGTGCAATTGTTCGCGCAGACCGGCACCGGCATCGCACACTGCCCGTGTTCCAACATGCGGCTGGCGTCCGGGATTGCGCCGGTACGCAAGATGATCGATGCCGGCGTGCCGGTGGGGCTCGGCGTTGACGGTTCGGCATCGAACGATTCCGGCCATATGCTGGGCGAAGTGCGCCAGGCCATGCTGCTGCAGCGTGTCGGCTACGGACCGGACGCGATGACCGCGCGCCAGGCGCTGGAAATCGCTACGCTGGGCGGTGCGAGAGTGCTCAACCGCGACGACATCGGCGCGCTGATGCCGGGCATGTCGGCCGATGTTGTCATGTTCGACATGCATCAGATCGGCTTCACGGGCGCGTTGCACGATCCGGTTGCGGCGCTGGTGTTCTGCACGCCGGCGAATGTAGCGTGCAGCATCGTCAACGGCCGGATCGTCGTGCGCGACGGCCGCTGCACGACCGTGGAAACAGAGATTCTGATCGAGTCGCATCAACGCCTCGCTCGCACGCTTGCCGAAGCGGCAAGACGCCAATAAAGACGCATCGGACAATCCAGATGCTCCATCGCCGTGCACGTACACACATACGCGCGGTGCCGGTGACTCACCGGTTAACGATGCTGCTTTCTGACGCATCGCGGCCGGGAGCAATACGCGGAACACAAACGCGTTTACCCCGTTGAGCCGAACCATGTTCCGCGCTGCGCGCGGCTACCTTCGTATTGCCGGAAGATTCGCCCGGAATCTTGGCTTGATGGATGGACTTATGAATATCGCAAATTTAAAAATCGGACAACGTCTCGGGATCGGCTTCGGCCTGATCATTGCCTTGATGATCGTCACCACGGTCGTCGCCAACACTCAGCTCACGCAACTCAACGGCGCAATCGACCTTGTCGTGCAGGACCGCTATCCCAAGACCGTACTCGGCAACATCATCCAGATCGAAGTGAACAAGACCGGCATGAACATGCGCGACGTGCTGCTGGTCAACGATGAAGAAAAAATCCGCAAGCTTCTGGCGGGCATTGATGAATCCGAGCGCATCATCGCGGACAGTTTTTCGAAGATGGAAAAGATGGTCAACTCCGCCGAAAACAAGCGTTATGTGCAACAGTCCCTCGATGCACGCGCTGCCTATACCGTGGAACGCGACAAGTTCCTCAGCCTGTTCAAGGCCGGCCAGAGAGACCAGGCGAAGGAAGTGCTGCTGACCAGCTTCGTGCAGCCGCAGATCAATTATTTCGTCGCGCTGGATGCGATGATCGCCCAGCAGGGTTCGCTGATGGACAAGGCAGGCAAGGCGGCCAAAACCGATTCGCAGGACGCACGCGTGATGCTCGGCATCCTCGCGGTCATTGCCGGCGTGCTGTCGGTGCTGGTCTGGATGCGCGTGTCGCGCGGCATCACCCGTCCCTTGCACAACGCGGTGGATGTGGCCGAGCGTGTCGCCAACGGCGATCTGACCACCGCAGTGGAAGTAAAGACGAAAGACGAAGCCGGTCAGTTGATGGCCGCGCTCAAGGCAATGAATGAAAGCCTGGTGCGCATCGTCGGTGAAGTGCGCCAGGGAACGGATGCGATCGTCACCGCGTCGGGCGAAATTGCGCGCGGCAACGCTGATCTGTCTTCACGCACCGAATCGCAGGCCGGTTCGCTGGAGGAAACCGCGTCGTTGATGGAGGAACTGACCGGCACCGTCAAGCAGAACGCGGAAAATGCCAAGCAGGCGAACCAGTTGGCGATGACCGCGTCGGACCAGGCGCTCAAGGGCGGTCAAGTAGTCGATCACGTGGTGGAAACGATGGGCTCGATCAAGGAAAGCTCGCGCAAGATCGTCGACATCATCGGCGTGATCGACAGCATCGCTTTCCAGACCAACATCCTCGCACTCAACGCCGCCGTGGAAGCGGCGCGCGCCGGCGAGCAGGGACGCGGCTTCGCGGTGGTTGCATCGGAAGTGCGCAATCTCGCGCAACGCTCCGCCACCGCCGCCAAGGAAATCAAGATACTGATCGGCGATTCCGTCGAGAAGGTCGATGCCGGCGGCCGCCTTGTCGACGAAGCCGGGCGCACAATGCAGGAGATCGTCGACTCGGTCAAACATGTGGCCGACATCATGAGCGAGATCGCCGCCGCCAGCAACGAGCAGAGTTCCGGCATCGGGGAAGTCAACGGCGCAATCAACCACATGGATGAAATGACACAGCAGAATGCGTCGCTGGTCGAGCAGGCGGCAGCGGCCGCCGCGAGCATGCAGGAACAGGCGAGCAGCCTGATGCAGGTGGTGAGCGTGTTCAAGCTGGCGCAGAACGCGACCGTGATTGCAATGCCAGTGCGCAAGACAGTCGCAGCGCCCGTGGTTCGCCGGGTGGCGGCGCCGAAGAAGAGCGTCAAGCGAATTGCCGGATCGCGTGTCAGACAGCTGGAGTGGGAAGAGCTCTGACGTTCCGTCCGCTGTCATTCCGATCGCCGTGAGGAATCTTCCGCCATGGCCCGAACATCGATCGGTTGATCAATCAGAATGCGCTCGAACATCGTAAGAAGGGGCAACCGGAATAGCCCCGTAGAGGAGACCGACCATGTTAAAGAACCTGACCATCACATCCCGTCTTGGTTTGTCGATGGGCTTTCTGTGCCTGTTGCTGATCGCCCTCGGCGGCATCGGCCTGGCGAGCCTGCAGGCAAGCAATGCCTCACTGCGCAGCCTGTATGAAGACCGCGTGCTGCCGATGGGCCGCCTCAGTCAGCTGGTCAAGTTCATGCATGCGACGCGCCTGGCGGTGGCGGAATCGATGGACAGCTCGATGAGCAGCATCGCCAACGAAATCGACCAGATCGAAAAACGTGTCGCGCAGGAAGACGCCATCCTCGACACCTACCTCGGCAGCAACCTCTCCACCGAAGAAAAACGGCTTGCCGGCCAGGTGATCGATGCCCGCCAGGCTTACCTGAAAGAAGGCGTGAAGCCGGCGCTGGCCGCATTGCGGGTGCAGGATACGGACAAGGCGAGCGAGCTGATGAAAGGCGCGATGCGCGAGCGCTACGGCAGGCTGCAGGACAATCTCGATGCTCTCTACCAATATCAGTCGAACGCCTCCGGCGACGAGTTCCGCTCGGCGCAGGAACGTTATGCGCTGGTACGCAACGCTTCCATTTCCGCGATGGTCCTGGGTGTGTGCTTTGCCGTCGCGATGGCGGTATTCCTCGCGCGCGGCATCGTTCGTCCGTTGCAGGACGCGGTCGAGGTCGCCGGCCATATCGCGCGCGGTGACCTGAGCCGCAACATCGAAGTCTGGACCACGAATGAAATCGGCAGCCTGTTCCGCTCGCTCAAGGATATGAACGAAAGCCTCGGCCGCACCGTCGGCGAAGTGCGCGCCGGCAGCGAAACCATCGACATTGCCTCGCGCGAGATCGCCTCCGGCAATAGCGACCTGTCCGCTCGCACCGAGACGCAGGCAAGTTCGCTGCAGCAAACCGCCGCCGCGATGGAGCAATTGACCGACACCGTGAAGCAGAATGCCGAGAATGCGCGGCAGGCAAATCAACTGGTGGTGTCGGCGTCGGGCTTCGCGCTCAAGGGCGGTGAGGTGGTCGGACAGGTCGTCGAGACGATGGGATCGATCAAGGACAGCTCGCGCAAGATCGTCGACATCATCAGTGTGATCGACGGCATCGCGTTCCAGACCAACATTCTTGCGCTCAATGCCGCTGTCGAGGCCGCGCGCGCCGGCGAACAAGGCCGCGGTTTTGCGGTAGTCGCGGCCGAAGTGCGCAATCTCGCGCAGCGCTCTGCCGGTGCGGCGAAGGAAATCAAGCAACTGATCAACGACTCGGTGGAAAAGGTCGATGCCGGCGGCAAGCTGGTCGACCAGGCCGGCAAGACCATGGACGAGATCGTGACCTCGGTCAAGCACGTAGCCGACATCATGACCGAGATCAGCACCGCCAGCGAAGAACAAAGCACCGGCATCGCCGAAGTCAACCGCGCGATTGCACAGATGGACGGGATGACGCAGCAGAACGCAGCGCTGGTCGAGCAGGCTGCCGCTGCGGCGCGCAGCATGCAGGATCAGGCGGACAAGCTGGCAAAGGCAGTGAGTGTGTTCAGGCTGGGGAGCGGAGGAGGAGAAAATTTATCGCCCGTTGCGGCGACGAGACTGTTGCGTGCCGCCTGATTCGTAGGGTAGGCACAGGTGCCCACCCTACCCGCTGAAGTTTACCCGCATCTCTTTGCGCACGCACATGCCGGGCTCCCCTCTCCCGCGGGCGGGAGAGGGGCTGGGGGTGAGGGAGATTGTCAAGACAGGTGGAGTTCGAGTACGAATTGCACATGTGCACATGATACGAAATACCATGTCGATCACATTTTTGAGGACCGCGCTCTTGCTGCCACCCTCCCCCCCGGCCCCTCTCCCGCCTGCGGGAGAGGGGAGCAAAGCGCCGAAGGATTCTTCAACACATTCGGAATAATGGTCGACACTACGGCCTCCCTCACACCTCCTGCGCCCACACCTCCGCAATCCGCAACAGGTTCGTCGTCCCCGATTCCGCAAACGGCATCCCCGCGGCGATCGCGACCTGATCGCCGGCCTGCGCAAAGCCTTCGCGCAACGCAGTGCGGCACGCCGCCGCCACCATCTCGTCGACGCTGCGCACATCCGGACTCACCGTGGTATGCACGCCCCAAGCCAGCGCCAGCTTGCGCGCGGTCGACAGGCGCGGCGTGATGCTGAGAATCGGCGCGATCGGCCGTTCACGCGCGGCACGCAGACTGGTGTGACCGGAGGTGGTGTAGGTGATCGTCACCTGCGCGCCGATGATCTGCGTGACGCTGCGCAAGGCCGCGCAAATCGCATCGCCGCGCGTCGGCAAGGGTTCCACATGCTGTGCATCCAGCAGCGTGCGGTACAGCGGGTCGCGCTCCACTTCGCGGATGATGCGGTCCATCATCGCCACTGCCTGCATCGGATAGGCGCCGCTGGCGGACTCGGCCGACAGCATCACCGCATCGGCGCCATCGTAAATTGCGCTGGCAACGTCGGACGCTTCCGCGCGCGTCGGCACTTGCGCCGAGATCATCGATTCCAGCATCTGCGTCGCGATCACGACCGGTTTTCCATGGCGGCTGCACATGCGCTGGATGCGCTTCTGCACGCCGGGTACACGTTCCGGCGGCAGTTCGACGCCCAGATCGCCGCGCGCCACCATGATCGCGTCGGATACACGGACGATATCTTCCAATCGATCAAGCGCAGTGGGCTTCTCCAGTTTCGCCAGCAGGCCGGCGCGGTCGCCGATCAGCTGGCGCGCTTCCAGCAGGTCTTCCGGCCGCTGCACGAAGGACAGCGCCACCCAGTCGACACCGAGCGACAACGCAAAATCGAGATCGCGCCGGTCCTTCTCCGTCAGCGCCGGAATCGGCAGCACGGCATCGGGCACGTTGACGCCCTTACGGTCCGACAGCGCTCCGCCGCTGACTACCTTGGTCCGGATGCACTCGCCATCGCTGCCGAGCACTTCCAGCCGCAGTTTGCCGTCGTCCAGCAACAGCGACTGGCCGGTAGTAATCGTTTCAAACAATTCCGGGTGCGGTAAATACACACGCTCCGTGGTGCCCGGCGCAGGGTTGCGGTCGAGCCGGAATTCCGCGCCCTGTTCGAGCATGACCTTGCCCTCGGCAAACTGACCGACGCGCAGCTTCGGCCCCTGCAAGTCAGCGAGTATGGCGATCGGCCGGCCGACGCTGCGCTCGACTTCGCGCACGATGTCGTAGCGTGCACGGTGGTCTTCATGAGAACCATGGCTGAAGTTGAAGCGGAACACATCGGCGCCCGCTTCGAACAAGGTCTGGATGGTTTCCTTGCTGGAACTGGCAGGGCCGAGGGTGGCCACGATCTTGGCTTTACGTTGACGTCGCATGGCAATTCTTTGAGGTAAAGGAGGCCCGTCGCCCCGGCTTGGGCCGGGGCGCTGTGGCAATCGTTGAAAGGATGAACTCCGGAACTACAGGATCAGGATGGCCCGGAAATCGTTGACATTGGTGCGCGTCGGGCCGCTGACCACGAGGTCGCCGAGCGCGCTGAAGAAACCGTAACCGTCGTTGTTGTCGAGCATCGCCCTGGCGCGCAAGCCGAGCTGTTCTGCACGCGCCACCGAATCCGGCTGGTAGATCGCGCCGGCATTGTCTTCCGACCCGTCGATGCCATCGGTATCGCAGGCAATCGCGTGGACGCCCGGCAAGCCGTTGAGGCTGACCGCCAGGCTGAGCAGAAACTCGGCATTGCGGCCGCCGCGCCCCTTGCCGCGCACCGTGACCGTGGTCTCGCCGCCGGAAATCAGCACGCAGGGCTTCTGGAACGGCTGGCTGCGCAAGGCGGTCTGGCGTGCCAGCGCCGCATGCACCAGCGCCACGTCGCGCGATTCGCCTTCGATGTCGTCGGACAGGATGTAGGGCGTGATGCCGGCGTCGCGCGCGACCCGCGCTGCCGCTTCCAGCGCCTGTTGCGCAGTGGCGATCACATGGTGCGCATTGCGCGCAAAGCGCGGATCGTCCGGCTTCGGCGTCTCGCCGGCGCCGGACGACAGGTGCTGTTCGATGTTCGGCGGAATCTCGATGTGGTACTTGCGCAGGATCGCCAACGCCTGTTCACAGGTAGTCGGATCGGGCAGGGTCGGGCCGCTGGCGATCACACCGGGATCGTCACCCGGCACATCGGAGATCAGCAGCGTGACGACGCGCGCGGGAGCGCAGGCCAGTGCGAGGCGGCCGCCCTTGATCGCGGACAAGTGCTTGCGCACGCAATTCATTTCTGCAATGTTGGCGCCGCTTTTCAGCAGCGCCTTGTTGATCGCCTGCTTCTGTTCCAGTGTGATGCCCTCGCCCGGCAACGCCAGCAGCGCGGAACCGCCGCCCGAGATCAGGCACAGCACCAGGTCGTCTTCCGTGAGTCCGCGCACCATCTCCATCATGCGGCCAGCGGCGCGGCGGCCCGCTTCGTCCGGCACCGGGTGTGCGGCTTCAACCACCTCGATGCGCTTGCAGTCCGCACCGTGGCCGTAGCGGGTGACCACCAGCCCGCCGATGTCGCCCTGCCAATGGTCTTCCACCGCCTTGGCCATCGCCGCCGCGCCCTTGCCGGCGCCGATCACCAGCGTACGGCCGTTGGGCGAAGGTTGGGGCAGGAAGGCGGGCAGGCATTTCCCGGCGCTGACGGCGGCGACAGCGGCGGAGTACATGTCGAGAAGGAGGTTGCGAGGATGCATGGGCTTGAAGTGGTTGATTCAATCAATATCAGGAAGACGGCACCGATACGGTTGCGACCCGGCTCACCGTTCTTCCTCTCTGCATGGAAGGTGGTACTTACCCATATCCTGCCCCGCAGTCAAGCTCCCTCTCCCGTAGACGGGAGAGGGTTGGGGAGAGGGTTGGGGAGAGGGTACATGTCAAGGCCGATTCCCTTGCGAGCCCCCTCTCCCCCGGCCCCTCTCCCGCTTGCGGGAGAGGGGAGCATGACACCGGAGCCGAAAGATGGATACTCCTCAGGCAAGAGCGGCACGCACCTTGCCGAGCGTTAATCGGATTACCGTCCCATTCTACGCGCTTGCGATTTCATGGTTGGACAGCAGTTCAATCGCCCTGCACAGCGCCGAATGGTCCAGCCCGCTCATGCCGTTCGCCGCACACGCATTCATCAACTCCTGCGCCGTCGCGGTATTCGGCAGCGACACGCCAAGCGCCTTCGCTCCCTGCAATGCCAGGTTCAGATCCTTCTGATGCAGTTCGATACGGAAGCCCGGATTGAAGGTCCGCTTGACCATGCGCTCGCCGTGCACTTCGAGGATGCGCGACGATGCAAAACCGCCCATCAATGCCTGCCGCACTCGCGCCGGATCGGCGCCGGCCTTGGACGCGAACAACAGCGCTTCCGCCACCGCCTGGATGTTGAGCGCGACGATGATCTGGTTGGCAACCTTGGTGGTCTGGCCATCGCCATTGCCGCCGACCAGGGTGATGTTCTTGCCCATCAGTTCGAACAGCGGCTTGACGTCGTTGAACGCGCTCTCTGAACCGCCGACCATGATTGTCAGCGATGCCGCTTTCGCGCCGACCTCGCCGCCGGATACCGGCGCGTCGAGATACTGGCAGCCAAGTTCGTTGATCTTCTTCGCAAAGCCCTTGGTCGCGATCGGCGAGATCGAGCTCATGTCGACCACGATCTTGCCTTCCGACAGGCCGCTGGCAACGCCGTTCTCGCCGAACAGCACTGCTTCCACATGCGGCGTGTCGGGCACCATGACGATGATGATGTCGGCGCGCTTTGCGACTTCCGCACCGGAAGTGCAGACCGTCGCGCCGCCTTCGATCAACTGGAATGGCGGGTTCTTCTGGTCGTGCAGGTACAGCTTGTGACCGCCCGCCTGCAAATGCCCCGCCATGGGTGCGCCCATGATGCCCAATCCGATAAAGCCTACTTTTGCCATGTCGTTCTCCGAGTATTGAATGGTTGATTTGTCGTTGCCGATGACAGCCCGACTGTTTACACGCCGTGGGCGGCGCGCCAGCCCAGTCCTTCGACCGTGCCTGCCTTCGGCTTGTACTCGCAGCCGATCCAGCCGTCGTAGCCGATCTCGTTGAGCAGCTTGAACAGATAGCGATAGTTGATCTCGCCGGTACCCGGCTCGAAACGGCCCGGGTTATCGGCCAGTTGGATGTGCTTGATGATGTCCAGGTTGTTCCTGATCGTGTTCGCCAGTTCGCCTTCCATGCGCTGCATGTGATAGATGTCGTACTGCAGGTAGAGATTGCTCGAACCGCTTTCCTTGATGACGTCGATCGCCTGTTGCGTATAGTTGAGGAAGAAGCCCGGAATATCGAAGTTGTTGATCGGCTCGACCAGCAGGCGGATCTTATGTTCCTGCAGCATGTCCGCCGCGTACTTCAGGTTAGCGATCAGTGTTGCCTGCGCCTCGTCGCGGCTGTAGCCCTTGGGCGCAATGCCGGCCAGGCAGTTCAACTGCTTCACGCCGAGCACCTTCGCATAGCGGATTGCTTCCTCCACGCCTTCGCGGAACTCGCTGACGCGATCCGGATGACAGGCGATGCCGCGCTCGCCGGCTTCCCAGTTGCCTGCCGGCAGATTGTGCAGCACCAGGTCGAGCTGGTACGTATTGAGCTTGTCGGCGATCTGGTCCGCATGGAACGCATACGGGAACAGGAACTCCACGCCACGGAACCCGGCGCGCGCCGCCGCTTCGAACCGGTCCATGAACGCATGCTCGGTGAATAACATGGTCAGGTTGGCAGCCAGTTTTGTCATTGCATTTCCTCCTTCTAATCCAGCAAGGCAATTGCCGTCGGCGCATCGGCCGGACTGTTTGCCAGGTCTTCGAATTCGTTGATGTTGTTGATCTCGGTGCCCATTGCAATATTGGTCACGCGCTCCAGGATGATCTCGACCACCACCGGCACCTTGTACTGGCGCATCCACGCCCGCGCCTGGCCGAAGGCATCCTGGATGTCTTCATGCTTCGTCACGCGGATCGCCTTGCAGCCGAGACCTTCCGCCACCGCGACATGGTCGACACCGTAGCCGTCGAGTTCCGGCGCGTTGATATTCTCGAACGCCAACTGCACGCAGTAATCCATATCGAAACCGCGCTGCGCCTGACGGATCAGGCCGAGGTAAGAGTTGTTCACGACCACATGCAGGTAAGGCAGCTTGAACTGCGCGCCGACCGCGAGCTCCTCGATCATGAACTGGAAGTCATAGTCGCCCGAGATCGCGACAACCTGGCGGTCGGGATCGGCCGCGCACACGCCGAGCGCAGCCGGGATGGTCCAGCCCAGCGGTCCCGCCTGGCCGCAATTGATCCAATGACGCGGCTGGTACACATGCAGGAATTGCGCGGCGGCGATCTGCGACAGGCCGATGGTGCTGACGTAGCAAGTGTCCTTGCCGAACGCGCGGTTCATCTCTTCGTACACACGCTGCGGCTTGATCGGCGCATTGTCGAAATGAGTCCGGCGCAGCATGGTGCGCTTGCGCTCCTGGCACTGCGACACCCACGCGCTACGGTCCTTGAGCTTGCCGGCGGCCTTCCACTCTTTCGCCACCTCGACGAACAGCTTGAGTGCGGCGCCCGCATCCGAGACGATGCCGAGGTCGGGGCCAAACACGCGGCCGATCTGCGTCGGTTCGATATCGACGTGCACGAACTTGCGGTCCTTGGTAAAGACATCGATCGAGCCGGTATGACGATTCGCCCAGCGGTTGCCGATGCCGAGCACGAAGTCGGATTCGAGCATCGTGGCATTGCCGTAGCGGTGGCTGGTCTGCAAGCCCACCATGCCCGCCATCAGCGGATGGTCATCGGCGATCGCGCCCCATGCCATCAACGTCGGGATCACCGGCACGCCCAGCGTTTCGGCGAACTCGACCAGCAACGCGGACGCATCGGCGTTGATGATGCCGCCGCCGGCGGTGATCAGCGGGCGCTCCGCTTCGTTGAGCATGGTCAATGCCTTCTCGATCTGCGCGCGGGTAGCGGACGGCTTGTACACCGGCAGCGGCTCGTAGGTTTCCGGATCGAACTCGATCTCGGCCATCTGCACATCGAACGGCAAGTCGATCAGCACCGGTCCCGGACGCGCGGAACGCATCAAGTGGAAAGCCTGCTGAAACACGCGCGGCACCAATGCCGGTTCGCGCACGGTGACTGCCCACTTGGTGACGGGCTTGGCAATCGATTCGATATCGACCGCCTGGAAGTCTTCCTTGTACAGGCGTGCACGCGGCGCCTGGCCGGTGACACAGAGGATAGGGATGGAGTCGGCCTGCGCGGAGTACAGGCCGGTGATCATGTCAGTGCCGGCCGGGCCGGAAGTGCCGATGCACAGGCCGATGTTGCCAGCGTTGGCACGCGTGTAGCCTTCCGCCATGTGCGCGGCGCCCTCGACGTGGCGGGCGAGTATGTGCTTGATGCTGCCGCGCTTCTTGAGTGCGGCATAGAACGGGTTGATGGCCGCGCCCGGCACACCGAACGCTTGCAGCATTCCCTCTTTTTCCAATACGTGGACAGCCGCTTCCGCCGCGGTCATCTTTGCCATAAGTCCTCCAAAAGCATGTTTGATGGGGTGATTCGTTGAGGCTCATGCTAAAGGCAAACTTATTGTTTGATAAGACGACAAATTGTCGGGGTATTCGGTACTTGGGGTATGGAATGAGGGGGGGGGGGAGGGTTGGTGTTTTTCTTCGATGCCCCGGTTCGTGGCTTTCTCCGCTCGGCCTTGCCGGGACTGTAGAGTCGAAATGTGGCGCGGTGACCGTAGGTACGAGCCTATCCGTTGCCGCCCCTTTCGTATGGCGGTGCCTCACTAGCTTGACCGTAGTTCCGTTTCCACATCCCGCTCGTCGAACCGGACGTGCGGATTTCCCGCATCCGGCTCTCGGACAAGCACTCATGCTTTCGCCCACGGAAGGTTGCGGGTGCATTTCGGCAAATTGACCAGTCCTAGCTGCTCATACAGGTACGAGTCGGGGAAGCGCTTTTTCCCACTGCCGTGCACCTTGTGTTTCTTGCACAACCACCGACGCAGCCGCGTCGTGGCATGACGATCAATGGCCCGATAAGCCGGGCTGACCGGCCCCAGACTGAAGTAGTTGGCCCACCCCGTCAGTTTCCGGTTCAGTCGTCGTACCATTTCTTCGGCTTCCAGCAACAGCATTCCGCGCGCAGTGTCGCAGCTGATCGCCTGCACCATGCGCTTGATGCTTTTCTTCGCCACACGGGTGCCCAGGTAGGCGCGCCCGTTCTGGCGGGAATAACAGCGGCCGAAGGTATAGCCCAGAAAGTCGAAGCTCTCTTGCGGGAGCCGGCACAGATGCGTCTTGTCGTCGTTGACCGTCAGCTTGAGGCGTTCCATCAGTTGCCGCATCGCTGCCATGGCGTCTTCCGCCTGCCCTTTGCAGCAAATGACGAAGTCATCCGCATAGTTGACAATGTGCGCCGACCAGCGCTCTTGCAGGCCGAACTGCTTCCATCCCATGATGAACCGCCTCATGTAGATATTGGACAGCAGCGGTGAGATGGGAGACCCTTGAGGGCACCCGCGCTTGCCATCCCGGTTCGGCGTCGTCCGTTTCCGCTTTCCTTGGCCATCCTCTTCTTCCACCGGGGCTTCCAGCCACATCTTGATCAGGTGCAGGACGTGCCTGTCGACCAGGCGACGCGCCATGCTTTTCATCAATTCGGCGTGGGGAATCGTGTCGAAGTAGCTCGACAGGTCCGCATCGACGACTTGGGTATGCCCCGTGGTGAGCAGGCCATGCACTGCTTCGATGGCGTCATGCGCCCCTCGCTGCGGCCGAAAGCCGTATTGCTCCGGTTGCAGGTCGGCTTCGAAGATCGGTTCAAGTACCAACATCGCCGCCGTCTGCACCACGCGGTCCGTGATCGTCGCTATTCCCAGTGGGCGCTGCTTGCCGTTGGGCTTGGGTATCCAGACGCGCCGCACCGCTTGCGGTCGGTAGTCCTTCTGCCTTAGCCGTTGCGCCAGTTCTCCGAGCCAGCGTTCTTCGCCATACGCGCTGATGTGGGCAAATGTCTGGCCGTCCACCCCGGCTGCGCCTTGGTTGGCTTTGCAGCTTCGGTAGGCATGCGCCAGCACGTCGGCCCGGTACATCTTGTCGTAGAGCAGATAGAACCGGTACCCGGATTCTTCCTTCGCTTTGGCATGTAACGCCTTCTGCAGTTTCTGAACGCTTGCTGGAGTTTGCAGGTTGCCCAATCTCCTGTCCTTTCCTGTTTCTTGCGTCTGTCTTGAACCAAGGCGCCTTCCCTCCGCCGGCATTACCCGGTTTCCTCGGTACTACGCGCCTCTCCGCCACCCCATGCTGCCCGGCCTGTCCCTCGCGGGCGTCCGGTTGGCCGTGCGCACGGCCGCAGCATGGGGTTTCCCGTGTTGCGTCAGTTTCCCTCTTCCATGCATGCTGTCGCCCATACCCCGGCACAGCTGCGGGATGCCAATTTCGTTCTCTTCTCCCGCAGTGCCCGCCTTCCCCGTGGAGCCTTCGGGTCGGCCTGTGCATTGCCCTTTTCGAGGTTTGCTCGGCGTTCACTTGTGTTACGGCCTGCATGTTCGCCAAGTCACTTACATGACCTTCTACACCAGAGGCTTCAGCCGCTTCGTTGCCTCCACGACTGCTCCGGTTGCTACCGGTCGGAACGAACGTTACCGGGTGGGATTCGCACCCACTGTGAAACTGCGCCTTTGCACGGCGCACGGCCCCGGCGGGCCATATGTGATGACGCGAACGTTTTCTACGGGCTCTGCAAAATAAAGAATTTATTTCCCTTCCCTTCAAGGGGAGGGCCAGGGTGGGGATGGGGTTTGCCGTTAAATCCCCTTCTG
>CBIHRJ010000018.1:0-75810 GCA_966212445.1 uncultured Noviherbaspirillum sp. | reverse complement strand
TGGAATAACGTATGAAATCAAAAACGGTTGTCATGATTTACGTAAACATCAATAATGGTGTTAAACAGTCCAAATAATGAACGCAGAATTTTTCCACCGCACCGGGTACGTGATCATGTCTCCGCTGCTCGATCTGGACCAGCTTCGAAGCGTCGAGCAATCACTGAGCGCATCGCTGCATGATGCGGTCGGCGTCAGGCGCATGCTTGATCATGACTGGTGCGCGGATCTGGTGTGCTTGATACGACACCACCTGGAAGCGACAGGCATTCTCCCCAAGGGTTACCTTGCAGTTCAATGTACCTGTTTCGAGAAATCGCAGGATGAAAACTGGCTTGTCGCAATGCATCAGGATCTCAGCATTCCAGTGCAAGTTCGCGTTGACGATCCCGCGTTAATGGGTTGGTCGGAAAAGGACGGCATGTTCTTCGTTCAGCCGCCTGTTGACCTCCTTGAACGACTCGTTGCGTTACGGCTGCATATCGACGATTGCCGGGAAGAGGACGGGGCACTGCGCGTAGTCCCAGGCTCCCATATGCAAGGACGTCTGAAGAATGCAGATGCATTGGCGATGCGCGATGAAATCGGAGAAGAGATCTGCCCGGTATCGCAAGGCGGCGCGATGGCAATGCGCCCGCTGCTGCTCCATGCATCGTCAAAGGCAACCGGCAACAGCCGGCGACGGGTTCTGCATTTCTTGTTTGGCCCGGCCGAACTGCCGCATGGTCTGCATTGGGCGTATGCTGTTTGACTTTTTACTCGACACGGTGCCTCATATGCCGGTCAACACAGGCGTTAAACGATGTCCCAAATAACCCTCTACGATTGTGCGTTCAGTCCTTTCGCCCGCAAGGTGCGCATGGTACTGGAATACAAAGGACTTGCTTTCGATGCGATTGATGGCTTGCATGCGTCGAACCAGGAAAGCCTGGTAGCCGTGAATGTGCGGCGTGAAGTGCCGGTCCTGGTTGACGGCGATATCGTCGTGGTCAATTCCTCCCACATCGTGTCGTATCTGGAAGATGCATACCCGGATGTGAGTGTGTTGCCGGCGCAATTGGCGCAGCGGGTCAATGCCCGCAATTGGGAGCGGATAGCCGATACGGTGATCGATCCGATCATCGTCGATATTTCATTGTGGTCCTGGGCCGAACGCACCGACACACCGCCGGCTGGATTGCTGGAAGCGGCGCGGCGCGACCTGGATGCGGTGTACCGGGATATGGAAAGTGCATTGACGGCGAATGGCGCATTTATCTGCGGCGCTTTTTCACTGGCCGACATTGCGCTGTTCCCAAACCTGTTTTCCGCGCGCCATCTGGGCGTCGGCGCCTCGCCGCAGCAATTTCCGAAAGTGCTTGCCTGGCTTCGGCAGATGGCCGATTTGCCGCTGGTGCAGGATGACTTGAACCGGGTGCGCGCCTGGTTGAAAGTATCGAAGGATCCCGGTTATGAAAAGACCAGGATTTTCTGGCGTGGCGAGCGTATCGAATGGATGCTGGCAGCCGGGTTTCATCAATGGTTTTTCAATGAAATAGAGCAGGGCCGGGTTATTTGGCCAGGGTTCGGCTCGAAGCAAGTGTAGGGCGCGCTCTGCGCACCGATTCGAAGACGTAGATGCTCAAGAACCGAGGCGGTGGCCGTCGTCTTACCTCGCTGGCATCGTGCGGCCGGCCGGATACTGGCCCCTTGCGGCCTTGTCGCCGCGCTTTCCGGCCTGTGGATGACCCAGTTCTATCCATCCGTGGATTTCGATGGCCCGATCCTTTACGTCATCCGGCTTCTGGCGGGTTCGGGGATGACCTTGTCCCTATGTTTCGGCTTTGCTGCTATCCGAAGGCGCGACATCCCGCGTCATCGAGCCTGGATTATGCGTGCCTATGCCCTCGGCCTCGGCGCAGGTACGCAGGTTTTTACCCATCTCCCCTGGTTCATGTTCCCGAGCATACAAGGGGAATTGGCACGGGCCCTATTCATGGGAGCGGGCTGGGTCATCAATCTGGCCGTGGCCGAATGGCTTATTTCGCGTGAACGCCGCAGTCGATTATCTTGAATGTCCGCTTTATGCCTAAACAACGTTGCACACCGACGCGCAAGTGCGCCGCTGAACCAAGCCGTCAGACATCTCATAAGGAATCTACTTGAACGGCCCAAACCCATTGAACAAGCACCCCATGGGGGTTTTCCACAGGCGTGCTTCATCAAGAACACCGTCGGATGCTCCGCCATCTACTATCAAAGCAAGCATAGAGTGCGCGAGCACATCCTACGCTTGCTATTTTTCCGCTGCGTCGATGGCATTTTTCTGATCTTGCGCCTGTTGCAGTAATTGTCCCTCTACCGCTTTGGCCTTCTCCAAGGCATCCCGCTGCTCTTGAAACAAGACCGGGCCTTGTGGCGTCGAAGCGGCTGACTGCGCTTGCCCGTCGGCCTGTGCTGGCGGGGTTTCTCCGCGTTTGCATCCGAATAACAGCAAACCCGTCAATCCAAGAGCAATCACCGCCTGCAATCGAAGCTTCGTCATGGTATTCCCCTTTTGTAAACGATTAGCGATAGAGCAGCGCCGACGGCCACATGGTCAGCGGCAGCGACACCGAGGCGATCAATAGGTCGAGCTGCGTAACGATCACCAGGGGCATCACTGTACGCGGAATTTTCTCCAACGACACACCGGTAGCGCACGACTGGCGAACAGACTGCCGGATAGGGCAGAAATGCGCAACATATTCGGTCGCACGCAACCCTGCCATTATCTGGCGACGGAGGACGGCCGCGCCAGTATCGGTTTCGTCACAGCGCTGTCGCAGCGCTTCTGCGTGGCGGCGCCAGTGAGGCGGAACTGGAAGCGGCGATCAAGCTCAACCCGCAGCAGCATGAGTTCCGCGAGCAGTTGGCGAAGATCGTTCGCTTCATGGCGCAGACCGGTGGGTAGCACATAGCGTGTAGGGCAGGTCCCACCCGCCATGCAGCCAGCCAATGGCGGGTGGGACCCGTCCTACGAATTCTTCATGCAGACGGATAGCCAGGCCGTGCACGACATCGAAAAAGGTGGCGGGGCGGTCGGGGGAGTATTCGCAAACAACATCAATGCGACATCAACACCGGCACAGTCATCGACTCCAGCACCGTCCGTGTCACGCCACCCAGCAGAATCTCGCGGAAGCGCGAGTGCCCGTAGCCGCCCATCACCAGCATGTCGGAACTGAGGTCGGTAGCCATCGACAGCAAGGCATTGCCGACGTCGATATCGGTCTTCTGGCGCACGACGTTGACCTTGACGCCGTGACGCGCAAGATACAGGCCGATGTCGGCGCCCGGTTGCTCGCCGTGCGCGTCGCCGCGCGAATCGGCATTGAATACGACGATGTCGACATTCTCGGCGCGCTTCAGCAACGGCAGTGCGGCGGTGACCGCGCGCGTGGCGCTGGTGCTGGTGTCCCAGGCGATCAGCACGCGCTTGGCGACGGTGTCGTAGGAGCCGGTGTACGGAACGATGAGTACCGGGCGTCCGGAGTTCATCACCACGAATTCGGGGAAGTCGGGCAGGGTGGTCGATGACGGCTCGTCGAGGTCGGTCTGGCCGATCACGACCAGGTCGCTGTAGCGCGACTGCAGGCTGATGGCGCCGCCTGCCTCATCGTCCACTTCGCGCGCTTCGTAGCTGCGCACGCCGGCGTTCTTCGCGATGTCCTCGAAAGAGGCGAGCGCCTTGCGCGCGTGGTTGCGCAATTCATCCAGATGCGCGTCGAGATTGGTCGCCATCGCGCCGCCTTCATAAATGAAGCGCGACTGGTAAATGAACCGCGACACGCCGGTCGGGCCGGCCCCGATCAGGTGCGCTTCTTCCGTCATCGCAATCCTTGCGGCAAAGCGGATGCGTTCCGCGGCGTGCCTGTCAGTGTCTACATGCACGAGAATCGTCTTGTAGGACATGTGATACCCCTTTTTTCATGGTTTTCGGTCTCGGATCAGCGCGACGCTTCACCAGCATTATTAGCGTATGACTTGCCTGAAATCCAGTCCAGAGAAATGCGATTGGGACAAACAATAGTTCAGCCAAATTTGACTCAAATCAAATTTTTTCTGGAGCCCCGATTCGTACCAAGCGGGCCGTTTCAGCGATGGAAAACGTCCCGTGCGGCCTTCCCATATCCGGGAAAATCGCCTGGCAGCAATTTGCAAATTGATAAATTTTTGTGGGCATGGCGGCATTTGCGGCCATTGACGGCAACGGCATCTGGTAGAGTGCCGCCATGAGCAAAATGACCCTTGACCGCATCCTGCAATCGCAGGGATTCGGCGCCAGGAAATGGTGCCGCCAACTGATCGCCGACGGCGAGGTATCGATAGGCGGTGAGGTTGTAACCGATTATCGCGCCAGTCTGGAAACCTCTGGTTTATCGTTCTCCGTGTTCGACGAAACCTGGGAATATCGCGAGCATCTCTACATTGCGCTGAACAAACCCTCCGACTATGAATGTTCGCGCAAGCCGAGCCACCATCCCGGCGTGCTGACGCTGCTGCCGGAGCAGTTCACCTGGCGCGACGTGCAGCCGGTTGGGCGGCTCGACCACGACACCACCGGCTTGCTGCTGATGTCGGATGACGGCGCATTCATCCATGCGCAGTCGTCGCCGCGGCGGCACGTTCCCAAACTGTATGTCGCGACCACGCACGCCCCGGTCACCGATGCCCTGGTGCGGCAACTTCTAGATGGAGTGCAACTGCACGACGAGCCGGCGCCGCTCGCAGCAATTTCCTGCCGCGCCCTCGATACCCATCGACTGGAGATCGTCCTGGAACAGGGCAAGTATCACCAGGTCAAGCGCATGCTGGCAGCGGCCGGCAACCATTGCGAGGCATTGTGCCGCACCGCGGTCGGCACGCTGACGCTGGACATGCTGGGACTGGAAGAGGGGGAATGGTGTTATCTCGACGAGGCGCAACTGGCACTGCTGGTTCCCGCCTGAATGGTGTCCATATGTGTTTATATGCAGCAGCCGAATGATGATGCATGCCAACATTGCGTTGCTTCAACATGTCGACATGTCAATCAATGCACTACAGCGGCGCGTTTTCCGCATAATATAGAGTCCATTGCGTCCATCCAAAAAATACCGGTATGGCAGACACGGAATATAAACGACTCATCCAGTCGGCGCAGGACAAGGCCCTGTTCGGCTTCCTGGCCGTTGTGCAGCGCGCAATGCAGGATGTCGACAAGAACATGGTCGAACAGCTCGGCAGCGCAAAATCCGGTTTCGACCACAGCACACTGACCTCGGTCCGTCACTTTCTGCGCCAGGACGGCAACGTCTTCCTGCGCCGCATCGACGCCCTGTTCCGCGGCGCCCTCGATCGGGCCATGCAGACCATGTATGTCGACCTGCGTCCCGGCATGCGCAAGGTCAGCGCCAGCGAGCTGTCGCTGATCGACGACGAAGTCGTCAACCACCAGATCGAAGTCGGCCGGCTGACAGAACGCATGCGCGAGGCCAATGAGGAAGTGATCGGCCGGCTCAACGTGATTGTTGCGCAGCTGCATGGCGAACGCGAGGCGCGCGAGCGCGAAAACCCCTTTCGTCCCTACCTGCTGGCGCGTTCGCTGTACGACGCGATCAAGGAGGTCGCGAACGACGAACCGAAGGTCAAGGTGCTGTACGAGCACATGTCGAACGCACTGATTCAGCATCTTCCCGGTTATTACAATGCCATTCGCGACGTGTTCGAGGCTTCCGGCGTGCGCGGCCGGTTCGTTGCACAACGATCCAGGGCAGCGCACACACGGCGTTCTTTCGGCGCGCAGCAAGATCCATCCGCGCAGCTCAATGCGCGCGTGCTGCCCGGACTGCAACGCATACTGGAAACACTGCAGAGCGTAGCGGGGCAATCCGCAAGCGGCGGCGCATCGGGCCTGGATGATGAAAGAGAGCCGGCTTCGGTGCAGGATTTCATCCGCAAGATGCTCAGCCCGACAAAATCCTTCATCCTGTCGCCCGACGGTGAATTCGTCCGCGCGCGCCTGCCTTCCGCGCGCGCGAAGGAGAGTAACGGGACACCGGTCAATCCGCTGGTGGCGCAACTGGGCCGTTATCAGAAAGCCGCCGCCGAAGGCAAGACAGCGACGGACCAGAACCGCCTGACGGCAGTGCGCGAACAGATGGATCTCGGCAGCGCTTCGGCGATGGAACGCATGACCGTCGACGTTGTCGCGATGCTGTTCGAGTTCATCCTTGAAGACGAACAGATTCCGGCCGAACTGCGGCGGCACATCGGTCGCCTGCAGGTGCCGATACTCAAGGCGGCCTTGCTGGAGCCGCAGCTCATGCATGAGGAGAACCATCCCGCAAGGCGATTGCTCAACCGGATAAGCAGCGCGGCGCTGGGTACCGATCCTGCGACTCCGGCAGGGCAACAACTGGGTGCTGAAATCACGCGTATCGTGGACAAGATCCTCGCGGAGTTTTCGACCGACACCACGGTCTTTGCCAACAACCTGCTGGATTTCGAGACGTTTCTTGCCGACGCCGTGCGTAATGAAGACCGCCGCACCGCACAGGCGATCGAAGCGGTGGAGACAGCCGAAAAATTCAGCGTGCTGCTGACCAATACGACGAATGCCCTTTGCGACATCCTGCTGCAGATGAACACCGACAAGCGCGTGTCGGATTTCATCATTCATGTATGGCCGCACGTGCTTGTGCATGCGGCATCCGACGACGCGGAGAAGGGCATCGCGGCCGATCGGCCTGACAGCCAGTTTCAGCAGTATCGCGCGGTGCTTCCGGAGCTGTTGTGGAGCATCCAGGAAAAGCAGGACGCGCATGAGCGTACCGCGCTGATCCGTCTCTTGCCGGATCTGGTCAAGCGTCTGCGCCGGGCCTTGCAACTGATCCAGTTGCCGGACGACGATTCCGCCCGGATCCTCGACCAACTGGTCGAAATGCATACGCAGATACTGCGTGCCAATCCCAAACCGGGCGGCAAGGCGCAAGCCGCGTTGGACGAGTTGCGTGCCGGGTTCAGCCGCCTGTCCATCAATTGGGAGCGCGTTGCCTGGGGATTGACCGAGCCGCCGCAGTCGCGTCCGTCCGTCATCGAAGACGTGTTTGCGCGGCGCGGCGTCGCTGCCGAACAGAATCTCGGCGTGCACACCATGGCATCGACGCTGGCCGATCGTGAGTTTCTCGCGCAGACTTATCTGCTCGGCACCCGGGTTGCGTTCGGCAGCGAGGGCGGCGGCGGCGCGACCGGACAATTGGTATGGATCAGCACGCACCGCTCGCTCTACCTGTTCAAACGGGACGCCGACGGTGAGCACGTCGTCTACAGCTTCGCCGCACTGCTGGAAGCGTTGCGCGACGAAACGATCATGCCGGTGGAGTATGCACCGGTATTCGAGCGCGCCGTGGAATCGTTGCTGTTCGGAGCGGGTAGCGTCCAGGCTGCAGCGACCTGATCGCCTTGCAATCATCGCGAAACGAGTTGCAATCTCGTAGGCCGGGGTGAGGAACGACACCCGGCATTTCTCTCTCCGAGCACCGGGTTTCGTTCCTCAACCCAGTCTACTTCTTTAGCGCCCCCACGCCGGCCCCCCCCATCCCAACCTTCCACCAGCTTGCAAGCTGCTACTTCACGACCCGATAGCACGGGTTGTATTTCTTGCCCGGCAACTTCATCCGGTGCTGGGCGACGAATGACGCGAGCAGCGAGTCCATCGGGTTCATGATGCTTGCATCGCCATGAATTTCGAAGCGGCCGTGCTGTTCGATCGCGCGGATACCCTGATCCTTCACGTTGCCCGCGACGACGCCGGAAAAGGCGCGTCGCAGGTTCGCCGCCAGCAGGTGGCGCTCCTGGTTCTTGTGCAGATGCAGGTTGCGCATGTTCTCATGCGTCGGCAAGAACGGCATCTGGAATTCGTGATCCACTTTCAGCGCCCAGTTGAAGTAATAGGCATCGCTGCGTTCCTTGCGGAATTCGCGCACCAGCTTGATCCCGCCGAGCATTTCCTGCGCAACGCGTGCCGGGTCGTCGATGATGATCTGGTAGCGGCGCTGCGCATCCGGTCCCAGCGTCTCCGCGATGAATTGATCGATCCGCGTGAAGTACTCGCGTGCGCTTTCCGGGCCGGTGAAGACCAGCGGGAAGGGCTGCGCGGCATTGTCGGGATGCAGCAGGATGCCGAGCAGGTACAGGATCTCTTCCGCGGTGCCGGCGCCGCCGGGGAAGACGACGATGCCGTGACCGACGCGCACGAAGGCTTCGAGACGCTTCTCGATGTCGGGCATGATGACCAGGTCGTTGACGATGGGGTTGGGCGACTCGGCGGCGATGATGCCGGGTTCGGTCAGCCCGAGGTAGCGGCCATTGGAAATGCGCTGCTTGGCATGCGAAATTGCGGCGCCTTTCATCGGCCCCTTCATCGCACCCGGGCCGCAGCCGGTGCAGATGTCCAGCGCGCGCAGGCCGAGTTCGTAGCCGACCTTTTTCGAATAGTCGTATTCCTCGCGTGAAATCGAATGGCCGCCCCAGCAGACGACGAGGTTGGGGTTGGTCAGCGGCCGCAGCACGCCTGCATTGCGCAGAATGTGAAAGACGGAATCGGTGACGCCTTCCGAGGTCTTCAGGTCGAACTTCGGATTGTCGTTGATTTCGTCATTGACGTAGATCACATCGCGCAGCACCGCGAACAGGTGCTCGTGGATGCCCTTGATCATCTTGCCGTCGACAAAGGCCTTGGCCGGCGCGCCCTTGATGTCGAGCTTGATGCCGCGCTCGCGCTGGATGATGCTGATGTCGAACGATTTGTAGCGTTCCAGCAGTTCCTTGCCGTCGTCGAGCGAGTTGCCGCTGTTGAGGACGGCCAGCGAACAATTGCGGAACATGGAATAGAGGCCGCCCTGGCTGGTATCGAGCAATTTGGCGACTTCGGCCTTGGACAGGATGTCGAGGCGGCCTTCGGGAGAAATCTGGGTATCGACTACGTGGTGTTCCATAGGTAACGAGATCTTGTTGTGGTGATGAAATCGTGGGTGTTTTTCCCTTGTGCAGTTAGCTTACACGTATCCGCCGGCCTGTGGCGCATCTTTCGTGGCGCTTGATTGCGCCGACGTTGAGCGCAATCATCTTTCTCCTTCCGGTATTCGGGTGAAATAATAGTCGGAAATGGAAATGGAAATGCTGGTGCGCGGGCTTTTGCACGAGCGCTACAGGATCTGAAACACGGCACGGATTTCCCCGCAAGGAAAGACATTCGTTCCTGTCCCGTCCGTCGAAGAACTGAAGGAACTATTAACGCTATTCATGATCTTTTATTCATGCGGCGCCAAGTTCGAGACGGTATCGAGACGGTAGAAAACAGAGGCCCCGCGCATGCGAGGACGTTCATCGTCCTCGACATGTTTTGCGCCACTCCGGTTGCTTCTCCGGCCGCTCATCCGACGTCGCGCGACATGCGGTCCGTGACCGGATCCGCAGCACCGTCTGTCATCAAGTCAATCCGTCGATCTCATGGCGGGGACTCGCCGGCACACGGATGATTTAACGGAAGGGACCATGCCATCTCGCTTATTCCGACTCTCGCTACGATTTGTATTGCCGCTTGCGCTGGTACTTGGATTATTCGCTTATGCAGTCGTGCCGCTGGTCGACAATCTGACATTACGCTGGTTCGTACGGGACCTCGATACGCGCTCCCAGTCATTGGCCAATGCCTTGCAGGAACCCTTGCTGGAATACATTCCCCAGAAATCGGATAAAAAAATCACGCAGCTGTTCGACCGCGCATTGCGCGACGAGCGGTTGTATGCGATCGCGTTCTGCGATCCGGCCGGCAAGCCGCTCTACAAGACGGCGACCTATCCGGCATCGCTCGGCTGCCGGCCACGACAGGGCGAGGGCGGAAGGCGGCAGTCGCTGGTGCAGTTCCCGCAAGGTCCGCTGCATGTTTCCGAAAGCGAGCTGGAGCTCGACGGGCAGTATCTCGGCAAGCTGATCCTGGTGCACGACATGAGCTTCATTTCGCACCGCAGCGCCGACACCAAGAAGTACATCATTATCCTGTTCACGGTACTGGCGATTGTCATCTCGCTGCTCACCGTGTTCGTCGCGCACCTGAGCTGGCGCAACTGGATTTCTTCCGTGAAGGGCATCCTGCGCGGCGAAATCGGTCCGCGTCCGCAGCAGCAGTCGACGCCGCCCGAAGTCCGCCCTCTCGAAAGCGACTTGCGTGCGTTGCTCTACGAGTTCAACCTCGAACGGCGCACGCGCGACGACCAGGCCCATGTATGGACTCCGGAAAAACTGCGCGCGCTGCTGCACGAAGAGCTGGCGGGCGACGAGGTGCTGGTGGTGTCGAACCGCGAGCCGTACATGCACATGCGCACCGCCAGGGGTGTCGAGGTGCAGCGCCCGGCCAGCGGCCTGGTGACCGCGGTGGAACCGGTGATGCGCGCCTGCTCGGGAACCTGGATCGCCCACGGCAGCGGCTCCGCGGACCGCGAAACCGTCGACCGCGACGACCGCGTGCCGGTGCCGCCGGCCAATCCGGCCTATACCCTGCGCCGGGTCTGGCTGACCAAGGAAGAGGAGCAGGGCTACTACTACGGTTTCGCCAACGAAGGCCTGTGGCCGCTGTGCCATATCGCGCATGTGCGGCCGGTATTCCGCTCGACAGACTGGGAAAGGTACGAAGAGGTCAACCAGCGCTTTGCCGATGCGGTGGTGCGGGAAGCGCGCACCGACGATCCGGTGGTGCTGGTGCAGGATTACCATTTCGCGTTGCTGCCGCGCATGGTGCGCGAAGCCTTGCCGAAGGCCACCATCATCACCTTCTGGCACATTCCGTGGCCGAATCCGGAATCCTTCGGCATCTGTCCCTGGCGCGAGGAAATTCTCGAAGGCCTGCTCGGCAGCACCATACTCGGCTTCCATACGCCGTTCCACTGCAAGAACTTCCTGGAAACCGTCGACCGCTATCTCGAAACCCGGATCGAGCACGAAGCATCCACCATCTCTTATGGCGGCAAGCTGACGCAGGTCGAGAATTATCCGATTTCGATTGCATGGCCGGAACCCAACGCCGCCCAGCCGACGGTGGCGGAGTGCCGCGAGTCGGTCCGCAAGGCGCACGGCATGGGGCCGAACCATTTGCTTGCCATCGGCGTCGACCGGCTCGATTACACGAAGGGCATTATCGAACGGTTCCAGGCGGTCGAGCGCATGCTGGAACTGCATCCCGACATGATCGGGCGCTTCACCATGATCCAGATCGCCGCGCCGTCGCGCTCCTCGCTCGACGAGTATCAGCACTTCGAGACGCGCGTGCGCACCCTGGTGCAGCGTATCAACAAGCGCTACGCAACCGCCAGCTATCAACCCATCATCCTGAAAGCGGAGCATCATGGTTCCGACGAAGTCAACCGTTATTACCGCGCCGCCGAGGTGTGCATGGTGACCAGCCTGCACGACGGCATGAACCTTGTGGCGAAGGAATTCATCGCCGCGCGCGACGACGACCGCGGCGTGCTGGTGCTGAGCCAGTTCACCGGCGCTGCGCGCGAATTGCACGAGGCGCTGGTGGTCAATCCCTATCACATCGAACAGAGCGCCGACGCGCTCTACCGGGCGCTCGCGATGCCGGAGGTGGAGCAGTGCGAGCGCATGCGCAGCATGCGTGCGCTGGTGCGCGACTTCAATATCTACCGCTGGGCCGGACGCATGCTGCTCGATGCGGCAAGGTTGCGCCAGCGCGAGCGGATCATGACCAAAATTCGTTCCCACAGCCGTGCATCGTTGCGCAGGGTGGTCTGACATGCAATCGCTGTTTTCAGATGCCGGGGCGCAGCGCCTCGACGAGGCGCTGATGGACGGCCGCCTGCTGTGCGCATTCGACTTCGACGGCACGCTGGCGCCGATCGTGACCGATCCGGAAGGCGCGGGTTTGCCGGAAGACATCAGGCAACGCCTGCTCGGACTGGCGCGGTATGCGCCGCTGGCGATCATCACCGGGCGCGCGGTCGACGACATCCGCGGCCGGCTCGGTTTCGAACCCGATTTCCTGGTCGGCAATCACGGCATGGAAGGCGTCCCCGGCTGGGAAGCGCAGGCGGCGCAGCATGAAGCCTTGTGCGCGTCATGGCGGGAGCAACTGGGCAGGGCATTACGCGACCCCGGTTACGACACCGGGATCACGCTCGAAGACAAGCGCTTCTCGCTGTCGGTGCACTACCGCCAGGTCCGGGACCCGGAACAGACAAGACGAAAGCTGTCGGACCTGTTTGCGAAGCTGGACCCGCAGCCGCGTGCGGTCGGCGGCAAGTTCGTGTTCAACCTGATGACGCAGGATGCCTGCCACAAGGGCGGCGCGCTCGAACGCCTGATTGGATTGACCGGCGCCGGCCACGCGCTGTATGTCGGCGACGACGTCACCGACGAAGACGTGTTTCGCCTGCGGCGGAGCGACCTGGTTTCGATCCGGATCGAACAATCGGCCGACAGCGCGGCCGAGTTCTATCTGCCGGGTCCGCAAGACATCGTTGGCTTGCTCGACGATCTTTATCGCCGTCTGCGTGCGAGGGATGCGGTGAATTGGGTCCGGAGGCGTTCCGCGCAATAACAATAGTTTGACTGAACGACTGAAAGGAAGCGCGGATGAAAACACTCGATCTCGGACTGATAGGCAACTCCCGCACCAGTGCACTGGCCGACCTCCGGGCGTCGATCGTCTGGTGGTGCTATCCCACCTTCGACAGCGAGCCGCTCTGCTGCTCCCTGCTGCAGTCGGAAGAGCGGGGCGCAGCCTGTGGCGAGATCGGGGTCGAACTCGACGGCGCGACGCATACCGAGCAGGAGTACGAACGCAATTCCGCCATCCTGGTGACGCGCTTTCGCGACGACGCCGGCAACGGCATCGAGGTAGTCGACTTCGCGCCGCGCTTCTACATGCACGGACGCATGTTCGCGCCGTCAATGCTGGTGCGCATCGTGCGCCGCATTGCCGGCCGGCCGCGCATCACCTTGCGTGTGCGGCCCTCGGTCGACTACGGCGGCGAGCGGGCGGCGCCGCGCTGCGGCGGCCACCACATTTCCTATGCCGGCCTGTCGCAGGCGATGCGGCTGACCACCGATGCCTCGGTCTCCTCTGTCATCGACGAGCGCCCGTTTTTCCTGTATGACAGCGTGACGCTGCTGATGGGGCCGGACGAAACAGTGGAGGGTTCGCCGCACGATGTCGGCCGGTCCTTCTATGAAAAGACGCAGGCCTACTGGCACCGCTGGGTGCGCAACCTCGCGGTGCCGTTCGAGTGGCAGGAAGTCGTGATCCGTTCCGCGATCACGCTGAAGATGAATGCCTTCGACGATACCGGCGCCATCATCGCCGCCGTCACCACCTCGATCCCGGAAGCGCCACACAGCGGCCGCAATTGGGACTACCGCTACTGCTGGCTGCGCGACGCCTATTTCGTGGTGAACGCGCTCAACAGCCTCGGCGCCACCGGCACCATGGAGCGCTACCTCGACTACATCCTCAACATCATTGCCGACACCCGCGATGCCCCGCTGCAGCCGGTGTACGGCATCCGCCGCGAGGTCGCGCTGGAGGAGCGCATCGTGCCGGCGCTGGCCGGCTACCGCGGCATGGGGCCGGTGCGCGTGGGCAACCTTGCCTATCACCAGGTACAGAACGATGTATTCGGCGCCGCCGTGATGGCGAGCACGCATGCGTTTTTCGACACCCGCCTGGAGCGCCCGCCGGGGCGCGCCATGTTCAGCGATCTCGAACGCCTGGGCGAGCAGGCGGTGCGTTATTACAACGTGCCCGATGCTGGCATCTGGGAATTGCGCGGCTCGAAACGTGTCCATACCTTCTCCAGCATCATGTGCTGGGCGGCATGCCAGCGGCTTTCCGTGATTGCAGCGCAACTCGATCTGCCCGACAGCGAAGCCAGGTGGACCGAGCATGCCGAGCGGATGCACGCCGAGATTTGCGATGCGGCCTGGAACCGGGAAATCGGCAGTTTCACGTCAACGTTCCACGGCAGCCGGGTCGATGCCAGCCTGTTGCTGATGGCGGAATTCCAGTTCCTGGAACCGAACGATCCACGCTTCGTGTCAACGGTGCGCACCATCGAAAAGCATTTGCGGCGGGGCGAGTTCCTGCTGCGGTACGACGAGGAAGACGATTTCGGACGGCCGGAAACCGCCTTCCTGGTCTGCACCCTGTGGTGGATTCTGGCGCTCGCGAAGATCGGTGAAGTGGAGCGGGCGCGCAGCCTGTTCGAGAACGTGCTCGGCAAATGCAACCACCTCGGCCTGCTGGCCGAAGACGTCGCCACCGACAGCGGCGAACTGTGGGGCAATTTCCCGCAGACCTACAGCATGGTTGGCCTGATCCAGTGCGCGGCGCGGCTCAGCATACCGTGGGACAAGGCCTATTGATTCAAGGAGACAATCGGTAATGGACGCAGTTCATGTAGGCGCGCTTGACGTCGGCGGCACCAAGCTGGCGGCAATGGTGGCCGGTCCCGACGGACCGCTGGCGCGCGTCACTCAGTTCACCATCAAGAGCGGCGCGGAGCGCGCACTGCCCGAGCAGGCGCTGAGCCTGCTGGATCTTGCCTGCGCCGAAGCCGGCATAGCCCCGGAATCGCTGACCGCAGTGGGTGTGGCATCGACGGGACCCTTCGTGACCATCGACGGCATGGCGGCACTGGCGACGCCCAACATCTGCGGTGGACGCTCCGGGGCCGTCGACCTGCCCAACGACTGGGAAACGATACCGCTGGAAGCGGTGCTGCGCGAGCGTTTCAACAGGGTGGTGATCGAGAACGACTGCGTGGCAGCCATTGCGGCAGAGCGTACCTTCGGCGCGGTGAAGGACGAACCCGATTGCGTATATGTAACTTGGAGCACCGGCGTCGGTTTCGGACTGTGCGTCGAGGGACGCATCCTGCATGGCAAGCATGGCAATGCCGGACATGCCGGCCATATGCTGATCAGCGAAACGGACGATGCCTTGTGCGGATGCGGTAATCGCGGCGACCTGGAGGCGCTGATTTCGGGACGCAACATCGCCAACCGGCTCGGCACCAGTTCCGCCGAGCTGTTCCGGCGCGCACGCGACGGCGAACCGGATGCCCGTGCCGTGGTGGAAGAGGCGGCGCGCCGGCTGGGACGCGCGCTGTATAACATGACCGCCATACTCGACACGCGCACCTTCGTCGTCGGCGGCAGCGTCTGGCAAAACCACGGCGACTGGTTGGCGCCGATCGTGCAGTACGAGATCGATAGCAGGCTGCCGGCACTGACCGCCGGCGTCAAGGTGCTGCCGGCCCAACTCGGCTCGCTGGTCGCCGATGTCGGCGCCTTCAGCCTGGTGCTGCCGCCGGAATGGGTGGCGCGCTGGCGCGATACAGAGCCGTGGCAGGTGTTGACGAGCTGATCGAAGAGCGCGGATGTGCCGGCGTAATCCGCTTCCGGCTTGCAAGGAACCTTTGGCAGTAACTTGCGTCACAGCAAGACACGATTGCGCAATTCCTTGCATAATCGTCTTGTTGAAAGCCGACCAATGATGCTTGCCACAATGTCCACTTCCGCACTGGCCCGCCTGCCGCAAGAATGGCAACGCTGGATCGATGAAAACCTTGCCCGTTCCTGCGAACCGGCCGGCATGGCGGTGGTGATGGTGCGCGACGGACGCTTCGATGCGCAACTGGCGCGTGCGGCAATCGAGGAGGCGCGCAGGGCGAAGTTCCGGCACCTGCCGGAATTGCCGGCCATGCAACCGATGCCGCGTATCGACACCGCGTCCAATATCATCCAGACGCCCGACCGGATGGTCAACGTCATGTTTTCGATGCTGGCGCCGCGTGTGGTGCTGGTCGGGAACCTGCTCAGCGATGAGGAATGCGACGCCTTGATCGCCTACGCCGTGCCGCGTCTTGAGCGGTCGCCGGTCGTGGCCGATGTGGACGGCAAGATGCAGGTGCATGCGCACCGCACCAGCCGCGGCGCGATGCTGCAGCGCAGCGAGACTGGGCTGGTAGCCAGGATCGAAAGCCGTCTGGCGGCGTTGACCGCCTGGCCGGTCGAGCGGGGCGAGGGTTTGCAGGTGCTGAGTTACGAGAAGGGCAACGAGTACCGGCCGCATTTTGACTGGTTCGACCCGGCGTTGCCCGGTCCGCGCAAGCACCTGGAGCGCGGCGGCCAGCGCCTGGCGACCGTCATCATGTACTTGAGCGATGTCGAACAGGGCGGCGGTACGTCGTTTCCGAACATCGGCCTGCAGGTGCAGCCGAGGAAGGGCAGTGCGGTGTTCTTCGCCAATACCGATGCCTATGGCACGCCCGAGCAGCGCTCGCTGCACGCGGGAGAGCCGGTGGAAAAGGGCGTCAAAGTCATCGCCACCAAGTGGTTGCGCGAGCGCGCGTACGCCTGAGGGCGGTCTTCTCGCCCGCTGCATGTCTGGTAGGGCGGGTCCCACCCGCCATCGGCAACGAGCCGGCGGGGGGGACCCGCCCTACACGTCGACAGCCGTTTTGGCGTTACGGTTATGCATCGTGATGGGCATGAAGAAAGAAAGTTCTTCGTGACCTTTGCGAGTATCGGGTAGGGCGGGTTCCCCCCGCCAGCAGATCGAACTGGCTACGCATTTTTTTCGGCGGCCAGGCCGAGGCAATCCGACTGTTGTTTTCACGTTTTCCGCAAACCGTTCGCGGCGGTTTTCCGGATTCCCCTCCATTCTCTCCTGCAAGAAATTCAAAACTGCCGTATTTTCAAGGGGTTGGCGTTCGGCTATACCTGGCACGCCGGCTGCTAATACAATGATCCAGGCACTACGCCTTAATCAGAACCTACAAAGGAGATAAGGATGAAAATTTCATTTCTAAGCCGATTCCTGGCAGTGGCAGGTGTTGCGTTGATGGCGGCTGCGCCCGTTCACGCGGAGCAGAAGTTCATCAACGTCCTGACCGGCGGCACCAGCGGCGTGTACTACCCCATGGGCGTGGCGCTGTCGCAGATTTACGGCAAGGTGCTCCCGGACGCCAAGATCTCGGTGCAGTCGACCAAGGCTTCCGCGGAAAACCTGAACCTGCTGCAGGCTGGCCGCGGCGAGATCGCCTTTGCACTGGGCGATGCCGTGTCGGATGCCTGGAAGGGTGATGCCGAAGCGGGCTTCAAGACGCCGCTGAAGAAACTGCGTGGTGTCGCGGGGATCTACCCGAACTACATCCAGATCGTTGCCTCCGCCGATTCCGGCATCAAGACCCTGGCCGACCTGAAAGGCAAGCGCATTTCCGTCGGCGCGCCGAAGTCCGGCACCGAACTGAATGCACGCGCGATCCTGAAGGCTGCTGGTATCAGCTATGACGATCTTGGCAAGGTCGAGTACCTGCCGTTCGGCGAGTCGGTCGAGCTGATGAAGAACCGTCAGCTCGACGCCACGCTGCAGTCCGCCGGCCTGGGTGTGTCCTCGCTGCGTGACCTGGCGACCGCGATCAAGATGGTGATCGTGCCGATTCCGCAGGACGTGGTGCTGAAGGTCGGCGATCCGGCGTATCAGTCGGGTGTCGTTCCGGCCAATACCTATGAAGGCCAGACCGCCAGCGTGCCGACCGCCTATGTGCAGAACTTCCTCGTCACCCACGAAGGCGTTCCGACCGACGTCGTCTACAAGATGACCAAGTCGATGTTCGAGCATCTGGACGAGTTGAAGGCCGCCCACGCTGCCGCCAAGTCGATCCGCAAGGAAGCTGCCGCAACCGGTATGCCGCTGCCGCTGCATCCAGGTGCCGAGAAGTACTACCGCGAAATTGGCGTAATCAAGTAATACCCGGCAGTCTGTTTCAGTTACATCGCTAGAAAGAGTGCGGGCGGCAGCGCCGACCCGCACCGAACGATTTCCATTCAAAGTTCCATTCGAGGAGCATTTTCATGTCCGAACTCAACCTCCACGCGCCTGTGGCCGGGGAAGCGCTGCCCGAAGGCGAAGAATTTCAAGAGCACGGTGTTCAGCGCAAGCTGGTGGGGGGGGCGGCGAAAGTCCTGGTCGCGGCAACTCTGCTGTTCTCGACCTATCAACTGATCGTCGCCACGTTTCACCCGCTCTCCAGCCTGGTGATCCGCTCGCTGCACGTCGGCTTCCTGTTGATGATTACTTTCCTGCTGTATCCGGCAGTCAAGCGCGGCAAGATGTCGAGCATCGTCTGGTATGACTGGCTGCTTGCCGGCACCGGCTTCGCGCTGTCCACTTATCACTGGATTTTCGAAGGCGACCTGATCCTGCGCGCCGGTGCGCCGAGTACGACTGACCTGGCGGTTGGCGCCGTCATGGTTGTCCTGGTGTTCGAGGCGGCACGCCGCATTCTCGGACTGGCGCTGCCTATCGTGTGCGCCACCTTCCTGATGTACGGATTGTTCGGGCAATACCTGCCAGGCGACCTGGCCCATCGCGGCTACGGCTTCGACCAGATCGTCGACCAGCTGTACACCGGCACCGAGGGCATCTTCGGCATTCCGGCGATGGTGTCGGCGACCTACATCTTCCTGTTCATCCTGTTCGGTGCCTTCCTCGAACACGCCGGCATGATCAACCTGTTCAATTCGCTCGCGCTTGGCCTGGTCGGTCATGCGAAGGGCGGCCCCGCCAAGGTGGCGGTGATCTCATCCGGTTTCATGGGCACGATCTCCGGTTCCGGCGTGGCCAACGTGCTGACCGTCGGCCAGTTCACGATCCCGCTGATGAAGCGCTTCGGCTACAGCTCGGTGTTTGCCGGTGCGGTCGAGGCGACAGCGTCGATGGGGGGACAGATCATGCCGCCGGTGATGGGCGCGGTGGCCTTCATCATGGCCGAAACGCTGAACGTGCCGTACGTCGAGATCGTCAAGGCCGCCGTGATCCCGGCGGTGCTGTATTACTGCACCGCATTCTGGATGGTGCACCTGGAGGCCGGCCGTGCCGGGTTGACCGGCTTGCCCAAGGACCAATGTCCGAACCCGTGGCGCGCGCTGAAGGAAAGCTGGTATCTCGCACTGCCGCTGGCGGCGCTGGTCGGCATGCTGTTCCACGGCTTCACGCCAATGTTCGCCGGCATGACCGGTCTGGCCCTGACCGCGATCCTGATCCTCGGCGCCGCCATTGCCGCCAGGTTGTCGAACCAGGCATTCCGTTACGTGTTCTGGCTGGCCATCGGCCTCGCCGGCGCCAGCTTCGCCAAGTTCGGTATCTACGCTATCCTCGCCATCATTGCGGTGCTGGCACTGGTTGCGCTGCGCGTCAAGGGTGGCAAGGAAACCTTGCACGCGATCAAGATGAGCCTGGTCGACGGCGCCAAACAGGCGCTGCCGGTCGGTATCGCCTGCACCATCGTCGGCGTCATCATCGGCGTGCTGACGCTGACCGGCGCCGCATCCAGCTTCGCCGGCTTCATCATGACCGTCGGCGAGAAGAGCCTGTTCCTGTCGCTGGTGCTGACCATGCTGGTGTGCATCGTCCTCGGCATGGGCATCCCCACCATCCCGAACTACATCATCACCAGTTCGATCGCGGCGCCCGCTTTGCTCAAGCTCGGCGTGCCGCTGATCGTCAGCCACATGTTCGTGTTCTACTTCGGCATCATGGCCGACCTGACGCCGCCGGTGGCGCTGGCCGCTTTCGCCGCCGCCTCGATCGCGAAGGAATCGCCGATGAAGATCGGCTTCAAGGCGACGCAGATTGCGATCGCCGGCTTCGTGATCCCGTACATGGCGGTGTATTCGCCGGAGTTGATGCTGCAGGGTGACTGGACCATTCCGGCCGTAGTATATGTCGTCGGCAAGGCCTTGCTCGCGATTACTCTGTGGGGCGCGGCGGCCGTCGGCTACCTGCTGGCGCCGCTCAACAAGGCGGAGCGGGTCGGTAGCGCCATTTCGGCACTGATGCTGGTAGTCGCACTCCCGATTACCGATCAAATCGGCTTCGTTTTCGCCGCCGCTTTCTTTGCCTGGCATATCTGGCAGAAAAAGCGCCGGCTTGCAGTCGCATGAGCGCACTCTGCCTGGCAGCGGCCGCCTTCTCGGTGGCCCTGCCGCTGCAAAGCTTCACGCTCGCATGGAAGCATTCGATTGAAAAGATCCGCTGGGAAGAGGATTACCGCATCGTCGGCACCAGGCTGGAACTGACCGAAGCCCGCATCCGCGGCTCCGGCGCCGGCATGGACCCGCCAGAGGGTGCGGTGCTGCGAGACGGCGTATGGCATTACAAGCCGGACCTGCCGTTGCTGCCCAGCCTGACGCTGGCGCGTTCCGGCTACGTTGCCGATTTCGAATTGTGTGCCAATGGCGAGTGCCGGTCCTTCGAGAAGATCGTCGGACCTGCCGCCAATGCGCCGGTCATTGAGGCCTTTCCCTGTTCGGCACGCTGACGCATTAAACGGCAGCGTGCCGTTTTTTTATCCGCCATTCATCGATGCCATATGCCATCTGAGGCAGTCGTTTCGAACGCAGTGAGGAACCTGTGCCTTGTGCACACGCATTGCGGTTCGGGAGATTCGCGCGGGTAGATTTTTCAGATAAATTCGAGGGTTGTGTCGAGCCGACTCACTATGGGTCCCCGCGTTCCAGGAGGACGACGGGGAAAGGACATTGCCGAATCAACCGGCTGTACCCGCACTCAAGCGACACCACGTCTTGCAAAGATATGTGCATACCGTAGCTCACCTGCGGGAGAAGGGAGAAGATGCTGCGCAGAATTGTGGGTAATCCTCAGCGCAGGCGGGAGAGGGGACTGTCATTGGCCACACGTTGCGCTTTGCATGTACAACAACCGCCCCCTGCCGATTCAATAGCGCATATGGCTCTGCCAAATCGTCAGAATGGTTGCCAGGCACCCGGCGTCCCTTTCCGAATGACGGCGTGAACGATTCCAGGTAGCTACTCAGGCGCTATCCGGGCATGCGCCACGCGTTCGCCGTTGCTCCACGCATCCGGGCTCGGTAGTCGATTTTTCATGATGGTTTGCGGGGCCGTGTCGAAGCGGCCAAATTCCGCTTCGGAAAGCGTCCTGGGCGGAAGAGGGCGTACACCCGCAACGGCCTTGCGCATCGAGGCATGCGGCCGGACATGATCCGGCCCGTTGGAATCAGTCCGGATAGCCGGATGGTGCTGCCAGAGCAGGGATGGCGACGGCTTTCAGCACGCCATCGATACGTTCGGATATTGCCGTGTCCGCGTCGGCGCTCCCGTTGTCTTGCACGCGCGCGGGCATGCCGTCCATTCGGAACAGGGCAACCGACTCACGCAGATTGCGCGCCTGGTCGTGCATGCTTTCCGCCGCTGCCGCGGCCTGTTCGACCAGTGCGGCGTTCTGCTGCGTCATTTCATCCATCTGTCCGATCGCCTGGTTCACCTGTTCGATCCCGTTGCTTTGTTCGTCGCTGGCGGCGGTGATTTCGCCCATGATGTCCGCCACGTGCCGCACCGACTTCACGATGTCGTCCATCGTCTTGCCGGCTTCGTCGACGAACCTGCTGCCGGCTTCGACCTTCTCCACTGAATTGCCGATCAGCCGCTTGACCTCGGTCGCCGCTGTCGCCGAGCGTTGGGCAAGACTGCGCACCTCGGCCGCCACCACCGCGAAACCTCGTCCCTGTTCGCCGGCACGCGCAGCCTCGACGGCGGCATTCAGGGCGAGGATGTTGGTCTGGAAGGCGATGCCGTCGATGACGCCGATGATGTCCGCGATCTGAGCGGAACTGTCCCTGATCGCGCCCATCGTATCGACCACCTGGTGCATCACATGCCCGCCGCGCATCGCGACGTCGGTGGCGGACAATACCAGCTTGCCTGCCTGGCGCGCGTTTTCAGCGTTCTGCTTTACCGTTGCCGTCAGTTCTTCCATGGACGACGCCGTCTGTTCCAGCGCACTCGCCTGCGATTCGGTCCGTGCCGACAGGTCTGCATTGCCGGCCGCGATCTCCTGCGAAGCGATGGAAATCGTTTCTGCGCTCTGCCTGATCCGGTAGATCGTTTTGACAAGGTTGGCCTGCATTGTTTTCAGCGAAGTGACCAGACGGCCGGTTTCGTCGTGTGCCGTCACTTTGATGCTGCCGGTCAGATCGCCGCTCGCAACGACATCGGCAAAATGCCCTGCGTTTTTCAACGGCCGGACGATGCTGCGGGTGATGAGCGCGGCGACGAATACACTGAGAATGAGCGTGGCGATGCCGATGGCAAGCATCGTGTACCGGGTCGTGCGGTAGCTGGCGATGGACGCATCATAGGCTGCACGCATGTCCTTTCGTTGAAGCGCGGTCAGCTTGACCAGGCTTGCCGCCCATGCGTCATGCAAGGGGCGGAAGTCCGTCTTGATCAGCGAAGACGCGGTGAAATAATCGCCGCCGTCGCCGCTCGATTTGATCTCCTTGATCACCGGCAGGATAGCGGCCCTGGCAGCCTCGGCGCTTTTCACGACGGCGGCGGAATCACTGGACGCCGCATGTTTGCGGAGGTTGGCCTCTGCTTGCGCATAGGCCGCGAGCAAGATTTCCACCTGCCTGCTTTCGCGTTGAGCGGTCGCCGTATCGAGCGGCGCCGCGATCTCGCGCAGGGACAGGGTGAGCGACAGCGCCGTCTCGCGCATCTGCATCGCATCGACGAGATCGCCGACGTTTTCCTCCAGTATCTGTTCGGTTCTGTCCTGAAGCGTGCTCATTCGCCACAGGCCGAGCGCCAGGATGCAGGCGGCGCACAGGAACACAAGGCCAAAGCCGGCCATCAGGCGTTTTCCGATTGAATTGCTGCGCAGTGCGATTGGCATGTCTCTCTCCATTGACGACAACGTTCATGTTGTCCTTGTTTTCCGGCATCGGCCGGGCCGGCCGCTTTTTGCTACATCATTCGCAGGTTCCGTGCCTAATATTGTTCGCCGCCAAGTACTTGATTTATTGGTGGATTTTTTCGATAAAAAACGGATTCGCTACCGCTGAAGTCTGGAATTCCGGAATGGCCGGGGAGAAGCGAGCGGAGGTTCGCGCGATTGCCGCTGCGGCAGGCGGTGGATCGGGAATCACTGTTCATCCATCGAATGTCGTGGATAAGTTCAAGCTGGGAGTGCCTCCCATATTGCTGAGGGAAAATGAAGGCCGGAAAGCCATGCGGGCACCAGGGACCCCGGACACAACATGGCCGCTTGTAGAACGGGAAGATCTGGCGGAACTCTATTGCCTGGTACTTGAGAAAGGTAAAGGCGGCCATGACTATATGGGTACTTCGGAAGAGGGCGTGGCAGTGAGCAAGCTGGTTTCCAGAGTTGCCAGGCATCTGGGGCTGAGCGCAGATGCCATTTATGAGCCCGTGGAATACTGGATGAGGAAATATGGCGACTGGGCTCGTGGCTACGCGCTGGACCAAGTGATCCTCAGCCGGAAAGCAATTCAAGAGTTGGGATGGAAGCCACAGTTCAAGGCCGATACCTGACTCGAATTTCGATGCGCGATCCTTCGCGCCGTTCAAAGAAACAAGGGGTAGGCATAGGCTTCCCGCATCTCGATGAAGAAGATGTGTCTCCAACGCCCACTGCATCAAATGATGACGGTGTTGCGAGTGCTAAGCTCGCTCCGTGGCCGGCAGATCCGGCCCGCCGCTTGTCCTGCGGCAGGCGGCTCTCTCAACCCGTTGTCATCCTGAAAGGAAAACCATGAGCAATCCTGTGAGATGGTTCGAGATTTACGTCGAGGACATGGCGCGTGCCAAGGCGTTTTATGCGTCGGTGTTCGGTGTCCAGTTCACAAAGCTGGAGAGTCCGGAGATCGACATGTGGGCATTTCTGATGGAGCAGGGCGGTGAAGGCGCAACAGGCGCGCTGGTCAAGATGCCCGGCTTTTCTCCCGGCGGCAACAGCGTGCTGGTGTATTTCGGTTGCGATGACTGCGCGGTGGAGGCTGACAAGGCAGCAAAGGCCGGCGGTCGTATACAGAAGGGGAAAATGTCAATCGGACAGCACGGCCATATCGCGCTGGTCGTCGATACGGAGGGCAACATGATCGGACTGCATTCCATGCACTGACACTTCACCTCGTCTTGCCGTGTACCCGGGCTCAAGCTCGGGAGCCCTCGAAATCCCGGGGGTGCTCCGTAGCCATTTGCACCTCGAAATCCTTCGCCTCCAACCTTTTTTCAAGTTCGCTGACCGGCAGAGGGCGCGAAAAGAAATAACCTTGCAGCTCATCGCATTTCATGCCGGACAAAAATTCGCTCTGCTGGCGCGTTTCAACGCCTTCGGCAACGACGCGCAGGTTGAGCGAGTGGGCCATCTTGACCACGGCGGCGACGATGGAACGCGCATCATCATTGTGCTCGACGTCCCGTACAAACGAGCCGTCTATCTTCAACTCGTGGACATGAAAACTGCGCAGATAGGACAGGCTCGAATAGCCGGTTCCGAAATCATCTATGGCGATCTTGACGCCAATTACTTTTAAACGGTTAAGCAACTCAAGCGTCTGCGGAGCGTCGTCCATCGCCCCTGACTCCGTCAGTTCCAGTGTCAGTTGGCCTGGTGTGATGCCGTATCGCGCAAGCGATTGCTCGACCTGATCGACCAGGTCCGGTTGCCGCAATTGCTGGGCCGCGAGATTGACCGCTACAGGGATGACCCATCCATGATCGAGCCACATGCGCATCTGCCGGCAGGCTTCGTCGATCACCCACGAGCCGATCTGAATGATCAAGCCGAAGCGTTCGGCAATCGGAATGAAGTCGTTTGGAGGAAGCCAGCCGCGTTGCGGATGTCGCCAACGGATCAGCGCCTCCACACCCAGCATGTCGGTGCCGTTGGATGCCAGCTTGGGCTGATAAAACAATTCAAATTCATTCCGTTCGATTGCCTGGCGCAAATCACGCAGAACGGCCATCAATCCGGCAGCGCTCACGGTGGTGGCGGCGTCGTAAAAGCGGTAAGTGTTTTTTCCGGACGTCTTGGCCTCGTACATCGCCGCATCCGCATGCGCCAGAAGCTGATTCTGGTCACTGGCATCGTCCGGGAACACGGCGATGCCGATCGATGACGATAACTGGACCTCATCGTCCTTCAACAGGATCGGCATTCTCACGGCATTTTCAATGCGTTGCGCCAGCAGGGCCAGCCCGGTCCGGTCTTCGACGGCTTCGACCAGCACGACGAACTCGTCGCCGCCGATACGGGCAACCGTTTCGGAACCACGGACAACGCTGCTCAAACGTGTCGCAATTTCCTTCAAGACATGGTCTCCCATCTGATGCCCGAGCGAGTCATTGACAGTCTTGAAACCGTCGAGGTCGACAAACAGGAGTGCGGTGATGTGCCCGTTGCGGCGCGAGCGCGCGATTGCCTGTTCGAGGCGATCGGCGAGCAATATCCGATTCGGTAGTTGCGTCAATCCGTCGTGGAAAGCAATCCGCTGCAACTCCATATTGGCTTCCTGGAGCGACGATGCCAAGGTCGCCGTCCTGGACTGCAGGCGCGCATCGAGCATTGACGTCACCAGCGTCAAGGCTAACAGGCCGATGGCCGCACCGCCGATCAGCAGCGCAAGCAAGGTAGGATCGAGCTTGCTCGCGGCCCGGCAAATACTTCCGAGCGGGAAGTTGGCGGCTTGCATGCCGCTATAGTGCATGCCTGAAATGGCGAGGCCCATCACAGTCGCCGCAACTCCCTGCCAAGCCAGGCGGTCAGCGCCTTTTCGGCTGCGCATCCAGAAAAAAATCAGCAGTGAAGCGAAGGATGCAATAACTGCAATTGCCACGGAAGTTGACAACCAGCCAAGGTGCCATTGGATTTCGGGTTCCATTTGCATTGCATGCATGCCGGTGTAGTGCATGGCGCAAATACCGATACCCATCGCTATGCCGCCCACCCCAATCTGCATCCAGTTCACTTCTCTGCGGCTGGCAATGGACAGGGCAATCCACGACACGCCGACCCCCGCGACCCAGGAAAGGAAGGTGACGGCAATGTCGTAGCCGAGTTGAATAGGCAGGGAGAACGCCAGCATGGCGACGAAGTGCATGGACCAGATGCCTGTCCCCATCGCGAATGAACCACCGGCAAGCCAGTATCGGGCGGTTGCCGCATCGGCGATATGCACTCGTCGCGCCAGGTCAAGTGCGACGAAAGAGGCAAATATTGCTACTGCTACAGAGAGTGTGACAAGACGTGCGTCATAGACCGATGTCAAAAAGGAAGGGCCCATTCAAATCTTTCGTCGATTGCTTTTTTTGATGATTAACTGCGCTCTGCAGAAAACGGGCTTTATCGATTTGATTCTACAAGACAAGAGGAGAAATTGCTTGTAGGGAATATTTGTGTCCCGCATTCTGGACCATCGGACACGCGAGGCGGTGTATTCGTCCACCAAGTGCACGACCTTGGCCGCCACCGAGCCGAGCGCAAGGTTGCCGAGTGCGCTCATGCCCCGCGTACCCATCACGATCGCGTCGCAGCCGTTCTCTCGCGCATCGCGGTCGATCATCGGTGCGACGTCGCCGACGCGCCATTCGAGCACGTAATGAATGCCGGAAGATTCAAGCAAGGCGCGGGCCGGCTGCAGAACGGCCTCCGCTTCCTCGGCCAGGACCGAAAGGTTTCGCGCAGGCTAACCTCGCAGCCCGGGAAAGTGATTGATATGTACCAAAATCGGCAGGATTCGAAGGATGGCTGCGAAGGCGCGAACGGTGGAGATTTCTCGCTGCGCTCGAAATGGCAGAGGGGTGTCCGCGTTCGCCGGCATCACCCGGCGGCTTTCTTCTCCACCATCTTCATCAATGCATACAGGCTATCGAGCACCGGAATCGCAACCCCCTCGCGCCGCGCTGCGCGTACCGCATTGCCGAGAATGACCTCGGTCTCCATCGGCCGGCCGCGTTCAAAATCCAGCGCCATGCTGGTCTTGTACGGCGGCGCCTTGCGCGTGCCGTCGATGAACTGGCCGATCAGTTCCTCCGGCAGCGGATGGCCGGTGGCGGTGGCCACCGCGCGGATTTCCTGCATCGCCCGGCGGATGAAGGCTTCGCCGCCCTCGGCATCGAGGATGTGGCCGGTATCGAGCACACCACCCAGTACCGAGACCGGATTGAACGCGGCATTCCACAGGCATTTCTTCCAGCGCCCGGTGACGACGTCGTCGGTCAATGTGCAGCGGATGCCGCCGTCTTCCAGCATTGCGGCGAAGTGCCGGGTGCGTCCGGTCAGGCCCGACGGGTAATTACCGAAGGTGAGGTCGCCGAACGCGTGATGCCTCACCCTGCCGGCACCGACCCGGCTGACCTGCACGAAGGCGAGGGCGCTGATGATCTCGTTGTCCGGAAATGCTTCGGCGATCTCGGATTCGATCTCGACACCGTTTTCGATCAGCACGATGACCGTGCCGGGGCCGACCGCGTCGCGCATCAGCGCCGCGCGGTCGGTGCCTTCGACCACCTTCACGCTCACCAGCAGGTAGTCCGGCGCACCGCCCTGGTATTCCGATACGTTCTTCAGTGTCTGCGCCGGGCGCAGGCGGCGGGTTCCGAACTGCTGGCTGTCGATCTCGATGCCGTGTTCGCGCACCGTGTCGTAGTCGGACCGGCATACCACGCTGACCTCGGCGCCATGATCCTGTAGTACCGCGCCGTAAAAGCTGCCGATCGCGCCGGCGCCGATGACGAGAACCCTGTTGCGTTCCTGGTTTGTTGCACTCACGGGAAGCTTCTCCTTTGCGAAAAAAATGCGCCCGGAACGAGGCGCACGACCGTTCGATTGTATCGGGAAGCAGGAAAACGCGCCGAAGACGTCCCTCGCTCCCCGCCTTGAAAACAGTTCAAGGCGCCGATGCAACATTTAAAAAAATATTTGTCATCCGGGAACCCTCGGCAAACGTTGCTCCTGATTAACGCGTTATGATTGATGCCGTAGGACAACCTTTTCACCTGGCTCCCGTATGTTCAAGAAAACCCTGATGGCGCTGCTGTTGAGCACGGCAGCGTCCGCCTTCGCCGTTCCTTTCACTTCGCAGCACGCCGTCGTGTTCGAAGAGGATTCCGGCACCATCCTGCTCGAAAAGAATGCCCACGACGTGGTGCCGATCGCCTCGCTGACCAAGCTGATGACCGCCATGGTGGTGCTCGACGCGAAACTCGACATGAGCGAGATGATCGCCATCGACGAGGCCGACGTCGACACCCTCAAGCACAGTTCCTCGCGGGTGCCGGTGGGCGCGCTGCTGTCGCGCGCAGACCTGTTGGAACTCGCGCTGATGTCGTCCGACAACCGCGCCGCTGCCGCACTCGCACGCACCTATCCAGGCGGGAATGCGGGCTTCGTCGCCGCCGTGCGCGACAAGCTCGCCGCGCTCGACATGCAACACACCACCATCGAAGAGCCGACCGGCCTGTCGCCCAACAACCGTTCGACCGCATCCGACCTGGTGAAGATGGCGGCCGCCGCTTCCACCTATCCGGAGATCGGAAAGATCACCACGGTCTCCGACGACATGCTCGACATGAACGGACGCATGGTCGAATACCGCAACACCAACCGCCTGGTCGGCCGCGACGGCTGGGACATCCTGCTGTCGAAGACCGGCTTCACCCGCGAGGCCGGCCGCTGCCTGGTGATGCGCTTCCAGGCGGCCGGCAAGCGCGTGATCATGGTGCTGCTCAACGCGAATCAAAGCGCGCAGCGCATGCTCGATGCCGAAAACGTGCAGCGTTTCCTGGCGGGGCAGACGAACTATGCATCGCTGCCGGCGCCGCGCGCCGCCGCGCGCCATGGCCGCAATAACCGGGTGTCGGTGATACTGGTCAAGTCGAAGGGCAAGACCAAGGTGGTGAAAAAGCGGCGCAAGACGATGTAAGCGGCTTCGGCCCAATGAAAAACGGACCGCACGCGGTCCGTTTTTCATTGGGCGGACTGAAGACCGCCGGGCCAAAAGGGACAGGTCATCCCAAACATGTTGAGGAATCTTATTGTCAACTCGAATATCGATGTAACGGGAAAACTTGATTGGATTAGTGGGCTGGACTAGGCTAGACTAAGCCAAATAGGGGGTGTTTATGCATACCGTTAATATTCATGAAGCAAAGACCAACTTTTCGAAGCTCATCGATGCAGTTGGGCAGGGCGAAGAAATTGTGATCGCGAAAGCGGGGAAGCCCGCAGCGCGGCTTGTTCCGGTCCAGGCGCAAAAGCCTGTTCGCAAACCCGGTGCCTTGAAAGGAAAAATTCATGTGGCCGACGATTTCGATGCTCCCTTGCCGGATGACCTGCAAGTTGCATTCGAGGGAACGTAATGCGCCTTTTACTCGATACGCGCATCTATTTATGGTGGCTTGCCGATCATCCGAGCTTGTCAAAGGCCGCCCGGACTCTGATTGTTGACGCCACGGATGTGTATGTGAGCAGCGCATCGATATGGGAGGCGTCGATCAAGACAGGCATTGGAAAACTGGATGCGGACGTCGATGAACTGGCAGATGAGATCAGCAACAGCGGCTTCCTGGAACTGCCAATTACGGCGAAACATGCGGCTGCGGTTCGTGCTTTGCCGGATATCCACCGCGATCCATTTGATCGGATTCTGGTCGCGCAAGCCTTGTGTGAACCACTCAGATTCTTGACGAACGATAGCCTTTTGAAAGGCTATTCTGAACTTGTCGAAGTGATCTAAGCGGGGATACGAAAGTCTTTTCAAGTAGCGCAGGAACGGAGGCCTGCACTACCTCGCCCACGCGGGCGCTCAAGCAGCGCCGCCGGGGTCGAAATTACACTCATCATGACGCAGACAGGGGAAGCGATTGTGCGCCAGCGGAAGCTGCAGATACGTCGGTCGCCGGCTTCGTGTAAGATTTTCAGATTAAAACGGTCGTGCTATTTTGTGCGGCCATCGCATTCCGAATTCGAGGTTCCTGCCGATGAACATGACCGACCCGCAACGCGCCGGCTTTTCCGTGCCGCGCCTGGAGTTGCTGACCCGCCGCATCCAGACCGACATCGACGCCAGGTACATACCCGGCGCGACAATGCTGATCGCCCGCAATGGTGCGATCGCGTATGAAAAGGCGCTGGGTGTGCAAGACCCGGCGACCGGCGCGCCGATGACGCTCGACACCATCTTTCGCATCTATTCGATGACCAAGCCCATCGTGTCGGTCGGCGCGATGATGCTGGCCGAGCAGGGCAGACTGCTGCTCAGTGACCCGATATCGAAGTACCTGCCTGAGTTATGCCACTTGAAGGTCGGCGTCGAGCGCGAGGGTGCGGACGGCAAGCCGCGGCTCGACCTGGAGCCGGCCCGGCAGGAGATCACGGTGCAGGACCTGCTGCGCCACACCTCGGGCTTCACCTACGGCATCTTCGGCGATTCGCTGGTCAAGGCCGAATACCGCAAGTTCGGCATCGGCAGTCCGCGTGCCAGCAGCGACGAATTCATCCGCGCTGGCGCAGTTGCCGCTGGTGCACCAGCCGGGAAGCGTCTGGGAATACAGCCACTCGACCGACGTGCTCGGCGTGCTGCTGGAACGCGTGTCCGGCCAGACGCTCGACGAATTCCTCGCGCAACGCATCCTCAAGCCGCTCGGCATGCATGAAACCGGCTTCTGGGTCGCGCCGGAAAACCATCACCGCATCGCTGAAGCCTTTCCCGTTGATCCCGTGACCGGTGCGGACGTCCGGCTCAACCAGCCGCGCCGCAAACCCGCGTTCCTCGGCGGGGGCGGCGGCATGATGTCGACGCTGCACGACTACCTGCGCTTTGCGCAAATGCTTGCCAACGGCGGCGAGCTCGACGGCGTGCGGATCATCTCGCGCAAGACCTTGCGCTACATGACAAGCGATCACCTGGGAGAACTTCCATCGGCAAGGAACGGTGCGAGTTTCCTGCCCGACCCGGGATATGGATTCGGTCTCGGATTCGCGGTGCGCACCAGCGAAGGCAATGCGATCTCGCCGGGATCGGTGGGCGACTTTACCTGGAGCGGTCTGGCCGGCACCTATTTCTGGATCGACCCGCAGGAAAACCTGCTGGCAATCCTGCTGATGCAGGCGCCGGAGCAGCGCACCCACTACCGGCAACTGTTCCGCAACCTGGTGTACGCAGCGATGGAGTGAGGGCGCAGCGTTGCATGTGCTTCGTGGTTGATGTTTTTTCTGAATGGCCGCTACCGCACCACGATCACCGGCACGCTCGCGTCGACAATCACCTTCTGGGTCACGCTGCCCGTAAACAACCGGTTCAATCCGCGCCGTCCGTGAGTCGCCATCAGGATCGCGTCGCAATGATGTTTCCGTGCCGCGTCGACGATGGCTTCGTCCGGGTTGAGGGCATGCTCGACCACGGTCTTGCACGGCACGTTCGCCGCCGCCGCGTCGCGCTCCAGCGATGCCAGGTGTCCTTCCGCCAGTTCGAGCGCGCGCTGTTCGTACGCTTCCGACCCGCCGACATAGGCGCTCTCGGCAATCGGCGGGAACGGGTAGGGCTCGACGACCGACAGGCCGACGATCTTGCCGCCTACCTGCGTGGCCAGTTCCACTGCGGTGCGCACGGCATTGGCGGAATGCCCCGAGCCGTCGGTCGGAACGAGAAAGGTCTTGAACATAGGGTCCTCCTTGCTTGATGTCATTGGCGTACACCATGATTTTCAACACCCTGCGGCAGCAGGGATAGTGGCGTTTTGACAGCAATCGTTTTCCCTTGACGCGCGTCAAACGCGTTCGCCGGCGGCTGCGGTTTCCTTGTCCTGACACGCTTGAAGCGACTTCGAATTTTCCTAGAATGAATGCATGGGAACCGCGGGTTTCCACATCGTTCGCCGACAGGCGCGACGAAGGGAGCAATCATGTTCAAGACGATTCTGGTACCCACCGATGGTTCTGCATTGTCGGACAAAGCCGTGGCAGCGGCGGTCGAATTCGCGAAACGCCACGGTTGCTGCATGGTCGCGCTTTCCGTCGCCGAACCGTATCCGTTTGCGTCGCTGTCGGAAATGAGCATGGCCGACGATCGCGACGCCTACGAAGAGCGGGCGCGGGCAGCCGCCGGTTTCTTCGTGGACAAGGTGGCGACAGCCGCGCGCGAGTCCGGAGTGCGATGTGAAACCGTTGTCGCGCAATCGTTTGCGCCCTACGAGGAAATCATCAAGGTTGCCGGGAAGTCAGGCTGCGACGTCATCTTCATGTCCTCGCACGGACGCAAGGGCCTCGGGAAGCTGTTGCTCGGGAGCGAAACGCAAAAGGTGCTGACGCATACGTCGATCCCCGTGCTGGTGTTCCGCTGACATGGCGCCGCGTGCCATGTCCCTGTTGCTGGCGTATGCAATGTCGTTTGCGGCGTGCACCGTGCAGGCGGCAAGCGGCACGCATGAAGCGCAGGACGCCGCGCATGTACGACAGCGAGATGTGCTGGCATGGGTGAAGACGGTACGTGACCGCAGGGATGCGGAGCAGGTGTGCGGCAAGGCGTACGGCAATCCGCCGACCGAGGGATCCGTGCCCCCGATCAAATTGCCGGACAGCTTGCGGCGCAGCGATTTGCTGGCGCAACTTTGCGGCGATGCCGGGCGCAGTGCCGGGCCGGCGTCTGACGATATCGCGGATGAGTGAAAAGGAGCTGGACATGTTTACGCATCTATTGCTGCCAACCGACGGATCGCCCGCATCGGAGCAGGCGATCCGCAAATGCATGACGCTGGCGAAGGAGACCGGTGCGCGCGTGACCGGATTTCATGCCGCGCCCGATTTCCATGTGTTGACCTACCGGACCGGCATGCTCGAACAGACGCGGGAGCATTACCGGAACGACTGCGAGGAGCATGCAAAGAAGTACCTCGGCGCGGTCCAGGCGGCTGCGCGCGAGGCCGGCGTGCAGTGCGACGTGGCATTCGCACTGCACGACCACCCCTACGAAGCCATCATCGAAGCAGCGAACGAGCACCAGTGCGACCTGATCGTGATGGCATCGCATGGAAGAAAAGGAATACAGGGTTTGCTGCTTGGCAGCGAGACGCAGAAAGTGCTGACGCACTGCCGGATTCCGGTGCTGATATATCGCTGATGTGTCGCTGATGTGCCGTCGATTCCGCCGGGGCAGGAAATTGCAGCTTCATTTTGCATGGTTTTTGGCGCGGAAGCGTTAACCGCTTTTCATTTTCCATTCGATGAAATACAAGGACTATTATCAGATTCTTGGTCTCGAACGCACCGCGTCCGAGGCAGACATCAAAAAGGCGTATCGCAAGCTCGCCCATCAGTACCATCCGGACATTTCCAAGGATCCCAAAGGGGAAGAGAGATTCAAGGAAGTCGCCGAGGCCTATGCCACCCTGAAGGATCCCGAAAAGCGCGCGGAATACGACCGTCTCGGCACGCGCCGCAGCGGCGAGGAGTTCTCGCCGCCTCCGCAATGGGAGCAGCATTTCGGCGGCGGCGCCGGCGGATTCTCGTTCGACGATCTCGACCTGGGCGACATTTTCGCGGCCTTTGGAGGCGGGCCCCAGCGCGGGCATCGAGGACGGCAGGCGCAACATTTTTCCGCGCCGGGCCAGGACTATGAAGTCAACGCGCCGATCACACTCGAACAGTTGTACCGCGGCGGCGAGATCGAGGTGCGGGTCGAACTGCCGGAGCAGGATGCGCACGGCATCGTCCACCGGACGCCGCGCACCTTCCGCATCAACATCCCGAAAGGCGCCGCGGACGGCCAGCGCCTGCGGCTTCCGGGGAAAGGCGGCGCGGGCACCAACGGCGGCAGGCCCGGGGACTTGTACGTCGCCTTGTCGCTGCAGCCGCATCCGCTGTACCGGGTCAGCGGCCGCGACCTTTACCTCGACCTGCCGCTGGCGCCATGGGAAGCCGTGCTTGGCGCCACGGTGGAAATCCCCACCCTGGGCGGAGCCGTGGAACTGAAGATTCATCCCGGCACCGCTTCCGGCCGCAAGCTGCGCCTGGCCAGGAGGGGATTACCTGAAGCCGGCGGCGCCGGCGACCTGTTTGCCGTGGTGCGCATCGACGTGCCGACGATCACGACCGCGCGCGAACGCGAACTGTTCGAACAGCTTGCGGCGACATCCACATTCAATCCACGCAAGCATTTGACCGAAGGAATGGGTAAATGATGGTAGAAGTGAGCGAAGCAATCTGGCTCAACGAGACCGGCGTCTGTTCCATCGAGCAGCTCGCGCAGGCATCCGGCCTGTCGCTGGACGAGGTGCGCGACCTGGTCGAAAGCGGCGTGATCCGCCCGGTCGACGAAGATGCGCAGCCGGTCAGTTTCCATCTGCACTACATCGTTGCCGTGAAGACCGCGCGCCGCCTGCGCGACGACTTCGAACTCGATCGCCGCGGAGTTGCCCTGGCATTGCGGCTGCTGCAGAGAATCGACGCACTGGAGGCGGAACTCAATACGCTTCGGCCGCGCGCAAGCTGAAGTCGCACACGCGATGATCCGCTCCGCACATGAAGTGATGTGTATCAACAACAGTGCGGAGTGTCCCGGAGCGTCCCGGAGTGTCCATTAACCGGACACATGGCGTAGCGCCGAATGGCGTCCTGCCGTCGCCCGACGAAACAATCCTTGTCGGACGGGGCTTTCAGCCGATCCTGACGTCGGCGCGTAATGCCGTTCACGCGCGATTCGGAAAACGGTGTTCAAGTTCAAGACACTTTTTCAGCGCATCTCCATGTGTCCAAAAATCGTCCCGTGGAAATTCCCAGACTGCTCCATTACACTGGCCCGGCTGGGGCGTTCCGGCCGGGCGATCTGCCCGCCGCGTCCAGGTGCAATGCAAGTTGACCGTGCCGCCGGGAGGCGGCGCAAGGCCATGAAAAATATCGACCGGGCGACAGGAAGCCCGGCAAGCCGGTTGCGTTGCACCGCATGAGGGGGAGACAGTTTCATGAATTTGCGTACGGTGAAAATCGGTACGAGGCTGGGTATCGGCTTCGGCATCATTCTTGTGTTGGTCATGTGTGTTCTTGTGGCTGACATACTCATCAGCGCCGACAGCCGGCGCGTCCAGAACGAGGGCATGAAGCACGCGAACGCGAAGGCGGTGGTCGCCAATGTCATGCGCGGCGCATTGCTGGAAGGCGGCATTGCGATGCGCAATGTCGGCCTGCAATACACCACGCCCGACATGCAGCGCGAGGAAGCCAAGGCGAAAGCGCAGCGCAAGCGCTTCCAGGAAGCGGAAGACAAGCTGCTCTCGCTCGGTCTGAGCGACGAGGAAAAGGCCATCGTCGCCAGGATCGCCGATCTCAACAAGCAAACCGACGCGCCGTTCCAGGAAGCGATCCAGAAGGTCAAGGAATACGCGAACGAATCCGCCGGCAAGCTGATCTCCACGCGCATCGACGCGCTCAACCAGCAGGCCATCGTCGAGATCGACAAGCTGGTCGGCATGCAGCAGAAAGTCGTCGACGACCTGCTGGAAGGCGCAGAAGCCGCGGGGCAGCGCATGACCTGGCTGCTGATGCTGATGGGCGCGGTCACGCTGGTGACCGGCGGCCTGCTGTCATTGCTGACCACGCGCAGCATCACGCGTCCGCTGGATGAAGCGGTCGGCGTCGCCAAGCGTGTCGCCGCCGGCAAGCTGGGCGCGCACATCGAAGCGACCGGCAAGGACGAGACCAGCGAACTGCTGCGTGCGCTGAAGGAAATGGACGACAGCCTGTCGCGCATCGTCAGCCAGGTACGCGCAGGCACCGACGAGATCGGCACCGCCTCCAACGAGATCGCGGCCGGCAACGCCGACCTGTCCACGCGCACCGAAGCGCAGGCCAGCGCGCTGGAAGAAACCGCATCGTCGATGGAAGAACTGACCGCCACCGTCAAGAACAATGCCGACAACGCGCAGCAGGCCAACGGCCTGGTACGTTCCGCATCCGATTCCGCGGTGAAGGGCGGCGAGGTCGTGGGCCGGGTGGTCGAGACGATGAGTTCGATTAAGGAAAGCTCGCGCAAGATCGTCGACATCATCGGCGTGATCGACGGCATCGCCTTCCAGACCAACATCCTTGCGCTCAATGCCGCGGTCGAAGCGGCACGTGCCGGCGAACAGGGCAGGGGATTCGCCGTCGTCGCCGCCGAAGTGCGCACGCTTGCCCAGCGCTCCGCGCAGGCCGCGAAAGAAATCAAGGACCTGATCGGCGATTCCGTGAAAAAAGTCGAAACCGGCAACGCGCTGGTCGACGACGCCGGCAAGCAGATGCAGGAGATTGTTGCCGCCGTCAAGCACGTCGCCGCCATCATGAACGACATCACGGAAGCCAGCCAGGAGCAGAGCGTCGGCATCGAAGAAGTCAATCGCGCGATCGCGACGATGGATGAAATGACGCAGCACAACGCAGCGCTGGTTGAAGAAGCTGCTTCTGCTGCCGCTGCGATGCAGAGCCGCGCCACCGGGCTGGGTCAGACGGTGGCGGCGTTCGATCTGAGTTCCGCCGTCACGGTGCTGGACCCGGTGTCGCAGGTGCTGCCGTTTGAACCACGCGTGAAAGAAAAACCGGTGGCGATAGAAGCGAAGAAGCCGCTGCGGATGGCGCTGGGGATGGGGAAGTAAATATCGCCGTGCACACTCGCGCAACCCTCCGTAAAGTTCCTTCCCCCTCTCAGGGGGAAGGAACTTTACGCATCTCCGAATACACTTTTCCGCATACCCGTCACCGCAACCTCCCCACCCCCAATTCCTCCACTTTCACCCCGAAATCCGCCATCCTCCCCGGCACCGCAATCCCGCGCAACATCGCCGCATACAACTCCCCGGCCGCCGCCGACGACTGAATCCCGTACCCGCCCTGCGCAGCCGCCCAGAAAAACCCCGGCACCGCCGGATCGAACCCTCCCGCAAAACTTCCATCCGCGACAAACGAGCGCAACCCCGCCCACACATGGCGCGGCCGCCGGATCGTCAGCGTGGTCATGGTTTCAATCCGGTTAATCGCCAGCGCGATATCCAGCTCCTCCGCCTGCACATCCTGCGGCTCCACCGGATCGGCATTGGCCGGCGAACCGAGCAGCAGCCCGGCATCCGGCTTCACGTAATACGATTCATCGACGCCGATGAACATCGGCCAGCGCGCAACATCCATCCCGTCCGGCGGCGCAAAAGTGAACGCACTGCGCCGCTTCGGCACCAGCCCGATCGGCGCTACGCTGGCGAGCGCAGCGACGACATCGCACCAGGCGCCGGCCGCGTTGACCACTACCGGGGCTTCATAAGTCCTGCCGCCTGCCGTCACGCGCCAGCATCCGGACGCATGCCCCATCGCGCCGACCCCGGCATCGCACACGATGGTCGCACCGGCCGCACGCGCGCCGCGCAGGTAACCCTGATGCAAGGCATGCACATCGATATCCGCCGCATCCGGTTCATACACCGCGCCCAATACGCGCTCCGGTCGCAACACCGGCACCAGCGCGCATGCGCGTTGCGCGTCCAGCCGCTGCGCCCGCTCCGACACCGAGCGCACGATGGCATCGTGCTCGTCCAGCAGCGTCGCCTGGCCCTGGGCGGCAACCATCAGTGCGCCGCGCGGAGACAGGATGGGATGGTCGGTGAAACCCGGCGGCGGGTTGTCGAAAAAGGCGCGGCTCGCACAGGTCAGCGCGCGCACCTGGGGAGGGCCATAGCTTTCGAAGAACAGCGCCGCAGAGCGGCCGGTGCTGTGATAGCCCGGCTGCGACTCGCGCTCTAGCACGATGACTCTCGCATGCGGCGCCAGCCAGTAGGCGATGGAAGCGCCGGCAATGCCGCCGCCGATGATCAGGTAATCGGCCTTCATGTCGATAGGGTTTGCCACCTGTTGCCTCCGGAATGTGTGCTTTCCGAATTATCCGACGGCGCAGGAAAGTGTGCTTTCGCGCGATAGTGACTATCCAGCCAAGCATCAGGAAGTTATTGCAAAAACCCATTTTTTAACTAATTTAGTTGACTCACCCTCCATTTTTAATTGATTTATCAAGTACTTAACGAAAATATGACGGACTCGTCGGGGTTTAAATGGATTTCGGAACAGACCGACGTCAGCCTGGTACAACCGTGACGAAGCGGTACCGGCGCCGTTCATCCTGCCTATCTCTGCGACGATCACCAACACGACGCGTGCCAAGGCAGGGTATGACCGTAGCCTTGAGCAGTTTTCCAAGCCGCTACTGCAAACATGCAAAGAACGCTACGCCTTTGGAAATGAAGTCGCTTACGAAGACGGCATCATCAGCAATTATTTCGAATATCGCAATGATCTCTTTCCAATAATGCTGTTTTTTGCGCAATCCGATCTGTATAGACTGTGCTTCATCGATGAGCGCAACACAACACGCAATGCAGCTCACCGAGGCCGGATCAGGCGATATCGATCGCCGCCAGCTCACCTCAACCTGTTTGTATTGGAGAATAAAATGAACGCCAAGAAATTGATCGCTGCTGTTGCCGTGCTTGCCGCTACCGGTTCCGCTTTCGCCCAGGGCAATAGCGAGTACGGCGAGTTCAACGACTTTGTGTCGACCAAGACCCGCGCCGAAGTGCAGGCCGAACTGGCACAAGCCGCCGCGCAAGGCCAGCTTGCCCAGAGCGAGTACGTCGAATTCACCAAGGTCGCCACAGCCGCGCCGCGCGCCGTGATTCGCGCCGAACTGAGCAAGTCCACCAGCGAAAGCCTGCTCAACGACAGCCCGGAATACGTCGAGTTCAGCCATGTCGCCTCGAGCCGTACCCGTGACGACGTGCGCAATGAAATGCTGCAAACCGCCCAGCAGGACCGTGCCGCGATCGGCGGCTGATCATGCCGGCAATCAAAAAACCCCCGACCGGGAAACCTGTCGGGGGTTTTGTTTTTATGCGGTGAAACCAAACGCTATTCACGCCGCCCGGATCATGATGCTTTGAGTCTCCATCGCACGCGCCCGTAACTGGCCGCACCCGCCGTCGACCTCCTGCGCCGCAGAGTCGCGCAGCTTCGTCAACACCCCGCGCCGATGCAGCGTCCGCGCAATCTCGCGCGCCCGGTCCCAGGACGGCCGTTGGAAATCCAGTTCCGGAACCGTGTTGTACGGAATCATGTTCAGCACCGCGTACTTGCCCTTGAGCAGATGCACGATGCCGTCCAACTCATCCTCGCCGTCGTTGATGCCTTCCAGCAGCGTCCACTGGTACTGCACCGGATAGGCGGTGAGGCGGCCGTAGTGCTCGCCGAGTTCGACCAGTTCCGCCGGCGTCAGCCGCGGCGCACGCGGCAGCAGTTTCTCGCGCAGTGCCGGCTTGGTGGTATGCAGCGACAAGGCCAGCGCGGGCTTGACCACGCCTTGCGGCAGGCGTTCAAACACGCGCGGATCGCCCACGGTCGAGAACACCAGGTTCTTGTGCCCGATATTGCCCTCGGTGCCCAGTAGCTCGATGGCGTCCAGCACGTTGTCCAGGTTATGCGCCGGTTCGCCCATCCCCATGAACACCACTTTTTTGACCTTCCTCTGCGACCTCGCCAACGCCACCTGCGCCACGATTTCGCCGCTCGTCATCTGGCGGATCAACCCGCTGCGCCCGGTCATGCAGAACCGGCAACCCACCGCGCAGCCGACCTGGCTGGAAACGCACAATCCATCGCGCGGCAACAGCACGCTCTCCACCGTCTGGCCGTCGGCGAGGCCGACCAGCAAGCGCGCCGACCCGTCTTCGGTCGCATGGCTGGAAAGCAGCCGCGCCAGTCCCTGCAACTCGGCGTCGAGCGCCGGCAGCGCGTCGCGCAAGGTCTGCGGCAGGTAGTCATCCGGCCGCCGCCGGCCGCGGTCGTGCGGCCGGGCCTGCGCCCAATCGCGCAACACGCGTTGCTCGTGTTCGGGTTTGGCGCCGAGTGCGCGCAGGCGTTGGCGGATGGTATCGATTTGCATGGGAAACGATGAGGAGACGGTGACGAAGCCGCAGGCGGACTACAATAGCCCGGCCTGCCGGAGCAGCCTGTTGGCCGGCTCCGATTCAGGTCGCCTATTATCCCCAATTCCCGAGATTTCCAAAAACAATCATGTTCCATGCTTCCGTCACCGACGCCGCAACCATCCTGGCAGCACGCCGCAAGACGGGGGAGCAGGGCGCGCGCCTGCCCGAGTCTTGCCGGCCGGGCGATGTCGACACCGCGTTGGCGATCCAGAGTGCCGTCGTCGATCAATCGGGCGAGCGCATCGGCGCCTGGAAATGCGGCATGCCGGTCGAATACGGCCCGGTGCTCGCGCCGATCCACGCCGACACCATCTGCAGCGCCAGCCCCTGCGCTGCGAGAGCGCACGCCGGACAGATACGGATCGAACCGGAACTCGCCTTCATCCTCGACCGCGACCTGCCGGCGCGCGACGAACCCTATGCACCGGCCGAAGTCGACGCCGCCATCTCCGCCACGCACCTCGCGCTGGAACTGATCGACAGCCGCTATGACGACCACGCCGGCGCCGGCTTTCTGGACAACCTGGCCGACGGCCTGCTGAACCAGGGCCTGTTCCTCGGCCCGCAGATCGACAACGACACGGCGCGTACCGCCGCGACGATGACCATCGACGTGACCGCGGATACAGGGCAGATGACCAGGCTCGATGGCCGGCACCCGGCTGTCGAGCCGCGTGCGCCGCTGTACTGGCTCGCCGAATTCCTGCGCAGCAAAGGGCAAGGCCTGCAGGCCGGGCAGGCGGTGATCACCGGCTCCTACGTCCCCAGTTTCGAGGTGCCCGTTGGGCAGGACATCGTCATCCGTTACGGCTCCCTCGGCGAACTGCGGGTGCATTTTTTGCAGAAATGATCGACCCGTCCGAACTCATCGCCCGCTTCCGTCCACGCATCACGCTGCAAACCCTGACCCGCGGCGACGGCCTGCTCGGCATGCGCCCGTCCGGTTCATTCGGCCCGCGCGGCGGCAGCGTGACCGTCGCGCAGATCGACTGGACCTATGTCGCCGGCGACGGCAGGCGCTGGGAGATACCGGCGCCGTCGACGGTACTGAACCGCCGCCCCGCATCCGCGCAGTTCCTGGAAGACGAGCAGGGCAGGCAGGTCCTCTTGCGCAACCTCGATGCCGAAGCCGATGCGCTCGACAAGGTATGGGATCTCGGCCTGCTGCCGCTGCTCGCCGAAACCCTGCAGTGGCGCAGCGACGATCCCGGTGATTTGCGCGGCCCGCTTTGGACGCTGGTGCAGGAAGACCACTTCGGTGACTTCTGGGCCGACAAGCTGCCCGAATTGCAGGCGCAAGGATGGTCGGTCGTCGTGCGTCCCGGCTTTGCGCACGAGAGCGTGCCGGTCGAAGCCTGGCGCCTGATCGTTAGCCCCGACACCGGCGAAGTGCTCGGCAAGGAAGTCGCCTCGCGCCTGCGCGGCCGCACCCCGGCGCTGACCGGACTCGGCCACGCCGAAGGCGCTTCCTGGCTGCTGACGCTGGGCATCGAGATTGACGGACAGATGCTCGACGTCGTGCCCTTGCTGGCCAACCTGCTGCAGCGCGATGCGCGCTGGCTCAGTGCCGAAAAGGTTGCCGCCATCGACGACAACGAAGTGGTGCGCCTGCGCGCGCCCGGCGGCAAGCGTATCGATGCGCTTGCCGCGCCGATCAAGGCCATTGTCACCGGCATGCTGGACCTGCTGACCGACCCGCGCCGCAACGAAGGTCCGCTTGAAGGCCCATTACGGCTGTCGGCCTGGGACGCGCTGCGCTTCGATGTCATGTGCCAAAGCCTGCTGGAAACGCAGCGCGAGCGCGCCGGCCCGCACGGCACATGGCAACTGCAAGGCGAAGCCGGCCTGCGCCAGCTCGCGCAACGCCTGAGCAAAGCCGGCGCGCCGCAGCCGGTCCCGCAACCGGACGGCCTCGGCATCAGCCTGCGCCCCTACCAGCTGCATGGCGTCGCGTGGCTGCAATACCTGCGCGAGCATCATCTGGCCGGCATCCTCGCCGACGACATGGGCCTCGGCAAGACCGCGCAGGCACTCGCGCACCTGCTGATCGAAAAGCAGTCGGGCCGGCTCGACCGTCCCGCGCTGGTCGTGCTGCCCACCTCGCTGGTGTTCAACTGGCAAGCTGAAATAAAACGCATCGCACCGGCACTGCGCGTGCTCACCCTGCAAGGCGCCGACCGCGCCGACGATTTTTCACGGATGGCCGAGCACGACGTCGTGCTGACCACCTATCCCTTGCTGTGGCGCGACATCTCGTCGCTCACGGCGCAGCCGTTCCACCTGCTGATCCTCGACGAAGCGCAAACCGTCAAGAACGCCGCCAGCCGCAGCGCCGGCGCGGTACGTCGCATCCAGGCGCGTCACCGCCTGTGCATCACCGGCACGCCGCTGGAAAACCACCTCGGCGAGTTGTGGACGCAATTCGACTTCCTGATGCCCGGCTTCCTGGGCGACGCACGCAGCTTCACCCGCCGCTGGCGCAAGCCGATCGAAGTCAACGGCGAAACGCTGCGCGCGCAATTGCTCGCGCAGCGCGTGCGCCCCTTCATCCTGCGCCGGCGCAAGGAAGAAGTCGCCGCCGAGCTGCCGCCCCGCACCGAAGTGATCAAGCGCGTGCAACTGCAAGGCCGGCAGCGCGACCTCTACGAAAGCGTGCGCGTCGCCGCCGACGAACACATACGCCGCGTCCTGCAGCGCAAGGGTTTCGCCGGCGCACAGATCACCATCCTCGACGCGCTGCTCAAACTCCGGCAAGTGTGCTGCGACCCCTACCTGCTCAAGGGCGTCAAGCCGGACGAAGCCATGGAACGCGCCAAGCTGGAAATGCTGCGCGACATGCTGCCCGCGCTGGTCGATGAAGGCCGCCGCATCCTGGTGTTTTCTCAATTCACTGAAATGCTGGGACTGATCGGGACGGAGCTGGAGGCGATGCAATTACCTTGGCTGGCATTGACCGGCAAGACGCCGCCCGCGGAGCGTGGCGCGGTGGTCGAGCACTTCCAGCGCAAAGGCATTCCGATCCTGCTGATCAGCCTGAAAGCCGGCGGCGTCGGCCTCAACCTCACCGCCGCCGACACCGTGATCCACATGGACCCGTGGTGGAATCCGGCGGTGGAAGAACAGGCGACGGCGCGCGCGCATCGCATCGGACAGGCGCAGACCGTGTTTGTCTACAAGCTGGTGGTGGAGGGGAGTATCGAGGAGCGGATGCTGGAACTGCAGGCGCGGAAGGCTGCGCTGGCGGACGGCGTGCTGGGGAGCGATGGGGGATTGGCGGGGAAGTTCGGGGTGGAGGATTTGCGGGGGTTGCTGGCGCCGTTGGGGTGAGCGCTATGGGGGAGTTAAAGGCCGAGGTGATGAAACATGACCGGTCTGATTTTGCGGAAATGCCCAAAACATACCTTGAGATAGCGGCTCTTTATTGGCGGCTTTAAACTGGAAGCGGACGTTTGGCTTTAAGGGCGACCGCTGGTTGACCGCTTACGTTCCGGCGACAAATTGCCGGTCACGACCACCGCTTTGCATCGGCATGGATGAACGCATCGCTGCAATGGCGATGCGCTGCAGGGCGGCGTCCAACTGTCGAGGGCGACGCGACATGAAATGCCCTGCGCGTCGAAAAGCTATTTCCATATCCGGGCCAACCGGCCTTGGCAACCACGGGCTTGTCCAACAAACGGATAGATCGCGGCTCGCTTCGCGATCACGATCTATCCTTAATCGTTAGGGGGCTGCTGTTGGCAAGAGCTTGAGATTGACTGGTCTTGAAGTGGCTTCACGAATGAAATCCTCTGTCTGTTTTACGAAATTTCTAAGGTACTCATCTGAGAAGTCAGCGCGCTGATGAACTATCCGAATCAATTGCAGACGAAAGCCGTCTTTGTCGGAATAGGTTAACTCCAAGATATCTTCGAAATCACGGCGGAGCGCAAAGCCTGCATTAGAGCCGCCGATCCTGAAAGCTGCTCGGTTGGGATTTGATTCTTTCCCATAACTCATTGGGCTAAGCCCTTTGGAGATTAGGAAGTCTCGAAAAGCGAGAAAAACCGCCTGCTTTTCAGCAGAAGATATTTCCTGCGTCGATACAACCTCGTACTTCCTTGAGTAGAGCATGGTGCAAGCACTTAGAAGGATGCTCAACAGTACGGCTGCAAGCAAAGTACGCATAACTTGGCCCTTAACGTTGGAGTTAGACGTCATTTGAGCAATGCGGCCCACTGGGGATGCTCCAATATTGGCTCGATATCGCCTACTGCTTGGAACTGCGAGAGATATGGGATAGCGAAATTTTCGAGGGCGGGAAGCACAGCCGATTGAATAGCTGCTGTCAGTGCAACTTCATTTACGCAACCAAAGATTGAGGCTCCGTGACCAACACCAAGCTTGGCATTTAGGCCAGCCTTAGAACCACTAGGAATACCTACCTTATTAGGGAAGTCTTCCCAATAGGTGTTGCCAAAGCGACTAGTGCTTGGGAAGACCTTTATATCAAAAGCCTTTTTGTGCTGAAAAATATCAAACATCACAAAGTGACTTAACTCATTGCAGACGTTGCGATACCACGTCCCTTTTGATGACCCAATGTTTGAAAAGCCATGAGCCTTGAGCAAGGGCCCAACCAACTGGTTTATCGAGGCAATAATTTGACGCTCATTCATATGAGGGGAGGTCTAACGTTCGACATGAGCGGCACCTGGAAGCCAGCGCAGCTGGCTGTAAGGTGTCCGCTCGATGGAGGGGTTAGACGCCACGTTCACAGCGTGGCGCCGCGTGTACTCGCCACTGCCTTGAAGAAGGATCGAAACTGAGCAAGGGGGATTCGGGGGAATTTTCCACGGTGATCGTAACGCCCTTGTCAGCACTGGACGATAGCGATTCGAGAAATGTGAGCACTGCTTGATGCGTTGCTTCGTCCGTAACCTCCTTTGGATCGATGTCCAGTTCAATCTCTGATGGGACAAAGAAGTGGCAATTGATCGAGGCGGCGCCCGCTTTCACTTGAAGAAGGTGAGACACGTCGCGATTCGCGAAGATGCATTCAGGCGACGGGAGAGCGCCAGCAACGCCATTTGCGGAGTACCGACATTCGCCGGAGACCGCCAACCTGAATAGGAGGCACCAGTCCTTCGGCTCCGCATGGAAGAGGTAGGCATCACGGTACGAGCCGTCAACCTGCCAAAGGTAGCTCGATTGGTGCATGCACGGTCGGTTCATGGCGTCTAACGTAGAGGTGAGCGGCGCACAAGAATAGAAGCGCGCCACGAGGCGCGCGGACGCACTTGTGCGTCCGGCTCGACCGCCTTGTTAGCCTGCATGCTTCCCTCCGTTGGTTGCCAGACGAATGAACATCTGCGGATCGCGGGCAAGCCTTTGAGCAACCACTCGTGCAACATTGAACCCCCATACCTCGGAAGTCGTGTCGTCTGCGACCTCAGGTAGACCTGCGAAATTGATTTCCGCGTGCCCAAGAATCTCGCCACCGGTCGTCGTAATGCTCTTGATGTGCGCGAGGCCGCACCGCTCGATCTGGACGCCCTTGAGAATGTCTGCGGTAGGAGGTTGTGTGCCGACCCACTTGAGGACGCCTGATAAGAAAGACCGCGTACTGACCTTCCCCTGACGATCATGACGGCCGATTACGCACCCTGCACCAAACAGACCACGCTCCAGAGGGAGCGACCAGAACTGTCCACGTTGCAAAGTGGCCGTCGACTTGGGCGCGAATGGATAGGGAGGCGTCTTCATGCGGGCTAACGTAGAGGTAACCGGCGCACAAGGCTAGGTGCGACCGAAGGGAGCGGACGCACTTGTGCGTCCGCGTTGACCGCCTTGTTAGCGCGCACGTCTCTTAAATAAGATTGCACCATCGATTGCTCCTCTCGCGCCGCAGTAGTTGTAGCGGCACTCCTCGGCCTGTTTCAATTGAACCTGATTGCCGCGAAACTCCAGGGTGAGCGGGCACGACCGATTATCAGAGTCCACAATCAATAGCCGATTGCCCTCGCGCTTGCCCGAGCCCGAGAATTCGCACTGATGCCCGTTGGCAAAAACCATCGACAGTTCTGCCACGTGCTCGGCTCCATGCTTCTGGATCTTCAGTTCATCACGTGCAAGCGAGCAGTCCGTCCACGTAGCTTGGCCCGACTGATCCACCGGGCCGACGAAGCAAATATTCTTCTGGCGGGACACCCATGCCCCGACGAACGCGTCAGCAGCCAGTACGTTCGGTGAGGCCGTAGCGAGAAGGACCGTAGCAATCACGTACCGCATAGGCGCGCTAACGTCGGAGTTGACCGGCGCACACGAAGCGCGTGCGCAACGCGCACGGACGCACTTGTGCGTCCGTGTCGAACAACCTGTTAGCCTGCATCACCCTCGTTCTCCCTTCCACTCCTCTGCCTCGCGCGCACGCTGCTGTTCGCGCGCCTGCCACTCTGAACGAACTTCCGCCGACGATTTGGGCGGCTTGCCAGGGCCGAGCTTCCATGCGATGAACCAGCCAATGGGCCCTAAGACAAAACCCAGCATGAAACGCTGAATGAAACTGCGCTGCTTACCGCGACCAAGATACACGGCCGGCAATGCCCAGAACAGGACGTATGCAGCGACGAAGAGAGTGATTTGAACGGAGCTGTCCATGATGCAGGCTAACTTTCTATTTAGACGGACAGCAGGTGTCTGATTAACTTCCCGGCCTGTCCGCCTATCCAGATCAAAAAAATCGGCACAATCCCTTGTTTTTACAACGTTTATTCCGTCAAGTGACGTATAACCCGTAAATAAATACCAACGAAATACGTCACCAATGTAGCCGACCGGAAACGGCATTGGCAAGCCCGTACATGGTCACGGCAAGAAAATCTCAGCGGGAGTCTCCCGGCTGCGTCATCAACCCGCTTGCCAAATTGCGTGCAGCAAGGAGTCTCCCGTCTCAATGATTTCGCGAACGGCGGAGATTTCTCACTTCGTTCGAAATGGCAGGAGAATGACGGTGGGATGTTTGACGCTGCAGAATCGAGGGGGAAGGCGGCGATGTAGGTCGACCGGCAACCATGTGGGAAAGGATGTCCAACTTTGGTTAATTTAATGTTGAATTGACAATCCTTTTGTGGCAGCATGCGCCGGTCATGTTCCCGCCGGGCATGCTTAACCGTCGAAAAGCAGATCCCGTTCGGCATACATCGGGCGGGGCATTTGAAGACGACGCACCCCCCACGTATTCGTTCACGGATCAAAGAAAACCATGGAAAAAGACAACAACAAACCCATCGCCGGCAACGAGCTGGAAATGCCATTGCCCATCCCGGTCAAACTCGTCACCGATGTGGTTCAAGACACAACCAGTCTTCTGAAGGACAGCGGCGAGCTGCGCGCCGGCTACGGACTGATCACCGGCATCATCGCTTTGACGCTGGGTATCCTGTGCCTGCTCGGCGTGATCGCTTTTCATTTTCCCGAATATCTCACGACGCCCGAGCTGCGCAAGCAATACTCGGTCGACCTGTTGCGGCAGATCCTGTTCTATTCGCTGATCGTCTCCGGCGGCCTTGCCGGCGCCAATATCCTCTTCGGAAAAAGCCGGAACCTGAATATCGCGGCGTTGAGCTTTGTGCTGCTGGCGGTGTTGCTTGGCGGCGCGGACGTGCCGGTCGGGGATTTTCCTGACCATACGCCATATATCGGACTGGACTGGTTCATCCTCGACCTGTTGGGATCGACGACGATTTTTGTTCTCATCGAAAAGATATTCCCGCTCTATAAAGGGCAGGCCATTTTTCGCAAGGAGTGGCAAACCGACCTGACTCACTTCATCGTGAATCATTTCCTCGTCGGGCTGATTCTCCTGATCGTGAACTTTGCCATCTATCGGGTATTCGGATGGATGGTGCGTTCGGAGTTCCAGCAAGCCATCCAGGACATCGGCTTCATTCCGCAACTGCTGCTGTGCATCCTGGTGGCCGACATGATGCAGTACTGGACCCATCGGGCGTATCACGAAATTCCGTTTCTCTGGAAATTCCATGCGGTCCACCATAGCGCCAAGACGATGGACTGGATCGCCGGCTCGCGCATGCATGTGCTTGAACTGGTCTTTACGCGCGTCTGCGTGCTGGGGCCGCTCTATGTCTTCGGGTTCGAAAAGTCGGTGATGGACATGTACATCATCGTCGTCGGTTTCCAGGCAGTGTTCAATCACGCGAACGTGCATCTGCCGTGGGGGCCGCTGAAGTATCTGATCGTGACCCCGGATTTTCACCATTGGCACCATTCGTCCGATGACGCCGCAATCGACAAGAACTATGCGGCGCACTTCGCTTTCCTGGATTACTTCTTCCGCACGAACGTCAAGGCCAGCGAGCGGTTTCCCCAGAAGTACGGCGTGGTCGGCGACTATATGCCCGACGGCTTCGTCAAGCAGCAGCTGTTTCCGTTCCGGAAGCAGTAGAGGAGGGCACCGTCGGCGCGCGGAGGCCTTGCCCTATGGCTGGTCGCAGGCTTCCAGAATCCGCGCTTGCTTGAAGATGCCCCGGCAGTGATGCAACGCAACGCTTCTTCGGCATTGAAGTTGAGCAGGCCTCCGTGCTTGCTTAGGGGGAGCAGGCACGGAGGCCTGCTCTACCAACACCGGAAAACTTAACAGCCCTGACGCTTGAGCACGCTTGACACCTGCGCAACTGCCGCCTATATTTAACCCATTAGTTAATTAATCGATCGGTGTATTAAAGTGCAAGACCATCTCAGCCAGACCTTTGCGGCACTCGCGGACCCGACCCGGCGGGCGATGCTGGCGCAGCTTTCCAAAGGGGAGGCCAACGTTTCCGATCTGGCGAAGCCATTTCTGAACGACATGAGCCTGCCTGCGATCACGAAGCACATCAAGGTCCTGGAGAAGGCCGGCCTGATCACCAAGACCCGGCAGGCCCAGTGGCGTCCCTGCAAGCTCAATGGGGACGCGCTCAAGGATGCGGCCGACTGGATGGAACAGTATCGAATGTTTTGGGAGGAGAGCTTTGACCGCCTCGATGCCTATTTGAAAACCGTCACCGCAGACAAGAAATCGAAAGGAAAGAAAAATGACCGCGAAAAATAGCTCCAACGAAATCAACATCACCCGGATGTACGATGCGCCGGTTCAAGCCGTCTGGGACGCATGGACCGATCCCGCGCAGGTGGCGCAATGGTGGGGGCCGCGCGGGTTCAGCCTCACCACCCACAGCAAGGACTTGCGGCCGGGCGGCCACTGGCGCTACACGATGCACGGTCCCGATGGCGTCGATTACCCCAACAAGACGGAGTATCTCGAAGTCGAAGAACATGCAAAACTGGTGTACGACCACGGCGGCAATGATGATCGGCCTGCGCTCTTCCGCGTGACCGTCCTGTTCACTGAAGTCGATGGCAAGACCAGGATGGACATGAGCATGCGCTTGCCGACGCCGGAAGCCGCCGCCGAAACCCGCAAATTCATCAAGCAGGTGGGCGGCAATTCGACCTGGGACCGACTCGCGGAATACCTGGAAAAGGAATCGTCCGGCAAGGAGAAGTTCGTGATCAATCGCAGCTTCGATGCGCCCCTCGAAGTGATGTTCGAGATGTGGACGAATCCGGAACACTTCTCTCGATGGTTGCCGCCGACGGGATTCGACATGCAGTTCATCAGGGCCGACATCAGGCCAGGTGGAAGCACCTTCTTTCTCATGTCGGGCAATGGCGGCGTCAAGATGTATGGGCGGGCCGAGTATCTGAACATCCGGGAGCCCGATCGCATCGTCTACGTCCAGCAGTTCTGCGATGAAAACGAGAAAATCACGCGCCACCCGATGGCGCCGGTATGGCCGGAAGCAATGCTGACGACGGTGGAACTGAGCGAAGAAGGCGCCGACCGGACGCGCGTGACCGTGACGTGGGAACCTTATGGCGCCACAACGCCGGAAGAGCTCGCCGCCTTCATCGAGATGAGAGGCAGCATGACGCAAGGCTGGACCGGATCGTTCGACAAGCTGGAGGCGCATGTTGCCGGTCGTTGAGAGCCGTTGATTTTCAGTGCGGATGACGGCATGACGGACCGCGCTTTCCGGCGGCGGTCCGTCCCCGCGGCGCTCCGGAGGCACGGTATCAGATTGACGGGAGACTCAGGCTTCCATCTTCGTCCAGTACCAAGCCTTGCCATGTCGCGGGCTGGCCCGTTACTTCCCATGCAAGTACCTGCATGGGAGTCCTTCCAATACCGCCACGCAATGCGGTCATCGTCTTGCGATCCAGGTCTTCGGTCATAGGCAGGTCATCGATCGTCAGCGTGTTCATCGCAGTTCTCCTGAAAATAAATAGAGGGGGATTGTTCAAGGCGAGCGCGTTGCCAGCGCTCGGCAGCGATATCGCAGGGAGCGTGCCAGTTCCCGGTGAGTGCGCCGACCTGGATGCCGATTCCAATTAAATCAACACCTTGTCGAGCGCAACCGCGTGTTTCGCGGCGCTGCGCAAAGTGCGGTTTGGCCCTTATGCGTTGGGCCGGAACCAACAGGGTTCGATGTGCGGATACAGTTGATGCGGAAAGCTGTGTGGAGCTGGCACTGCGTACTTCGAGCAACCGGTGATGGCTTCAGACTGTCTTCTTGTTGCCTTCCTCGTACCGCAGGCATTCGCTTCCGACTGCTTCCCGAATGATTTCTGCCAGCCGCCGCGTGCCCGGCCCGGCCGCATCCGTGTCGGCCAGCACCAGGTACAACTGCACGAACCTTTCTCCGCCATCGCGCATCGGCAGCGGCTTGAGGCAGCCTTCACGCAGTTCGTTGCGGATTTTTTCTTCCGGAAACCATGCAAAGCCATAACCCTTTCGTGCCGCCTCGATCGACGTCGCGCTGTGGCTGACGGTCCATCGCTGGGTCGTATCCAGGGTCACGCGCGTGTCGCGCTTGCTGCCGGACTCCCGCACCACCAGGTGCCGGTGCTTGCGCAGGTCCTCCAGCGTCAGCGGCCGGTCGAGCTGGTGCAGCGGATGCTGCGGAGCGGCGACCGGGATGAAGCGAAGGCGCATCAGCGGCATCCCCAGAAACCCCGGCGGTACGGTACCGACGATGGCCAGGTCGACCCGCCCCTGGAGCAACGCTTCCGAGGTGCCGCCGAGCACCGATTCGATCAGTTCGATGTGAGTGTGCGGGCTTTCCGTGCCGAGGCGGTTGAAGCAGTCGAGCAGCAGCCAGGTGGGAAAGATGATCTCGGCGGCAATGTGGATCTCCGCTTCCCAGCCTGCCGACAGCCGCTTGGCCGCCCGTTCCAGCGCGCTCGATTCATCCAGCAGTGCACGCGCGCGGCGGTACAGGAACTGGCCGGTGGGCGTCAGGATGGCCTTGCGGCCCTGGATTTCGAAGGCTTTCACTCCGAGCAGGGACTCGATCTTTTGCACCGCGTAGGTTACTGACGACTGGCTCTTGTGCAGCACTTCGGCGGCCTGTGCATAGCCGCCGGTGTCCACCACCGTGATCAGCGTGCGCCATTGTTCCAGGGTGATGTATTGGGCCTGGTTTTCCATGATTATCGGTTGAATAGATAGATATACACTAAATATTGAACTTTTTTATCGGTTCATTCAATAGTTAAATACAACTGCCAACCAATCAACAAGGAGAAACACAATGAAAACCCTGCTTCAGATCAACGCCAGCCTGTTTTCCAATGGCGGCCAGTCCAGCCAGCTCGCCGACAAGTTCGTCGCCAACTGGCGTGCGGCCAATCCGGAAGGCAAGGTCGTCAGTCGCGACCTGGGTGCTGCGCCGGTGCCGCACCTGACCGCGGAACGTTTCGGCGCCTTCCTGTCCACGCCGGAAAATCGCAATGCCGAACAGCAGGCAGTGCTGGATTTTTCGGATGCGCTGATCGAGGAACTGCGCAACGCGGATGTGATCGTGCTGGGCCTGCCGATGTACAACTTCGGCATTCCGTCCACGCTGAAGGCTTACATCGACCATATCGCCCGTGCCGGTGTGACCTTCCGTTACACCGCGACTGGCCCGGAAGGCCTGCTGACCGGCAAGAAGGTCTATGCGTTCGCGGCGCGCGGCGGCTTGTATGCCGGCACGGCGCTGGATACGCAGACTGCCTACGTACGCGACTTCCTGCGTTTCATTGGTATCACCGACGTGGAATTCGTCTACGCTGAAGGCTTGAACATGGGCGACGAGAGCAAGCAGAAGGCATTGGCGAGCGCGGAGGATGCGATTCGCCAACTGGCCGAGCCGCTGCGCACTGCTGCCTGACGGATTATTATTTGCAGGGCCTGTGCAGTCCGTGGCCGAGACCTTCTCCGCTTCCAGGCAGGCCCTCGATCTTTAGAATTTTTGTCGGGCAGGACGGTGCTTTGCACCTGCCGGGCCGGCGGCCGCGAGTTGCGGCACCTTTGATTCACAACGTTTACTGAAAGACCCGCCATGAACACCACTGTCACCACCCGCACCCTGCAACGCGTGATTGAAGGCCTCGCGACGTCGGACGGCGCCGGCGTGAAGCTGCGTCGCAGCCTCGGACAGGGGCAGGGCAGCCGTCTCGATCCCTTCCTGATGCTGGATGAGTTCTCCTCGGACAATCCGGGCGACTATATCGCCGGTTTTCCGCCGCATCCGCATCGCGGCTTCGAGACCGTCACTTACATGCTCGACGGCCATATGCGCCATGAAGACCACCTCGGCAATGTCGGCGAACTGAAGAGCGGCGGCGTGCAGTGGATGACGGCCGGGCGCGGGATCGTGCATTCCGAGATGCCGCAGCAGGAAGAGGGCCGCATGCGCGGTTTCCAGCTCTGGATCAACCTGCCGGCGAAGGAAAAGATGAAGCCGGCGAGCTATCGCGATATTCCGCCGGCGGAGATCCCGGTGGCGGCTTTGTCCGGCGGCGGGCAGGCGAAGGTGATTGCCGGTGCGGTGCAGATTGATGGCAAGACGGTCAGCGGACCGATCCAGGGCTTGTCGACCGAACCGCTGTATGTCGACATTGCGTTGCCGGCCGGCGAGGTATTCACGCAGGCGATCGATAGCGGGCACAACGCCTTCGTCTATGTGTACGAAGGTACATTGAAGATCGGGCCCGAGGATGCGCAGCGTCCGCTGAAGACGCAGAGCGCCGGCATCCTGTCGCCGGGCGAGCAGGTCGAGATCCGTGCCGGAGAAGGCGGCGCACGCTTCCTGCTGCTGGCGGGACGGCCGCTGCGCGAGCCGGTGACCCAGTACGGGCCGTTTGTGATGAACACCGTCGAAGAGATCGAGCAGGCGATTGCAGACTTTCAGTCGGGCAAGTTCACGCAAGTGGCGAGTTGAGCGGATAATGGACAGGATTTCACGCAGGGGCTGTCCATGACTAATGATGCATTCGCGCTGATCAAACCGCATGTGAAGGATCTCGGCGGTTTTACGGTCAAGCGCCTTCTGCCCAGCCATCCGCACAAGATGGTTGGGCCTTTCATCTTCTTCGACCATATGGGACCGGCAGATTTTGCGCCGGGGATAGGGCTGGAAGTCCGTCCGCATCCGCATATCGGGCTGGCAACGGTCACCTATCTTTTCGAGGGAGCGATCCTGCATCGGGATTCGCTCGGCACCGTGCAGGAAATCCATCCGGGTGACGTCAACTGGATGACCGCCGGCGAAGGCATTGCGCATTCCGAGCGCTCTCCCGATCCCTTGCGCCAGTCGGGGTACCGGATGCATGGCATCCAGACCTGGGTCGCATTGCCAAAAGAGCATGAGAACACCGCGCCGGGTTTCGAGCATCATCCCGCAGCCAGCCTGCCGGCGATCAGCCTGCCCGGCGTGCGCATGCGCGTGATCGCCGGCAGCGCCTTCGGTCATCGTGCGCCGACAACGACGTTTTCAGCACTGTTTTATGTCGCCGTCGAGATGGAGCGGGGCGCGCGCCTCACCATGCCGGCGGAATATGCGCAGCGCGGGGTCTATGTGGCGGACGGCGGCATTGCGATCGATGGCGTCGCGCTGCCGGCACAGCATATGGCGGTGTTGACGGAAGGGCAAGAGCCGGTGATCGAAGCCGCGAGCGCTTCGCGCATCATGCTGTTCGGCGGCGCGCCCATGGATGGCGACCGCTTTATCTGGTGGAATTTCGTCCATAGCAGCAAGGACGCGATCCAGGCCGCGAAGGAACGCTGGCGCGCCGGGCAGTTCGGCGCGGTGCCGGACGAAACCGAGTGGATCCCCTTGCCGGAGGAGCCGAAGCCCCCGAGTCTTTCAGTTAAACTAGCGGGTTGGTGAATTTAGGAAATTAGAATGAAGAACACCGGAGACCCAAAGACGGCTGGCGCCGGCTCCGACCCGATTTTCAAGCATGTCGCGACATCGCTGCTACCGACGAAGCACGGCGAATTCCGAATCTATGTCTACCAGCCAGCGGACGAAACCGTCGAGCACGTCGCCATCGTCAAGGGCGAACCCAGGGACCAGGAAGGCGTGCTGGTGCGCGTGCATTCCGAATGCCTGACCGGGGACATTCTCGGCTCGCTGCGCTGCGACTGCGGCGAACAGCTCGACGCCGCGCTGGCGAAGGTGGCCGAAGCCGGCATGGGTGTGGTGGTCTACCTGCGCGGACATGAAGGCCGCGGCATCGGACTGGCCAACAAGATCCGCGCCTATCAGTTACAGGACCAGGGTCAGGACACGGTCGAGGCCAACCTCGCGCTCGGCCTGCCGGTCGATACCCGCGACTACCAGGTCGCGGCACACATCCTCAAGGATCTCGGCGTCAGGAGCATCCGCCTGATGACCAACAATCCGCGCAAGATGAAAATGCTCGCGGATTACGGCGTGCAGGTCGCCGAACGGGTGCCGGTGCTGACCGCGCATACGCCGCACAACATCGCCTACCTGCGCACCAAGCAGCAGAAACTCGGACACATGCTCGATTTCGACGACGGTCCGGTGGTCCCGGAGTAGTACACTGCCGCCTTTGATTTTTCATCAAGGGCGTGCACATGTTCAAAAAAACCTGTCTCTCACTTTTCGCCGTGCTTGTCTGCGGCATTGCGCAGTCCGGTGAGCCGATCCGCATCGGCATGATCGACGGTCTGTCGGGGCCATTCGCGAATGCCGGGCAGGCGGTGGTGCGGAATCTGCAGTTCGCGATCGAAAAAGTGAATGCGAAAGGCGGCGTCCACCTGCCGGACGGCACGCATCCGCTGGTGCTGGAGACCTTCGACAACAAGCAGGGCGTCGAGGAATCGCTGATCGCATTGCGCCAGGTTGTCGACCAGCACATCGGCTTCGTCGTGCAGGGCAACAGTTCGGCCGTCGCCGCGGCGCTCGTCGACGGCATCGAAAAACATAATGCGCGTGCGCCGCACCAGCGCGTGTTGTTCCTGAACTATTCCGCCGTCGATCCGGCGCTCACCAACGACAAGTGCAGCTTCTGGCATTTCCGCTTCGATGCCAATGCCGAGATGCGCATGCATGCTCTGACGGAGGTGATCAAGGGTGATGACAGCGCCAGGCGCGTGTACCTGATCGGGCAGGACTACAGCTTCGGCCAGCAACTTGCCCGGCTGGCGCGTGCACAGTTGACGATCAAGCGACCCGATATCGGCATCGTCGGCGACGAGTTGCATCCGATCGGCAAGATCAAGGACTTCGCTCCCTACATTGCCAAGATCAAGGCCAGCGGCGCCGATACCGTCATCACCGGCAACTGGGGCAACGACCTGACCCTGCTGGTGAAGGCGGCACGCGAATCGGGGCTGGACGTCAAGTTCTATACCTTCTACGGCAACGGACTGGGCGCGCCGGCGGCGATCGGCGACGCCGGCGTGGGCCGCGTGCGCGCGGTGGCGGAATGGCATCCGAACAGCGGCCAGGGCAGCGCCAATTCCGCCAGCGACGCGTACTACCAGGCCTTCCGCCAGCGCTATCCGCAACCGCAGGACGACTACGTCCACCTGCGTATGCACCTGATGATCGACATGCTGGTGTCGGCCATCGAGAAAGCGAAGACGACGGAAGCGGCGGCTGTCGCGAGGGCACTGGAAGGCGCGCGTTTCCGGAATGCGTTTCATGAAGCGACGATGCGCGCGCAGGATCACCAGTTGCTGCAGCCGTTGTATGTATCGGTGATGCGCAAGGTTTCGGATGGGGCGGTGCGGTTCGACAATGAAGGTAGCGGGTATGGCTTCAAGACGGAGCGGTATCTGCCGCTGGAGGCGACCGCGTTGCCGACGACGTGCAGGATGAAGCGGGTGGAGTGAGGCGCCTGCACTACAATCCGCTCGCTTAGCCGTTCAACCTCAACCGCACCACATCCACTTTCTCGATCTCCCCCTTGACCGCCAGCGCGCCGACATAGTCTTTTCCCACCGGCAGATCCACGGTAGTCCACATGGCGCGCGTGGTGTCGCCCGGCGCAATACGCAGCCAATCGCCGGACTTTGCCTCGCAATCGACTGCGTAGCCGTGGAGCGGCAGCGACAAGCCCATGCCGGTAGCCTTGGAGACCGCTTCCTTGCGGCTCCAGCAGCGCATGGTGGCGGCTTTCGAATCCGGCGCCTTGCGCAGCGCCAGGATCTCGTCGGGATGGAAGCCGGCGGCGATGTCGCGATATTCCTGTACCGAAGTCGTGGCTTCGACGTCGACGCCGACATGCGGGTAGCGCGCCACCGCGACCCAGAGCTGCGAGCCGGAGTGACTGACGTTGCAGCCGGCGCTGCAGCCCTCCAGTTCGGGCTTGCCCCAGGTGTTAACGCGGATCATCTGCATCGGGTCCATGCCGCCATAGTGCGATGCGACACGGCGCAGCAATGCGCGTCCGAGCAGGTTGCGCAGGCTGTCCTCGGCACGCAGGAAACGCGCCGCCCGTGCGTGTTCGTCCTGGAGCGTATGCTGCATTGCAAACGCGCGCAGCGCGTCCTGGTGGCGCCATTCGATGGTCAGGCCGAGACAGACGGCGCCCGTGCCGCTCAGCTCGGGGAAATCGATATCGAAAGGCGCCTCGGCAGACACCGTGGATTCATGCGGGACAAGCAAGACAGAGGAAGCAGGGCGCATTACTGTGTTGATTGGCGACGAAAGAAACCCAATCATAAGGCAGAACCACCCTGGCGGGCCACCCGGGTGATTTTGCAACCTCCAATCCGCTAAAAAACCCTCCGTCATCCCGAACGAGTGTGAGGGATCGCAAAAATGCTTGGGCGGAGGTTGTGAACCGGGCACCTCCCGAAATCGGCATGTACTGGGCCGCCCAAATACGCAAAACCTCGTTTCACCCTAGAATAAGTCAGCCCACTTCACCCAAGTACCGGAAAACAGGTTCAAGCATTCATGAGCTCCCAGACCGAGTCCGCAGCAAGTCCCGATATCTCCATCCCCGCCATCGCCGTTCCCTTGCTGTCGCTCGCCGCCTTCGGCAGCGGCATCTCGCTGCGCGTGACCGATCCGATGCTGCCGCAACTGGCGACGGAGTTCGGCGTGTCTCTGGGCGACGCGTCGCTGGTGATCACGATGTTTTCGATTGCATACGGCCTGTCGCAACTGTTCTTCGGTCCGGTCGGCGACCGTTACGGCAAATACTTCGTAGTCGCCTGCGGCGCGATGGCGTGTGCATTGACCTCGCTGCTGTGTGCGATCGCGCCCGGTTTTTCGTCCTTGCTTGCCGCGCGCCTGGCGGCGGGCGCGACCGCCGCCGCCATCATTCCGCTGTCGATGGCGTGGATCGGCGACGTCATTCCCTACCGGCAGCGCCAGCCGGTGCTTGCGCGATTCCTGATCGGGCAGATCGTCGGCCTGTCGGCCGGCGTGCTGCTCGGCGGACTGGCGGCGGACGCGCACAACTGGCGGCTGCCGTTCTTCCTGATTGCCGCGATCTTCGTCGTCGTGAGCCTGTCGCTGCTGTCGCTGAACCGGCGTCTGCCGCCGCATGCGCGTGTGCTGCACAAGGCGCAGGGTTCGACGCTCAGGCGCATGGTTTCCGAGTTCATGCAGGTGCTGGCGCTGCCGTGGGCACGCCGGGTGCTGCTGACGGTGTTCCTTGAAGGCGCGTTCCTGTACGGCGCGTTCGCGTTCATCGCCTCCCATGAACACACCACCTTCAATCTGTCGCTCACCGCTGCAGGCGCGCTGGTGATGCTGTTCGGACTCGGCGGCTTTGCGTTTGCGATCGCGTCGGCGGCGCTGGTGCGCAAGCTCGGCGAAGTCGGGCTGTCGCTGTGGGGCGGCATCTTCCTGTCGGTGTCGCTGCTGGCGATCGGTGTTTCTCCGGTGTGGTGGTGGGCAATCCCCGCCTGCTTCGGCGCCGGACTCGGGTTTTACATGTTGCACAACACCCTGCAGATCAACGCCACGCAGATGGCGCCGGAACGCAGGGGCGCCGCAGTATCGGCTTTCGCATCCAGTTTCTTTCTCGGCCAGTCGGTCGGGGTCGGCATTGCCGGCGTGCTGGTCGGACACTTCGGCACCGGCAAGGTGATGGTCATCGGTGCGCTCGGCGTGCTGGCGGTCGCGCTCGCTTTCACCCGCAAGCTGCGGACGCGTGCGCCCGAACAATAATATTGAAAGGAGACAAGCAAGCGATGGAAAACGCCCAGCCCCCCTTATGGACACCGACGCCCGAACGCATTGCCAAAAGCCGCCTGCATGATTACATGATGTGGCTGCAGCGCGAGCGGACACTGCGGTTCGACGACTACAACGCGCTCTGGCAATGGTCGGTCGACCATTTGCAGGATTTCTGGGAGTCGGTGTGGCAGTACTTCGACGTGCAAAGTTCGGCGCCGTACCTTCGCGTGCTGGACGCGGAGAAGATGCCGGGCGCAACATGGTTCGAGGGCGCGCGGCTGAACATGGCGGAACAGGTTTTCCGCTTCCATCCGGACGACGAGCAGGAACGCCCTGCGATCATCGGCAAGTCGGAAATGCGTGCGACGGTACAACTGAGCTGGCGCGCGTTGCGGCGACAGGTTGGCTCGGTAGCGAACGCCTTGCGCGCGATGGGCGTGCAACCCGGCGACCGCGTCGTGTCCTATCTGCCCAACGTGCCGGAAACGGCGGTTGCTTTCTATGCATGCGCCAGCATCGGCGCGATCTGGTCGAGCTGCTCGCCGGACATGGGAACGCCCAGCGTGCTCGACCGCTTCGGCCAGATTGCGCCGAAGGTGCTGATTGCGGTTGATGGTTACCGCTATGGCGGCAAGGATTTCGACCGGCGCGACGTGGTGGCATCGCTGATGACTTCGCTGCCGACGCTGGAGCACGTCGTCGTGCTGCCGTACCTGCACCAGGAGCCGGGCATCGCCGGTACGCGGACCTGGCAGGAATTGCTGGCGCACGACAGCGAACTCCGGTTCGAGCAGTTGCCGTTCGACCATCCGCTGTGGGTGGTGTACTCGTCCGGCACCACCGGCATGCCGAAGCCGATCGTGCACGGGCATGGCGGGGTGCTGCTGGAAAGCCTCAAGGGGCATGCGCTGCAGACCGGCCTCGGCCCCGACGACCGCTTCATGTGGTTCACGACGACCGGCTGGATCATGTGGAACTCGCAGGTCACCGGCCTGCTGACCGGCGCCACCATCGCGGTGTACGACGGCAACCCGGGCTATCCGGACCTCGGCATGCTGTGGCAGTTCGCGGAGGAAGCCACGCTAACCGTGTTCGGCGCGGGCGCTGCGTTTTACGCCAACTGCATGAAGGCCGGCATCGAGCCTGCGCGCATCGCTGATATTCGCGCGTTGCACACGGTCGGTTCAACCGGGTCGCCGCTGCCGGCCGAGGCGTTCGCCTGGATTTACGAGAAGGTCGGCAGCGATGTGCTGCTGGCATCGATCAGCGGCGGCACCGACATCAGCGCCGCCTTCGTCGGCGCCTGCCCTATCCTGCCGCTGTATGCGGGCGAGATGCAATGCCGCTGCCTCGGCATTGCGGTGTACGCAATGGACGAGCAGGGCAGGCCGCTGACCGGCGAAGTCGGTGAACTGGTGGTGACCAAGCCGATGCCGTCGATGCCACTGTATTTCTGGAACGATCCCGAAGGCCGGCGCTATTACGACAGCTACTTCGATACCTATCCGGGCTGGTGGCGGCACGGCGACTGGCTGCGCATCACGCCGCGCGGCGGCGCGATCATCTACGGCAGGTCCGACACCACCATCAACCGGCACGGCGTGCGCATGGGCACCAGCGAAATTTATCGCGTGGTGGAGGCGATGCCGGAAGTGGTCGACAGCCTGGTGGTCGACCTGGAATATCTCGGCCGCGAGAGTTACATGCCGCTGTTCGTGGTGCTGCGTCCCGGTGTCGAACTCGATGATGCGCTGACGCGCCGCATTTGCGGCAACATCCGCAGCGCGCTGTCGGCACGTCACGTGCCGAACGAGGTGTTCGCCGTCGCCGGGATTCCGCGCACGCTGACCGGCAAGAAGATGGAACTGCCGGTCAAGAAGCTGCTGCTGGGGATGAGGGTGGACGAGGTGGCCAATCCGGATGCGATGAGCAATCCCGGCAGTCTCGGCTATTTCGTGGAGTTTGCCAGCCGGCGCGGCGCCGCATAGAGACCGGACGGAAACCTGCGCAAGCGCAACTGCCGGCAGTCCTTTCTGCGCTACGCTCGGCAACATCCAATCCGCCTTCGCCGACCATGGAACCACAACAGGACTGGCATACCGAGTCGTACAAGGGCGTCGACGTGCATGTCACGGCGCTGCCTCGCGACGACACCTGCTCAAGCTGGGATTACACGGTGCGCATCGCGCAGCCGGGGGAGGATACCAGCGCGGAGAGCGAGCTGACCGCCGAGTCCGGCGACGATGCCGATTATCCGAGCGAGGAGGCGGCGATCGAGGCCGGCTTCATCAGGGGGTATGCGATGGTCGACGAACTGTTGAAGTAAGCGAATCAGATCATTTCCAGCGGGCGCGGACTGTCCGGCGGCGGATAGGCCTGGTCCAGATTCGCAAGGTCTTCCGGCGTCAGCGTCAGGTCCAGCGCGGCGCGGTTGTCGCGCACATGAGCGGGTTTTCCGGCCTTGGGGATGGCGATGACATCGCCGCGCCGCAGCGTCCATGCCAGTGCGACCTGCGCCGGTGTTGCGCCCAGCCGGGCGGCGATGCGCTTGAGTTCCGCGTCCCTCAGCAGGCGACCCTGTTCGATCGGCGAGTAGGCCATGACCGGCATGCGGTGCGCGGCACACCACGGCAGCAGGTCGTATTCGATCCCGCGCCGGGTCAGGTTATACAGCACCTGGTTGGTCGCGGCCTGTCCCGCACCGTGCAGCGCAGCCAGTTCTTCCATATCGCCCACGTCGAAATTGCTGACGCCCCAATGGCGAATCTTGCCGTCACGCTGGAGCGCGTCGAATGCATTGACGGTTTCCGCGAGCGGCACTTGGCCGCGCCAGTGCAGCAGATAAAGATCGATGCGGTCGGTGCCGAGCCGCTGCAGGCTGCGTTCGCAGGCGGCGATGGTGCCGCGCCTGGATGCATGTTCGGGCAGTACCTTGCTGACCAGGAAGACTTCATTCCTGCGTCCCGCGATCGCTTCGCCGACCAGATCCTCGGCGGCGCCGTCGCCGTACATTTCCGCGGTATCGATCAGCGTCATGCCGAGGTCCAGCCCGGTCCGCAGCGCGGCGATTTCGTCCGCGCGGCGTTGCGGGTTTTCCGCCATGCACCAGGTGCCCTGTCCAAGGGCGGGAACGGTTTCTCCGGAAGGAAGGGCGATCGTGCGCATGTCGGTTGCTTGTCGTGGGAGTCGTTGCAATTCTACGCCGGCTGCGGATAGGTTCGGTCTCCCGGATTTTTCCCCGAGGGCGAGTACTGCTCGATCACGGCATTGACTTCGGCGCCGAACAGCAGCACCGCGGCCGAAATGAAGAAGTACAGCAGCAGGACGACGATGGCGCCGATGCTGCCGTAGGTTGTACTGTAGTCGCTGAAATTGCTGACGTAATAATCGAAACCGATCGACGCGAGTATCCACACCACCACTGCGAGCACCGCGCCGGGCGTGATGTAGCGGAAGCGCTGTTCGACATCGGGCGCGACGTAATAAATGACCGCGACCGCCAGCATCAGCAGCGCCAGCGCAACCGGCAAGCGCAGCCATGCCCACAAGGTCACGAACAGTTGCTGCAGGCCGACTTGCTGCGCCAGCCATTCGATGGCCTGCGGTCCCATGATGAGCAGTGCCGCTGCCGCAATGAGCATGGCGGCGACGCCGATCGTATACAGGATGGACAGTGGGTAGAGTTTCCATGCGGGGCGGCGCTCGTCGACATCGTAGGCGACGTTGAGCGCGTTCATGATGGAACGCACTGCGGCCGACGCGGTCCACAGCGCGACAGCGGCGCCGAAGGACAGCAGTCCGCCGTTTCTATTCTGCACGTCGTCGATGACCTCGTTGACCTGTTGCATTGCTTCTTCCGGCAACAGGAGCTGGGCCTGTTCGCGCAGCCAGTCGAAGAAGCTGGACAAGTGGAGGAAACCGAGCAGCGCAATCAGGAAAATGATGAAGGGGAACAGCGAGAAAAGAATCTGGTACGCAAGCGCGGATGCGTAGGTGGTCATGTCGTCGGTGAAGAAGTCCTTGACCGACTTCTTCACTAACATCATCGGGCTGAGCCCGCGAAGGCCGGGTATCCGCATGCATTTTCCTCTTCTTGCTGGCGGCGCGCTTCAGCGATGGCGGCCGTAGGACTGCCCGGTAAATGCCCGCTTGGCCAGATAGGTGCCTGCCAGAACCGCGCCGGCGGCGACCAGCATCGAACTCGCCGGAAAGCCGCGCAAGGTGTTCATCGCAATCTCGCCTGCGTGCGGCGCCGACAATTGCATCCGGCGCTTGGTCCACTGCGCGCCCAACTCCGTCAGGCGCTTGCCGAGCAGGCGTTCCGCATCGGGTAGCAAGGTCGTCTCTTCGTCGGCGACATGGTGGATCACGGTGCGCATCAACTGCATGAAGGTCTGGTCGTAGCCCGGGGCGGACGGGCTCATCCCGCGCAACTGCGCGATCATGCGCCGTATTTCCTGGTGTTCCGGGACGCTTTTGGCGACGACATCGGTGTCGGCGCCGATCTGCCGCATCGCCGGATAGAACAGTTCTTCCTCGATTTGCGCATGGGTTTCCAGTGCGAGGCAGGCGCTGTCGACCAGCGCTTTCCTGGTGTTGTTGCTGCTATCGATTTCATATTGATGGAAGGTCTCCACCACTTGGCTGTGTTCCATCCGGATCAGGTCGGTGACGGGCGGGGACAAGGTACTGGTAATTGATTTCATCACGGCATTCTCCTGAGGTTCGCAAGATTCGCTGGGGTTCGTTTGGGGCGTGGCGCGCCCGGATTGCAGCAAACAGCGTACCTGCCGCGCATCGGCGGCGCGGACAGGCGGCGTTCGGCCATTGCAGAACGCCGTTGGACTTCTCCAATCCGGTTATGCTCGCGGTTGACGGTTTTCGCTGGTGCCGCTGCGGGCCGGTTCGGCCGGCCGTGAAATTTCCTGCATGGTGTCGTCGACGTCGCTGTCCTCATGCTCGGCAAGGTCGCCAATGGACACCAGGCCGACCAGTTGCATGTTGCGGTCGAGCACCGGCAGGCGGCGAATCTTGTCGTCTCCCATTTGCTGCAGCACCTCGCCCAGGGTCTGGTCTTCGAAGCACCACCGAACCTCATCAGTCATCGCATCGGCAACCTTGATACGGTCCGGCGGTTGGCCGGTGGTCGTTGCGCGGATCGTGATGTCGCGGTCGGTGATCATGCCGGTCAGGCGTTGGCCGTCGTAGACGGGCAGGGAGCCGACGTTCCAGTCGCTCATCAGCTGGGCGGCGCGTTGCACGTTGTCCTGAGGCGATACGACGGCGACGTCGCGGGTCATGATGTCGGAAACGGTTTTCATGCTGTTCTCCTGTCTGGTTGCGCGTTGCGCGTTTTCTGCCGCGGCCGCATTGAGCAGCGCGGTCACTTCTTCATCCGTGGTCTGTGCAAAATCGGCGTAGTACATGCTGACCGCACGAAAGTCGTAGGGCGTCAGCAGGCAGACGCCGTCGTCCGCATCGGCGGACAAGCTGTCGACGGATTCGAGCGGCGCCACCGGCACGGCGAAGAGCAGCTGGCGTGCTCCCATGTTGCGCAGTCCCTTGAGCGCGGCTTTCATGGTGCTGCCGGTGGCGATGCCGTCGTCGACCACGATCACGGTGCGATCGCGCACGTCGATGCGCTGTCGTCCGCTGCAGTAGCGCTGGCGGCGACGCACGATTTCGGCGAGTTGGCGCTGTTCCTCCTCGGCGATCCAGAACGGCGGCAGATTCAGGCTTTCGATCAAGCGGGTATTGAGCACCCGCTGCGGCGGATCGCCCTCAACCATCGCGCCGATGCCGAGTTCGCTGGAAAACGGCGCGCCGATCTTGCGGACCAGCAGTACATCCAGCGGTGCTTGCAGCGTCCTGGCGACTTCGTAGGCTACCGGCACGCCGCCGCGCGGCAGCGCCAGGATGACGGGTGCGGCGCCCTTGAGATAAAGCAGTGCCGCGGCGAGCTGCCGGCCGGCGTCGCGGCGGTCACGGAAAAGTGGATGAGCGTGATTCATGAGACGGCCTCCTGTGGGTAAAAGGCGCGTGTTCGGATGGGGCGCTGCAAGATGCCTGCCACCCGCGCCAGTGGGATCGATCGCAGCCAGCCCCGGCCCGCGGCTGGCAACTTTACCGCCGGCTTGTACAAATTACAGGTGGATTGCCGATGGGCTACCGTACGGCCGGGCATGTCATTTTGTACAGGCGGCGGAACTATCCAAAACGGCAAGTACCAAACACCATTCATTCGTAGCATTGAAAAGGAGATGTCATGCAAGCAACACAGCTCAGAGACCGTTTTTCACAGGTGGAACAGTGTGTCGACAACGCAGCGCAAATGTGTGAAATGAGCAGCGACGTGCCGGACCGCCTGCGTACTTGCCTGAGCGAACTGGAACAGGAGTCCGACCACGCCATGCAGGTGGCGGAGCAGGGCTTGGGCGACGAGCAGATCCGCCAGTGTGTGACCAAGCTGGAAAAAATCGGCGATCGCGCAATGCAGGCCTGCAGCCAGGGCGACTACGTCGACCAGCAGGTGCAGAATGCGGTGCGCCAGGCGCGCAAGGCCATTTCCACGCTGAAGCAGCAACTCCACTGACACCGGGGCAGCGCCATCGCGCAGCCGGTGCGCTGCGCGATTATTTCAAGCTTTGTAACAACGCGTTACATCCGCATTTCCAATGCCTGATAAAGTTGCGATCCTTACGGAATCAAACAGGGGATCACAGTGCGAGGGAAATCGCCGCGTCCGTCCAAGGACCGCAAACCGCCGAAATCCGGCAAGACTTCACTGAAAATCCGCCTCCTGCAGCTCGCCGGGCTGCTGTTCGCCGGCGGCGTGCTGGTCTGTCTGATGGTATTCGCCTACGCGGCGCTGATCATCTATCCGAATCTGCCGCCGCTGGACGCGCTGACCGATTACCGGCCGAAGATCCCGTTGCGCGTCTATACCGCCGACCGTGTGCTGATCGGCGAATTCGGCGAGGAACGGCGCGACTTCGTGCCGATCGCCGAGATGCCGGCGGTCATGAAGAACGCCTTGCTCGCGATCGAGGATGACCGTTTCTACGAGCACGGCGGCATCGACTATCTCGGCGTGCTGCGTGCCGGCCTTGCCAACCTGCGCACCAGCCGCTCGCAGGGCGCATCGACCATTACCATGCAGGTCGCCCGCAATTTCTTCCTGACACGCCAGAAAACCTATGGCCGCAAGCTCAACGAAATGGTGCTGGCCTACGAGATCGAACAACGCCTGTCGAAGGACCAGATCCTGGAGCTGTACATGAACCAGATCTACCTCGGCGAACGCGCGTACGGCTTCGGCAGCGCCGCCCGCGTCTACTTCGGCAAGTCGGTCAAGGACCTGAGCATCGCCGAAGCCGCGATGCTGGCCGGCCTGCCGAAAGCGCCGGCGAGCGCCAACCCGGTCGTCAATCCGACCCGTGCGCGCCAGCGCCAGCAGTACATCCTCAAGCGCATGCATGAGCTGGGCTACATCACGCAGGCGCAGTACGAGCATGCCGCGCAGGAGAAGCTCCAGGTGCGCGGCGACGGCCGCCGGCTATCAACGCATGCGGAATACGCGGCCGAGATGGTGCGCCAGTTCATGGTTGCGCAGTACAAGGACGACGTCTACACCCATGGCTATTCGGTCTACACCACGCTCGACAGCAGCGAGCAGGGCGCCGCCTACGAGGCAGTGCGGCGCGGCGTGATGGAGTACGACCGCCGCCATGGCTATCGTGGGCCGGAAGACTACATCGACCTGCCCAAGGATGAAGAAGAGCGCGATCATGCGATTGCCGACATCCTGCTCAAACATCCGGACAGCGACGAACTGCGCGCCGCCGTGGTGTTCTCGTCATCGACCAAGCTGGTGCGTGCGCAGCTGCTGTCGGGGGACGAGATCGCGATCACCGGCGAAGGCTTGCGTTTCGCCGCAGCGGCGCTTGCCTCGAAGTCGACCAACCGCATCCGTCCCGGCGTCGTGATCCGGGTGCAGCAGGATGCGAAAGGGAAATGGGCGATTACCCAGTTGCCGGAAGTGTCCGCCGCGCTGGTGGCAATGAATGCGCAGAACGGCTCTTTCCGCGCCATGGTCGGCGGCTTCGATTTCGGGATCAATCAGTTCGACCATGTCAGTCAGGCATGGCGCCAGCCCGGCTCCAGCATCAAACCCTTCATCTACTCGGCAGCGCTGGAGAAAGGCTTGTCGCCGGCGACGCTGGTCGATGACGCGCCGCTTGTCATCGACGTATCGGAAACCGGCGGGCGCACCTGGGACCCGCAGAACGACGACGGCAGCCATGACGGCCCGGTGAGCATGCGCACCGGCCTGAAGCGCTCGAAGAATCTGGTGTCGATCCGCATCCTGCAGCAGATCACGCCCGCGTTCGCGCAGCAGCACCTGGCGCACTTCGGCTTCGATCCGGACAAGCATCCGGCCAACCTGACGATGACGCTCGGCACCGGTTCGGTTACGCCGCTGCAGTTGGCGGATGCCTATGCGGTGTTCGCCAACGGCGGCTACCAGGTCGCGCCCTATCTGATCGACAAGGTGGTCGACAACCGCGGCAAGGTGCTGATCGAAGCCAATCCGGTCATGGCCGGCAATGAAAAGAACCGCGTGCTCGATGCGCGCAATGCCTTCATCATGGACAGCATGCTGCGCGACGTAGTCAACGGAGGTACCGGTTTTGCAGCCAGCCAGCGGCTTGGACGGCACGACCTGGCGGGCAAGACCGGCACCACCAACGACTCGATGGACGGCTGGTTCGCGGGATATGGCGGCGACACGGTCGCGGTCGCCTGGATGGGCTTCGACAAACCACGTTCGCTCGGTGGGCGCGAGTTCGGCAGCACGGTTGCGTTGCCGATCTGGACCGATTTCATGCGCACCGCGCTGCGCGGTAAGGGGCCGTTCCAGCGTCCTGTGCCCGAAGGGCTGGTGCAGGTCGATGGCGACTGGATGTATCGGGAGTATGCCAACGGCGAGGGAGTGCGCTCGATCGACGTCGATCCGCTACGCAGCTGGTGGGACCGGCTGTTCGGCAACCGGCCGGCGGTGCCGGCGCAGGGCAACAAGCCGCGTTCGCCGCTGGATGATATCTATTTCGGGGGGTAACGGGTCCGTAGAAGGGCAGCTTCAACCACGAATTGCACGAAGGAAGAAGGCGGCTCTTCGTGTGCTTCGCGATGTACTGGCCCGGCAGAGAAAATGCCTTGTGGAAAAATACTGTGTATTCATACAGTGTTTGTGTTACAGTAATGTCTCACACAACGCTGTTTCCACAAAAGGAGATCTGCCATGGCCCACCTGAACCATTCCTTTGGCGCCCGTTTCGGGCTCGAATACGCGCCGACCTCGTTCCTGATGCGCCTTGGCCGGCGTGAAATCTTCGTTTGCCGCGACTTTCGCAAGCGCTATTACAAGGTCAATCCGGTACTCGATTGCAGCACCGGCATCGAACCCGGGCACCTGGAACTGTTGGTCATGGGGCGCTGGCTGGTGATTCTGTCGAAGGCGCGTTGATTGCCACCTTTATTCTGCCGCACCCAAAAATACCACTGTCAATGCCACTGTCATCTCGAACGCAGTGAGAAATCTCCGTGCCGTGCAGCCTGCCGAGGCTGGAGACATCTCGCTGCGAACAGTGCGGTACCGGTGTTTTTGACGTTGCGGGATTATCCGAAGAACCAGTAGCAGACCCCGATCGACGCCACCACGCCCGCCGCATCCGCCAGCAGCGCACAGCTCACCGCATGGCGCGCACGCTGAATGCCGACCGCGCCGAAGTACACGGCAAGCACGTAAAACGTGGTTTCGGTGCTGCCCTGGACGGTAGCCGCCACCAACGCGGGGAAGCTGTCGACGCCGCCGGTTTTCATCAGTTCGATCAACATCGCGCGGGCCGCGCTGCCGGAAAACGGCTTCACCAGCGCCGTCGGCAACGCATCCACGAAACGGCTGTCCCAACCGCCGGCCTCGACCAGGTGCCGGATGACCCCTAGCGCGAGGTCCAGCGCACCTGAAGCGCGTAGTACCCCGACAGCACAAAGCATCGCCACCAAATAGGGCAGCAGGTTCTTCGCGACATCGAAACCTTCGCGTGCGCCTTCGATGAAGCATTCGAACAGGGGGACGCGGCGCAGCGCACCGGCCAGCAGGAAGACGAGGATCAGGCTGAACAGCACCAGGTTGCCCAGCAGCGAGGACAGTGCTGCGAGCGCGGTGGCGGACAGTCCGGCCAGCACGGCGATCGCCCCGCCCAGCAGGAGTGCGGCGCCGAACATCCATGCCAGGACAACCGGGTCCAGCAGTCTGATCCGCTGCACCATCGCCACCGACAGGAAGCCGGTGACGGTCGAGGCGCAGGTGGCCAGCAGTATCGGCAGGAACACCATCGTCGGATCAGGCGCGCCTTGCTGCAGCCGGTACATGAAGATGGATACCGGAAGCAGCGTCAGGGACGAGGCATTCAGCACCAGGAACAGGATCTGGGCATTGGTTGCGGTACCGGGCACCGGGTTAAGTTCCTGTAGCGCGCGCATCGCTTTCAGTCCGATCGGTGTTGCTGCGTTGTCGAGTCCCAGCGCATTCGCCGTGAAGTTGAGGGTGATCAGACCCAGCGCCGGGTGACCAGCGGGCACTTCCGGCATCAGACGGCGAAACAGGGGGGATAGAAGGTGCGCCAACAGGTCGACCAGGCCGGCCTTTTCGGCAATACGCAAAAAACCGAGCCACAAGGTAAGGGTGCCGAACAGCAGGATCATGACATCGACCGACAGGCGGGCCATGCCGAAGAGGCTCTCGACAATCGCAGCAAAAACAGCGGGATTCCCGCCGACCCACCACTGGCCGAACGCACTCAATGCGGCGACGATGAAGAAGCCGAGCCATAGGCCGTTCAGCATGTCTTTTCCTTTTTTGTACTCGATGTGAAGGACCACGCAATACCTGTCGCGCGCGACCGAGGCGCGATCCGGACGCGGCAGTATATCTGGGATGGCGGCAGGCAAGTAAGGCGCCGCGCAGGAATAAGGTGTGCAATTTGGCGGTCGTAGCGGGAGGCGATGTGGGGGCGACCGACACGACGCAGTACGAGTACTGCTAGTGGCGGGCAACCCCGCAGCGCGCCCGCTACGGCCAGCAAAATTGTGCAACTTATTCCTGTGCGGTGCCTAAGTCCGGCGATGTGAATGGAAGACCGGATATTGGCGTGCAGGAGAAATTGATGTCCTTGCGCCTGGCGACCGGGCCTTTATCGTGGCGATCGGCGAAGTATCTATTCTTCTATTCTTCGTCAATACGGGGAGGTCGATTGTCAGGCGTTCGTGCGCACCTGACGCCAGCGTTGCCACCGCTGCATGGCTGACGGCGTCGTACCAAGCGCCAGCGCCAGCGTCACCCACCAGTTGCTGAGCGACGTCCCCTTGCGGGCGCGGAACAATTGTTTTAATGCGGCGGAACGGCGGCCATCGGTCAGTGACACGCGTGCCAGCATGATGCGTTCGTGGGCGACGAGCCGCAGCGCCGATCTCCGAAGTGCGGCAGGCAAGCGATCGGAAAGCGCGTTTTCCTCCAGGCGGCGCCACGCCGGCAGCAGCTCGCGGATCGTATGGATTGCGGTAAGACTGTGTTCCACGCCGACGCGATATGCGGCCAGGTGCGCCGGACAGTAGACGAGCGGCGAGCATGCGGCGAGCCTGAACCACAAGTCCAGGTCTTCGCCCATGGCTTCGCCCGGTGGGAAGCAGGGCTGCAGCTTGGTGAGCAAGTCGCGCCGAACCGATACCGATCCGGTAAAGAAGATGGCGCCGCAGCGCCTGCGCCGATCGAAACAGTCGGAGATCAACTCGAAAGCTTCCATCCCGCTGACGTCGTTTGCCGTAGGAAGAACCTCGTCAAGCTGGCCGACGCACCGGTAGCCGGTCGCAAAATACGCCGCTTGCGGACAACTGCTGGCCATCGCTACGACCGTTTCCAGATACTGCGGATGGTATCCATCGTCGGCATCGAGAAAGCAGACCAGCTCTCCGCTCGCCATTGCAATGCCCCGGTTTCGTGCGCGAGAGACGCCGCCGTTTTCCTGCTCGTATAAGCGTATACGCGGATCGGAAAACTTTCGCACCCGCTCGGCGCCGTCGTCCTTCGAGCCGTCGTCGACCACGATGACTTCAAATTCCGGATAGCGTTGCGCCAGCAGGGAACGCAGCGTGTCTTCGATGAACGCGGCCTTGTTATAGAGCGGGATGACGATTGAACAAAGCATGAAAATCCCTCGGGTCAACGGACTCGCCATACGTCGCCGGCTGGACGAATATGCCGGCGCTATATCACCTGTTTTACTCTGCCCCTATAGGGAAACCGCAGGCTGAACCGTTCCAGCACCTCGATTACCGTCGGACCAAGCAAGGAAGGAAACAACATCGCAGCACCGATCAACGTCCCAAAACCGGCCGATGCTCCCAAAAGAAACGAAGCCGGATGGCCCGCGCCGCCCAGACTGCCGGCCATCACGCCACAATATGTCGAGAGACCTGCAAGCGCGCTGAGGGTGACACCACGCGCGGCATGCGCAGCGAGATCGCGAGCGTGAATGCCGAGCTGGCGGCAAGCGGCCGTCGTGATGACGATGGCGCGCACTGTTTGCATGCAGCCGGCAACCAGGGCAACGACGATGACGCCTTTGGATGCCAGCAGGTAGAAGGCCAGCGCGGCGGCAGCCAGGATCGGCAATTGCAGCAGGCTTTCGAAATGTTTGCGGCCGGTGTTCCACAACACCGGCGTCGACATCGCCCAGGTAATATACGCGGGCATGAACAACGCCAGGATCATCAACACATTGCCTGACATATCCCAGTCTCGCCCGTAAAGAATGGCGACAAGATCGCCGGCAACGGTAGAGAAGACGACGAATGCAGGAGCGATCACGATCCATACCGTCGCGAGCAAGGAGAGATAGGCGCGGCGCAGCCGCTCGGGTTCGGACTGGATACGCGCACCTGCGGCAAAGAATACTGGCTGCAGGGCGCTGACCAGAAGACCGTTGGGTGCGTCGGCAAGGTTGTAACCGGCCACATACAGGCCGACTCTGCGCGCATCCAGAAAGCGCCCGGTGACGATACGGTCCAGGTTGGCGAGAATGCCGTTGCAGAGATTGGTAACGAATACCGTGAAGCCGTATCTCCAAAGCGCCGCTGCGCCTTGGTACCAGACCAGCGGCCTCAACGAATAAGGCCGCCGCATATAGGAAAAGATCAAGTTGAACAGTGCCTGGCCGACCCATGCTGACACCAGCGACCAGACTCCGTATCCGTTAAATGCGAGAGGAACACCGATCACGAGGTATCCGATGGCATAGCTGGTGACCTGGATGATATTGATCGAGCGGAAATCGAGGCTGCGGCTCAGCAGGGCTGTCGAAGGTGCGGTGAGGGCAGTCAGCACGGATGCGAGACAAAGCCAGCGCACGATGTTCGCTACGCGTGGATCATTGAAGTAGGAAGCGATTGCGGGCGCCAGCGTGTAAAGAAGCAGGGTGGTCGCCATACCGAGAAACAGCTGCCAGGTAAACGTGAACCGGATGTCTTCGTCAGTGATGCTCTGGCTTTGCATCAGGCTCCAGCAGAATCCGAGATCGGATACGAAACGGCTGAGCGTCATGACCAGCATGCCCATGGCGAACAGGCCGTAGTTTTCCGGGCCGAGGAGGCGCGCCAGAACAATCTGCGCGCCGAATTGCAACACATAACGCACAATCGTGCCGATGGCGCTCCATTTCACTGCATTGATGCTTCGCCGATTCAGTTCGCTTGGTGGAGTGGCCATGTCTTGTCGCGCTCGTTGCACCGATTGCCGGCGTATGGTGTTGCCCTCCGCATTGATGGGCCGCTCCACGTTAAGGCATCGGGGATCGGATGGAAAGCGCGTGCGTACACATGTTTGAGATCACGCAATCGCAACATTCGGCTGACGGCAGTGTTCCTTCTGGCAGCATTCGGCGGTGCTTGCGCGCGAATGTCGTGAATGCGACCGCGCAAGCAATTGCCGGAGAATCGGAAACGTCATCGGTTGCCCTGTCTTCTTTCCGGACGAAATCGTTTCGGATATTTCACTTTGTGGCGAATCAAACTATATATTTTTTTTCGACTGGCTTCGGTCGCTTTACCCGATGATGCCAAAACGGCAAATGGCATCAGGCGTAACAACGGTTACGGGGGAACATGGCAGACTTACTATCCGATCTCGGTATGGGAACGGCATTCATTTTGGCAACCGCCGCGCTGGTACTGTGCTTTGCAGCAGTCCTGCATTGGGGGTATGGCCGTGAGCAGGGACTGCTACCGTACATTTTTTACCCGGCGATTCTGGTGGTTAGCTTTGGCGTGATGACTTCAGGCCGCGACCTGGACACACCGGCCGACATCGTTTGGGTGACGCTGCCGAAGCACCCGATGCTGGTATGGACAGGCCGGATCGTATCGGTCTTTATTACCTTTGCTTCCGCCGAGCGCATCCTCAAACGCTGGCTGCAGTTTGGCGACAAGCACACGGTGCCGGGCATCCTTATCCTCGCCATGTTTTTCTACTTCCTGACCAATATCGCAATGACCGCGGTATTTGGCAGTCATCGATCGATTTCCCATGAATATCTGTATACGGTACTGGCGGGATATGCGGCGCTGCTAGTCACCCAGGCGGAGGGAAGAGTGGCAGTACGGTCGGCACGGAACGCTATCCTGATGTTCCTGGTTTTGAGCGCACTGTGCCTCGCGTGGCGGCCCGAACTCGAACTTATCCGCCACTACAAGGGGTTGATTCCGTGGCTCGACATTCGCTATACGGGACTTGCCATTCACCCCAACGGCTTGGGGCCGCTGGTCGTCGTCTTCCTGCTCTGCCTTTGGACCAGACCTTTTCCACTGCGTTGGGCAAACTATGCCGGCTGGACAATTGGCCTGGCGAGCCTGGTGCTGGCGCAGTCCAAGACGAACTGGATCGCATTCCTGCTGTGTTCAGTGTGCATGATCTATTACCGGCACCGGGACCTTTTATCGCTGCGCGTCCTTGACTACCGGAGGCCGGCGCTGGCGGCTAGCTTGTTGATGCTCTCGCTCGTGTCGGTCTTTGGCGTGGGCGTGGCCGTGACTTTCGGCGGTGTCGGCGAAAAGCTCAGCGCGTTTTTCGACTCTCGTACCGGGATGGACCTGCTGACCTTCATGGGACGAAAACGGATATGGGAAGCTGCCGTGCAAGAGTGGTCAAACCATCCGGTTTTCGGGTATGGCCTGAGCATCTGGGACGAGAATTATCGTGCCGCTGTGGGAATTCCGGAAGCATTCCAGGCACACAGCCAATTCTTTCAAAGCCTCTCCAGCGCCGGGACCATCGGTGTGCTCGGCTTGCTTGTCTACACCGTTACCCTGTTCGTCTTTTCCTTGAAAACTGCGGCAGCAAGTCGTGGCCTGACGCTGGCGCTATTCCTCCTGATCGCGATGGGGGCCGTCAGCGAGGTGCCATTGTCCATGACGGGGCTGGGAATGGAACAGCTTCTTCACCTTCTCCTGCTGATGGCGATCGCCGCCCACTATCCGCGGCGTGCCGGAAATACCGACACGACTCACCAGAATCCACGCATCGGAATCCTTACATGAGAATTCTATTCGCGATCGCCGAGCAGTACCCGACCCATCGTGCCGATGTCAATGTCCTCTTCGGGAAGTATCTTATTCGACATGGCGTCTACAGCGACATCCTCGCTTTGCATGCGCCGGACGAGCCACCGCCTGCCTGGCCGGCGGGGAAACTGCTCACTGTTCAAGGCTTGCGAGGCCGCGTCGGAAAACATCTCAAGAATCTGGCCAACGATATGAGACTTCTCTGGCTGGCGCGGCGCGGATATAACGCGGTCCAGGTAAGGGACAAGGCCTTTGCAGCACTCATCGGCCTGCTGGCTTCCCGCATAGCCGGCATTCCGTTCTACTACTGGATGTCTTTTCCGACTGCCGAGGCCTGGACTGCGTTCGCCCGTGAGCGCGGCCTGTCTGCCGGCATGCTGCGCTTTTTTCTGGCCAGGGCAAGAGGCCGCGTCCTGCACGTGCTTCTGTATCGTGTCGTGCTTCCCCGGGCAGACCATGTGTTTGTCCAGAGCGACCGCATGCGAGACACACTGGCGGCCAAAGGACTCGACCGCCGGAAAATGACTCCCGTTCCTATGGGATTTGATACGGACAGTGCTGCGAACAATGCCACAGCCAGGCGGGCGCCGCCGTTCGAACGGCCGACCTTCGTGTATCTGGGTACGCTTGATAGAAACCGGTCTCCGGAAGTGATGATCGGGGCGATCGATATCGTTCGCCGGTCGGTGCCGCAAGCCAGATTGCTGCTGATCGGAGATGCCGACGAAGAAGCGGACCGCAAATGGCTGAAGCAGTTGATTGTGGAGCGAGGCCTGTCCGAGCATGTCGAATGGACCGGCTGGTTGCCGATCACGGAAGGATGGGCGCTTGCGTCACGATGTATCGCCGGGCTGTCGCCAGTGCCGCGCGGAGAACTGTTCGATGTCGGTTCACCGACAAAGGCAGTGGAATATTTCGGACTGGGGTTACCGGTTATCGCAAACGATCAGCCCGACCAGGTGATCGTGCTTGCCGGTGCCGGAGCAAGCTGTGTCCCGCTGACGGACCAGGCGTTCGCGTCCCGGATGCTCGATGTGATCGATCAGCCGGAGACTCACCGCAAGCAAGGCCTTGCCGGCCAGCGCTGGGTGCGATCGATGCGCAACTACGAATCGCTGGCAGCCGAGGTCGCTGACATCTATCGGCTCTCCGTAGCCGAAGCTGCGTGCCAGTACGAGTAGAGTTCGTTCCGATGAGGGCGCAGCGATAAGATCGCCGCCGCCGGGAATCGCCGGCCGGGTTTGCACCGGCCCGGCATGTCAATGGGAGGATGCGCCGGGCAGGTGCCCGGCGCGATCTTGCCGGTTGATTATTCAGCGACGACGTTACTTGGACGTCTTGAACTGCATCACTGGCGATGATGCGGGATCATACAATGTGTTTTTGGCATCTATCCTGTAGTAGTAGACGGCTGACGGACGCAAGCCAGTCAATGTGACCGAATGCTGAGTGCGCATTTGGCTTGTGTCGGTAAAGCTCATGTTGAGCTTGTTCCGCTTCGTGCCAAATGCCACGACGTCATAGGTCGGAACGTTTGTGGTCCAGACGATCGTTGCCGAGTTTCTGGTGATGTTCTGCACTGCATACGAACCGATGGTGATGCCGCTGACACTCGACGATGCCGGAGCAGGTGCCGGAGCAGGTGCAGGTGCCGGAGCAGGAGCAGGAGCAGGAGCAGGAG
>CBIHRJ010000017.1:0-76200 GCA_966212445.1 uncultured Noviherbaspirillum sp. | reverse complement strand
GCGATCCGCTGGAACTGCTGGATGAAGTCGAGTCGGTGCTGAAGATCCAGTGCGCACCGGTGACCTGGCCGATCGGCATGGGCAAGAATTTTCGCGGCGTGTACCACCTGTTGCGCGACGAAATCCTGCTGTTTCGGGCCGGGGAAGAGCGCGCCGACCAGGAATTCGAAGTCATCAAGGGTATCGACAATCCGCGCCTGAGCGAAATGTTCCCGCTCGAGATCGAGCAGTTGAAGATGGAGGTGGAACTGGTGCACGGCGCATCGCATCCCTTCGATCTCGATGCCTTCCTGGCGGGCACGCAGACACCGGTGTTCTTCGGCTCCGCGATCAATAATTTCGGCGTGCGCGAAATCCTCAATGCGTTGCTCGACTGGGCGCCTGCGCCGCGTCCGCGCGACGCGACGATACGCTCGGTGGAGCCGACCGAAGCGCCTTTTTCCGGTTTTGTGTTCAAGATCCAGGCCAACATGGACCCGGCCCACCGCGACCGGATCGCGTTCCTGCGTGTATGCTCCGGCCGTTTCGAACGCGGCATGAAGATCAAGCATTTGCGTCTGAACCGCGAGATCAAGGTGTCTTCCGTCGTGACCTTCATGGCGTCCAGCCGCGAGCAGGTGGAAGAGGCGTATGCCGGCGATATCATCGGCTTGCCGAACCACGGCAACATGCAGATCGGCGACAGTTTTTCGGAAGGCGAGTTGCTGCAGTTCACCGGGATTCCGTACTTTGCTCCCGATTTCTTCCGCTCGGTGCGCATCCGCAATCCGCTGAAGATCAAGCAATTGCACAAGGGGCTGCAGCAATTGGGCGAGGAGGGCGCAGTGCAGGTGTTCAAGCCGGTGCACGGCGGCGACCTGGTGCTCGGCGCCGTAGGCGTGCTGCAGTTCGAAGTCGTGGCAAGCCGCCTGATGAACGAGTACGGCGTCGATGCCGTCTTTGAGGGCACCAGCATCAGCAGTGCGCGCTGGATTTCCAGCGACGACAAGAAGGCACTGGCCGACTTCGAGAAATCATCCGCTGGTGGCAACATTGCGTTCGACGCTGCCGGCAACATGGCCTACCTCGCCACTTCCGGCGTCAATCTCAAGCTGACCCAGGAACGCTGGCCGCAACTGACTTTCCATTCGACGCGTGAGCACGCGGCCAAACTGGGCTGATCCGGGTTGATATCGCCTTTGTCGTGCGGCAAGCTCTTGCCGCACGACGCGTTTCAAGCCTCTCCGCGAGAAATTCCTGATATCGATTCCTTTCATGGGGCCGGATGCGCGGATACGCCAGCGCCACGCCGCAGCGCTCGAAGGTGTTGCGGATTGGGTGCAGATCACTGCGATTTAGACCGGATATCTCTATCGATCGGTGCACTTTGGCGTGACGCTTGAGAAATATCAAATGCACCAAAAGGCGTCCGCCTATACTCATCCAACGCAATTTCCAGCCTGTTTCTTTTCCCCCGATTTTCGTAGTGTGGAGATCAAATCCAGATTGAACTGGAGCCGGTCGGAACTGTTTATCAAGCAGTTACAGAATCAAGGAGCGCCCATGCTAACTGCCACCTATTCCATCGTCGCCATTACCGCTGAACAAGAGAAAACGCGCAGCATCCTCTACAAGTTGCAGCAATATGTGCAGACGACCTGGAAAGGGCTGCAAAACATCGACTTCTCTTTTTTCGGCAATGCATTTGACCGGCTGATGCAGTTCGATCATCAGTGCCGCGTCCGCAAGATCGAGTTGTATCTGATTCCCGCATTGCGCAGTGCAAGCCGTGAGGCTGACGCGTTGATTGCGGAGCTCGATGCGATCAGTGTCAAGGCGACATCGCTGCTGCGGTCGATCGGCGACAGGCTGAACAATGTATTCGACCTCGGAAGCCATGCCGCGCATGAACTGTGTCATGCCATGGATTCCTACTGCAATCATCTTTTCATCCGGTTCGACAAGGAAGAGCGGGAACTTCTTCCCTTGGCGCGCCGGCTGTTCACGATCGACGACTGGTTTTCGATCGCGGCGCAATTCCTTTCCGAAGATGACGCCGCTCATGGACGGAAGCGGCGCTCGGCCGTGACGCAATCTTCGGTATCTCAGCCTGCCGAGCCGGTTGCGGACGCGCGTTGAACCGTTTGGGGCTGATCGCGAACATAAGATAAGTCCTGGATCAAAAAGCCGACGGTAGCACCTCTTGCGCAGTCGCACGTTTATTGGCATGGTGTGGCCCATGATTCCGATCAGGCCACGCATGCCGAAAATTCTCACGTTTACCCGCTTTTCACTACGCGATTTCCTGGTTGCAGCCGGCCCTGCTGCCGTTGCCGTCATCGCAAGCTGCCTGCTTGCCTACTGGCTGGTCGATCCATCGCCGCCGACACACGTGACGCTATCGACCGGGCAGGAAAACAGCGCCTATGAAACCCTTGGAAAGAAGTATGCGGAAGCGCTCGCGCGTTTCGGTATTGCGGTTCAGCTCAGGCCGTCGCTCGGATCGCAGGAGAACCTGCAGCGTTTGAAAGATCCGCAATCGAACGTCGACATCGCCTTTGTGCAGAGCGGGTCGACCGAGCAGGAGGAAGCCGAGCGCAGGGGGCTGGTTTCGCTGGGAAGCCTGTTTACCGAGCCGGTATGGCTATTCATGCGTAGCGAGAAAAAAATCGGCAGGATTGCGCAGCTCAAAGGCTTGCGCGTCAATGTCGGCCCTGAGGGCACGGGTGTGCCGGAATTGTTCAGGAAGATTCTGTCGGTCAACGGCATCGAACCCGGCGACCTGAAACTTGGCGCCTTGGAAAACACCCCGGCCACGGTGGCGTTGCTGGAAGGCCGGATCGACGCATTGGTGTTCAGCTCCGCCCCGGATGCGCCACTGATCCAGATGCTGTTGCAGACGCCCGGCATCAGTCTCTTCGATTTCGCACAGGCCGAGGCTTACACGCGGCGTTTTCCCTTCCTGTCGCATGTGGTCCTCCCGCGCGGCATTGTCGATCTGGGACGCGACCTGCCGCCGAAGGATTTCCATCTGATCGCGCCGACCGCGACGCTGGTCGCACGCGAAGATCTGCATCCGGCACTGGTGGACCTGTTCGTGCAGGCTGCAGCGGGCATTCACGGCGGCGCTGGCTGGTTCCAGAAGCGCGATGAATTCCCGACCGCGCGCTACACCGAGATTCCGGTATCGCCGGCCGCGCGCAAGTACTACCAGAGCGGACCACCGTTCCTGCAGCGTTACCTGCCGTTCTGGCTCGCCAATTTTTTCGAGCGCATGTGGGTGGTCGTGGTGGCCTTGGGCGCACTGATCCTGCCGCTGTCGCGCATCATTCCGCCGTTATATGTCTGGAAGGTACGCTCGCGCGTGTACCGTTGGTACGGACAGTTGCGCGCGGTCGAGCAGGCGATCGAAGAAGTCCCGCCGGAACGCCAGGCACAAGCCTACCCGGAGCAACTGGAGCGGCTGAACGATATCGAAGAGCGGGTGAACCGCATCTCGATACCCTTGTCGTTCGCCGACGAGTTGTATGGATTGCGCAGCCATATCAACTTCGTACGGCGGCGGGTGACGGCCTTGATGAAAGCAGCCGCGCCGGTCGAAGAGTTTGCCGGTCAGGCCCCGAGCCAAGGCAAGCCGGCCTTGCACCAGCCGCCGACAGTCTTGCGGTGACCTTCGGCATCCTTGTCGCCCTCGAAGCCTTCGAGGATGTCGAAGCAGTTGGCATACCCATGTTCCGTTGCCAGTTTGGCGGCATGGCGCGAGCGCACCCCTGAACGGCACAGGAAAAGCAGCACCTTGTCTTTCGGCGCCGCCTGCTCAAGCTGGTGCAGAAAGTCCGGATTGGGTTTGCCGCCGGGATAGGTATTCCATTCGATTGCGGCATGCTGTTCCTGCGGGATGGCGACGCGGCCGACCCAGTCGCGTTCGGCATTGGTGCGCACGTCTACCAGCTTGACCTTCGGGTCTTGCCGGAGCAGGTTGTAGGCCTCGGCCGGTGTCAGGGCGCCCGCGTAGGGAAACTGGCCGTCCTGGCCGCGCTGACGTGCTTTCGTGAGGATATCCATGGTTTCGGTTCCGATTCGGGTATATGAATTTTTGTCATTTTATCCCTTCGCTCCGAGGGCGGTGCTACTCCAGTTGGAATGCACCACGGCAGTGCAATACCGGTGTGTTTCGCCAAAAATGCACCAACAATGATCATTTTTTCTAAAATGCACCAATATGGTGAATTTTGAGATGATCACTTTTTACGTTAACTCCGTTTCAAATGTGCACTATTTGCACCGATTTACCCGCTATATCGTGGTGCAGCCGGTTTGTGGTTCGTCAAATTGATGGCATGGAATCTGCTATCATTCCGGGCTGAGTTCCGGTCGCACTTCGGCGTATCGCATGGTCTTCATAGCGGATACCGCCGGCTCAAAAACAATTTGAAACATCCCCGTATCACTTTGCTCAATTTAGGAGATTCGCATGGCAATGACGGCCGCAGAGGTCTTGAAGATGGCGAAAGACAACGAAGTCAAGTTCGTTGATTTTCGTTTTGCTGACACCCGAGGCAAGGAACAGCACGTTACCGTTCCGGTTTCGCAATTTGGCATGGACAAGTTCGAGTCCGGCCATGCGTTCGACGGCTCCTCGATCGCCGGCTGGAAGGGCATCGAAGCCTCTGACATGTTGCTGATGCCGGACCCGAATACCGCCAACATCGATCCGTTCATGGAAGAGACGACGATGTTCATGCAGTGTGACGTGATCGAGCCGTCCGACGGCAAGGGCTACGACCGCGATCCGCGTTCCATCGCCAAGCGCGCCGAGGCCTACCTGAAATCCTCCGGCCTGGGCGACACCGCCTACTTCGGCCCGGAACCCGAGTTCTTCATTTTCGACAGCGTGCGCTGGAAAGTGGACATGTCCGGCTGCTTCGTGAAGATCGATTCCGAAGAGGCTTCCTGGACCACCGGCGAAAAGATCGAAGGCGGCAACAGTGGCCATCGTCCGACCGTCAAGGGCGGCTACTTCCCGGTTCCGCCGGTCGACAGCTTCCAGGACATGCGTTCGGAAATGTCGCTGATTCTCGAAGCCATGGGCATTCCGGTTGAAGTGCACCACCACGAAGTGGCAGGCGCAGGCCAGAACGAACTCGGCACCAAGTTCTCGACGCTGGTGGAGCGCGCGGACTGGACCCAGAACCTGAAGTACGTGATCTGGAACGTGGCTCACACCTACGGCAAGACTGCGACCTTCATGCCGAAGCCGATCGTTGGCGACAACGGTTCGGGCATGCACGTTCACCAGTCCGTGTGGAAGGATGGCCAGAACCTGTTCGCAGGCGACGGCTACGCCGGTCTGTCCGAGTTCGCGCTGTACTACATCGGCGGCATCATCAAGCATGCACGCGCGCTGAACGCGATTACCAACCCGGGCACCAACTCCTACAAGCGTCTGGTTCCGGGCTTCGAAGCGCCGGTCAAGCTGGCCTACTCGGCTCGCAATCGCTCCGCATCGATCCGTATCCCGCACGTGGCGAATCCGAAGGGCCGCCGTGTCGAAGCGCGCTTCCCGGATCCGCTGGCCAATCCGTACCTGTGCTTCTCGGCTCTGCTGATGGCCGGTCTGGACGGCGTGCAGAACAAGATCCATCCGGGCGAAGCCGCATCGAAGGACCTGTACCACCTGCCGCCGGAAGAAGACGCGCTGATCCCGACCGTATGCTCCTCGCTGGACCAGGCGCTCGAGTACCTGGACAAGGATCGCGAGTTCCTGACCCGCGGTGGCGTGTTCAGCGATACCATGATCGACGCCTACATCGAACTGAAGATGGCTGAAGTCCAGCGCTTCCGCATGACGACCCACCCGGTCGAGTTCGACATGTATTACTCGCTGTAATCGGAATCTTGCCGGAAGGCGAATTCAGAATGGGCGGGGAAAGTTTCGGCTTTCCCCGCTTTTTTGTTTCCGGAAACTGTTGCGTGGCGTGATGTTCTAATGGCGGATGTTTGTAAAGCCTTGATTCTTATCCTAAACTAGTAAGCGCCTCTAGAGTTTCCGTAAAGTAAGATTATGAAAAAACAATATATCGGGCTGCTGCTGTTTGCAGCCTTTGCCGGTTACGCCCATGCGCAAAGCGAAGTGTATTTGTGCGTCGACGACAACGGCAAGAAGGAATACAAGAACACGGGTCTTACCAAGGGCTGCAAGAAGATCGATCTCCCCGGCCTGACCATGATTCCTGCACCGCCCAAGAGGGCAGCGGTGCAGACTGCTGCCGCGAAGCCGTCTGCCAGCTCCCCCTCTGATTTTCCGAAGGTTGACGGCGAGACGCAAAAGGCGCGCGACAACGACCGTCGTCAGATCCTGCTGGACGAGATGAAGAATGAGGAGCAGAAGCTGGCAAACCTGAAGAGGGAGTTCAACAACGGCGAACCGGAACGGCGCGGCGATGAACGCAATTACGCCAGGTACCAGGAGCGGGTCGCAGCGATGAAGGACGATATCGGCCGTAGTGAAAAGAATATCGAAGCGCTGAAGCGTGAGATCGGCAATTTAAAATGAAGCGGGTATGACGCTTGCATAACAGAGGGCCGCGTGATGCGGCCCTTTATTTTTGGATCAACGTGAAAACATCCTCGACACATCTGGACGGTCTTGACCTGCTTTCGTCGGCGGTCATCATCCTCGACGCGGAGAGCCGCGTTACCTATGTGAACGCAGCCGCAGAAAACCTGTTCGAAAGCTCCTTCAAGGCAATGGCCGGGCGGAAACTGGTCGATCTCTTCCTCAATGGCGAACCCCTGGTGGAGGTTTTCGAGGAAGCGGTCCAACATCGCTTCGCCGACAAGCGCCTCGACCTTACGCTAGAACGCGCCGCACGCGAGCCGCTGCACGTGCACATGGTCGTGACCGCCCTCGACAAGCCGGAAACGCCGGTGCTGATCGAGTTGCGCGAGAACGTACAGCAACTGAAACTCGATCGCGAAGAGCGCCTGCTCGACCAGAGCCTGGCCAACAAGGAACTGATCCGCAACCTCGCGCATGAGATCAAGAATCCGCTCGGCGGCATACGCGGTGCCGCGCAGTTGCTGGAGTTCGAATTGCCGGAGCGGCATCTGAAAGAGCTGCGAGAGTATACGCAAGTCATCATCAAGGAAGCGGACCGCCTGCAGACGCTGGTCGACCGGCTGCTCGCGCCGCATCGTCGTCCGCATATTGTCGGCGACGTCAACATTCATGAAGTATGCGAGCGCGTGCGCAGTCTGATCGTTGCCGAGTTCCCCTCCGGGCTGACCATCAAGCGCGATTACGACCTGTCGGTTCCCGAATTCCGCGGTGACAAGGAGCAGTTGATCCAGGCAGTGCTGAACATCGTGCACAACGCTGCGCAAGCCTTGTCCGCGCACATCAAGAAAGGCGATGCGCTCATCACCTTGCAGACACGGGTGGCGCGCCAGGTGACACTGGCGAAAGTGCGTTACAGGCTGGCATTAGACTTGCATATCATCGACAATGGACCGGGCATCCCACCCGACATTCATGACCGTATTTTTTATCCGCTGGTATCGGGCAAGGATGGCGGAAGTGGATTGGGGCTGACGCTGGCGCAGACGTTCGTGCAGCAGCACATGGGCGTGATCGAATGCGAAAGCCGGCCGGGATGCACCGACTTCAGAATACTGATACCGCTGCCTTGATGCGCATGCGCGAAGGCCGGCTTTGAATAACGCCACATGACGCGGGATGCTGAACAGAATATGAAGCCAATCTGGATTGTCGACGACGACGAGTCAATTCGCTGGGTGCTTGAAAAGGCCCTGGCCCGCGAAAATCTCGCGACCAGGAGCTTTGCCAACGCGCGCGAGGCGATGGACGCGCTGCAGAGCGGAGTACCGCAGGTCCTGGTGTCCGATATCCGCATGCCGGGAGAGTCGGGACTCGAACTGCTGCAGGCGGCCAAGGCCAAGCACCCCGGACTGCCGGTGATCGTGATCACCGCCTTTTCAGACCTGGATTCCGCTGTCGCCGCCTTTCAGGGCGGCGCCTTCGAATACCTGGCAAAGCCGTTCGACATCGACAAGGCGGTTGAACTGATCCGCCGCGCGCTCGAAGAGAGCCTGCGCGAATCCAATGTCGAGCAGGCGGCGGCGGACACGCCGGAAATCCTGGGGCAGGCGCCGGCGATGCAGGACGTGTTTCGCGCCATCGGGCGCTTGTCGCAATCGAACGTCACCGTGCTCATTACTGGTGAGTCAGGCACCGGAAAGGAGCTTGTCGCGCGCGCCTTGCACAAACATAGCCCACGCGCTGCACAACCATATATCGCGTTGAACACCGCGGCGATACCCAAGGACCTGCTTGAATCCGAATTGTTCGGCCATGAGCGCGGCGCGTTCACCGGCGCGCAGGCGACCCGGCGCGGCCGCTTCGAACAGGCGGAAAACGGCACGTTGTTCCTCGACGAAATCGGCGACATGCCGTTCGATCTGCAGACCCGTTTGTTGCGCGTTCTCTCGGACGGCCATTTCTATCGCGTCGGCGGCCACCAGCCCCTGAAAGCTAACGTCCGCGTGATCGCGGCCACGCACCAGAATCTCGAACAGCGCGTCAAGGAAGGCCTGTTCCGCGAGGACTTGTATCACCGCCTCAACGTGATCCGCTTGCGCTTGCCCAGCCTGCGTGAACGGCGCGAAGACATTCCCTTGTTGACGCGCCATTTCCTTGCGCAGAGCGCGAAGCAGTTGGGTGTTGAAGCAAAGCGGGTGTCGGATGCGACGATGCAGTTCCTGAGCAGCCTCGATTTGCCCGGCAACGTGCGTCAGCTTGAAAACCTGTGCAACTGGATCACCGTGATGGCGCCGGGACAGACCGTCGAGGTCAAGGACTTGCCTTCGGACCTGACGCACGGAAAAGAGTTCGTGCCGCCTGCGATGGCCGCATCACCGCAGGTTTCGCTGCCATCGCAGTCGCAAGTATTCATGCCGCAATCCGAGCTGTCGATGCCGGCGGCGCCGGTCAGCAGCGGCATGTTCTCCACGCCGTCCGCCCCGGCCGCTCCCATCAACGGTTCCGCCGAGAAGGCTGGATGGATCGCCTTGCTCGAAACGGAAGCGGCACATATGCTGGCGGCAGGGCAACCGGAAGTGATGGATGCGCTTGGCCGGCAGTTCGAGTCGGCGCTCATCAAGACTGCGCTGAAGCACACGCACGGGCGCAAGAACGATGCGGCGGTGCGCCTCGGCATCGGGCGCAATACCATCACACGCAAGATTCACGAACTTGGGATCGACGGGGCGAAGGAAGAGTGAGGACGTTGGCGAGCGCCAACTATCTGACGCGGAAACGAAGTCCAGGTTAACCGCGAAGCGTATGAAGAGCACGAAGCGACATCCAATGCTTCGTGCGCTTTGTGCTTCAGCTTTTCTTCTCGCCGGTTATGGAGAAAGGGCGGGCGGCATCGCGGCTTTGTCGGATGCCGTACTTCAGGGCTGCCTGCGCGGATAGCCTTCGGCGGTGATTCTGATCCACACGCGTTCTTTTTCTTCTTCCGACATGAACACCCAGTTCGCGACTTCGCTGACCGTGCGTCCGCAACCGCGGCAGATCTCATCGAAGGTGGTTGAACATACGGCAACACACGGCGTGTCGGGACGGGAGGATTTCTGCATAATGAAGGCCTTAAACCGCAATCATAGGGGAATCCGTGTACAAACTCTACTACTACCCGGGCAATGCTAATCTTGCGCCGCATATGTTGCTGGAAGAGCTTGGCGTTGCGTATGAGCTGGTGCTGGTTGATCGCGAAAAGAACGCGCACCAGAGCGCGGAATACCTGAAGCTGAATCCGAACGGCCGCATTCCGACCCTGATCGACGGCGACCTGGTGCTCTACGAGACGGCAGCGATCTGCTTGCACTTGGTGGATCGCCACCCGCAGGCGGGCATGGCTCCCGCAGTCGGGACGGCGGAGCGCGCGCACTTCTACAAGTGGCTGGTGTATCTGACCAACACCTTGCAGGCGGAATTGCTCACTTACTTTTATCCGGAACGGCTGGCCGACGATGTCGAGGCGGCCGCGCAGGTAAAGAAGCATGCGGAAGCGCGGGTCGGGAGAATGCTTGACCTGATCGACGCAACACTCGGTGAACACGGTGCGTCCTACCTGCTGGGCGAGCGCTATAGCGCTGTCGATCCCTACCTGCTGATGTTGTCGCGCTGGACGCGCATGATGCATTATCCTGCGCGCGAACGCGAACATCTGGGGCGCTTCCTGCGCGGGATGCTGGAGCGGCCTGCGGTACAGCGCGTATTTGCGCAGGAAGGATTGCATGCTCCGCTGGTGTAGAGCAGTTTGCCTCAGCTTTCCCTTTCCTGCCGCAGCTTCCGCCACAAGGTCGTACGGCTGATGCCGAGATAATTCGCAGCGGCTTCGCGGTTGCCGTTGAAACGCGCCAATACTTGCGCGACCGACTCCGACGGCGTTGCGATGCGCGCCTGCGCTTGCGGAAGCTCCTTCGCCATCGCGAGTTCCGGCGCCACCTTCAACACGAAACTCGGTGACAGCGCCTGCAACGGTTCCGCCGCGAGGAAGAGCGCGATCCGTTCCATCAGGTTGCGCAGTTCGCGCACATTGCCCGGCCAATCGTACGCGGCGAGCAGGGGCGTGCAGGCGGACACTTCCGCGTGCAGATTCGCATGCGGACGTACACCCAGCGAAGCCAACGCGTTTTTCAATCCCCATTCCGCCAGCGTCACGACATCCTCGCTGCGTTCGCGCAGGGGAGGCAGTTTCAAGCGCAAGACGCCGAGCCGATAAAACAGGTCGGCGCGGAACCGGCCGTCCTTCACCCGCTGGTCGAGGTCGCAGTGCGTGGCGCTGATGATGCGCACGTTCACCGGCACCGGCCGCGTGCCGCCGACCCGCACCACTTCGCGTTCTTCGAGCACGCGCAGCAGTCGGGTCTGGAGTTGCAGCGGCATCTCCCCGATTTCATCGAGAAACAAGGTGCCTCTGTTGGCGGCTTCGAACAAGCCTGCGTGGCCGCCTCGTCGCGATCCGGTGAACGCGCCTTCCTCATAGCCGAACAGTTCCGATTCCAGCAGCGATTCGGCGACTGCGCCGCAATTGATGGCGACGAACGGCTGACGCGCGCGCTGGCTTTCGCGGTGGATCGCCTGGGCGGCAAGTTCCTTGCCGGTGCCGGTTTCGCCCTGGATCAGCACGGTTGCCGGCGATTTTGCGAACAGTTCTATGGAATGGCGCACGGCCTGCATTGCTGGCGAATCGCCGCGTAAATCGTTCAGGCCGTGTTTGGCGCGCAGCGTATCGGCTACCGGGTGTGCCCGTCCGCGCCCCGCTTCAAGCTGCGTGAAGCGCGCGATTTCGAGCGCGTCATGGAACGCTTGCCGGATCGAGGCGGCGGAGTAGACGAATACGCCGGTAAGCCCCGCTTCTTCTGCGAGGTCGGTGATCAGGCCGGCACCGACGATGGCCTTGACGCCGGCCGCTTTCAGTTCGTTGATTTGCGCGCGCGCATCTTCTTCCGTCGCATAGGTTCGCTGCGGAATGTCAAGGCCGAACGTGGCCTGGAATTCCGCCAGTTCAGGCATTTCCTGCTGGTAGGTAATGAGGCCGATATGCGGCGTCGTCTTGCGCGCACGCGCCAGCGCCTGCATCACATCGAAGCCGCTGGCTTTGGCGATGACGACCGGCAAGGACAACCGGCTTTTCAGATAGGCGGCGTTCGAACCCGCCGAAATGACCGCGTCGCAGCGCTCGCTGACCAAGCGTTCGCGGATATGGCGCACTGCCTCCTCGAAGCCGAGATCGATCGGCTCGATGATCGCGCGGTCATCGAACTCCAGTGTGATGTCACGGAAAAGATCGGACAGGCGGGAGATCGACACCGTCCAGATGACCGGCTTTTCGGAAGGATCGGCAATGGGATGGGAGGGCTGGCGCATGTTTCAAAATATGTTTCAATCGTTTCGATTGTAACGCAACATGAAACATTGCGGGCGCAAGAAAGCTTGCGAAAATCTGTGGTGAATAAAAATAAGCTATTGAAAATATTGAATTTTTACTTGAATCCTCTAAAGGGCATTACCGCGTGGCACGCCGATTGCACTATGGGGCGGGTGAACTCGCAGCGAAACACATTCCTACCACAAGGTGAACACATGAGCCTCTATTCAGCAGGAGCCGCTTTCCGCAAGGCGGTGCAAGAAGAATCACCGTTGCAGGTGATCGGCGCGATCAATGCCAATCATGCATTGCTGGCCAAGCGTGCCGGCTATCGTGCGATTTACCTGTCCGGCGGCGGTGTTGCCGCGGGTTCCCTTGGCTTGCCCGACCTCGGCATTTCCAATCTGGACGACGTACTGACCGATGTTCGCCGCATCACCGACGTGTGCGACCTGCCGCTGCTGGTCGATGTCGATACCGGCTTCGGGTCGTCCGCCTTCAATGTTGCACGCACCGTGAAGTCGATGATCAAGTTCGGCGCTGCCGCGATCCATATCGAGGACCAGGTCGGCGCCAAGCGTTGCGGCCACCGCCCGAACAAGGAAATTGTCAGCAAGCAGGAAATGGTGGACCGCATCAAGGCCGCGGTCGACGCGCGTACCGATGAGAATTTCGTGATCATGGCGCGTACCGATGCGCTCGCGGTGGAAGGCCTGGAAGCCGCGATTGACCGCGCGCAAGCCTGCGTCGAAGCGGGCGCCGACATGATCTTTCCGGAAGCGATCACCCAGCTCGACATGTACAAGACCTTCGCCAATGCGGTGAAGGTGCCGATTCTGGCCAATATCACCGAGTTCGGCGCCACCCCGCTGTACACGGTGGAGGAACTCAAGAGCGTTGACGTCGGCCTGGTGCTGTATCCGTTGTCCGCCTTCCGTGCGATGAACAAGGCCGCGGAAAACGTCTACACCGCGATCCGCCGCGACGGCACGCAAAAGAACGTGGTCGACACCATGCAGACGCGCATGGAGTTGTACGAACGCATCAACTACCACGATTTCGAACAGAAACTGGATGCGCTGTTTGCGCAGCAAAAGGCCAAGTAATTTTTTCCCCAGGAGACTTTGATGAGCGAACAACAGGCTGGCTTCAAGCCGAAGAAATCCGTCGCGCTGTCCGGCGTGACCGCTGGCAATACTGCACTCTGCACCGTCGGCAAGACCGGCAACGATTTGCACTATCGCGGCTATGACATTCTCGACGTCGCCGATACCTGCGAATTCGAGGAAATCGCCCACTTGCTGGTGCACGGCAAGCTGCCGAACCTCTCCGAACTGAAAGCGTACAAGACCAAGCTGAAGGCCCTGCGCGGCCTGCCGGCGAATGTGAAGGCAGTGCTCGAATGCCTGCCGGCATCTTCCCATCCGATGGATGTGATGCGCACCGGCGTGTCTGTGCTCGGCTGCGTGCTGCCGGAGAAGGATGACCACAACACGCCGGGCGCGCGCGACATTGCCGATCGCCTGATGGCATCGCTCGGCTCGATGCTGCTGTACTGGTACCACTACAGTCATAACGGCAAGCGTATCGACGTCGAGACCGACGACGATTCGATCGGCGGCCATTTCCTGCACCTGCTGCACGGCGAGAAGCCGTCGGCATTGTGGGAGAAGGCGATGCACACCTCGCTGATCCTGTACGCGGAGCATGAGTTCAATGCCTCGACCTTTACCGGTCGCGTCGTGGCCGGCACCGGCTCCGACATGTACTCGGCGATTACCGGCGCCATCGGCGCGCTGCGCGGTCCGAAGCATGGCGGCGCGAATGAAGCCGCGTTCGATATCCAGAAGCGTTACGACAATGCGGACGAAGCGGAAGCGGACATTCGCCGCCGCGTCGACAACAAGGAAGTGATCATCGGCTTCGGTCATCCGGTCTACACCATCTCCGATCCGCGCAACAAGGTGATCAAGGAAGTCGCGCGCAACCTGTCGAAGGAAGCCGGCTCGATGAAGATGTTCGACATCGCCGAGCGTCTGGAAACGATGATGTGGGACGTCAAGAAGATGTTCCCCAACCTCGACTGGTTCTCCGCCGTGTCGTACCACATGATGGGCGTGCCGACCGCGATGTTCACGCCGCTGTTCGTGATTTCGCGCACGTCCGGCTGGTCTGCGCATATCATCGAGCAGCGGATCGACAACAAGATCATCCGCCCGAGCGCCAACTACGTCGGTCCGGAAGATCTGAAGTTCGTGCCGATCAAGGACCGCGAGTAAAGACCCGAGTCTGTCATGCGCGCATGACAGACTCCGCCACCTGACCATTGCCTCCTTTCTGGACTGAGCCATGAACACCGCTTACCGCAAATCCCTGCCGGGCACATCGCTGGATTATTTCGACGCACGTGCCGCGGTCGATGCCATCAAGCCCGGCGCCTGGGAAAAGCTGCCCTATACCTCCCGCGTGCATGCCGAGAACCTGGTCCGCCGTTGCGACCCGGCAATCCTCACCGACTGCCTGAAGCAGATCATCGAGGTCAAGCGCGAGCGCGACTTCCCCTGGTTCCCCGCACGTGTGGTTTGCCACGATATCCTCGGCCAGACTGCGCTGGTCGACCTCGCCGGCTTGCGCGACGCGATTGCGGAGCAGGGCGGCGATCCGGCCAAGGTCAATCCCGTGGTCCCGGTGCAACTGATCGTCGACCACTCGCTGGCCGTCGAGTGCGGCGGCTACGACCCGCAGGCCTTCGAAAAGAATCGCGCGATCGAGGATCGCCGCAACGAGGACCGCTTCCACTTCATCGACTGGACCAAGCTCGCGTTCAAGAATGTCGACGTGATCCCGGCGGGCAACGGCATCATGCACCAGATCAACCTGGAGAAGATGTCGCCGGTCATCCACGCACAGGACGGCATCGCCTTCCCCGACACATTGGTGGGCACCGACAGCCACACGCCGCATGTCGATGCGCTCGGTGTGATCGCCGTCGGTGTCGGCGGCCTGGAGGCGGAGAACGTCATGCTCGGCCGCGCATCCTGGATGCGCCTGCCGGAAATCGTCGGCGTGGAGCTGTCGGGCAAGCGCCAGCCGGGCATCACCGCTACCGACATCGTGCTGGCACTCACCGAGTTCCTGCGCAAGTCGAAGGTGGTCGGCGCCTATCTCGAGTTCTACGGCGAAGGCGCGTCGTCACTGACGCTGGGCGATCGCGCCACCATCTCCAACATGGCCCCGGAATACGGCGCCACGGCGGCGATGTTCTCCATCGACCAGCAGACGCTCGACTACCTGAAGCTCACCGGCCGTACGGACAAGCAGGTGAAGCTGGTCGAGACCTACGCCAGGGAAGCCGGCCTCTGGTCCGACACCCTGAAGAATGCGCAGTACGAGCGCGTGCTGAAGTTCGACCTGTCGAACGTGGTGCGCAACATGGCCGGCCCGTCCAACCCGCATGCGCGTGTGGCGACGACCGATCTCGCCGCCAGGGGCATCGCCGGCAAATGGCAGGAAGTGCCGGGCGAAATGCCGGACGGCGCCGTGATTATCGCGGCCATCACCAGTTGCACCAACACCAGCAATCCGCGCAACGTGATTGCCGCCGCTCTGCTGGCACGCAATGCCAACAAGTTGGGCCTCGTCCGCAAGCCGTGGGTGAAGAGTTCGCTGGCGCCGGGTTCCAAGGCCGTAGAGCTCTACCTGGAAGAAGCCGGCCTGAAGCAGGAACTCGAAAAGCTGGGCTTCGGCATCGTAGCCTTCGCCTGCACCACCTGCAACGGCATGTCCGGCGCGCTCGACCCGAAGATCCAGCAGGAAATCATCGACCGCGACCTCTACGCCACCGCCGTGCTTTCCGGCAACCGCAATTTCGATGGCCGCATCCATCCGTATGCCAAGCAAGCCTTCCTGGCATCGCCGCCGCTGGTCGTTGCCTATGCGATCGCCGGCACCGTGCGCTTCGATATCGAGAAGGAAGCGTTCGGCACCGATGCCAGCGGCAAGCCGATCACGCTGAAAGACCTGTGGCCGACGGATGAAGAGATCGATGCCATCGTCAAGTCCAGCGTGAAGCCGGAGCAGTTCCGCAAGGTCTACATCCCGATGTTCGAGAAGAAGGCAGAAGCCACGGAATCGGTGAGCCCGCTGTACAACTGGCGCCCGCAGAGCACCTACATCCGCCGTCCGCCGTACTGGGAAGGCGCGCTGGCCGGCGAACGTACGCTGAAGGGCATGCGCCCGCTGGCAGTGCTGGGCGACAACATCACGACCGATCACCTGTCGCCGTCGAACGCAATCATGCTGAACAGCGCTGCCGGTGAGTACCTGGCCAAGATGGGCCTGCCGGAGGAGGACTTCAACTCCTACGCAACGCACCGCGGAGACCACCTCACCGCGCAACGCGCTACTTTCGCCAATCCGACGCTCAAGAACGAGATGGTTGTCGTCGACGGCAAGGTCAAGCCGGGTTCGCTCGCACGCATCGAGCCGGAAGGCAAGGTCACCCGCATGTGGGAAACGATCGAGACTTACATGGAGCGCAAGCAGCCGCTGATCATCATCGCCGGTGCCGACTACGGCCAAGGCTCGTCGCGCGACTGGGCGGCCAAGGGTGTGCGTCTCGCCGGCGTGGAAGCCATCGCGGCCGAAGGCTTCGAGCGCATTCACCGCACCAACCTGATCGGCATGGGCGTGCTGCCGCTGGAGTTCAAGGCGGGCGTCAATCGATTGACCCTGGGCATCGACGGCACCGAAACCTTCGACGTGATCGGCGAGCGCAAGCCGCGTGCGGACCTGACCCTCGTGATCAACCGCAAGAATGGCGAGCGCGTGGAAGTGCAGGTGACCTGCCGTCTCGATACGGCGGAAGAAGTGTCGATTTACGAGGCGGGCGGCGTGTTGCAGCGCTTTGCGCAGGACTTTCTTGCGTCGTCGACGGCGAAGGCGGCGTAAGGAGCAACCAGGGCACGGCTCCTTTCCCCTGCAGGGGGAGGGGCAGGTCGGCGAGTTAACGGATTTTCAGGAAACAATTCATGGCCTACGTACCCCAAATAAAAATCCCCGCCACCTACATGCGTGGCGGCACCAGCAAAGGCGTGTTCTTCCGCCTGCAGGATTTGCCCGAGACCGCGCAGGTACCCGGCGCGGCGCGCGACGCATTGCTGATGCGCGTCATCGGCAGCCCCGATCCCTATGGCAAGCAGATTGACGGCATGGGCGGCGCGACTTCGAGCACCAGCAAAACCGTCATCGTCTCGAAAAGCAGCAAGCCCGGCCACGACGTCGACTACCTGTTTGGCCAGGTATCCATCGACAAGGCCTTTGTCGACTGGAGCGGCAACTGCGGCAACCTCTCCGCTGCCGTCGGACCCTTCGCGATCAGCAATGGATTGGTCGATGCCGGCCGCCTTCCGAAAGACGGCATCGCAACCATTCGCATCTGGCAGGCCAACATCGGCAAGACCATCATTGCGCATGTTCCGATGACCAGCGGCGCGGTGCAGGAAACCGGCGACTTCGAACTCGACGGCGTCACCTTCCCCGCAGCCGAAGTGCAGCTTGAATTCATGGATCCCGCGGCCGAGGAAGAGGGCGCGGGCGGCTCGATGTTCCCGACCGGGAACCTCGTCGATGACCTCGACGTGCCCGGCATCGGCACGCTCAAGGCCTCCATGATCAACGCCGGCATCCCGACCATTTTCGTGAATGCGGAAGCGATCGGTTATACCGGCACGGAATTGCAGGATGCCATCAACAGTGATGCCAAGGCCCTGGCGATGTTCGAGACGATCCGTGCCTGCGGCGCCGTGCGCATGGGTCTGATCAAGAACGTCGATGAAGCCGCCGGGCGTCAGCACACCCCGAAGGTCGCGTTCGTCGCCAAGCCGGCCGACTACGTTTCGTCCAGTGGCAAGCACGTCACTGCAGGCGACATCGACCTGCTTGTGCGTGCGCTATCCATGGGCAAGCTGCATCACGCGATGATGGGCACCGCTGCCGTTGCCATCGGCACCGCTGCCGCGATTCCGGGCACGCTGGTGAACCTTGCCGCCGGTGGCGGTGAACGCAATGCGGTGCGCTTCGGCCATCCGTCGGGCACCCTGCGTGTCGGCGCGGAAGCAACCAGGGTGAACAGCGAATGGAGCGTGACCAAAGCCATCATGAGCCGCAGTGCGCGGGTCCTGATGGAGGGCTGGATACGTGTTCCCGGCGACGCGTTCTGAGGAGCAAAGACCGTAGTCAGGAAAAGCGCAAAGACATTCTCGTCGATGTGCTTTTTTTACGTGGTTTGTGACTCATCGTAAGTGCGCAGTAAGCCGTACCGCGCATACTGGGAAACCAGAAAATCATTCCACGTGCAAGCCTCAATTGCACGAGTCCAAACCGATTCGGGGGGCATTATGAATTTCGCAGACTTCTACAAGAATTCCATCGACAATCCGCAGGCATTCTGGGACAACGAAGCCAAACTCATCGACTGGAAAGAGCCTTACAGGCAAGTGCTCGATGACAGCAAGCCGCCATTCACCAAATGGTTCGTGGGCGGCAAGACCAACCTTTGCCACAACGCGGTGGATCGCTGGGTGGCGGCGCAGGGCGACAAGCCGGCGCTGATCGCCATTTCCACCGAGACGAATACCGAGAAAACCTACACTTTCAAGGAGCTGCAGACAGAAGTGATGCGTACCGCGGCGATGATGCGGTCGCTCGGTGTAGGCAAGGGCGACCGCGTGCTGATCTACATGCCGATGATCGCCGAGGCGGTGTTTGTCATGCTCGCCTGTGCGCGCATCGGTGCGATTCACTCCGTCGTGTTCGGCGGTTTTGCTTCCAACAGTCTCGCGACGCGCATCGATGACGCCAAGCCGAAACTCATCGTGTCGGCGGATGCTGGTTCACGCGGCGGCAAGGCTGTCGCGTACAAACCATTGCTCGACGAGGCGATCGGTCTCGCCGAACACAAGCCATCCCATGTCCTGCTCGTCAATCGTGGTCTCGTTCCGATGGATCTCGTTGCCGGGCGCGACGTCGATTACGCGGCACTGCGCGAACAGCATGCGCATGCCGAAGTGCCTGTTACCTGGCTCGAATCGAACGAGACCTCCTACATCCTCTATACCTCCGGCACGACCGGCAAACCGAAGGGCGTGCAGCGCGATGTCGGCGGGTATGCCGTTGCGCTAGCCGCTTCGATGAAGCACATCTTCTGCGGAAATCCCGGCGAAACGTATTTTTCGACCTCGGACATCGGTTGGGTGGTGGGGCATTCCTACATTGTTTACGGACCGCTGATCGCCGGCATGGCCACCGTGATGTACGAAGGCCTGCCGATCCGTCCGGATGCCGGCATCTGGTGGAGCATCGTCGAGAAGTACAAGGTTACCCGCATGTTCTCCGCACCGACCGCCGTGCGTGTGCTGAAGAAGCAGCCGCCGGAGTTCATGAAGAAGTACGACTTGTCCTCGCTCAAGGCGCTGTACCTTGCCGGCGAGCCGCTGGACGAGACGACCTCCGCATGGATTTCTTCGGAACTGGGCGTGCCCATCATCGACAATTATTGGCAGACCGAAACCGGCTGGCCGATCATGACCGTCGCCAAGGGCGTGGAAGATACGCCGACGCGTCTCGGCAGCCCCGGCATCCCGATGTTCGGCTACAACGTAAAGCTGCTCAATGAAACGACCGGCGCAGTCTGCGGTCCCAACGAGAAGGGTGTGGTTGTGATCCAGGGGCCGTTACCTCCCGGCTGCATGCAGACCATCTATGGCGACGACGAGCGCTTTGTGAAAACCTATTGGACGAACTTCAGGGAACAGGTGTACTCGACCTTCGACTGGGGGATTCGCGACGCCGATGGTTATTACTTCATCCTTGGCCGTACCGACGACGTGATCAATGTCGCTGGCCACCGCCTGGGGACGCGCGAGATCGAGGAAAGCATTTCCAGCCATCCGAACGTGTCGGAAGTCGCCGTTGTCGGGGTCGAGGACAAGTTCAAGGGGCAGGTCGCCGTGGCTTTCGCGATCCTGAAGAATGCGGAGCCGGCGTCGACTCCGGAGGGCAGGAAGGCACTTGAGGCGGAGGTGATGGCGGTGGTGGACAAGCAGTTGGGTGCGGTGGCGCGTCCGGCCCGCGTGCATTTCGTGAGCCTGCTACCCAAAACCCGTTCCGGCAAACTGTTGCGCCGCTCGATACAGGCGATCTGCGAAGGCCGGGATCCGGGTGATCTGACGACGATCGAGGATCCGGCTTCGTTGCAGCAGATCAAGGCGTCGCTGAGCGACTAGATCGTCGATTGTGGAGCGGAACGGCCAAGCCGATCCGCTCCCGGTCCGGGGCTTTGCTCAATCGAGGGTGGCAACGACGGGTGCGTGGTCCGAAGGCTGTTCCCACTTGCGCGGCACCCTGTCGATCGCGCACGCGGTGCACCGGCTTGCCAGGGAAGGAGACAGCAGGATGTGGTCGATCCGGAGACCCATGTTGCGGCGAAACGCCATCATCCGGTAGTCCCACCAGCTGAACTGCTTTTCCGGCTGTTCGAACAGCCGGAATGAATCCTTGAAACCGAGCGCGAGCAGGCGCTGGAACTGTTCGCGTTCCGGTGCGGAGCAGAGTACCTGGCCTTCCCACGCGGCGGGGTCGTGCACATCGCAATCCTCCGGCGCAATGTTGTAGTCGCCGAGAAGCGCGATGCTGTCGTGCGTTTTCAGCTCATCGGCCAGCCAGTCGTGCATTGCGTTCAGCCAGCGCAGCTTGTACTGATACTTGTCCGATCCAACCGCCTGCCCGTTCGGAAAGTAGCCGCATACGACACGCATGCCTTCGATGGTCGCAGCAATGACGCGCTGCTGTTCGTCCTCCAGGCGCGGATTGTTCTTCACCACTTCACTCATCGGATGACGGGAAAGGATGGCGACGCCGTTGTAGGTTTTTTGGCCGCTGAAGATCACCTGGTAGCCTGCCTGCTCAATGTCCGCGACCGGAAACTTGTCGTCGGTAAGCTTGGTCTCCTGCAGGCAAAGGATATCGACAGGATTGTCTGCCAACCACTGCAACACTTGCGGCAGTCGGACTTTGAGGGAATTCACGTTCCAGGTGGCGAGTTTCATGGCTTGCATTCGCTTGTTGATTTGCGGCTGGTTGCTCTGACTAGCCTATTTTGGCGTGCCGAACTCGGCCGGTATAGGAATCGGGCTCGACAGCAGCCAGTAGTCATTGTTCGGCGAAGGCGCGCTCGATGACGAAATCGCCCGGCGTCGAGGTATTCCCTTCCTTGAAACCGCTGTGCTCGAGCATGTTCTTGAGGTCGCGCAACATGCCGGGGCTGCCGCAGATCATGACGCGGTCGGCCGCCGGATCGAAGGCGGGCACGCCCAAGTCCGAGAACAGCTTGCCATTGGAAATCAGGTCGGTGACGCGTCCCATGTTCTTGTACTGCTCGCGGGTGACCGTCGGGTAGTAGCGCAGCTTGCTCGTCACCAGGTCGCCGAGGAATTCGTGGTTCGGCAGGTGCTCGACAAGCACGTCATGATAGGCGAGTTCGTCGACTTGCCGTACGCCGTGGACCAGGATGATCTGGTCGAACTTGTCGTAAGTCTCGGGATCGCGAATGATGCTCATGAAGGGCGCCAGGCCGGTTCCGGTGGACAGGAGGTACAGGCGTTTTCCCGGCAGCAGGTAGTCGATGACGAGGGTGCCGGTCGGCTTGCGTCCCACGATCACGGTATCGCCGACCTGGATGTGCTGCAGCCGCGATGTCAAGGGGCCGTCCGGCACCTTGATGCTCAGGAACTCCAGGTGGTCTTCATAGTTCGCGCTGACGATGCTGTATGCGCGCAGCAGTGGTTTGCCTTCCACGCGCAGGCCGATCATGGTGAAGTGACCGTTGGAAAAACGCAGCGACGGGTTGCGGGTTGTCTTAAAAGTGAACAGGCGGTCCGTCCAGTGGTGAACACTCAGGACTTGTTCTTCATTCAGGGCACTCATTGCTTTCTCCGTAATTCAAGATATACAAAAAATTCAGGTTGCGCGTTACTGCTCCGGGCGCACCAACTATTCAAGTTTACCCGTTTGCGCTCTCCAGTCTTCTGCATGGATCGCATTTACGGGCATTTCGCGATGCGGACCGCGCCTGCGACAGAGCAGGGGAGCAGCGCCAAGGGCCGGCATGGTCACGGTGAAATAGGCGGTGGGGTCGACTGCCACGTCCGCTGGGCGCAAGGAAGGCGGCTATGGACCGCACGAACAGGGACATTACACGGCGGCCGACGGCCGAAAAAACAGTGCTCAAGGAGCCATTGGAACATGTCGAACTGCAAACCACCTGCCTGCGTGGCTGCAGTTCAACGGCTTCACGCCGCCTTCTTGCCGTTCGCGCGGTCCAGAAGGAATGTGGTCAGCAAAGGCACCGGCCGGCCGGTCGCCCCCTTGGCGGCGCCGCTCTTCCATGCCGTGCCGGCGATGTCGAGGTGGGCCCAGGTGTAACTCCGGGTGTAGCGTTCCAGGAAGCAGGCGGCGGTAATGCTGCCGCCGGGCGGCCCGCCGATGTTGGCCATATCGGCGAAATTCGACTTCAGTTGTTCCTGGTAGCTGTCCTCGATCGGCATGCGCCAGGCGGTGTCGCCGGCGGCCTTGCCGGCGGCCAGCAGTTCCTCCGCCAGTGCATCATGCGCTTCGTCGTGACGGGTAAACAGGCCGGAATTGTGATGGCCCAGCGCCGTGACGCATGCGCCGGTGAGCGTGGCGATATCCACCACTGCGACGGGCTTGAAGCGTTCCACATAAGTTAACGCGTCGCACAGGATCAGCCGGCCTTCGGCGTCGGTATTGAGGATTTCGATCGTCTGGCCGGACATCGAGGTGACGATATCTCCCGGCTTGGAGGCGCGGCCTGAAGGCATGTTTTCGCAGGTGGGGACGACGCCGACCACATTCAGCTTCAGTCCCAATTCGCCAATGGCGCGGAAGGTGCCGAGCACCGATGCAGCGCCGCACATGTCGTATTTCATCTCGTCCATGTTGGCGCCCGGCTTGATCGAGATGCCGCCGGTGTCGAAGGTGATGCCCTTGCCTACCAGGACCACGGGCGCCTCTTTCGCCTTGCCGCCCATGTGCTTGATCACGATGAATTTCGGCGGCTCGTCGCTGCCTTTAGTGACCGACAGGAAGCTGCCCATCTTCAGCGCTTCGATCTGCTTGCGGTCCAGCACTTCGATGCCGAACTTGAAATCCTTCGCAAGCTTCTTGGCGACGCCTGCCAGGTAGGTGGGCGTGCAGACGTTCGAAGGCAGGTTGCCCAGATCCTTGGTCAGGGCGACGCCGTTGGCAACGGCGGTCGCCTGCGCGGCAGCGGTTTTTGCTGCGGCCGCGCCTGCATTGGAGGTCAGGAAGGCGACTTTCCTGACGCCGCCTTGCTCCGCTTCTTTCTTGCTCTTGGTGGTGTCGTAGCGGTAGCCGGCATCCCGGATTGCCAGGACGGCGCCGCGAACGGCCCAGGAGATGTCGCGATTCCTGATTTCCTCGAACGGCAGCGCGAGGGCGCCATCGGCCGTGCCCAGCGACGAAAATACCCGTGCCGCGGCCTGCACGGCTGACAGGAAGTTTTTCTCGGATACGGACTCCTCGGCACCCAGGCCGACCAGCAGCACGCGTTCCGCGGCAACGCCGTCCAGATTGCGCAGAAGCAGGGTGGCGCCCGCTTTGCCCGTGATGTCGCCCGACTTCAGCGCGGCAGTGACGGCTCCCTTGCGATCCAGCTCGCGTGCGCCCGCGGAGAGTTTCTTGTTTTCAAATACGCCGACGGCAATGCAGCCCGTCTTGATGCCGGCCAGGCCGGTTTTTGCGTCAATCGGTTTTATGCTAAAGTCCATGAGTCGCTCCTTCTTCAGACGCAATTATAGTCTTCTATTCAATGATTTTTCAGCGCGCTCTCCGACGCGAATTGGTAAGTACCGCAGGCGCTGTCTTCACCACGCTCTTCACGATCACGATCACCGTCATGCTCATCAAGATCCTCGGCCAGGCGGCCGGAGGCAAGGTGTCGTCGCAGGACGTGGTGGCACTGATCGGGTTCGCGGCACTCAAATACCTGTCGGTCATCCTGATCCTGACCGGGTTCATCTCCGTGCTGGTAGTGGTCACGCGCAGCTACCAGGATTCGGAAATGGTGGTCTGGTTTGCTTCTGGCCTGAGCCTGTCGCGCTGGATCGGGCCGGTGCTGGGTTTTGCATTGCCTATCGTGGTCCTGATCACGGCTTTGAGTTTTGTTGTCACCCCCTGGGCGAACCGGAACAGCGCCGAATTCCGGCAGCGTTTCGAAAAGCGCGAGGACATTGCCAAGGTTTCCCCCGGCAAGTTCCAGGAATCGTCATCGGCGGAACGCATCTTCTTTGTCGAAGGCGTGACCGGCGATGCGACCAAGGTCAAGAATGTCTTCGTCAACACGGTGCAGAACGGACGTACCAGCGTGGTGGTCGCAAAAGAGGGCACGATCGCGGTCGATGAACGCGGCGACAAGTTTCTGGTGATGAATCAAGGCCGCCGTTACGACGGTGTCACCGGCGAGTCGGATTTCCGCATCATGAGCTTCGAGCGATACGGCGTACTGGTGGGGCGACAGTCGCAAGCGCTATCGGGAGACCTGTCGGCAAGTTCCCTGTCGACTCCGGCCTTGCTGGCAGCCCCTAACAACTTCAACCGCGGCGAACTGCTGTGGCGTTTGTCGTTGCCGGTGATGGGACTGCTGCTGATGCTGCTGGCGATCCCGCTTGGTTTCGTCAATCCGCGCGGCGGACGTTCCGCCAATCTGATGATTGCCCTGCTGCTGTTTGTCGTCTACAGCAACATGATCAGTGTTTTCCAGTCCGCGGTAGTGCAGCAGCGGTTGACGCTGGGCGTCGCATGGTGGCCGCTGCATCTGTTGGCGGCACTGCTGATTGTGCTGCTGTTTTCCTGGCGCTTGCTCATCAATAGCCGATACCATCCGGCAAGCATGTGGGGAGCGATCAAGCGCGCCTATCTTTTCAGGAAGGCGGGCGAGAAATGAAGGTACTGCATCGCTACGTCGCCAGGGAAATTGTCGGTTCGGTCATTTTTGCGCTGTTCGCGTTTCTTGCGCTGTTCGCCTTTTTCGACCTGATTGCGGAACTGCCGCAAGTCGGGCGTGGCGGATATCGCCTGCAGCACGCCTTCCTGTACGTGTTCATGGGGTTGCCTGGCTATGTCTATGACCTGATGCCGATTGCAGCCTTGATCGGTACGATCTATACCCTGGCGCAACTTGCAGCACGCTCCGAATTCACCATCATGCGCGCGTCCGGTCTGTCCACCGGCATGGCGGGCTGGATGCTGGCCAGGGTAGGTATCGTGCTGGTGCTGATCACTTTTCTGTTCGGCGAATTCATTGCGCCGGCGAGCAGCGAAATGGCGGAAAAATTCAAGTTGCAGGCACAGGGCTCGTCGATTTCGCAGCAGTTCCGCACCGGATTGTGGACCAAGGACGTCATCCGCCAGAACGGGATTAGCGGAGAGGCGATCGGCTCACGCTTCCTCAACGTCAAGGATGTCAGCCCGGGAGGCGAATTGTTGGGTGTGAAGCTGTACGAGTTCGACCGCGATTTTCGCCTGACCGCCGTCGTGACTGCGCAACGCGCGGACTACCAGGGGGCGAATGTCTGGCGTCTCGCTGACGTAGCGGAAACGACGTTTTCCGTCGCCAGTCCTGACATCGGCGCAAGCGTGACGACCCGGCACTTTGGCGACAAGAAACTGGTGTCCGAGATCACTCCCAACATCCTGTCGGTTCTGTTTGCCGATCCGGATCGCATGTCGGCAGTAGGACTCGCAACGTACACTCGCCACCTGGCCGAAAACAACCAGAATTCTGCACGCTACGAAATCGCATTCTGGAAGAAACTGTTCTATCCCCTTGCGGTTCTGGTCATGATGGCACTCGCCCTTCCGTTCGCTTACCTGCATTTCCGCGCCGGCGGCGTGAGCCTGAAGATATTCATCGGCATCATGATCGGCGTCAGCTTCCAGTTGATCAACAGCCTGTTTTCACATCTCGGCCTGCTCAATACCTGGCCGCCGCTGGCGACCGCCGTGCTGCCGAGCGCAACCTTCCTGCTGGTGGCGCTTTCCGCGCTCTGGTGGGTCCAGAGACATTAGAGGTTCCGGACATGGCACAACGCGCACTGATCCTGTTTGCACACGGCGCCCGCGATTCGAAATGGGCTGAGCCGTTTCAACGCCTGCAAAAAATGACGCAGGCGCAATTGCCGGATGTCGCGGTATCGCTGGCATTCCTCGAACTGATGACGCCGCGCCTGCCCGAAGTGGTAGGCCAACTGATGCAGGAGGGATGTACCCAGGCGACGGTCGTGCCGGTGTTCTTCGGGCAGGGCGGGCATGTACTGCGTGATTTGCCCGTGATGCTGGAGGAGTTGACGCAGGCTTACCCTGCGCTGGTATTGAAGGCTGCGCCGGCCGTGGGTGAGGATACGGAAGTGTTGAACGCGATCGCCAGGTATTGCGCCGGCACGCTCGGCAATACCTGAACAATCCGGGCAATACGCCAATACGCCGAAGCAGCGTCAAGCCGGATCGTTGCCTTGTGTGCGTGGTGCGAATGCTTCGCCGATCATCACCAGCACCGGCCCCTGGCAGTCCGCCAGTCCCTGTTCCAGCTCGGCCAGTTTCAGACGTATCACGCGCTCGTTCGACCGGCTGCAGTTCTCGACTGCCACGACCGGCAACGATGGCGAACGTCCTTGCGCCAGCAGTTTGCGTGCAGTGGCGATCGCTTCCTTGCCTCCCATGTACTGGATCAGGGTGTCGCAGTCGGGCAGGGTGGTTTGCTCGGGATGGCCGGGCGCGGTGCTCGACGTGAAGAACGCGACGCTGCGGGCGATACCGCGCTTGGTCAACGGCTGTCTGGTCGACGCGGCCGCCGCCAGGGCCGCGGTGATGCCGGGCACGATCTCGATCTCGATGCCTTCAGCTTCCAATGCACGCAATTCTTCGTCGGCGCGGCCGAACATCATCGGATCGCCGCCTTTCAGGCGCACCACGAGCTTGTATTTCCGTGCGCAATCGACCAATTGCTGGTTGATCAGGGTTTGCGCGGTGGAGCGCTGTCCGGAACGCTTGCCGACGGAGATCTTTTCCGCCTGCGGGCACAGGGCCAGCATTTCTTCGGTCACGAGCGCGTCGTACAGCACGACCTCGGCTTGTGCGAGAACGCGGGCGCCGCGCACCGTGATCAGGTCGGCGGCGCCCGGCCCCGCACCCAGCAGGTAGACCTTGCCGGTGGCTTGCGGCGCAGTGTTGGTCGAGGACATGCGATGCGCGGGATCAGGCGATGCGGATCATGCCGGCGGCGACCGTCTGGTGCGTGACCTCATCGATCAGGATGAAGGCGCCGGTGGAGCGGATCGCATCGTAGGCGTCCGCTGCCAGCGGCTGTTGCACGTTGACGGACACCGTCGCAATATCGTTCAGCTTGAGCGCATCGGCCGGACGGCGTTCCTGCGTATTGATGTCGAGCAGGGTGTAGATCTTCGTCACGCGCGCCGCCACCTGTTTTGTGGTGTGCTTGAGCCAGTACTTGCGGCGCATGTCGAGCGGTTCTTCCGACAGCCAGCAGACATCGGCGGTGACGGTCTTCAACAGGGTTGCCGGCGTATTGGCGGCAGCCAGCATGTCACCGCGCGAAATGTCCAGGTATTCGTCGAGCAGCAGCGTCACCGACTGGCCGACCACGGCGGAATCGATCGAACCTTCCAGCGTGAGAATGTCCTTGACGGTGGCGTTTTGCCCGTTCGGCTGCACCACCAGCTTGTCGCCCTTGTGCACCTTGCCGGCCTCGATGCGGCCCATGTAGCCGCGGAAATCGTTGGCTTCGTGGCCGTTGTGGCGCGCCACCAGTTGCACCGGGAAACGGAACGGCTCGTCGTGCGACTCGTCGTACACGCTGAGCGATTCCAGCAACGTGATCAGCGTCGGGCCGTCATACCAGGGCATCTTGTCGCTGGCGGTGACGACGTTGTCGCCGGCCAGCGCCGACAGCGGAATTGCACGCACGTCGTTCAGGCCGAGTTGTTTCGCAAACTGCTGATACGCGCCGACGATACGGTCATACACAGTCTGGTCGTAATCGACCAGGTCCATCTTGTTGACGGCGACGATCACGTGCTCGATGCGCAGCAGGTGGGCGATGGTCGAGTGCCGCTTGGTCTGCGTCAGCAGTTCCACGCTGCCGTCGTCGCCCAGTTTGACCTTGGAGACGTCGACCAGGATGATGACCGCGTCGGCAGTCGAGGCGCCGGTCACCATATTGCGGGTGTACTGCTCGTGACCGGGCGTGTCGGCGATGATGAACTTGCGCTTGGGCGTCGCGAAATAGCGGTAGGCGACGTCGATGGTGATGCCTTGCTCGCGTTCGGCTTCCAGGCCATCGGTCAACAGCGACAGGTCGACCGTGTCGCCGACGGTACGCTTGTGCTTGGCGCGCGAAATCGCGTCGAGCTGGTCTGCGAAGATGCCCTTGCTGTCGAACAGCAGGCGGCCGATCAGCGTGCTCTTGCCGTCATCCACCGATCCGGCGGTGATGAAACGCAGCAGGCCGCGCTCCGTTCCGGCGTTGGTCGGCATCCCTTGTTCTGCAACTACCGCGTTCATTAGAAATACCCTTCTTTCTTGCGTTTTTCCATCGAGGCTTCGGATGTCTGGTCGTCCATGCGGGTGGCGCCGCGTTCGGTGATTTGCGTGACGGCGGTTTCGGCGATGATCGCATCGACGTCGGCTGCGTCGGAGGCGACCGGGCAGGTGCAGGAAATGTCGCCGACGGTGCGGAAGCGCACCACGCGCTTTTCAACCGTTTCTCCTTCGCGGGCCGGGGTCAGGTCGGTCAGCGGCACCAGCAGGCCGTTGCGCGGAATGACTTCGCGTTCATGTGCAAAGTAGATCGGCGGCAGCGCCAGCTTTTCGCGGGCGATGTACTGCCAGACGTCGAGTTCGGTCCAGTTCGAGATCGGGAACACGCGCATGTTTTCGCCGGGGTGAACGCGGGTGTTATACAGGTCCCACAGTTCCGGGCGCTGCGCCTTCGGGTTCCATTGGCCGAATTCATCACGGAAGGAGAAGATGCGCTCTTTCGCGCGGGCCTTTTCCTCGTCGCGGCGGGCGCCGCCGATGCAGGCGTCGAACTTGAATTCGGCGATGGTTTCCAGCAGCGTCACCGCTTGTGCGGCATTACGCGAATCGGTTTGCGGATTGCGCAGGCGCACCGTGCCGCGCTTGATCGAATCCTCGACCGAACGCACGACCAGGCGCTCGCCCAGTTCCTTCGCGCGGCGATCGCGGAACTCGATGACTTCCGGGAAGTTGTGGCCGGTATCGATATGCACCAGCGGGAACGGGAATTTCCCAGGCCGAAAAGCCTTTTCCGCAATACGCAGCAGCACCACTGAGTCCTTGCCGCCGGAGAACAGCAGTGCAGGATTGGTGCACTCGGCCGCCACCTCGCGCATGATGTGAATCGCTTCCGATTCGAGCCAGTCCAGGTGACGGTTGCTGGCGGCATCCAAAAAGAGTTTTTCGACTGCGGTATTCATAGTTTTCTCAAGCCACTGATTTGATTCTGACGAGCTTGCCATCGACCACGTGCAAGCCGCATTCCTTCGATTCCGGATTCTCCCACCACCAGCGTCCGGCGCGTACATCCTCGCCCGGCTGGATCGCGCGGGTGCAGGGTTCGCAGCCGATCGACGGATAGCCTTTGTCGTGCAGCGGATTGTACGGCACCTGGTTGCTGCGGAGATAGTTCCACACGTCGTCTTCCGACCAGTCGGCGAGCGGATTGAACTTGGTCATGCCGTGTGCTTCGTCGTTTTCCTGCACCGCGAGGTCCGCGCGCGTGGTCGATTGCGCGCGGCGTTGGCCGGTGACCCAGGCCTTGTTGCCGGCGAGCGCGCGCTTGAGCGGCTCGACCTTGCGGATGCGGCAGCATTCCTTGCGCATCTCGACGCTGTCGTAGAACGCGTTCAAACCGTTCTGCGCGACGTAGGCGTCGACGGCGGCGGGTTCCGGCTTGTACAACTGCACGTCGTAACCGTAGGTCTCCTTGATGCGGTCCACCATGCCCAGGGTTTCCTTGTGCAGGCGGCCGGTTTCCAGCGTGAAGATGCCGATCGGCAGCTTCGCGCGCAGGATCAGGTCGGTCAGCACCATGTCTTCCGCAGCGAGGCTGGAAGCGAACACCGCCGGCGCGAATTCATCAGCGATACGCCGGAGCGTGGCCTGTGTGCTTTCGACAAGGGCAGCGTAGTCGCTCATGCCGGCGCTCCACTGCGCTGCACGCGGCGGAACAACGGCGATTTTCGATCCCAGGACGTCTGGTAGACCTCGGAAAAGTCAGTCAGCCCCTTCAATGCATCATGGATGTTCTTGTCTTCACGCACCGCGAACGCGTCGAAGCCTACGCGCTGCATGTAGAACAGCTGGTCGCGCAGCACGTCGCCGATGGCGCGCAGTTCGCCGGTATAGCCAAGGCGGGCGCGCAGGTTGTAGGCGATCGAATAGCCGCGGCCGTCCGCGAATTTCGGGAAATCGACCGCGATCAGCTTGAACTTCCCGAGGTCGTCTTTCAGTTCTTCCGGGCGCTCGCTGCTGGCGATCCACACGCCGAGTTCGGCGCGGCCTTCCAGCGCGGCACGCTGCGCCTGCCACACGGTCAGCGGCACGATCATCTTGCCTTCGGGAATCGCAACTGTTTCCGGCGTGTCGCTTTCGCCCAGGCGCAATACGGTCCAGTCATCGGCGACGACGGTCTTGTTCTTGATGATGTCACGCATATGCGTCTTCTCCAGCCTTGTATTCACTCTTGATCGGGGTTGCGTAGACGAATTCCTTGAACGGCGTCACGCCGATACGGCGCGCGGTGTCGATGAAGCGTTCGTCTTCATTGCGCTCGCGGACGTACACCTTCAGGATGCGGTCGATCACTTCCGGCATCTGGTGCGCGGAGAAGGATGGGCCGATGATCTTGCCGATGCTCGATTCGTTGCCTTGCGCGCCGCCGATCGATACCTGGTACCACTCGCTGCCGTCCTTGTCGACGCCGAGGATGCCGATGTGGCCGACGTGGTGGTGGCCGCAGGAGTTGATGCAGCCGGAAATGTTCAGTTCGATTTCGCCGATGTCGTGCTGGAAGTCGAGATTGTCGAAGCGCTCGGCGATGTCGCCGGCGATCGGGATCGACTTCGCATTGGCCAGCGAGCAGAAATCGCCGCCCGGGCAGCAGATCATGTCGGTCAGCAGGCCGATGTTCGGTGTCGCCAGGCCTTGTGCTTTCGCTTCTTCCCACAGCCTGATCAGGTCGCTTTGCCTGACGTCGGCCAGCACCAGGTTCTGCTCGTGCGTGACGCGCAGTTCGCCGAAGCTGTAGCGGTCCGCGAGATCGGCGACGAAATCCATCTGTTCGGCGGTCGCATCGCCCGGCGGCACGCCGGTCTTCTTCAGCGACAGCACGACGGCGGCATAGCCGGGGATCTTGTGCGGCTTGACGTTGCGCTTGACCCAGTTGGAGAACGCCTTGCTTTCGCCCTTGAACTGTTCGAACGCGGCGTCGACGGCCGGCAGGGTTTCGTAAGCCGGCGCTGTGAAGTAGGCGGCCACGCGCGCCAGTTCTTCCTCTGTCAGCGTGCTCGGGCCGTCCTTCAGATCGGCCCATTCTTCCTCAACCTGGCGCGCGAATTCCTCTGCGCCGATGGCTTTCACCAGGATCTTGATACGCGCCTTGTACATATTGTCGCGGCGGCCGTACTGGTTGTACACGCGCAGGATGGCTTCAATGTAGCTCATTACATGCTGCCACGGCAGGAAGGAGCGGATCTCGCTGCCGAGGATGGGGGTGCGGCCCATGCCGCCGCCGACCAGCACACGGAAGCCGATTTCGCCCTGTTCGTTCTTCACGACCGACAGACCGATGTCGTGCACGGCGATCGCCGCACGATCTTCCAGCGCGCCGTTGATCGCGATCTTGAACTTGCGCGGCAGGTAGGCGAATTCCGGGTGGAAGGTGCTCCACTGGCGCAGGATTTCGGCATACGGGCGCGGATCGATGATTTCATCCGGCGCAACGCCGCAGTATTCGTCGGAAGTGATGTTGCGCACGCAGTTGCCGGAGGTCTGGATCGCGTGCATTTCGACCGATGCCAGCTTGGCTAGGATTTCCGGGGTGTCTTCGAGTTCGATCCAGTTGTACTGGATGTTCTGGCGCGTCGTGAAATGGCCGTAGCCGCGGTCGTGTTCGCGCGCGATATGCGCGAACATGCGCATTTGCTTCGAGGACAGCAGGCCGTAAGGCACGGCGATGCGCAGCATGTACGCATGGCGCTGGTAGTAGAGACCGTTCTGCAGGCGCAGCGGACGGAATTCGTCCTCGCTCAATTCACCGGAGATGCGGCGGCGCACCTGGTCGGCGTATTGCGCAACGCGTTCCTTGACGATCTGATGGTCATACTGGTCGTAACGATACATCTCTCTGTTCCAATCTTAAAAAACCATTTTGACGGCGACGCCGGTCAGGGTGGTGGCCAGCAGGCCGCGCAGGATTTTCTCCGGGACTATTTTTGCTGCGAACGATCCGAGCGTGATGCCGGGCACCGAACCGACGAGCAGCGTGATTAGCAATTCCCAATTGATGGAGCCCAGGTACCAGTGCCCGGCCGCGGCGATGGCGGTCAGCGGGACGGCATAGGCAATGTCGGTGCCGGCGATCTCCGCCGGCGACAGGCGAGGATACAGCAATACCAGGATGGTCGCACCTACGGCGCCCGCGCCGATCGACGAAATGGTGACCAGGGTGCCGAGCAGCGCGCCGACGATGACGGTAGTCACGGCAAGCTTGGTGCCCTGCAACTGTTTTTCCGGATGGGCAAGGATCCATGTCTGCATGCGGCGCCTGAACAGCAAAGCGACGACCGTCAGCAGGACCGAGCCGGCGATCGAATAGCGGATGATGTGGGCGATTTCGTTGTCGAGCGCGCCAAAGTACTTCAGGCCGACAGTCGCCAGCAAGGCGGCGGGCAAGGCGCCGAGGCAGAGATGGCGCACCACCTCCCAGCGCACGGTGCCGCGTACACGATGAACCAGCGTGCCGGTCGTCTTGGTGGCAGAGGCAAAAGCCAGGTCTGTACCGACCGCAACCGTGGGCGATACGCCGAAGAGAAGGGTCAACAGCGGCGTCATCAGGGAACCGCCACCAACGCCTGTCAGGCCGACCAGCAGGCCGACGGCAAAACCGGAAGCTATATAGGAAAGAGTCATGTCACCTCGCGCAAAGGAGTGTGAATCGTAATAAACTTCCCGCTTATTCCAAACTACTTAGTATTTATTTGCTTATATGCTCATTTGGCATAAGCGTATAAGAATAAGTATGTTGGCAAGACGACAAGGGAAGCAATGAACCTCCATCAACTCCGCTTCGTGCGCGAAGCCGTCCGGCAAAATTTCAACCTGACCGAGGCTGCCAAGGCGCTGTACACGTCGCAACCGGGCGTATCCAAGGCCATCATCGAGCTGGAAGAGGAACTGGGCGTGGACATTTTCACGCGGCATGGCAAGCGTATTCGCGGTCTGACCGAGCCGGGCAGGGCGGTGCTGCGGTCGGTCGAGCTGATCATGCAGGAAATCGATGGCTTGAAGCGCATCGGCAAGGAATTCGCGGCGCAGGACACCGGCAGTTTCACCATCGCCACCACCCATACCCAGGCGCGCTATGCGTTGCCCAAGGTGGTGCAGGCCTTTGCGCAGAAGTATCCCAAAGTGAGATTGTCATTATTGCAAGGCAATCCGAAACAGATTGCCGAAATGGTCTTGAAGGACCAAGCGGACATGGCGATTGCCACCGAAGCGATCGCCAGTGTCGATGGCTTGATCACTTTGCCGTGTTATCAATGGGAGCATGTGGTGGTGGTGCCGCACGATCACCCTTTGCTCAAGGCAACACCGATCACGCTGGAAGAAATCGCAAAGTATCCGCTGATCACCTACGATGCGGCATTCTCCGGGCGCGCAAAGATCGATCACGCATTTTCGATACGCGGACTCAAGCCGGACGTGTTGCTGGAAGCCATTGATGCCGATGTTATCAAGACTTATGTTGAACTCGGAATGGGTGTCGGCATCATTGCCGGCATGGCATTCGACGCCGAGCGCGACAAGGGACTGGAGGCGATTTCGGTTGGACACCTGTTCGGCTCGAACGTATCCCGGGTCGCGCTCAAGCAGGGCGCTTACCTGCGCAGTTATATATATAGTTTCATCGAATTGATGACGCCGACGCTGAATCGCAAGCTGATCGAACAGGTGATGAGCGGCGAAAAAGACAGCTACGAGCTGTGACCTTGCTTTCGGAAGCTCCTGTTTGCGGGTAAAATCGCTGCCGTCATTGGGGAGTAGCCGCCCTCCGAATTGCGCGAGGGGCTTGCATCAACAGACTTGGCTTCCTTCGGGGGACCATGGTGCAAGCGACTCCAGGTTTGGCAAGACCTTTGACCATGCCGCTTCTGCCATGGGCCGGAGAGCGTGCATGGTCATCGGTATGGATCCGGCCCTGGAGTATTCATGGAAGCCTTTCTCGTCTCGACCGGTATCGTCGCCCTTGCTGAAATGGGCGACAAGACTCAACTCCTTTCGCTGTTGCTCGCTGCGCGGTTTCGCCGCCCGGTTCCCATCATTTTCGGCATCCTTGTTGCCACGTTGCTCAACCATGCGTTCGCCGGCGCTCTCGGCAATTGGGTTACTGTGTTCTTCGGTAACGGCGTGTTGCGCTGGGTACTCGGCATTTCATTTCTTGCCATGGCGGTGTGGACGCTGATTCCGGACAAGCTGGACGATGTCGATGCCAAGCCGGTCCGTTATGGGGTGTTCGGCGCTACGGTCCTCGCTTTCTTCCTGGCTGAAATGGGAGACAAGACGCAGGTCGCGACGATCGCGCTGGCGGCAAAGTATTCCGCCTTTTATGCGGTTGTCGCCGGCACCACGCTGGGTATGATGATTGCCAACGTGCCCGCCGTTCTGCTCGGAGGCAAGATCATCCAGGCGGTGTCGCTCAAGCTGGTGCATGCGATCGCCGCCGTTATCTTTGCGGTGCTCGGCGTGCTGACGTTGCTCAACGTCGGCAATATTCTTTAAGCGCTTTCACGAAGTCCCAGGCGTCGCGACAATTGCTGCGCATGCTCGCGCGTCTGCCGCGCGATGAACCCGTCCCACGCTTCGTCGATATGTGCAGACGAGCCGACCACCGTCAGCGCGAAGCGCATGCTTCCATGATGGTCGAACACTGGCGCCGAGAATGCATTGAATCCGGCCAGCAGGCGCTCCGCCGCGCGGGTGCCGGCCGGCGCGCGCGCGGCGGAAGGATCGAGATGGCCGAGCATGCGCGCCATGCCGTGTTCCCGCGTTTCCTGCAGCAGTGGAACAAGTTCTTCGATGGTTTGCGGCGCATCCAGCCGTTCACTGCGGTTCTGCGCCAGTTCCTTGTGCAGTAACTCTTCCGTTTCGCTTTCCGGCAGGAAGGCCGCGAAGCAAAGGCCGGTTGCCGTATAGGTCATCGGCATCACGCTGCCGATCTGCAGGTTGATCGTGACCGGTCGCCGCGACTGCAGCAGGCGGATATAGGTCGGCCCGAAGTTGCCCCAGGTCGCCAAGGCCACGGTTTCGCTGGTGATGTCGCGCAGTGCCGCCAGGGTTTCGTCCGCCAGCCTGATCGCGTCCAGTCTTCCCAGTGATACCAGGCCGAGTTCAAGCGCCAGGCCGCCGAGGTCGTACTGGCCGGTGGCGCTGTCCTGTTCGACCAGTCCGATCCGGATCAGGCTGACCAGGTAGCGATGCGCCTTGGCAGCCGGCATGCCGGCGCTCCTTGCCAATGCGGAAAGACTCAGCGGACCGGAAGCCTTGGCAAGTGCCAGCAACAGCGGGCCGGCGACTTCGATGGACTGGATGCCTTGACGGGAATCGGCTTCGGCGGACTTGTCGGTTGATTTCATGCGGTGATGGTATTACGATATGGTGAATCAATTTTATTAAACATAATTTCGCTTCATGGTAAAACACTTTGCACCATTAAGCCACCCCACATCAAAGGAATCCCCGGATGAAGCTTGCCACCCTCAAAGACGGTACCCGAGACGGACAGTTGGCGGTCGTCTCGCGCGACCTGAAGACTGCACACTTGGCCGATCGCATCGCGCTTACCCTCCAGCGTGCGCTGGACGACTGGAGTTTCATTGCGCCGCAGCTGGAAGAGCTCTATGAACAACTGAACGCCGGCAAGGCGCATCGTCCTTTCGATTTCGATCCGAAGCGCTGCATGGCGCCGCTGCCGCGCGCCTACCAATGGGCGGACGGCTCCGCCTATGTGAACCATGTCGAGCTGGTGCGCAAGGCGCGCAATGCCGAGATGCCGGAGTCCTTCTGGCACGATCCTCTGATGTACCAGGGCGGCTCGGATGATTTCATCGGCCCGACGGACGACATCGCGCTGGCGTCGGAAGACTGGGGCATCGACTTCGAGGGGGAGGTCGCTGTGATCACCGACGATGTGCCGATGGGAACGGGGCCGGACAAGGCGGCGTCGCACATCAAGCTGCTGATGCTGGTCAACGACGTCTCCCTGCGCAACCTGATTCCGGCCGAACTGGCAAAGGGCTTCGGCTTCTTCCAATCGAAGCCGGCATCGAGCTTTTCGCCGGTCGCGGTAACGCCGGACGAGCTCGGCGACGCCTGGCAGGAAGGCAAGGTGCACCTGCCGCTGCGCGCAACCTGGAACGGCGCGCTGGTCGGCCAACCGAATGCCGGCGTCGACATGGTGTTCAGCTTTCCGCAACTGATTGCGCATCTGGCCAAGACGCGCAATGCGCGCGCCGGCTCCATCATCGGTTCGGGCACGGTGTCGAATAAGGATGCGTCCAAGGGCTATACCTGCATCGCCGAGAAGCGCTGTCTGGAAACCATTGCCAACGGCGAAGCGAAAACGCCGTTCATGAAGTTCGGCGACACCATCCGCATCGAAATGCTGGACAAGAACGGCAAGTCGATTTTCGGTGCGATCAATCAGGAGGTTGCACAAGGCGCTGCGTCAAAAGCGTCGCGCTGAACCGAAGGAGAAAGCCATGGGCTCAAACGTCACCAGGCAGGTCAGCCTGCCTACCGCCATACCGGACGCTGTGCCGGTCAACGGTTTGCATCACTTCGCTTACCGCTGCCGGGACGCGGAGGAAACGCGTCATTTTTACGAAGACATTCTCGGCTTGCCGCTGTTCCATTACATCCGCAGCGACGTCGTGCCGTCGACCGGCGAGTATTGTCCGTATGTGCACATCTTCTTCCGCATGACCGATGGCTCCTGTCTCGCCTTCTTCGACCTGGGCGACAACGTCGCTCCTGAAGCGTCCGGCAATACCCCGACCTGGGTGAACCACATCGCGTTGCGCGTCGATACCGTCGAACAGCTGGAGGCGATGAAGTCACGCCTGGAAGCGCACGGCATTGAAGTCCTGGGCGTGACCGATCACCGGGTTTTCAAGTCGATCTATTTCTTCGATCCGAACGGCATCCGCCTGGAACTGTGCGCGCAGCTGGCGTCGAATTCGCAGATGTTCAGCGAGCAGAAGGGTATCCATGAAAAGCTTGCCGCCTGGTCGAAGGAGAAGGCCGAGAGACTGGCCAAGAAGTAAAGCCTGCAGCACGACCGGGGCAGCTTGCATATACTGCTGGAGTTACCAATTCCGGAGATCCGACATGCATGCGCTGTTTCCCACCTGGCCGTTGATGGCCGCCTTCTTTCTCGCCAGCCTTGTGCTCGCTGTGACGCCGGGTCCGGCGGTCATCTATGTGGTCACGCGCACACTCTCGCAAGGCAAGGCTGCCGGACTGGCATCGGTCGCCGGTGTGGCGCTGGGCAATGTGGGAAATGCGATTGGCGCGGCGATAGGGCTGGCGGCATTGTTCGCGATTTCTTCGCTGGCGTTCACGGTGGTCAAATACGCGGGCGCTGCCTATCTGGTCTATCTTGGCGTCAAGGCGTTGCGCGCGCCGGCGGCGGAGATGGCGGAGGCACGGGCCAGTGCCGTGCCTGCGAGCCGGATCTTCCGGGAAGGCTTCGCCGTGGCGCTGCTCAATCCGAAAACCGCAATCTTTTTCGCAGCATTTCTTCCGCAGTTCATGAATCCGGCCGCGCCGGCGATCCTGCAAAGCATTTCGCTCGGCACAGTTTTCGTGCTGGTCGCATCGGTGACCGATACGATGTACGTGCTGGCTGCGAGCGTCATGGCGCCGATGCTGGGCCGCTTGCGCGGTGCCAGCACCGCCGGCCGCTATATCACGGCGAGCGCGTTTATCGGTCTCGGCGTATTTACGGCCGTCGCTGGGGGACGAAACGCAAAATAGCGATGGACGAAAAAAATCCCGGCCGGAGATGCCTCCGGCCGGGATTTTTTTATTGGAGCAAGCTCAAGCAGCCAGTCGCGCCGCCGTGCTGTTGTCCCGGCAGCCATCCAGCAGGAAGGCGAGGCTGATGACCAGCACCAGTTCGCCTTCGGCGGAACGCGCGGTACCGTTCACGCCCGGCACCGCGAGCGCGGTCAAGGGCTTGATCACCAGGTCGGCGGTGCCGTCCACCGCTTCCACCGCGAGGATGTAGGGTTGCGGCGCGGCGATGACGATGCCGACCTTTTCCTTGCACTCTTCATAGCCGAGGATGGCGGCCAGCGAGCGTACCGCGAGCGGACGGCCCTGGTCGCGCAGGACCGGTGCGCCGCCGACTTCGGCGAAGGTCTCGGGCAGCTCCACCACGCGTTGCACCACCGCCATCGGCATCGCCAGCGCGGCGCCGGCGGTACGTACCAACATTGTAGGTACGATCGAGAGTTCGATCGGCAGGCGAATCGTGAAGCGGGTGCCTTCGCCGAGCACGGAATCGATGCGGATCGCGCCGCGATGCTTTTCCACTGCAGTCTTGACCACGTCCATGCCGACGCCGCGGCCCGATACGCTGGAAGCGACTTCCTTGGTCGAAAAGCCGGGCAGGAACACCAGTTGGAACGCTTCTTCCGCCGTCTGCGCGGCATTCTCGCCGATCAGCCCCTTCGAGATCGCTTTTGCCCGCAGCCTGTCGGCATCCATGCCCTTGCCGTCGTCCGATACTTCGATCATGACGCTGCTGCCTTCCTGCCAGGCCTTCAGCAGGATGGTCGCTTTGGGCGACTTGGTGGTGCCGGCGCGCTCGTCGGCGGTTTCGATGCCGTGGTCGAGCGCGTTGCGCAGCATGTGCACCAGTGGGTCGTACAGGCTGTCGACCACCACGCGGTCGACTTCGGTTTCGGCGCCTTCAATGACCAGTTCGACATCCTTGCCGAGGTCGCGTGCCAGTTCACGTACCAGGCGCGGAAATTTCTGGAACAGGCGGCCTACCGGCTGCATGCGGGTAGACAGCGTCGCGCGCTGCAGTTCGGTCGAATAGCGCGAGGCACGGCTCAGGGTTTCCTGCAGCGTGGCCATCAGGGCCGCGGCCTGGCCTTCGAACTTGAACTGCGACAGTTTTTCCAGCAGCACGCTGGCCTGGTTGGCGGCTTGTACGGATTCGCCGGCCACTTCGAGCAAGGCATCCAGCTTGACCGCGTCGATGCGGATACTGTCTTCCTTGACTTGCGCGGTGATCGGCCTTGCGCCGTCCTCTATGGCCGGTTTGGCCGCCGGGGCTGCGGCGGCCGGCGCTGCAACTGCGGGAATCGACACTGCTGCAGCGACCGGGATGGCGACATCGCCACTGCCGGGTACGACTGCGCGGTACAGGGCTTCCCAGTCCAGCCCGTCTTCAGAGACAGCCGATGTGGCGGCAACCGGAGCCTCGGCGGCGGGGACTTCGGGCACGGCTGCTTCCGCCGGCGCCGGTGCAGCAGGCGCTGCGGTGTTGCCCTCGATTGCCTGCGTCAGCAGGTCTTCCAGTTGCGCCGGCATTGCCGGCAATGTTTCAGGGGCAGCGCCGTTGGCAAGCTGGGTAAGCTGGTCGGCGACGAAGCCGCTGGCCTGCAGGCCGGCTTCGATCGCGGTCGGCGTGACCGGCACCTTGCCGGTGCGCAGGCCATCGAACAGGTTTTCCGTCAGGTGGCAGGCGGACACGATGGCAGGCAGGTTCATGAAGCCGGCGCCGCCCTTGATGGTGTGGAAGGAGCGAAACAGCGCGTTCAACGCATTGGTGTCGTCGGGGCGCCGCTCCAGGGAGAGCAGGTGCTCTTCTACGTTCGTCGCGAGGTCCAGGGCTTCGACGACGAATTCCTTGAGCATGTCGTCCATCAGAACCCCAGATCGGCAAGCAGGCTGTCGACATCATCCTGGGCCATGGCGGCGCCCGGTGCGGATGGACCCTGCATCAGTTCGGCCGGCTTTTGCTCGGCCAGTTTTTGTTCGGCCAGCGCCGCCTTGACTTCAGGCGGGGCATTGTCCCGCAGCAGTTGCGCCAATTCATGCTCAACCGTGTCGGTGATGACGACGATCTTCTTGATCAACTGGCCGGTGATGTCCTGGAAATCCTGCGCCATCATGATATCGAGCAGGCGTGCTTTTTCGGTTTCAGTCGCTTCCATCACGACGGAGGCGAACTGGCGCGAATCTCCGGCCAGCGTCTTGAATTCCTCGATGCTGAGCTTGCCGTCGAACAACTGGTTCCAGCGGCCTTCCATATCCTGCGCCTTCTTCGTCAGCGTCTCCTGTTCGGGAATGCAGGTATCGACGGTGTTGAGGACCTTGTTGGCGGCCTGTTCGGTGAGCGACGCGATGTGGTTGAGGCGCCCCTGCGCGTCGGAAATCTGGTCGGCAACGTTGGATAGCGAGCGGTCGTAGCCGAGTTCGCGCAGCGAATCGTGCAGCATGCGGACGATGCCGCCGAGGCGCTCATACATCGGCTTGCCGGACTGGTCTTCCTGCGGCTCGGCGGCCTGGGATTCCGCGTCGGTATCGGCTTCCGCGTCGGTGGCTTCCGCAACGGGGGCGGTATCCTCGGGTTGTTCGGGTGTCGGGGGAGCGACTGTATCGGCGCGCTGTGCGGCCACTTCGTCAAACAATGCTTCCAGATCGTCTGCAGCGTCGGTCATGTCGGTACTTCCCTTAATTTATTGTCAGCTTTTTTCCGTTCAACAAGCTTGCAGCCTCGTCGCCGCGGCCACGTCTGCACGATTATCAGCCACGGGTTTCGTATATGCAACTCGAACATCATAATGCGGGCGCTTTGCCGCAGCAAAGTGCTGCCGCCGAATCTGTTGCGTGAGCGTTTTTCCTTATTTCATACTGGAGAGCAGGTCAATGCTTGCCTCGCATAGCGGATGTCCCGGCGTCGCGAAGGCGTCACAGATGGTCAGGTGATTGATGCCGGGGAGCGGTACGTCGAGGCGGTGGCCGCCCTTCCAGTTTTGCGCGAGCAGATCCGTCTGGCGGCGGAATTCCTCCGATTCTAGAGCGCCGCATGCGGTGACGAAAGGAGCGGCATGGGCCTGAGGCATCAAGGATGGTGATAAATAGGCAACATTATCCGGGCCGAGTTTCAGGTCGACGTTGACGAATTCCGCATGCTGCACCGGTTCGAGGTCGTAAATCCCGGACATCAGGATGCCTCCTTTGACTAGCTGCTGCGGCAGGTCCGCGCCAAAAACCGGCCATAGCGCCGCCATCATCATCGCCGCCAGATGCGCGCCGGCGGAATGGCCTGCGACGACGATGCGCTGGCGGTCGAAATCGTATTTCTCGGCATTGCGATACAGCCAGGCGATCGCTCGCAGTTGCTGCTGCACGATCTCGGTGATCGACGCATCCGGGGCCAGCGTGTAATTGGTCAACGCGACGTTGAAGCCGGCGCGCGTGTAGGTCGGCGCAATGAAGGAAAAGTCCGACTTGTCGAGCGAACGCCACCAGCCGCCGTGGATGAACACCAGTAAAGGGGCATTGCTGCAGTTGGTCGGGAAGAAGTCGAGGCGCTCGCCGCTGGCATCGCCATAGGCGAGATCGAAAACGGCCGCACGGGTGCGGCGTACCTCGGCCGATTCCTTCATCCAGCGGGTGAAAATATACGGATGATCGGGGATTGCCGCACGGGCGTTGTATTGCTGGCTATAGTATTCGCTAGGGTTTTTCATGGAAGTGCTCGGGGTGGATTGTCATTTCTATCATTGCGCGCACAGTTTACTCTGTTGTATTCAATCGGAAAAAGCTTTCACCGAACTGACGCGGGCGGCCTATATGCAATGTTGACGGTTTGACTGATGCAAATGCTGCGCATACACTGCTCCCGTTCTGGTGCCCGCGCGCATGTCCATGCGCGCAGATAAACGGGAAACACGAGCTCCAGCGAGTGAACGAGTCAACGTGTGCTGCCCCCGCAACGGTAAACAAGCGTCATCCGGAGAAATGCGTATCGTGCCTATCGGATGACAGCCGGCCTCTCTACGCCACTGTGCAGTCCGCATGGGAAGGCAGGCCGGTTTGTCTTGTCAGCCCGGATACCGGCCGGAATGGTTCGCGCGCCCGCGCGTGGAACGGATCGCTTGCGGACGGGGTTTTCCGCAATTCCCGACACTATCACTTCATCAGAAAGAAAAGGCCCACACCGCAACGCGGCGTGGCCGCGCCGATATGCATATACCCCACATCGAACCAACCGCCGATGTCGCGCTTTGCGCCGCACTCGAAGCCGCCATCAACAACAAGACGAAACCGCTCGGCAGTCTCGGACAGCTGGAACAGCTTGCCAGGCGCATCGGCCTGATCCAGAAGAGCACGCGGCCGCAGCTATTGTCTCCTGCGATCATGGTCTTCGCGGCGGATCACGGCATCGTCGCGGAAAACGTCTCTCCCTATCCGCAAAGCGTTACCTGGCAGATGGTGGAAAACTTTCTCGCCAACGGCGCGGCAATCAACGTGTTCGCGCGCCAGAACCGGTGCTCACTGCACGTGGTGGACGCGGGCGTCAACCACGACTTCGGCAGGCGTGAACGGCTGATCGACCGCAAAATCGCTTTCGGCACCCGCAACTTCGCGCAGGAACCGGCGATGAGCGCGGACCAGTGCGCGCAGGCCATGCAGTGCGGCATGGGACTGGTGGCGGAACTGGAGGGCAATGTACTGGGCTTCGGCGAAATGGGCATCGGCAATACCACCGCTGCGGCGGTCTTGATGCACAAGCTGACCGGAGTGCCGGTCGCCGAATGCGTCGGCGCCGGTGCGGGCCTGACGGCGGAGGGCGTCGCGCACAAGCGGCAGGTGATCGAAGTAGCGGTGGCGCGGCATTCGCATGCGCTTGCGCCGCTGGACATTCTCGCTGCTTTCGGCGGCTTCGAGATCGCGATGATGGCCGGTGCGATGCTGGCCGCCGCCGAGCGCCGCATGGTGCTGCTGATCGACGGTTTCATCGTCACGTCCGCGCTGCTGGTGGCGGCGCGCCTGCAGCCGGCGATTCTCGATTACTGCGTGTTCTCTCACTGTTCCGACGAACGCGGCCACCGGCGCATGCTCGATCATCTCGATGCGCAGCCCTTGCTGCAGCTCGGCCTGCGGCTCGGCGAAGGCAGCGGTTGCGCGCTCGCATTGCCCCTGCTGCATGCGGCGGTGAACTTCCTGTGCGAGATGGCGACCTTCGAGTCGGCGCAGGTCAGCGGCAAGGACAAGTAGCGCATGCTGCCGGCACGCACTTCACCCACTGGTTTGCTCGCGCGCGGCTTGCACGAGTTGCGCCTGTTCTTCATCGCGCTGCAGTTCTTCACGCGTCTTCCGATTCCGCGCTGGGTTGGCTTCGACACAGAGTGGCTGCATCATGCGAGCCGTTACTTCCCGGCGGTCGGCCTGGTTGTCGGCGGTATTGCAGCAATGGTGTATGCACTGGCGGCCGCGTTATGGCCGCACGTCGTCGCGGTGCTGTTGTCGACCATTGTGGGGATCTACCTGACCGGCGCTTTTCATGAAGACGGTTTTGCGGATACGTGCGACGGCCTCGGCGGCGGCATGACGCGCGAGCGCGTGCTGGAGATCATGACCGATTCGCGCATCGGCGCGTATGGCGCGATCGGCATTGGCCTGCTGCTCGCGCTGAAATGCGTGGTACTCGCCAGCCTGTCGCCGTCGACAGTGGCGGCGGCTCTATTGATCGGTCATCCCTTGTCGCGCCTGGCGGCGACTGCATTGATATGGCAGCTGGATTATGCGAAAGGCGAAGGGAAGGCGAAGCCGCTGGCGCAGCGGATGACGCACAGGGAATTCCTGATTGCTGCGGTATCCGTAGCGTTACCGGCGATCGCACTGGTTGTCGCCGGTCGTCTGTCATGGCAGGCCGTTGCGGCCGGCACTGCAGCGGTTGTGGTGGCCGCCGCCTGGCTCGCGCGCAAGTTCGTGCATCGCATCGGCGGTTACACCGGCGATTGCCTGGGAGCGGTGCAGCAGGTTGCGGAAGCAGGTTTTTACCTCGCATTGCTGGCGGCCTGTTGAACGATGCGGCTCTATCTGATCAGGCACGGCCAGCCGGAAATTGCATCCGGCGTCTGCTACGGCAGCAGCGACCTGACTGTGTCGGAGCAGGAACATGGACGTGTCATGTCGGTGGTGGCGCCGCTGCTGCCGAAACAGATACCCCTTTATTCCAGTCCCTTGCTTCGCTGTAGCGTCCTGGCGGCACGGCTCGCTGCCATCATCGAGGCACGGGAAGTCATCCACGATCCGCGTCTTGCGGAAATGCATTTCGGTGCATGGGAGATGCGTGCATGGGAACACGTTCCGCGTGCCGAGGTCGATGCATGGGCACGCGATCCCGTCGCGTATTGCCCCGGCGGCGGCGAGAGTGTGCTGCAGGTTGCCCGGCGTGTCCTTGCCTTTCACGACGACCTACGTGCGCGTAACTGCGATGCCGCTGTCGTTGTTTGCCATGCCGGTACGATGCGGTTGCTGTCCCAGTGCACGCCTGGTACGCCGGCGGCGGATATGGCGTTGCATGCCGCCAACAGCGCGCACATGATCGGCTATGGCGAGCTGCTCATTCTGGATTGCTGATCTTACAAGGTTTACGGTCTTGTTGTCGGCCGATGCTGCAAGCTTTACAATACCAAGGTTTTGGTGCCCGCTTGCGTGTTCACGCAAGCAGTTAAACGGGAAACACGGAGCCTGGTCCCACCAGGTCAACGTGTGCTGCCCCCGCAACGGTAAGCAAGTCTCACGATTGTCGTGAAAGCCGTTCTTCGATACCACTGTGCTGTTCGCATGGGAAGGTTGAACGGTTCTACTTGCCAGCCCGGATACCGGCCAGAACAGGAGGAAGTGTGCGGACGGGGATCTTCGCGGCGCGACTGAAGCTGTTTTGCTTCATTCTTTTTTCGATCGTCATCGCCAGTCCGGACACTTCTGTTCAATCCAGCCCGCGGGGAAGCCGGCTGGATGTTTCCATTCCGGATCTTTGACATGACATCATCTGCCTCCCGGCATACTCTTGCAGCGGGCAAGCCTATTGCGTTCGCTATCGCTGCGTGCCTTGCCTTGCCCGCAGCATTTTCTTCCTTCGCTTTCGCACAGGACAAGGCGCTGTCGCCCGTAGTCGTTACCGCAAGCCGAACCCCGCAGATCGCGACCGAAGTTCTCAGCGATAACTTGGTCATTACTTCCGAAGACATTGCAAAATCCGGCGGCACATCGCTGGCTGATGTGTTGCAGCGCCAGCGCGGCATCCAGATTACCCGCAATGGCGGGCCGGGAACGACGACCGGTGTATTCTTGCGCGGCACCGATAACAAGCAAAACATCGTGCTGGTGGATGGCGTGCGTGTCGGTTCGTCGACCAGCGGCGGTGCATCCTGGAATGCGATACCGATATCGCAGATCGACCATGTGGAAATCGTGTATGGTCCTCTAAGCACCATGTACGGCGCGGATGCGATCGGCGGGGTGATTCAGATTTTTACCAAGAAGGGCGAGGGGCCGCCGGCGCTGAAAGCATCGGCCGGTGCCGGCAGCTATTCGACCTGGAATACTGATGCCGGAGTCTCGGGTGCGAGCGGCGGTTTCCGTTATGCGGTGAATGCCGCGCATGAAGAGTCGGACAGCTTTTCGGCAACCAGGCCGGGGACGTTCGGGCATAACCCGGACCGCGATGGCTACATCAACGACAGCGCGAGCGGGAACATTGGCTTTCAGTTTGCAAAGGGGCATGAAATCGGCGCCAACTTTCTGCATAGCCGGCTGAAATCGCAGTTCGACAGCAGTTCGACGTTTGACGATCGCTCCGATACCAAGGTGGCAACCTATTCGATTTACACGAAGAACCAGATTCTGCCGAACTGGAACAGTACTTTCCAGATCGCCCGGTCCGAAGACCACAGTACGACCGACTCGGCGTTTGGCGGAGACTTTTACAATACGACGCAAAAACACATCAGCTGGCAAAACAATTTTACCGTGCGCACCAGCGACGTCCTGCAACTCATCGTGGAGCAGCGCAAGGAAGAGGTCGACTCCTCCACGCTCGAGTTGGTCGGCACACGCACCACCAACTCCATTGCCGCTGCGTATCAATTGCACAGTGGACCGCACCTGGCGGCGCTCAGTGTGCGCAACGATGATAGTTCGCAGTTCGGATCACACACCAGCGGCAGCGTCTCTTACGGATACCGGATCACGAATGCCCTGCGCGCAAATGCCAGCTATGGCACCAGCTTCCGTGCGCCGACATTCAATGAGCTGTATTTCCCGCAATACGGCGTGCCGTCGAACCGGCCGGAAGAGGGTAAAAACGCGGAAATCGGCTTGCACTACGACGATGGCAAATCGCAATACAACGCGGTGTACTTTCACAATCGCCTGACCGATCTGCTGGTCTACCTGCCGGTCTGCCCGGTTACGCCCGCGGCATATCCGTTCGGTTGTGGTTATAACGTCAACAAGGCATTACTCAGGGGACTGTCGCTCGGCGCAAGCACGAAGCTGGGCAATTTCACTCTGCGCGGCTCACTCGACCTGCAGGACCCGGTGGATGAAACCACTAACCGCCGTCTCGCACGGCGTGCCACGAAGTATGGCACGGTGGGTGTCGACTATGTTGCCGGCAAAGTCGGCACCGGCGGCGAACTTGTGTTTTCCGGTTCGCGCTTCGACGATATCGCCAACAGCAACAGACTCGGCGGTTATGGTTTGCTGAACCTGTATGCCAACTACGAATTCGCGCGCAACTGGACGCTGTTCGGCCGCTGGAACAATGTGTTCGACAAGAATTATGAACTGGCCAGGTTTTACAACACCGCCGGGTCGAACCTGTTCGTTGGCGTGCGTTACGGCATGATGTGATTCAAGCTCCCGCGATGCACAGCGCCGTCATCAGCAAGTCTTCTCTCCGCGGACGCCGTCGGGCCGTTGCCGTCCTGACGGCGCTGCTGGCGTTCGCCTGCGTAAGCGTCCTGCTGGCCTGCGGCGTCGGTTCGGTCGCGTTGCCGGTATCCGAACTGCTGTCCGCGCTGGGAGACATTGTGCATGGGCATCCTTCATCGCTGGCGGCAACGCTGCTCGAGTTGCGATTGGGTCGCGCATTGTCGGCGTTCGTTACCGGCGCGATGCTCTCGCTTGCTGGAGTGATGATGCAGGCCTTGCTGCGCAACCCGCTGGCCGATCCCTATGTGCTCGGTGTTTCGGGCGGGGCATCGGTCGGCGCGTTGACGGCAATCCTGTTCGGCAGTGCATTGTGGTTTATCGATGCCGGTGCGCTTGCCGGAGCGCTGGCGATTTCCGTGTTGCTGTTCCTGCTGGCGCATCGCGATTTGCGCGGCGGGCTTCCGAGCGACAGCAACGCGTCGTCGCTGCTGTTGACCGGCGTGATACTCGGTGCCGGCTGTAGCGCGCTGGTTACGTTGATGCTGTCGATCGCGCCGGACAACCGCTTGCGCGGCATGGTGTTCTGGCTGATCGGCGACCTGTCCGGTACGCCGCTGCGGCCGTTTCCCTGGATTATTCTTGCCGGCTCATTGATCTACTCCATCAAATCGGCGCGTGCGATCAACGTGGTTGCGCAGCATGCCGAAACCGCATTGACACTCGGCATCAAGGTCGGCGCGCTGCGGCAGGGATTGTTCGTGTGCGCGGCATTGCTGACGGCGGGTGCGGTGACCAGCGCCGGCAGCATCGGCTTCGTCGGCCTGATCGTGCCGCATGCGTGCCGGTTCGCGCTGGGGCCGGATCACCGTCTGTTGTTGCCGGCATCGGCGCTCACGGGCGGCACCTTCCTGGTGCTTGCCGATACCGTTGCGCGTAGCGTGATTGCGCCGCAGCAGCTTCCGGTCGGCGTCATCACGGCCCTGATCGGCGTCCCGGTGTTCCTGATGCAGCTACATCATGTCAGAAAGAAATAAGATGCTCGACACTCTCGACCTCGACCTGCGGATCGGCCGGCGGCGCCTGCTCGACGGGTTGCAATGGCAGGTGCGCAGCGGCGAATGCTGGTGCGTGATCGGTCCCAATGGAGCGGGAAAAAGCACATTGCTGCGTACGCTCGCTGGCCTGAGACTGCCGGATCGCGGCAGCGTACAGCTGGGCGGACGCGCGTTGCCGGAGTGGCCGGTCGAAGCGCTTGCGCGCGAACGCGCCTATCTGCCGCAGGGACGCAATGACGCCTTCGGCTACTGCGTGATGGAAACCGTGCTGGCCGCACGCCATCCTTACCACCACGCGCACTACTGGGAGTCGGAACAGGACTATCGGGCGGCCGGCGACGCATTGAAGGCACTGCAGGTCGACCATCTTGCCGAGCGCGATGTGCGCACGCTGTCCGGCGGCGAACGCCAGCGCGTCGCGATCGCGTCGGTGCTGGCGCAGGACACCCCGCTGCTTTTGCTCGATGAACCGGCCAATGCGCTCGACCTTGCGCACCAGATCGGTGTCATGCGCTTGCTGTCGGATCTGGCGCACAAGGCCGGCAAGGCGGTCGTGCTGGTCTGTCACGACCTGAATCTGGCCCACGGCGTCGCCACCCACGCGTTGCTGCTGATGGGCGACGGCGCCTGGCAGGCAGGGCGATCCGACGAGGTGATGCAGGCGCCGCTGCTTGGCCGCTGCCTCGGGCATCCGATCGAAACAGTGCGACATGGCGAACGCACCATCTTTATTCCCGCGGAGGACATCCATCATGAATGACGACGGCATCAACGAACGACATCGCGCGCGCATGCAGCGCAAGAAGGAAGTGGTGGACCAGAAGATCGACGCTGCCCGGCGCAATACCGGCGTGCTGCTGGTCAATGCGGGTAACGGCAAGGGCAAGAGTTCCAGTGCGTTCGGCATGGTGATCCGCGCGCTCGGCCACGGCATGAAAGTCGGCGTGGTGCAGTTCATCAAGGGCGCCAAAGCGACCGGAGAGGAAAACTTCCTGCGGCGTTTTCCGGACGAGGTCAGTTTCCACGCAATGGGCGAAGGCTATACCTGGGATACCCAGGACCGCGAACGCGACATCGCTGCCGCGCGCCGTGCATGGGACAAGGCGCGCGAGTTTTTGAATGATCCGTCGATCGGGCTGGTGGTGCTGGATGAACTCAACATCGCACTGAAGTATCGTTACCTCGACGTGAATAAGGTGGTTGCCGATCTGCTGTCGCGCCCCGAAATGCAGCATGTGGTCGTCACCGGACGCGGCGCGCCGCCGGAACTGGTCGAGGCTGCCGACACGGTGACCGAGATGCAGCCGGTGAAGCATGCGTTCGCCGCCGGCATTGCGGCGCAGCCGGGCATCGAGTGGTAGGCCGGCGATGAACACTTTTCATGGCGTACGGGCAGTGCTGGTTTCCGCAACCGCTTCCGGCCAGGGCAAGACCACCGTCACTGCTGCGCTGGCGCGCAAGCTGGTGCGGCAGGGGCGGCGGGTGCGCGTGTTCAAAACCGGGCCGGATTTCCTCGACCCGATGATGCTCGAACGCGCCTGCGGCCATCCGGTGCATTCGCTCGATCTTTGGATCGTCGGGCAGGAACGTTGCCGGATGCTGCTGACACAGGCCGCGGCGGAAGCCGATGTGATCCTGATTGAAGGCGTGATGGGGCTGTATGACGGCGCACCGTCGTCGGCCGACCTGGCGCGTGCTTTCGACGTGCCGGTCATGGTCGTGCTGGATGCATCGGCGATGGCGCAGACCGCCGGTGCAGTGGCGATGGGCCTGCGCGACTACGGGCCGGTCACGCTCGCCGGCGTCATTGCCAACCGTGTCGCCGGCGAGCGTCATGCAGACATGGTCGCCGGCGCAATGCGCCGAATTCCGCTGCTGGGTTCGCTGGCGCGCCAGCAGCAGTCGTTGCCGGAACGGCATCTCGGGCTGGTGCAACCGGCCGAGGTTACGCAGATCGATGCGCTGCTCGACCGGCTTGCCGAACAACTGATGTTCGACGACGAGGCATGGAACGCGATGCCCGAGTTGCGTTTCGCCGAGACGGTAGCTGTCTCCAGCGAGCAGCCGTTGGCCGGCAAGGTCATCGCGGTCGCGCGCGACGCCGCATTCGCCTTCTGCTATGCGGCCAATCTCGACTGCCTGCGCGAACTGGGCGCGAGCCTTCTGTTCTTTTCGCCGTTGGCTGACGAAGCCATTCCCGACGTTGCGGATGCAGTATATCTGCCGGGCGGCTATCCGGAGTTGCATGCGCAGACGCTGTCGCAGGCCGATCGCTGGAAGCATTCGCTGCGTGCCGCGCGCTCCGCCGGCATACCGATCGTCGCCGAATGCGGCGGCATGATGGCCTTGACCGATTCCCTGGTCGACCAGCAGGGAACAGCCTGGCCGATGTGCGGACTGTTGCCGGGTACGGTCATGATGCAGACCCGTCTCGCCGCAATCGGTCCGCAGGCCTGGGACACGGCAGCGGGCGAACTGCGCGGCCATGCATTTCACTATTCGCGTTTCGACTCGCACTCCGCGCCGCACGCGCATACGCGCAAGCACACGAACGGCGAGCAAGGCGAGGCGATCTATCGCGAAGGCCGGCTGACCGCCTCCTATTTTCACGCCTATTTCCCTTCCTGCCCCGATGCGGTAGCGCGGCTGTTCCTCGGAGCGGATTGCTGATGGCACGCACCCTGATTTTGGGCGGAGCGCGTTCCGGCAAAAGCGCGCACGCGGAGCAGCTGGCTGCGCAGTCGGGCAAGGCGGTTGTCTACATCGCCACCGCCCAGGCGCACGATGCGGAAATGTCCGCGCGCATCGCGCATCATCGCGCGCAGCGTGACGGTAGCTGGATGACGGTCGAAGAACCTCTGGCACTGGGCGACGCGATGGCACAGTGGAGTGCACCGGATCGGCTGGTGCTGATCGACTGCCTGACGCTCTGGCTGTCCAACCTGCTGTTCTCGCAGCAACAGGACTTTCCGGAAATCGGCGAGATCGCGCCGCCCGCGCTCTTTCATGCGCAACGTGAACGTTTCCTCCAGGCGCTCGACAATGCGGACGGTGACGTGATCCTGGTGTCGAACGAAGTCGGCCTGGGCGTGATCCCGCAAGGCGCGGTTTCACGCTGGTTCGTCGACGAAGCCGGCCGTCTCAACCAGGCGGTGGCTGCGCGCTGCGAACGGGCACTGTTTGTCGCGGCGGGCTTGTCGCTGATGCTGAAAGGCTGACCATGCTGACCGGTCTCAGCCTCTCCATGGTTGCGCTGCTGCTGGCAGCAGGCGTCCTGCTCGACCTGTTGTTGGGAGAAACACGCCGCTGGCATCCACTGGTCGGATTTGGCCGCTGGGCGGACATTTTGGAGCGTGCGCTGAACCGGCGCCGCATGCTGCCGGGTATCGTCGCATGGGCGCTTGCGGTGCTGCCGTTCGTCGTGCTCGCCTATTGGGGGATTTTGCATTTCGCTGCCCAGGACTGGTGGATCGGCGCTGCCGTGCATGCATTGTTGCTTTATTTTTGCCTGGGCTTGCGCAGCCTGCGCGACCATGTGTTGCCCATCGAGCGCGCGTTGCAGGAGGGTGACTTGAATAGAGCGCGTGTGTTGACCAGCTACATCGTCAGCCGCGACACCAGGCAAGCCGACAGCGCCGACCTGGCGAAGGCGGCTGCCGAATCGATGCTGGAAAACGGTAACGATGCGGTCTTCGGCACGCTGTTCTGGTTCGCCATTGCCGGCGGGCCTGGGGCGCTGTTGTTCCGGTTGGCGAATACGCTGGATGCGATGTGGGGCTATCGCACGCCGCCGCTGGAAGCATTCGGCTGCGCTGCCGCCCGCATCGACGATGGCTTGAACTGGATGCCGGCGCGGTTGACCGCACTATCGTATGCATTGCTCGGCAATACCAGCCAGGCCTTGCGCTGCTGGCGCCAGCAGGCGCCGGCATGGAGCAGTCCGAATGCCGGGCCGGTGATGGCGGCCGGCGCCGGTGCGCTCGGTATCGTGCTTGGCGGCACAGCGACGTATGACGGGGTAGTCGAACTCAGGCCGCTATTGGGAGCAGGGCGAGCGGCAAGCAGCGCCGACATCCGCCGTGCGTGGCGGATGGTGGCCGGCACCACCGCCTTGTGGCTGGCGTTGGCCGTTTGCATCGCAATCATATTTCTGTTGAGGGGATGAGGCATGCTTGAGCATGGCGGTAACTTGCGCGAAGCAGCCGCGCTTTTCGGACGGCCGGTGGAAGACTGGATCGACCTGTCGACCGGTATCAATCCGCATCCGTATCCTGCGCCTACACTTGTCGGCAATGCATGGCATCGCTTACCGGAACCGGATCCTGCGTTCACCGCTGCGGCCGAAGCGTATTACGGGGCGCCGCGCATGCTGCCTGTGGCCGGCACGCAGGCGGCGATCCAGGCATTGCCGCGCTTGCGGCCCCGTTCCCGGGTGGTGATATCAGCGCCGTCCTATGCCGAACATGCGTATCGCTGGCGACAGGCCGGCCATGCGGTGCGCGAAATTGCCTATGACAGCCTGGAACAGAGCGTGGATGAAGCGGACGTCGTCGTCGTCTGCAATCCCAATAACCCTACCGGCGCCAGTATTGCGCCCGACGTCCTGCTCCGCTGGGCGAGCCGGCTGCAAGAGCGCAAGGGCTGGTTGGTGGTTGACGAGGCCTTCGGCGACACCGTGCCGCACATCAGTGTCGCGCGCTGGAGCGACAGACCAGGCCTGGTTGTGCTGCGTTCGGTCGGCAAGTTCTTTGGCCTGGCCGGCCTGCGGTTAGGCTTCGTCGCGGCACAAGGCGAACTGCTGGACACGGTCGCGGAATACCTCGGCCCCTGGTCGGTCAGCGGGCCGGCGCAGCAGATCGGCTGTGCAGCGCTTTGTGATCATACATGGCAGGATGCGACGCGTGCGCGCCTGCTGCAAGAGGGTGCGCGTCTGCATGACCTGTTGCGCGAGCACGGCATCGAAGCGGGCGGCAGCGCGTTATATCAGTGGTGGCCAGAAGCGCGGCCGGAAGCATTCCACTTGCATATGGCGCAACGCGGCATCTGGGTGCGCCTGTTCGCAGACAAGGCGCGTGGCATCCGGCTCGGCCTGCCGGCGGAAGAAGCCCAGTGGCAGCATCTGCATCAGGCCTTGCAGGAATGGAATCGGGGGAAGGATAGGCAATGAAGCTTCGACTCCTGTTCTGCGCCTGTGCAATGACGGCCCAGGCGCACGCCGCAATCAGCGTGCGCGATGACGCCGGCACAGTAGTGACATTGGACAAGCCGGCACAGCGCATCGTGTCGCTGGCGCCGCATGTCACCGAACTGCTGTTTGCCGCCGGCGCCGCCAGCAAAATCGTCGGCAATGTGAAGTACAGCGACTATCCTCCGGCTGCCAGCGCAATTCCGCGCGTGGGTGACAATCGTAATGTCGATATCGAACGCCTGCTGGCATTGAAGCCAGACTTGCTGGTGGTATGGCGGCACAATGCCTCCTTGCGTCAGATGGAGCAATTGCGCAAACTCGGCATTCCCCTCTATTACAGCGATCCGCACAAGCTGGAAGATATCCCCGAATCGGTGCTGAAAATGGGTCAACTGAGCGGCACCGAGCAACAGGCCCGGCAGAGTGCCGCACAGTTGCAGCAACAGGTCGATAGCCTCAATGCGCGCTACCGCAACCGGCCGCAGGTGCGGGTGTTCTACCAGGTGTGGAACCGGCCGCTGTACACGCTGAATGAAAGCCATATCGTCAGTGACATGATCCGCACCTGCGGCGGCGAAAACATTTTCGCGAAACTGCCGACCGCCGCGCCCAGCTTGAGTCCAGAAGCGGTGCTGCAGGAAAATCCGGAGGTCATCGTCAGCGGCGACCGTAGCGACCTGAAGATGACCGGCATCGAGATGTGGAAACAGTATCCCTCGCTGCTGGCGGTCAAGCGCGGCAACCTGTTTGCAATCGAAGCCGATTTGATGAACCGTTCCGGCCCCCGCATCGTCGAAGGCGCCGCTGCGCTGTGCGCACGGCTGGAAGAAGCGCGGGCACGGCGGGGAGAGCGGCAATGAGTTATCACCGTATCGCCTGTCTCAGCACTGAGGCAGTGGAAACCTTGTATGCGCTCGGCGCGGAAGACCGCATTGCCGGCATCTCCGGCTTCACGACACGGCCGGCACGGGCGCGTAACGAGAAACCGAAAATCAGCGGCTTTTCTTCCTCCCGCCTGGAACGCATCCTTGCCGTCGAGCCCGACTTGGCAATCGGGTTTTCGGATATGCAAGCCGATATCTGCCGCGACCTGGCTGCGGCAGGTATTGAAGTGCATCTGTTCAACCAGCGCGATGTCGCCGGCATCCTGCGCATGGTCCGCGTGCTGGCAGCGCTGGTCGACAAGCAGGCTGAAGGCGAAAGGTTGGTTGCGGAGTTGCGGCAGTCAGTGGATGCAGTGCGCGATCAGGGGCGGCAGTGGGAAGGTCGTCCCAAGGTGTACTTCGAGGAATGGAACGATCCACTGATCAGCGGTATCGGCTGGGTATCGGAAATGATCCGGATCGCAGGCGGGCAGGATGCATTCGAAGAACTCGCTGCATTCCCGAAAGCGAAACAACGTATCATCGCCGATCCGCTGGATGTGGTGCACCGCGCTCCGGACATCATCATCGGATCGTGGTGTGGTAAGAAATTTCGCCCTGAAACGCTGTCCACTCGTCCGGGTTGGGATGCTATTCCCGCCGTGCGGGAGGGTATGGTGTTCGAGATCAAGTCGGCCGACATCCTCTCGCCCGGCCCGGCGGCGATCACCGAAGGCCTCGTCCAGATCTCGGCCCTGATCCGCCGCTGGCAGGAGAAGCAAGCATGAGCATTCCGTTCCAGACATTGATGGTGCAGGGCACGACATCGGATGCCGGCAAAAGCACAGTCGTTGCGGCGCTTTGCCGCCTGCTTGCAAGGGAGGGTGTGAAGGTGGTTCCCTTCAAGCCGCAGAACATGGCGCTCAACAGCGCCGTGACGGCAGACGGCGGCGAGATCGGGCGTGCCCAGGCATTGCAGGCCCGGGCTGCAGGGCTGCTTCCGCATACAGACATGAACCCGGTCTTGCTGAAGCCGTCGAGCGATACCGGCGCCCAGGTCATCATCCATGGCAAGGTGCGCGCCGACATGAATGCACGTGACTATCACCAGTACAAGACGGTCGCGATGCAAGCGGTGCTGGAATCGTACCGGCGACTTCAGCAAGGTTATGAAGCAGTGATCGTCGAAGGCGCCGGCAGCCCCGCGGAGATCAACCTGCGCGAGCGCGATATTGCCAACATGGGCTTTGCCGAGGCTGTCGATTGCCCGGTGGTGCTGGTCGCCGATATTGATCGTGGCGGTGTATTCGCGCATTTCGTCGGCACGCTGGCCTGCCTGTCCGAGAGTGAGCGCAACCGTATCGTCGGCTTCGTGATCAACCGTTTTCGCGGCGACATCAGCCTTTTGCAGCCGGGGCTCGACTGGCTGGAAAGCCAGACCGGCAAACCGGTGCTGGCAGTGTTGCCTTACCTGCACGGGCTTTTCCTCGATGCCGAGGATGCCATCCAGTCGGCGCAAAACGCGCGCGGCCGCTTCAAGGTTGTCGTCCCAGCGCTGCCCCGTATCAGCAACCATACCGACTTCGATGCGCTGCGCGCGCATCCCGATGTTGATCTGCGCTTCATCGGCCCTGGCCAAACGATTCCACCCGCTGACCTGGTCGTTCTGCCGGGCAGCAAGAACACGCGCGGAGACCTCGCATGGCTGCTTGCCCAAGGCTGGCCACAAGCACTGCGCAGGCACCTGCGTTACGGCGGCAAGCTGATCGGCATCTGCGGCGGTTACCAGATGCTGGGACGCAGTGTCGCTGACCCGCACGGTGTCGAGGGCGCGCCGGGCGTTTCACCCGCACTCGGTTTGCTCGATATCGAGACCGAACTCACGCGCGACAAGCGGCTGGCGCAGGTTGAAGGCCGTTGCGCCTTTGCCGACGACGCTCCGGTCAGTGGCTACGAAATCCACATGGGCATGTCGCACGGCAGCGCGACTGCGATTCCCGCGTTCTACCTGGGCGAACGGCCGGAAGGCGCCCGTTCGCCGGATGACCAGATTCTCGGCACCTACCTGCATGGCTTGTTCGACACGCCGCAAGCCTTGTCCGCGCTGTTGTGCTGGGCTGGGCTGGAGGCCGGTGCATCGGTCGATCTGGCGGCGCTGCGCGAACAGAGCCTCGACCGCGTGGCCGACGCGTCGAAGCCGCTGTTGCAAGCGCTGCGCCGGCTCGATTCTCGGCACACGCGTTCCGCCTTCTGACTTCACTTACGAAATGACTGTCATGCCCGAACTGAATACGGCCTTTGCCGTGCACTCCCTCGAGACCTTGCTCTATTCGATTTCTTCGTTGCTATACCTGCCGGTATTGTTGGCAGTCGCGGCACTCGTGCTGTACCTGCTGACAAATCTCGGCGCCATTGCATGCGAATGGCGGGAGCGGAAGAGGGGAGTACGCACATTGTTGGCCTCCGCCGAAGCCGACATGCTGTCGACGGCCGCCCAGCCCCACGCACAGCCGCCGCTCGATGCGCGCCTCGAGCGCATCGTCCAGCAGTCGGAGTCGCGCGCCTTGCGCTCGCTGGACGCGGTACGGTTCGCGATCCGCATCGGCCCGGCGCTCGGGCTGATGGGTACGCTGATCCCGATGGGCATTTCCCTGGCCGGGCTTGCTCAGGGCAACCTGCCGAAGATGGCAGAAAGCATGGTGACCGCCTTTACCGCCACGGTCGTTGGCCTCGCATGCAGCGTGCTGGCCTATCTGCTGACGTTGGTGCGCGAACACTGGCTGCGTGCGGATATGACCGACATCGCCTATGCAGCGGAAAGCCTGCTTGCCCGGCATGCAGCGTCGGGGCAGCACGTAATGGCTGGAGACTGACATGCGCTACATGAAAAAACGCCGCTACATCAGCCTTGTTGACGGTGCCGGTGACGATCCGCTCGCCGGCGTTGCCAATCTGTTCGACGCCAGCATTGCCTTTATCGTAGCCATGATGCTCGCACTGTTTGCAGCATGGAACATGCTCGACTTGCTTGATCCGAATTCCGAAATCACCATCGCGAAAAAAGGCGCCGACGGCAAGGTTGAAGTCATCACCAAGAAGGGACCGGAAATCAAGGTCAGTCGTGTCAGCGACCAACCGCTATCGGGTAGCGGCAAACGTCTGGGGACTGCCTATCAACTTCCGGACGGAAAGGTTGTCTATGTGCCGGAGTAAGTGCATGGCGTTCCTGTTGCTCATGTTGTCTGCGCTCGGCAACGCACAGGCCGCGCAGCGCACCCTGGCATTGGTCGTAGGCGACATCGAGTCGCGGCCGGCTGTACTGGCTGTACGCGCAGTGCAACCGTCGTTGGAGGAATCGGAAGTCGCGGTGCGCGTCATCCCGGTCAACCGCATTACCGCCGCGGATCGGAATGTCCTCGGCAACGCCGATGTGGTGGTTTTGAATGTGCTTGGCCGCAGCTTGTCGCAGTCGCTTGCCAGCGAACTGAAGCAGTTGAAGCAGGCGGGCCGGCCGGTGTTTGCGGTCGGCAGCGAAACCGACGAAATGCTGCGCGAAGCGGGCGTACGCGATGACCGCCAGGTGCAGGAGTATTTCCGCGCCGGCGGCACAGAAAACCTGGCGAACCTGCTGCGGTATCTTTTACGCACGCAGTTCGATGCGGACATCATGCCGCAGCCGGTACTGCGCCTGCCGGAGAGCGGTCTTTATAACCTGCATGCAAACCGCGTCAGCGACAGCTTCGACAATTACCTGCGCGGCTATGCCAATCACCGCCCCGGTGCGCGCTGGATCGGGGTGGTCTTCTATCGTGCCAGCCTGGTCGCCGGCCAGACCTTGCCGCTGGCAGCGGTTGTCGAGCGCATGGAGCGGGCGGGTTACAACGTATTGCCGGCATTCGGTTATCCCTACGATGCACCGCTACGCCATTTCCTGGATGACACCGGCAAGCCGCGCGTCGACATGATTGTCGCCCTAGGCATGAAAGTAGGGGGTACCGCAGCAGTCGGCGACATGCTCGACAAGATCGGTGTTCCGGCGATCAACGCAATCACGCTTAGCCAGCAATCGGTCGAGCAGTGGCGCAATTCGAAAGTCGGCCTCGATATCATCGAGCGCACCTGGCAGATGGCAGGTGCGGAATTTGCGGGGCTCATCCAGCCCACGGTCGTCGCCAGCCGCGAACGCGTTTCCGATGCGGACACCGGGCTAGCCTTCATCGAAGAGCAACCGATAGCCGAACGCATCGAGCGCCTGGCCGCACGCGTCAAGGCCTGGCTCACGCTGCGCCATACTGCCAATGCCGACAAGCGAATTGCGCTTCTGTACTATAACTATCCGCACGGCTCGGAGACGATCGGAGCCGCCTACCTCAACGTACTGCCGGAAAGTCTGTGGCAGATCCTGCAGCGCTTCCGCGACGACGGGTATTTTTCTGCACAAGCATCAGCACACATGCCGGCTGATAAACGCGTGTTGCAGACCGACATCCAGCAGTGGGGGAATTACCCGTCGAAGAATGTGCGTGAATACAGCAAGGCAATGGCCACACTCGCCGCAAGCGGCGAGGCAGTGCTGGTACCGTTGACCGACTACCGCCGCTGGTATGCGCAACTGCCCGCCGCATTGCGTGGCGCTGTTGAAAAAGCCTGGGGCCAGCCCCAGCAGGCCCCAGGCTTATGGGTTGATGCGCAGGGACAAGCGCAGTTTGTTTTTCCCGCGCGCCGCTATGGCAACGTGTTGCTCGCACCGCAACCGTCACGGGCCTGGGAGCAGGACCTGGAAAAGCTGCATAACGATGTGACGCTGCCGCCCAGTCATGAATACATGGCGTTTTATCTCTGGCTGCAGCATGGCTACGATGCAAATGCCGTGATCCATCTCGGTACCCACGGCACGCACGAGTGGTTGAGCGGCAAGGAAGCCGGCCTCGCGGAAACCGACCCCGCCGAAGCGCTGATCGGCGCATTGCCGAACATTTATCCCTACGTCATGGACGATGTGGGCGAAGGTTTGCAGGCAAAGCGACGCGGCATGGCGACCATCATCGACCACATGACGCCGCCGTTCGACGTTGCCGGGCTCAACCCCGACCTGCGTGAACTGCTCGCCTTGCTCAACGATTATCGTGTCGCTGCGCAAAAAAGCCCTTTACTCGCAAGCAACCACCTGAAAACACTCAATGCGTTGGCTGCAAGCAGCGGCGTCCTCAAGGACATGGGACGTAAATCGCTGAAGAGCGAGGCCGACCTTGAAGAGCTGGAAGAGTATCTCGATAACGTGGCCGTCAAACTGACGCCGTTCGGCCTGCACACCTTTGGCGTCGCGCCGGATTCGCAACTGCGGCAGGCGACAGCGCGTGCCATCGTCAGCCTCGACAGCGTAATTCCGCCTGTACAACAGGCGGCACGCGTGCAGCAACTCGAGGAAGAAATCCGGATCAGCGCTGCGCTCGAAACGGACCGCCTGATGCAGGCGCTGGCCGGCCGATATATTCCGACCGGACCGAGTGCCGACCTGGTGCGCAATCCTGCTGCATTGCCGACCGGCCGCAACTTCTTCGGTCTGGATGCAGCGCGCATCCCGAGCCGTGCTACCTATGAAGAAGGCGCAAAGCTGGCGCAACGGTTGGTTAACGATTATCGTGCGCGGCATGGCGCCTATCCGGACAAGTTGACCGTCAACCTGTGGGGCGTGGAGACCTCGCGGCATGAAGGCATCATGGAAGCACAGACGCTGGCGTTGCTCGGCATCCGCCCCACCTGGGACGAACGCGGGCGCGTGACCGGTGTGGAAGCGATCGAACGGCGCGAACTCGGACGTCCGCGCGTCGACGTGACGATGGTGTCTTCAGGGCTGTTCCGCGACCTGTTTCCCAATCTGCTGAAACTGCTCGACGATGCCGCGCAACTCGCGCAGCAGCAAGACGACAGCGACAATCCGTTGCCGGCCCACATGCGCAAAATCGCCGCCTCCCTGAAGGCGCACGGCGCATCGGAACAGGAAGCGCAGGAACTGGCAAGCGTACGCATTTTCGGTTTGCCCTCGGGCGCCTACGGCACCAACATCGAGAAGCTGATTCCGCTGTCGAACGCATGGCAGGACGAACGCCAGGTTGCAGATGTCTTCATCAACCGCATGAGCCATCCCTTCGGCAGCGGCAAATGGGGTGAAACCCTGGAGGTGCCTGGCCGTGCCGGCTTGCGTCAGGAGTTGTTCCGGCAAGCGCTGTCGGGGACAAAGATCGCGTTGCACAGCCGTTCCAGCAATTTGTTTGCGACCCTGGATAACGATGATTTCTTCCAGTATCTCGGCGGTACGGCGATGGCGATCCGCAGCGTGGATGGCAAGACGCCGGAAGTCATGGTGACGGACCTGTCCAATCCGCGCCGTCCGCGGCATGCGACGCTCGACAAGTACATGGGGCAGGAGCTGCAGAGCCGCTACCTCAACCCGCGCTGGGCCGACACGATGCTGCGCGAAGGTTATGCGGGCGCGCGCTTCATCAATCGCGTCGTCGATTATTTGTGGGCCTGGCAGGTCACGGTGCCCGAGGTGGTCGATGCGACAAAGTGGCAACGCATATACGACACCTATGTCGCTGACCGCCACGGCTTGCAGGTGCGAGAGCGATTCGCGCAAGCGGGCAACCTGCGTGCTTTCCAGGCAATCACCGACCGCATGTTGACCGCCATCGAAAAAGGTTATTGGCATCCGTCAGAACCTGTACGGGCAAGGCTCGTTCAGGAAAACGCACGTGCCATCGCCGCATCCGGCGCCGCTTGCAGTACCGAGTCCTGCAGTCGTGCCAGCCTGCGCGAGGCGCCTCGGCCTGGATCTGCGCCGGCCGCAGGTCGGTCTGCCGATCCAGTACCGGAGCCGCCCAAGCCGACAGTGCAAACGGCTATGTCTGCACCCAAGCCCGTCAGCCGTTCTATGCAGCAGCCCGCGCCGGTGCCCGCTGATCAGGCAACGCCGGTGTCGGGCTTCGAAATGCAGGCAGTCTCGACAATGACGCCGGCCCAGAAAACCATCGGTGCACTCGGCCTTCTGCTGCTGGCGGCGCTGCTGTTTGGATTCGGTTACTGGAGGCGCGGAGGCAGGTAAGACTCGCTTGGGTTATTTGCATCCCGGCATGATATTCTTCCGGCAGGTTGGTCACGTCATCTTGTCGCTTTCAGTCCAGGAGGAAACATGCCAGTTGTCGTCATCGCCAATCCCAAAGGCGGCGTGGGCAAGAGCACCATCGCCACCAATCTTGCCGGTTATTTTGCCAAGCAGGGTCACAAGGTCATGCTTGGCGATGTCGACGTACAGCAGTCCTCGCGCGCCTGGCTGGCACTGCGCCCGGGCAACCTGGCGCCGATTGCTTCCTGGGACATCGCGGACGGCCATGTTGCCAAGCCGCCCAAGGGCACGACGCATGTGGTCCTCGATACGCCGGCCGGCCTGACGGGTGCGCGGCTGGATGACGTGCTGCGCATCGCCGACAAGGTCGTGGTACCGCTGCAGCCGTCGATGTTCGATATCCTCGCTACCCAGGACTTTTTGCAAAAACTGGCAAAACGCGAGGGCAAATACGATGTCGGCGTGCTTGGCATGCGAGTCAATATCCGTACCCGGTCGGCCGACCAACTGGCACACTATGTCGAGAACCTCGGCTTGCCGATGCTGGGCTACCTGCGCGACACGCAGAATTACGTCCAGCTTGCCGCGCACGGTGCGACGCTATGGGATGTTGCGACGTCCCGGGTCGAGAAGGATATGGAACAGTGGCAGGAAATGGTGAAGTGGGTGCAGCGATAACGATGCCCTAACAATACGCTAGCGGCCGCAGACGCGCTGCTTTTGCTCGTTCAGCACCGGTTCCAGTATCAGCTGCGCAGACAGGTATTGGAACATGTACAGGCAGCCGTACGGGTCCTTGACGAACATGCCATGCACGGCGGTCGTCGCATTTGACATCTGCTGCCTGCTCACCTCCGCCGGGGAGATATAGGAACCGTTGTCCGAAGCGATGGCGCTGGAAATCGGTGGCGCGAGAAGCTCTCTTGCAGCTTCGAAAGCCGGCGGATAAAAGTACAACGCGAGGATGGCGCAGGCAACGGCCGCAATACCGGGCAGGGCGCGCCGCCAGAGCGGATCGGGGTGAGATGGAACAACCGGTTCTTCGTTCATGATGCCCATAAATTTCCACTGAATCTACGATGCGATGAAAACCGGTTGCGCCAATCCGCCGCCCCGGCGTCGAACAAACCACGTGCTGCGCGACGCACTGCACGCCGCGCAAAATTGAACGATTATATAGGCCGGTTTTGCACGGTCAATACCACATTTGTGGGAGGCGGCGTTGCTGCGCTGCAGCACACTCGTCTATCGATTCCATGGAAAAAGCATGATTACCCCACAGCACGCCCAACTCATGGCGCGCTACAACCGCTGGATGAACGAAAAGGTCTACGCTGCCTGCGAGCGCCTCACGGATGAGGAGCGCAAGGCCGATCGCGGCGCCTTCTTCCGGTCAATCCATTCGACGCTCAATCACTTGCTATGGGGTGACGGGATGTGGCTGGGGCGTTTCGTCGCCGGCACGCCGTTGGCGAAGGATTATCCGAAGGTTGCGCTCGGCACCGACCTGCATGATGACTGGGCGAGCTTGAAGGCCGCGAGGGCGGCGATGGATGCCGACATCGAGACGTGGGCAGCGATACTGGACACGGATTGGCTGGCGCGCGATTTCAGTTGGTACAGCGGACTCGCCAAATCGACGCGCACCAAGCCGGCGTGGCTGCTGGTGACGCATCTGTTCAATCATCAGACGCATCATCGCGGACAGGTAACGACCTTGCTGTCGCAGTACGGGATTGATCCGGGGGAGACGGATTTGATGCTGATGCCGGATGAGCACTGAAAGCGAACGGGCCGGGATTGTTTACGGCGGCATGTTCTTGATGTCGCCGCCTACCGCTTGTTCCGCACCTCATCCAGCCGCCGGCACAGCAGCTCGGTTCCATCGAGAATGCGCGGCCCCGACCGGTTCAGCAACTCGCCGTCGATCAGCAACAGGTTGCCGTGCGCGACCGCCTTCATGTTCGGAAAACGCTTCCACCCCGCCAGCACGTCATCCTGTTCGCCGCTGCTGGCAATGATCGCTTCCGGATCGGCTTTCAGCACCGATTCGAGACTGACAGTCGGCGCCAGTTGCGGCAGATCGGCGAAGATGTTTTCGCCGCCGCACAGGCGCAGCGCCGACGACACCAGGTGTGTGCCGTTCAGCGTCATCAGCGGAGTGCGCCAGATCTGGTAGAACACGCTCACCCTGCGCCGCTGCTGGTAGGTTTCTTTCAGCCGCTGTAGATGATCACGAAAGTTTTTAGCCGCCTTCGCGCCGGTCGCATCGGTGCCGGTGAGACGGGCAAGGCGTTCGATGGATAGCGCGATGGTCGCGAAGTCGTACGGCTCGCTCTTGAATACCGGTATGCCGAGGGGTTCCAGTTTCGCCAACTGGTTGGCTGCATTGCCATTGTTCCAGCCGACGATAAGATCGGGCCGCAACTGCAGAATGCGTTCCAGGTCGAGCGACACACCGCTGCCGACCGAGGGCAGGTGTTTCGCTTCGGGAGGATAGTCGCTGAACTCGGTCACACCGACCACATAAGGGCCGGCGCCGGCGGCGAACAGCATTTCGGTGGTATGCGGCGCCAGGCTGATGATGCGGCGCGCCGGAGCGGGGACCGTGACCTCGCGGCCCGCGTCGTCGACGACCGAGATCGCCGCTTGTGCCGACGCGCTTGCCGTCAGTATCAGCAGGCAGCCGGCAAGCGCTCGCTTCAACACGGATCGCTGCATCATTCGGACAGCCTGCCGCCGTGCCGCAATCAGATTTCCAGGTTGTCGATCAGGCGTGTGGTGCCGAGTTTGGCGGCAGCGAGCACCACCAGCGGCTCGCCCTGCGCGATGTCGCCGGCGGACGGCGGCTGCAAGTCGGCGCGCTTGCGGATCGAGATGTAGTCGGGTTTCCAGCCGCGGCTCGCCAGCTTCACCATCGCGTGGCGCTCCAGTTCGAATACATCGAGATGGCCGCCGCGCACTTCATCCGCCACTTCATTGAGCAATCGGTACAGTGCCGGCGCTTCGGCGCGCTCGATTTCCGAGAGGTAGCCGTTGCGTGACGACAGCGCCAGGCCGTCGTCGGCGCGATAGGTTTCAGCGGCGATGATCTCGGTCGGCAGCGCGAACTGTTTCGCCATGTTGCGTACGATCATCAACTGCTGGTAATCCTTCTTGCCGAACACCGCCACACGCGGCTGCACGCAGGAAAACAGCTTGAGCACCACCGTTGTCACGCCGACGAAAAAGCCCGGACGGAACTCGCCTTCGAGGATGTTGCCGAGGTCGTCCGGCGGACGCACGCGGTACTCCTGCGGCTCCGGATACAGGTCCCTCTCCGTCGGCGCGAACAGCACGTACACGCCTTCCTTCTCCAGCTTCTCGACGTCGGCCTGGAAGGTGCGCGGATACTTGTCGAAATCCTCGTTCGGTCCGAACTGCAAGCGGTTGACGAAGATGGATGCCACCACCGGATCCCCGTGTTTGCGCGCCAGGCGCATCAGCGACAGGTGCCCTTCGTGCAGGTTGCCCATGGTCGGCACGAAGGCGGTGCGCAGTTGTCCGCGCAACTGGTCGCGCAGTTCGTCGATGGAAGAAATGATTTTCATGAGACGGCCTTGCTCCGGTAAGTGCCCGCCCGCGTCGCGGGCGGCAGGAAGGATGGGAAATCAGCTCGGTGAATAGGCAAGCCGGACGTAGATCGGCGCAAAGGCCTCGGCCTGCGTGATCTCGATCAGGGTTTCCTTTGCCAGCTCCAGCAGTGCGATGAAGTTGACCACCAGCACCGGCACGCCGCGCGACGGATCGAACAGGTCAGCGAACTCGACGAACTTGCTCGACTGCAGCCGGCGCAGGATGCCGGTCATATGCTCGCGCACCGATAGTTCTTCGCGGCTGATGGTGTGATGCGCGGTCAGCTTGGCGCGCTTGAGGATGTCGCTCCAGACGGCCTGCAGCTCGGCCATGCTGACGTCAGGCCAGCGCGTGACCATGCTTTGTTCGACGAAAATCTGCGCGCGCACGTAGTCGCGGCCGAGTTGAGGCAGGGTGTCGATCTGTTGCGCGGCGAGCTTCATCTGCTCGTATTCGAGCAGGCGGCGCACCAGTTCCGCGCGCGGGTCTTCCGCTTCCTCACCGGTGTCGGCTTTTTTCACCGGTAGCAGCATGCGCGACTTGATCTCGATGAGCATCGCCGCCATCAGCAGGTATTCCGCCGCCAGTTCCAGGTTGCGTACGCGGATCTGGTCGACATACTCCAGGTATTGGCGCGTGACCTGCGCCATCGGGATGTCGAGGATATTGAAGTTTTGCTTGCGGATCAGGTACAGCAACAGGTCAAGCGGGCCCTGGAAGGCTTCGAGAAAGACTTCGAGCGCATCCGGCGGAATGTACAAATCCGTCGGCAGCTTGAACAGTGGCTCGCCGTAAAGCTTTGCGTAGGCCATGCCGTCAATCACATTTGGTGTCGAATCCGGCTGTCCTGCTAATGCGAGTTCGGGAGCGTCAGCCGGCAAATGCGCAAGCAGCGCGTCCTGCTGCGCAGTCATCAGAACTTGTTCTGATAGACGTAAGGCTGCTGCTTGACGCGCGATTCTTCAGCACGCTTGCGGGCGTCGAGGTCGATCGGCGCTTTGTCCCACCAGATGGAGCGGCCGGCACGCTGCTTTTCTTCGAGCAGCGGATCCTTCTGCTTCAACTCATTCAGGAACTTGGTGTACTCGGACGTGTACTGCGATTCTTGCTTGCTGAATTTCATGGCGGTTGCGGGACAGTGGAAAAGCAGCCGCTATTTTACCTTGTCTTCGCTGCCATTCCGCCAGTGGAACGCGGCAGCCGGTTCTTATTGTGTGATTTGTCAAGATGGCAATGTCGGGCCCGAATTGAATTTGCAGTACGGTTCAATTAGTGTCAGTATTATTGCCATTAAGTAACAATAGCGTCGGGCAAGCGACCGGACCAAGGAAGACAGTGGCGGCAATCCGCGGCTCTGCTCTCCATCCGGCCCGCAGCGGAACGCGAATGAAGGACGCACCATGTTTGTGGCATCTGGCGGTGACATCTCGGACATCCTCGTCGTCGACGACACACCGGCGGATTGCCAGTTCATGGCAGCGATCCTGACGGCGCAGGGGTACCAGGTGAGGACCGCCAACAGCGGTACGCGCGCCCTTGAAGAAATCGACCTGGCTCCGCCAGACCTGATCCTGCTCGACGTCCATATGCCCGAAATGGACGGCTTCACTTTGTGCCGGCAGCTCAAGCAGTCGCTGCAGTCGGCCAGCATTCCGGTCATTTTCATCAGCGTTTCCGACGATACCGAAACCAAGGTTGCCGCTTTCAACTGCGGTGGCATCGATTACGTCACCAAGCCGTTCCGGGTCGCTGAAATCAAGGCCCGCATCCATGCCCATTTGCAGATGAAGCGGGCGCAGGATCGTCTCGGTTTCCAGGCCGGCCACGACCCGCTCACCGGCTTGCCTAACCGCAGCCTGCTGGGAGACCGGCTGCATCAGGCAATCAGCTTTGCGGAGCGCTATGGCGGCAAGGTCGCCGTCGCCTACGTCGATCTCGACAAGTTCAAGGCGGTCAACGACCGGCTCGGCCACAAGGCGGGCGACCAGTTGCTGATGCAGGCAGCCTGCCGCTTGCAGGCCTGTGTACGCGAGTCCGACACCATCGCCCGCATTGGCGGCGACGAATTCGTCATCGTGTTTTACGACCAGGGCAATGAACATGTGACCGCGCATGCGCTACAGCGCCTTCTCGACAGCATTTCCGAACCGGTGATGCTGGACGGCTACATGGTCAGCCCGAGCTGCAGTGTCGGATTTGCCTGCTATCCGCAGGACGGATGCGATGTCGATACCTTGCTGCGCAATGCCGATACCGCGATGTATCGCGCCAAGGAACTCGGCCGCAACAACTTCCAGTTCTACACCAGCGAGCTCAATGCGCGCATCAATGAGCGCATGACCCTTGAAAAAGGGCTGCGCCGTGCATTGGAAGGCAATGAATTCGTGTTGCATTACCAGCCTCGGATCGACTTGCGCACCGGCCGCGTGACCGGGCTCGAGGCGCTGATCCGATGGCAGCACCCGGAGCTGGGCTTGCTGCCGCCGCTGCACTTCATCCCGGTTGCCGAAGACGCGGGATTGATCGAGCAGATCGGCGAATGGGTGCTGCGCGCAGCCTGTGCGCAGCACAAGCGCTGGGAGGCGCAGGGCATCCGGCGCATGCCGATCGGCGTCAATATCTCCCGTGCGCAATTCCTGCAGGCGGATTTTGTCCAGACCGTTGCCACGGCATTGCAGGAATTCGATGTCGCGGCGGAACAACTGGAACTCGATTTGACGGAATCGCTGCTGATGCAGGAACCTGTCGCCGCAATCGACATCCTGCGGACGCTCAAGGATATCGGTGTTGGCCTGGCGATCGACGATTTCGGCACCGGCTTTTCCAATCTCGGCTACCTGAAGCGTTTTCCGGTCGACCGGATCAAGCTCGACCAGAGCTTCCTGCGCGACATACAAAGCCATCCGGACGATCTGGTGGTCGCCGATGCGGTGATCGGGATGGCGCATCGATTGCGGCTGAAGGTGACGGCCGAAGGAGCGGAAAGCGGCAGCCAGCTCGCGCTGCTGGCCGATCGCGGCTGCGACGAGATGCAGGGCGACTACTTTAGTCCCGCGTTGCCGGTCGATCTCTGCACCGCACTGCTGCGCGAAAACCGCATGCTCCCGGTCGACAGCATAGGGCGCAGGCAACCGGGACGCACGCTGTTGCTGGTCGACCGCGAGGGCGGCAGCCGGCGCACCCTGGACGGTGTATCCCGTTTTGCGGGCTACCGCCTGCTGCAGGCGCATGACGCCTGCAGCGCTTTCGACCTGCTCGCCGGCCATGAAGTGGGTGTGGTCCTGTGCGATCACAGGGTGACGGACATGGGATGCGTCGAATTCTTTCGCCGTATCCGGCAGATGTATCCGCAGACGGTGCGTATCATGCTCAGTGCGCCTGCGGATATTGCGCTCGCAGCCGATGCGATCAACTACGGCAACGTCTACAAGTTCCTGCAACAGCCCTGGACCGAGGGCGAACTGGCATCGATCCTTGATGATGCGTTCGTGCGGTATGAAGCCGGTGCCGCATGAGCGTGCCGTAGCGGCCGCAATGGCGGCGTTCGGTCTCACCGCATTCCGGGCTTAACCGTCATTGGCGCGCGACACTGCACGCGCCAGATCTTCCACGCAATTCTCCCGGCCCAGCCTGTCGAGAAAACCGGTGCGGGTCATCAGGCTGAGCGGCTGATGGTTCGGGCCGCACAGGATCAGGCTGCAGCCGTGCTTCCGCAGGGTCTTGTGCACCGTCTCCAGTGCATCGAGGCCTGTCGTGTCGAGATTGATCAACTGATGCATCTTCAAGACCATCGCCTTGCGGGGGATGGTGCCCGGCGCGGTCAGTACTTCCATCTTTCCCACGGCGCCGAAAAACAGCGACCCGAAAATCGAGTAGACGGCGACACCTTCTGCCGGCTGTACCGGCAGTGCATCGGCCGGCACGGGCTCGATGCGGGTGAGGCTGGAGACGCGGTAAATGAAGAAGATGCAGGCGAGCACCAGGCCGACTTCGACCGCCACGGTCAGGTCGAGGATGACCGTGAGCGCGAAGGTCGCGACCAGCAGGACGCGGTAGTTCAGTGAAAAATGCACCAGCCGTATGAACTCGTGCCATTCGCCCATGTTGAACGCCACATGCAGCAGGATTGCCGCCAGCGCCGCCAGCGGCACGTTTTTCGCCAGCGGCGCCGCGGCCAGCACGACGATCAGCAGCGTCAGCGAATGGACGAGGCCTGCCACCGGCGATGTTGCGCCGGTGCGGATGTTGGTCACCGTGCGTGCGATGGTGCCGGTGGCGGGAAGGCCGCCAAAAAACGGTGTGACGAAATTGGCGACGCCCTGCGCCATCAATTCCTGGTTCGGATCATGGCGGTCGCCGGTCAGGTTGTCCGCGACGCGTGCGCACAGCAGGGACTCGATGGCGCCCAGCAATGCAATCGTCACGATTGGCGGAAACAGTTGCTTCACCAATCCCCAGCTGAAGGTGGGCAAACTGAATTCCGGCAAGCCCTGCGGCACGCCGCCGAACCTGGTGCCGATGGTTTCTACCGGGAGGCCGAACATACTGACCGCCGCAGTGCCCAGCACCAGGACCACAATGGGGCTGGGCACCGGTTTGAGCCAGTGCACAAGACGCAGGTACTTGACCGGATCCCGGGCGATCCTGATCCGGAACACCGCCGGCCAACTGAACATGATGACGAGCGACGTTACCGCAATCGCCAGCGCCACCGGATTGACGGTGCCGGCATGGGCAATCAGCACCTTGATCTGGGCGAAGAAATCACCCGGCATTTTGGCAATGTCGAGTCCGAAGAAATCCTTCATTTGCGACAGTGCGATCAGTACCGCGATGCCGTTGGTGAAGCCGATCACGATCGGTACCGGGATATAACGGATCAGTGTGCCGAGGCGGAACATGCCCATCGCAAACAGCAGCATGCCGGCGCAGATGGTGGAAATCAGCAGGTTTGCCAGGCCGTATTTTTCGATGATGCCGTAGATGATGACGATGAAGGCACCGGCCGGTCCGCCGATCTGCACCCGCGATCCGCCCAGCGCGGAAATCAGGAAGCCGGCAATGATGGCGGTAAAGATGCCGGCTTCCGGCTTGACGCCCGAGGCAATCGCAAACGCCATTGCCAACGGCAACGCCACCACGCCGACAGTGAGACCGGCGCTTATGTCCTGCGCAAGCCTGGTGCGGTCGTAATCCTTGAGTGCGTCAACGATCCTGGGGCGAAAGCTGAAGTTCGAAAGATTCATGCGGTCTTTGTCCCCAGGCGGTTCCGTTGATGTTCTGCGTTACCTGCCGCCGTGAAGCGGCCGGTTGCAGTATCTGTTTTGCGTACGCAATATTGTGCTCCCGGCGAGGGCAAGACGCCAGAGATATGCAAGGCAAAGTGCGGGATTCTTGCGTGACAGCCGGTCAGTAACCCAGGATCCTGCGCATAACCGTGGGCGCCGGTTCGAGCGGGTTGGCATGCGTGTACTCCAGTTCGGGAGCCAGTTCGAAGCCGTACGCCGCATACAGGTCGAGCAGTCTTTCCTGGTCTGCACGTACCCCGAGGCGCAATTCGTTCACGCCGGATTCCTGTGCGCAATGGATGACCGCTTCCAGCAGGTGTTGCGACAGGTGTTCGCCGCGGTGAGAGGGAAGTACGCCCATGCGCATGATTTCCCAGACTTGCGGTTCGCCTTCGACCGGTGCCCAGCGCACCGAGCCGACGGGCTGCTCATCGCGCAACAGGATAAAGCCGCCGCCCTGCTGCAGATCATCGCGTACGCGCGCAGGTGTTTCACGATGACCGCTCGATCTGGCCGCGACCTTGCCGGACCATGCGGCACGAGTCAGTTCGGCAATCAGTTCTATATCTTCAAGACCGGCTTCCCGAACCAGGATGTTCAGGGAAGCCGTACTTCGCGGACTACTACTGTCGGGGGACATGATCAGCGCACCCGCATGCCCGGTTCCGCACCGGGCCATGGATTCAGCACATACAGCCCGGGATTCGCCTTTTCGTCGGCGCCGGAAGCGGCCAGCACCATGCCTTCCGAAATCCCGAACTTCATCTTGCGCGGCGCCAGGTTGGCGACCATGACGGTCAATTTGCCGACAAGGTCTTCCGGCTTGTAGGCGGACTTGATGCCCGAGAACACGTTGCGATGACGGCCTTCGCCTACGTCCAGCGTCAGGCGCAGCAGCTTGTCCGAGCCTTCGACGTGTTCGCAGTTGACGATGCGGGCGATACGCAAGTCGATCTTGGCGAAGTCGTCAATCTTAATCTCCGGGGCGAGTGCTTCTATCGCCCCGCCGTCTACCCCTTCCCCCTCTGAGGGGGAAGGCTGGGATGGGGGTGCGGAGGCCGAACCAGCCGCCTGCTCTGGCACTTCAAACAACGCCTCCACCATCTTCGGATCCACCCGAGTCATCAAATGCTCGAACGTCCCGATCGCCCCCGGCAGGTTCTGCAAATCCGACCACACCAGATCCCGCTCGATGCCGAACAGCGTCGACACCTTGCGCGCCACCTCCGGCAGGATCGGCGCCAGGTAAATCGTCAGGCAGTAGAAGGAGCGCAGCAGGTTGCTGCAGACATCCTGCAATTCCTGGTTGTTGGCCGCATCCTTCGCCAGTTCCCACGGCTTCTTGGTGTCGACGTACTGGTTGACCTCGTCCGCCAGCGACATCACCAGTCGGATCGCCTTGCCGTACTCGCGCGATTCGAACGCTTCCTTGATCAGCGCTTCCTGTTCACCGAAACGCAGGCGCCAGCTCATCGCATCGTCGCCGGTCAGGGAGTTGCTCAACTTGCCGCCGAAACGCTTGGTAATGAATCCTGCGGCGCGGCTGGCGATATTGACGTACTTGCCGATCAGGTCGGAATTGATCTTGGCGACGAAGTCCTCGCCATTGAAATCGATGTCCTCGACCTTGGAATTGAGCTTGTAGGCGATGTAGTAGCGCAGCCATTCCGGATTCATCTTGATATCCAGGTAGCGCAGCGGCGAAATGCCGGTGCCACGCGATTTGCTCATCTTTTCGCCGTTCACGGTCAGGTGGCCGTGCACGTTCACCTTCAGCTTGTCAATCACCGGGTGGCCGGAAAACTTGAGCATTGCCGGCCAGAACAGCAGATGGAAGGACACGATGTCCTTGCCGATGAAATGCACCTGCTCGGTTGCCGGATCCTTCAGGAAGGCATCGTAATCGATGCCTTTCTTGTCGAAGTAATTCTTCAGGCTCGCCAGGTAACCGACCGGTGCGTCCAGCCACACATAGAAATACTTGCCCGGCGCATCCGGGATCGGAATGCCGAAATAGGGCGCGTCGCGCGAGATGTCCCAGTCGGCGAGGTCCTTGCCGTCATTGCCGAGCCATTCGCTCACCTTGTTGACCATTTCAGGCTGCAGGCGGCCGGGGGAATTCAGCCATTCCTGCAGGAATGCCACGCAGCGCTGGTCGGACAGCTTGAAGAAGTATTGCTCGGACGGCTTCATCACCGGCGTCGCGCCGGTCAGCGCCGAGTACGGATTCTTCAGTTCGGTCGGTTCGTAGGCGGCGCCACACACTTCGCAGTTGTCGCCGTACTGGTCCTTGGCGCCGCACTTCGGGCACTCGCCCTTGATGTTGCGGTCCGCAAGGAACATACCCTTGACCGGGTCGAAAAAGCGCTCGACCACACGGGTCACGATCAGGCCCGCTTCCTTCAGCCGCAGGTAGATGCTCTGCGACAGTTCCGTGTTCTCGGGGGAATCCGTGGAATGCCAGTTGTCGAACGAGATGTGGAAGCCGTCCAGGTACTGCTGGCGGCCGGCTGCGATCTTTGCAACGAATTCCTGCGGCGTCAGCCCGGCCTTTTCCGCGGCGATCATGATCGGCGTGCCGTGCGCGTCATCGGCGCCGACGAAATGCACCTCATTGCCCTGCATCCGCTGATACCGTACCCAGATGTCGGCCTGGATATATTCCATGATGTGGCCGATGTGGAATGCGCCGTTGGCGTAGGGCAGGGCAGTGGTGACAAACAGCTTGCGGTGCGGTGTGGTGCTCATTTGGCAATGCTTATCGAAAGAAAACGCTCATTTTAGCAGCGCGGGGGCGCTTATCGCAGGGATCTGCTGTCAAACCGCGAGCATTCGGGCCGTTCGCGTTACCGTTTCCGCTTGATTTCAAGGCAATAATTCAGGCACTTGGTTTAGACTACCGCATCACTATCAGGAGAAACAATGAGCATCACCGTTGAGGCCGCCAAGGCGGCGCTGTCGCAGGTCGTCGATCCGAATACCGGCAAGGATCTGGTGTCCGGCAAATCCGTCAAGAACATCCAGGTCAGCGGCGCGGACGTCGCGTTCGACGTCGAACTCGGCTATCCGGCGAAAAGCCAGATCGACGCCATTCGGGCGGCGGTCGTCAACGCGGTGCGCGCAGCCGGGGCGACCGGCGTGGAAGCGAACGTTTACTCAAAGGTCGTCGCGCATACGGCGCAGCGTGGCGTCAAGCTGATGTCCAACGTCAAGAACATCATCGCCGTCGCTTCCGGCAAGGGCGGTGTCGGCAAGTCAACCACCGCCGCCAACCTGGCGCTAGCGCTCGCTGCCGAAGGTGCGCAAGTCGGCATCCTTGATGCCGACATCTACGGCCCCTCGCAACCGATGATGATGGGCATTTCCGGTCAGCCCGAATCGCGCGACGGCAAGACCATGGAACCGCTGGAAAACCACGGCCTGCAAGTGTCCTCGATCGGCTTCATGATCGATCCTGATCAGCCGATGGTATGGCGCGGTCCGATGGTCACGCAAGCCTTGCAGCAACTTCTCGAACAAACCAACTGGCGCGACCTCGACTACCTGATCGTCGACATGCCGCCCGGCACCGGCGACATCCAGCTCACGCTCTCGCAAAAAGTGCCGGTGACCGGCGCGGTGATCGTTACCACGCCGCAGGACATCGCGCTGCTGGATGCGCGCAAGGGCTTGAAAATGTTCGAAAAGGTCGGCATCCCCATCCTCGGCATCGTCGAAAACATGAGCATGCACATCTGCTCCAACTGTGGCCATGCGGAGCCGATCTTCGGCCAAGGCGGGGGCGAGAAGATGTGCACCGAGTACGGCGTCGATTTCCTCGGCGCGTTGCCGCTGACCATGGCGATCCGGGAGCAGACCGATTCCGGCAAGCCGACGGTGGTGGCCGACCCGGACGGGCAGGTTGCTGGCATCTACAAGGCGATTGCGCGCAAGGTCGCGGTCAAGGTGGCGGAAAAGGCAAAGGACATGACCAGCAAGTTTCCGAACATCGTCATCAAGAACGACTGATATTGTTGGCCGTTTTGAACCCTGTTACCGACAGGGTAAAATAGCGTCTTCCATTATTTTTACGGCCAGGGCTGAAGCCTTGGCCGTCATGACGCTCCCCTCTACCGCAGGCGGGAGAGGGGTTGGGGGTGAGGGCGGCGGCGTTACTGTCTGCCGTTTTTTCAACCCTTTTGACTCACCACGGCTTTGGCGCACCAAGGCCGTTTTTATTTGACCCGCCATGATTGTCCGCACCCGTTTTGCTCCCAGCCCGACCGGCTATCTTCACCTCGGCGGCGCCCGCACCGCGCTGTTTTCCTGGGCTTATGCCCGCCGTTTCGGCGGCACCTTCATCCTGCGCATCGAAGACACCGACCTCGAACGCTCGACGCCGGAAGCGGTGCAGGCGATTCTCGATGGCATGAATTGGCTTGGCCTGCATCACGACGAAGGCCCGTTTTACCAGATGAAGCGCATGGAGCGCTATCGCGAAGTCGTCGCGCAAATGCTGGCAGCCGGCACCGCCTACCATTGCTATTCGTCGCCGGAAGAGGTGGAAGCGATGCGCGAGCGCCAGCGCGCCGCCGGCGAAAAGCCGCGCTACGACGGTACCTGGCGTCCCGAACCGGGCAAGACCCTGCCGCCGGTGCCGGAAGGCCGCAAGCCGGTGGTGCGCTTCAAGAATCCGCTGGACGGTGACGTGACCTGGAACGACGTGGTGAAGGGGCAGATCACGATTTCCAATCGCGAACTGGACGACCTGGTGATCGCCCGCCCGGACGGCACGCCGACCTACAACTTCTGCGTCGCCATCGACGACTGGGACATGCAGATCACCCATGTGATCCGCGGCGACGATCATGTGAACAATACGCCGCGCCAGATCAACATCCTGCGCGCGCTTGGTGCGCCGCTGCCGGAATACGGCCACGTGCCGATGATTCTCGGCGCCGACGGCGAAAAGCTGTCGAAGCGGCACGGCGCGGTCAGCGTGATGGAATATCCGGCGCAGGGCTACCTGCCGGAAGCGATGCTCAATTACCTGGCGCGTCTCGGCTGGAGCCATGGCGACGAAGAGATTTTTTCGATGGAACAGTTTTGTGCATGGTTCGACCTTGACCACCTGTCGAAGTCGCCGGCGCAGTTCAACCCGGAAAAGCTTGCCTGGCTCAATAATCACTACATCAAGCAAGCCGACAATACGCGGCTGGCGACGCTGGTGCGTCCGGTGCTGGAGCGGGAAGGCGCGCAATTCGACGGCGCACCCGAACTGGAGCCGGTGATTGCATTGATGAAGGAGCGCGCGAACACAATCAATGAACTGGCCGACGCCGCGATGCTGTTCTATCGCCAGCCGGCGCCCGATGCCGTACTGGTTGCGCAGCACGTGACCGACGCGGTGAAGCCGGCGCTGGCGCAATTCGCGGAGCAGTGCAAGACGGTCGAATGGACCAAAGCGGCACTGTCGGCGGCAATGAAGGAGGTATTGGTTGCCCACAAGCTGAAAATGCCGCAACTCGCGATGCCTTTGCGCCTGTTCGTTACCGGCCAGTTGCAGACGCCCGGAATCGATGCCGTGCTGGAATTGTTCGGTCGCGATGTGGTTCTGGCGCGACTGGAAAAGAATCTCGGATAATTTTCCGAAAGAGGATTTACACGGGAGAAAAATCTTTGCTATACTCTCGTTTCTTCGCACGGGGGGTATAGCTCAGCTGGGAGAGCGCTTGCATGGCATGCAAGAGGTCAGCGGT